>JBBQYI010000034.1:0-30429 GCA_038208825.1 Sphingomonadales bacterium | reverse complement strand
TCGCCGCCTGGCTGCGCGGGCAGGGCGCCGTGCCGCTGCACAATCTGATGGAGGATGCCGCCACCGCCGAGATCAGCCGCACGCAATTGTGGCAATGGCGGGTGTCGGACGTGACGCTGGACAGCGGCGAAACGGTGGACGCGGCGCTGATCGACCGGGTGACGGATGAACAGCTGGCGGTGTGGAAGGCGCAGGTTGGCGACAATTTCTTCGCCAGCGGTAAATATGCCGAAGCCGCCGACATCTTCCGCACGCTGGTGCTCGCCGACCGGCTGGAGCCGTTCCTGACCTTGCCGGCCTATGAGCATCACTTCGCGAAATAGGCAGGCAATATCGGCCGGGTGACGCCGCACACACAGCGGCGTCATCGGGCCGGCAGACCGGAACGGAGCGCGGCATGGCACAGATCGTCCGGGAATCGCGTTGCCGATGCGGGCAGGTCCGCTGCGAGGCGGGGTGCGCCGATCATTTCCGCCATCTGCTATTGCCAGGATTGCCAGGCCGGCGGCCAGCAGATCGAAGCGCTTCCACAAGCACCACCGGTGCGCGATGACGATAGCCGGACGCCCTATCTCACTTACCGCGACGACCGCTTCACCTGTGTGGCAGGGGCCGTGCTGCTGCACGGGCATCGGTTGCACGACGCAGCGCCAACCCAGCGATTTGTCGCCACCTGCTGCAACACCGGCATGTTGCTGAAATTCGGCCCCGGCCATTGAGTGTCGGCCTATCGGCTGCGCTTCACCAGCGACGTGCCACCGCTGGAACTGAGATCCAAGGTTGCCAGCCGCCACAGCGAATTGCCCCTGCCCACAGACCTGCCAGTGTATCTCGGATTTCCGCCCCGGCTGTTCTGGCGTCTGCTGACGTCGCGGCTGGCGATGGCGGCGGGGCGCTGATCGGTCCTGACGCCAGCTTGTTTCGATATTGGCTGCCATGAACGACGTGCTGCGCGGGGATACGACTGCCCCTCCCTCACTCTCGGGAGAGGGGTAATTGTGACACCTACCCCTCCCAGAACCCGAAGCTCCCCAGGTCCAGCGCCTGTGCGCAGGCACCGCGGGTCATTTTGAGGAACAGGGCGTCGCCGCGTTCGGTGCGTTCCACCGACATGGAGGAGAACACGCCCATCAATATGCCGTGCAGCGTGAAGCGGCGATAATCCCGCCAGCATTGGTCCCAGCCATAGCCGGTGACGCCGCGCGCCAGCAGCGCTGTGTGATACCTGCGGACCAGTGCGTCCTCATGCAGCCGCCGCTCCGCCGGGTCGATGCCGGCAGAGAGGAAATAGGCGACATCGCTCGCCCCCGGCCCGATGGTCACCGTCTGCCAATCCAGCGTCGCCATCGGCCGCGCGCCGCCATTGACGTCAAACATGATGTTGTCCAGCCGGAAATCGGCGTGGATGACCGTGCGCGGGGTCGCCGTATCGCCGCGCATGGTCATCAGCGCAGCGGGCAGGCGTTCGACAAGATCCATGAATTCCGGCTCGATGGCGCCCTGATACCGGTCGCGAAACGCCGCGATGACATGGGGCAGCATGGTGTCGACCATCGGGGTCAGCGCGGCTGGCCGGCTGTGTAGCCATGCCAGCCCGTTCAGCGCTGCATCGCCCCAGCGCGGTGCGTGCAGGGCGGCGGCCTCGTCCATCGCCACGTCGGCATCGGCCAGCGAGCAGCCGGCGAGCTGATCCCCCTGCCGCGCCGGCGCCAGATCGGCGAGGATGAGCGTGAAATCATCGGTTTCGGGGTCGATTTCGGCGACATAGGCGCGGGGCGTGTGGATGGCGACGCTGGCGGCGAGATCGCGGTAGAAGGAAACTTCGCGCAGGTACAGCACATGGTCAGTGCCGGATTTGCGGCTGGTCGGGTCCTTTGCCGGGAATTTGCCGATGACGCTGGCGGGGGCGCCCGGTGCCGCCCGATCATAGTCGAGCGCAAAGCGGAAACAATCGGCCACCAGCCCGTTGCCGACCGGCGTCACCACCATCGCCGCCACCTGTGCAGCGCCCAGCACCCCGGCGTGGCGCAGCGCCGCCGTCATCCATGCCGCATCGATCCGCGCCGGATCGGGTTGCAGCAATGCGTTCGTGAACGGCGGTGCCGTCATCATCCTCCCCATCCATCGCGGCCTGCGGGTCTGCTGCCCGGCTCGCTGCCGCCCATGACAATCCTGTGACAAGCTCTTGTTCGGCGGTTTTCACCCGCCCTGCAACGCCGCAAAATGAGCAGTAGCGGCGTCAGGCCCGGTGCTGGAGCCACGCGGCGATCGCCGCACCGAAATCGGGTTTCGTCACCGCGTTCATATGGTTGCCGGGAATTGCCGCATAGGCTGCGTTGGGCAGCGCCATGGCAAGATCGGCCGCCGAGCCATTATCCTGGTCGCTCGCCCCGCACACCACCAGCGTCGGCGTATCGAGCGCCCGCAGCGTCGCTTCGGGCGTGTGGACCTGCGACCGCAGGACATGGGCCACGGCCGCGCCGTCGATCTTGTTCTGCACCATGAAGGCGGCCGCCGCAGCCTCTGCACTGCCCGCGGCAAAGCCCTTGCCGCCGTGTTCAGCGACCCCGGCGATGACATTCAGGAAGAAACCCGCCCGGTCTTCCCCGCCGATCAACCCGGCAAGGCCCATGCCGCCCAGCACCAGCCGCGCCGGCCGCATGCCGCGCACCAGCAGCCGCACCGCCGTGCGCGCGCCCATCGAATAGCCGCCGAGATCGAAATCACGCAGTTCAAGGTGGCGGACCAGCGCCTCGATATCCATCGCCAGCACATCGGGCGGATAGGCGGCGGCATCGTGCGGTGCCGCGCTGTCGCCATGGGCGCGCAAGTCCGGCATGATCACCCGGAACCCGGCCCCGGCAATCTCCGCCGCCGCGCCATAGCGCAGCCAGTTCATCTTTGCCGAGCTGAACAGCCCGTGCAGCAACAGCACCGCCGGCCCCTTGCCCAGCGTCACAAAGGCGATGCGGGTGCCATCGAACGACAGAAAGGCGTCATGGTCGGGCGTCATCTGGTGCGTCATTCCGGGCCATGCCTTTTCCCCGCCCAGCGGTCCTGCAGCGGTTGATAGCTGTCGGCGTTGGTTTCCGGCAGCGCATCCGCCGGTATCCAGCCCGGCACACGGCTTTCGACGCCGAAATGGCTGGTCAGCCGCACCGCCGCCGGATCATCGAGGCTGCCGACCGTCAGGTCCATGCGGTCGCTGTCGGGATAGTGAAAAGTCAACGGCGTGCCGCAGGTGGCGCAATGCCCGCGCCGGCCGATGGTGGACGATTGCCATTCCACCGGCGCGCCCTTTGTCCATTCGACATCTGCCTTCATCGCATTGACAAAGGCCGCAGCGACATTGCCCATGGCGCGCTGGCACATGCGGCAATGGCACCAATATCCATCGGGGTCGATCCGCGCCCGGTATCGCACTGCACCGCAGGCGCAACCGCCCGTCACCGCGATCATGCTTCGCCCCGCAGGCCGGCATAGACCACCGCCGGCACCGTCGCGATCAGGCTGAAGGCGATCAGTTCGAACAGCGCCATCGCCAGCCGGCCAAGCCCAGTGGGCCAGGCAATGCCGGCCAGCAACACGCCCGTCGGCGCCAGTGTCAGCGCCACCAGCAAGGCCACCACCAGGATGCGGTTGCGGTTGCCTTCGGTCAGCGCGGCGGCGCGGCGGAAGGCGGCCAGCGGCCCCAGCCGTTCGACGACCGCCACCGGCACCACCGGCATGGCGACGCACACGGCGATCAGCCCGGCGGTCAACAGCATTGAATCGAGCATCCAGCCGGCCAGCGTGCCATGCTGGGCAAACAGATGGATGATCAGCCCGGCGAACACCCCGGCCCCGGCCAGCAACGCCACCTGCAACCCCGGCTGGGCGCGGCGCAACCCTTCGGCCACGAACGCCTTTGGTGCCAGCGCCCGGCCGCGCAGCCGGGCGACGACGCCCCAGCTGACCAGCGCGACATACAACATGGCGCAGACGCCGCGCAGCGTCATGACCAGCGTGCCCCAACCATTGTCGCTGGCATGGTCGATGGCCAAAACGCGGCTCAACAGGCCGGGGATGATGACGAGGGCAACGCCGGCGATCAGCACGCCGCCAATGTCGCGGCCGAATGCCTCCATGCTGCGCTTAAGTACCATGGCGACATCCAGCCGGCTGCCATCGTTTGCCGGGCCTTTTCCGGCACCGCCCTGCGCCCCGCCAGAACCGCCCGCCGGCTTCATCCGGCCCGTGCCTGCCGTGCCTCTGCTACGGCTTCCTTCAGCTTTGCATAGCCGACGGCGCCGGCCAGGATGCGATCGCCGATCACATAGCTGGGTGTGCCGGTCAGCCCCAGCGCGCGGCCCAGATCGAGATTCCTGGTGATTTCCGCCTTCAGCGCCGGTGCTTCCAGATCATGCGCGGTCCGCACTTCATTCAGCCCGGCCTCACGCACGATGGCGACGGTGCGTTCGTGCGCCACCTTGCCCGGCGTTTCGAACATGGCGTTATGGAATTTGACATATTTGCCCTGCTGCGCCGCCGAAAGCGCCGCCATCGCTGCCTCGTCACTGGCCGGCGACAGCACCGGGAAATCGCGATAGACCACCCGCACGCCTTTATCTTCTGCCGCAAGCTTGGCCACATCCTGGTGCGCCTGTTTGCAATAGGGGCAGGCGAAATCGAAAAACACCACCACCGACACATCACCCTTGGGGTTGCCGGTTTCGGCCCCCGGGAACGGCGTTTCGATCTCCTTGCGGTTGCTGGCGAGCAGCTTGGTGACTTCGCGCGACTGCATCCGGTTCATCGCTTCGGGGATGATTTCCGGGTGGGACAGGATATAGTCACGCACGATCTTTTCGATCGCCGCCTTGTCGTTGCTGCCAACTGCCGCCGGCCCTGCCGCCAGCACGGCACCGCCCGCACCGGCCGCCACAACCGCCGCCACCAACCAGATCGCCCGCACGCGCTTCTCCAAAAACAATGTCAGTTTTTCCGTGATCATCGGCGTTTCTTCTTGTCGAGCCGGTCGCCGGCGACCAGCGAAATATCTTCGGCGCGGATCCAGTCGGGCGTTCCCTTGGACAGCCCGGCCAGCGCCAGCCGGGCGTTGGCGGCGGCGCCCCTTGGGTTGTCTTCAAGGCTGTAGCGTTCGGCGGCGGCCAGCGCGGCGCGCGGCTGGTCACCGGTGCGATCATAGATGACACCAAGCTGATACCAGGCAAAAGGGTTTTCCCGATCGCGCGCGATGGCCTTTTTCAACAGGGGCTCGGCCTCGGCAAAATCCGCCTTGTCATCCGTCGATATCAGGGCGTGGCCCAGCAGCGTCATGATCAGCGGCTGGTCGGGGGCGTTCTTCACCGCCTCGCGCAGCACCGGAATGGCTTCGGCGACCTTGCCCGATTCGAGCAGGATCTGTCCCTTCAGTTCAAGGAAGAACGGATCATGTGCGTTGGTCTTCAACAGCGCATCGGCTTCATTGGTCGCCTGCACGACATAGGCGGACCGGTGCCAGGCATAGGCGCGGGCATAGTGCGCCGGCACCGAATTGTCGCTTTCCGGGTACACCTGCATGACCCGTTTGGGATCTTCGACAAAGCCGATCAGCTTGCCCTTGATGCGCAGGAACCGCGCGTTCAGCGCGGCACTGTCCGGCCGGTTCCACGCCGGGTCCTTGCTGTACACCGCCTCCAGATTGGCGACGCGGGTGCTCGAAAGCGGGTGGGTGCGGGCGTATTCATTGTCCTGCGGGATGGCGAGGCGGAATTCCTGGCCCTGCAGTTTCTGAAAGAACGAAATCGAGCCGCGCCCCGAAATGCCGGCCTTGCTGAGATACAGCGCCCCGGCCTGGTCCGCCCGGCTTTCCTGATCGCGGGTGAAGGACAGGAATTTGCCCTGCGCCGCAGCCGTGCCCAGCCCCAGTACGGCAAAGCCGGCCTCCCCCGCCCCCGCGGCGATCAGCGCGGCGGCACCCAGCAGCGACAGCAGCGAGATGTTGGTGGCCGGCCCGGCGCCTTCGTTGAAACGCACATTATGGCCACCGGCGATATGGCCGAGTTCATGGGCGATAACACCCTGCAATTCGCCGACATTGTCCGCCGCCGCGATCAACCCCGAATGGATGAAGACATTCTGGCCACCGGTGACAAAGGCGTTGATCGATTTGTCACCGACCAGCACGATCTGCACCGACCGGGGATCGAGCCCGGCCGAAACGATCATGTCCTTTGAAATGTCGCGAAAGAATGATTCGGTTTCGGCATCGCGCAGGATCGATTGGGCCTGCGCCGCGGGTTCCAGCCCCGGCATGACAAGGCTGAGAGCGACGGCCAGCGCGACGACCGGGGCGCCGATAAGCGCGGCAGGGGGGCGGAACAGGCGCATGGGCAAGGGGTGTCCTACCACAGTTGAACCTGCGGTGAAGCCCGGGATTGCCGCGGCGGCGTGCCGGCGCGTCGGCACGCGCCGGTTCAGCCGGCCAGCGTCCTGATCGCCGAAACCAGCGCCGCCAGTTCGGCTTCGGTGGTGAATGGCGCCGGGGTGATGCGCACACAGGCGCCGCGCGCCGCGCCTTCGCGGGGCACCGTCATGATGCGATGGTCGGCCAGCAACGCCCTGGTGATGGCAGTATTTTCGGCCATCGTTGTCTTGCCCTTCAACCGGAACGCCGTGCTGCCGGCGTACAGCCGCCGGTCCTCCGGTGTCAGAATCTCGATGCGCGGATCGTCCAGCAAGGGCTTGACCCAGGTATCGCGCAGATACAGTTGCCGTGTCGATTTCGCCGCCGTGCCGATGGCATTGTGCATTTTCAGCGCGTCGCCCAGCGCCAGCCAATTGGCAAAGTTTATGGTGCCGGGGTGCAGCCGTGATTCGATGGGCCGGCGCGGCGTTTCCGGCGCCCCCATGAATGGCGCGATCGCATCCAGCCGTTCGCGCCGGATATAGACGATGCCGACACCCACCGGTGCGCCGATCCATTTATGGCCGTTCAGCCCGATAAAATCGGCACCGAGTTCGGGCAGGGTAAATGGCGTCAGCCCCCAGGCCTGCGCCGAATCGACCAGCACATCGACACCCGCCGATTTGGCCAGCGCGGTGATCGCCGCCACCGGCATCATCAGCCCGGTGCGGTGGGTGACATGGGTGACCAGCGCCAGTTTCAGCCGCGGCGTATCGGCAAAGGCGCGTGCATAAAGATCAAGGATCGCGGCATGGCTGGCCGGTTCGGGAATGGTGATCTGCACCACCTTTACGCCGCGCCGTTCGGCCAGCCAGCGCATGGCGTCCTGCATGGCGTTGTAATCGAGATCGGAAATCAGCACCGCATCTCCCGGCGCCAGCCGATGATAGCCGCCGATCATCACCTGCATCGCTTCCGAAGCGTTGCGGCTGAAGGCGATTTCGTCGGGCGATACGCCCAGGCTTGCCGCCGCCGCCGCCCTCACCCCCGCCAGATCGTCCTCGAACGCGCCGCGCGTGTACCAGGCGGTGTCGCGGTTGACGCGCTCTTCCCATGCCGCCCGCGCATCGCGCACCGGCTTGGCCATCGCACCAAAATAGCCGTGTTCGAGCTGGATGATCCCCTGTGGCCGATCGAACAATTCGCCATAGGCTGCCCAATAGGCGGTATCCCGCGCGATGTCGGCGGCCGGTGTGGGCATGGCGGCTTGGGCGGCCCGCGCCGTGGCGGGCGCCGCACCGATGGCAAGCGCCGCCGCCATCATCGCGCGCCTGTCGAAACCGGTTGCCTGCGTCACATTTGCCCCCTGTGATTCCAGCCCGTCGCTCACGCCGGCCGATTCACGCTGCCGCCAGCAACCGCGCCCGCCGCCGTGCCACACTCGATCCCAGCCCCAGCGCCTCGCGATATTTGGCAACGGTGCGCCGCGCGATATCAAAGCCTTCGCCGCGCAAGATTTCGACCAGCCGGTCATCCGACAGCGTATCATCGCTTTCCGCCGCGATCAGCCGGGCGATGCGATCCTTCACCGCCAACGCCGATGATGCATCGCCGCCATCCGATGATCCGACTCCGCTGGTGAAGAAATACCGAAGTTCGAACAACCCGCGCTCGCATTGCAGATATTTGTTCGATGTCACCCGGCTGACGGTCGATTCGTGCATTTCGATGGCATCGGCGATGGTGCGCAGTGTCAGCGGCTTCAATTGCCCGACGCCATGTTCGAAAAAACCGCGCTGCTGTTTCACCAGCTCGGTCGACACCCGGACAATGGTGCGCGCCCGCTGGTCCAGCGCCTTCAACAGCCAGTTGGCGCTGTGCACGCATTCGTTGAGGAAATTGTTGGTTGCCTTGTCCCCTGGCCCGGCGCCCGCCTCCAGCACCGCCTGATATTCGCGGTCGATCAACAGCCGCGGCAGCGTCGCCTGGTTCAGTTCGATGCGCCATTCGCCATCGTCGCCGCGCAACACGAACACATCGGCAATGACCGGGCTGGCACCTTCGCCGCCATAGCGCAGGCCAGGCTTCGGATCATATTGGCGCAACTCGCGGATCATGTCGGCCACGTCCTCGCGGTCGACCTTGCAGGCGCGGACCAGCCCGGCAAGGTCGCCGCGCGCCACCATTTCCAGATTGGCGAGCAGCGCCGCCATCGCCGGGTCGCATCTATCCGCCTCCTGCGCCTGCAGGCGCAAACATTCGGCAAGGTTGCGCGCGCCGACGCCGGTCGGTTCAAAGCGGTGAATGACCGCCAGCACCGCCTCGACCACCGGCGGTTCAAGGCCCAGCCGGTCGGCGATATCTTCGATCGGTTCGCCAAGATAACCGGCATCGTCGATCAGATCGATGATATGCCGCGCGATGATCAGGTCGGTGCCGTCAAAGGCAGCGCTGGCCTGCGCCGACAGCACTTCGGCTAGCGACGCCCCGGCGGCGGCGAAACTTTCGAAATCCGTGTCCTCGCCCGCGCCGCCGCTGGCCGGCGCCCCCCAATCGGCGCTGTCTCCGGCGCTGTCATGGTGAAAGGTTTCCCCGGTATAATCGACATCGAGCGGCGTTTCATTGCCCGTCGCTGCGCCGCCGCCAAGCAGCTGATCAAGCCCGCTGGCACTGGGGTCGGCGACGGCAACGTCCGGTGTCGTCGGCGTTTCCACCGCATCCGATCCATCGCCGGTGCTGAGCAGCGGGTTCTTGTCCAGTTCCTCGCCGATATAGGCTTCAAGCTCGACATTGGTCAGCGCCAGCAGCTTGATCGCCAGTTGCAACTGCGGTGTCATCACCAGCTGTTGCGATTGGCGCAGCTCGAGGCGGGGACCAAGAGCCATAAGGTCTAGAGGCTGAAATCCTCGCCGAGATAGACTCGGCGCACGGTTTCATCGGCGACCAGCGCCTGTGGCGTGCCTTCGAACAACACGCGGCCATCATAGATGATGCAGGCGCGATCGACGATTTCCAGGGTTTCGCGGACGTTGTGATCCGTGATCAGCACGCCGATATCGCGATCGCGCAATTGCACCACCAGCGCGCGGATATCGGCGATGGAAATGGGATCGATGCCGGCAAACGGTTCATCGAGCAGCATGATCGACGGGTTGGCCGCCAGCGCCCGGGCGATTTCGCAGCGCCGGCGTTCACCGCCCGACAGCGCCATCGCCGGCGCATCGCGCAGCCGGGTGATGTTGAATTCACCCAGCAGCGATTCCAGCCGCGCCGCCCGCGCCACCTTGTCGGGTTCCGAAACCTCCAGCACCGCAAGAATATTCTGTTCGACGGTCATGCCGCGAAAGATCGAGGTTTCCTGCGGCAGATAGCCAAGCCCCAGCGCGGCGCGGCGGTACATCGGCAGGCCGGTAATGTCGTGGCCATCGAGCAGGATTCGCCCTGAATCGGGCATGGCGAGGCCCATGATCGAATAGAAACACGTCGTCTTGCCGGCGCCATTGGGGCCGAGCAGCCCGACGACTTCACCGCGCCGCACCGACAGCGATACGTCGCGCAGCACGACGCGCTTGTCATAGCGTTTGCCGATGCCGTCCACCGACAGGCCGCGCGCCACGCCTTCATGCGCCAGCGCCCGCGCCGCCACCAATGCAGCGGATTCGGCGCCAGCTGGCGTGCCTGTCATCAGGTCGATATCGGCCATCGTGGTTCTTTCAGGCTCCCGCCATGCCCCATAGCCGATTGATTATCCAATTGGCGCGATTTTTGCATGGCGCGGGCAAACTATCCTGATTTGCCGCCGGTGCAAAGGCCGAGACTCGCCAGAACGCGTTGAATCGAGGGCTTCACCGGGTGATTCGCTGCGGAATCTGCCGCAACGCAGCATGACGCATGTATCGACCTGGCAGCGTGCCGGCACCACCCCGGCTTGCGCGCGCCGCCAATCCGGTCAAAAGCACGGCGCACCATGACCATGATGCTTTTGCTGTTTGCCGCCGGGCTTTGGGCCGGCACCCAGAACGCCCTTGCCGGCGGCGGCTCGTTCATCACCCTGCCAGCTTTGATCGCGGCGGGGCTGGACCCCAAACTTGCCAACATCACCTCGACAATGGCGCTGTTCCCCGGCCAGATCACCACCGGCTGGGCCGGCCGCTCGCTGGTGGCGGGTGCCGAGCGGCTGTCTTTCCGCACGCTGGCGATCATCAGCTTCATAGGGGGCATCGGCGGCGCCGTGCTGCTGCTCTACACGCCCGCCCGCACCTTTTCGGTGATGGTGCCGTGGCTGGTGCTGGCCGCGACCGGCCTGTTCGCCTGGTCGACCTATGGGCCAAAGCCAAAGGCCAGCAGCGCGCCGCCCCCCGCCTGGGTTTCGGCGCTCATCCAGTCGGTCATCGCACTGTACGGCGGCTTTTTTGGTGGCGGCGCCGGCATCATGACGCTGGCGGCGCTCACCTTGGCGCGGATGCCGGTGCGCAACGCGGCGGGCACCAAGAATGTGCTGTTGTCGCTTGCCAACCTGTCGGCGGCGGCGGTGTTCGCGGTGTCGGGCAAGGTCGCCTGGCTGCACGCCCTGGTCATCGGCACCGGCGCCATGGCCGGTGGTTATCTCGGCGCCCGCGCACTGAAGGTGCTGCCCGAACGCGTCATCAAGACCGGCGTCATCGTCATCGGTGTCGCGCTGACGGTCGCGCTTTTCCTCAGGGCGAACTGACCCCAGGGGCGGGAAACCGTCCCCGCCCCAAGGCCGATGCCGCTACCGCCGCTGCCCATTCTCGTCGATCAGCACTTCGCGGCGGCCGACATGATCGGGTTTTGAAACAAAGCCGTCCTGCTCCATCTGTTCGATCAATCGCGCGGCATTGTTGTAGCCGACGCGCAATTGCCGCTGCAGATAACTGGTCGAGGCCTTTTGCGCCTGGGCGATGATGTCGATGGCCCTGGCGTAATTACCGGCTTCATCATCGGCCGCCGCGCCACCGCTGCCACTGCGCCCGCCACCGCCACCGCCGCCGCCAAGCCCGCCTTCCAGCCCCCATTGTCCGTCGATGTCGGTGGGGTCTTCGGTGACCGCATCGACATAGCTGGGCATGCCCTGCCGCCGCCAATGTTCGGCCACCGCCTCCACCTCGTCATCGGTGACGAAGGGGCCATGCACGCGGGTCAATTGCTTGCCGCCCGACATCCACAGCATGTCGCCCTTGCCCAGCAATTGTTCGGCGCCCTGCTCGCCCAAAATGGTGCGGCTGTCGATCTTGCTGGTCACCTGAAAGCTGATGCGCGTCGGCAGATTGGCCTTGATGACGCCGGTGATGACATCCACCGACGGACGCTGCGTCGCCATGATCAGGTGGATGCCCGCGGCCCGCGCCTTTTGCGCCAGCCGCTGGATAAGGAATTCGACTTCCTTGCCCGCCGTCATCATCAGGTCAGCGAGTTCATCGACGACGATGACGATCAGCGGCAGGGTATCGAGGTCGAGCACTTCCTCTTCGATGATCGGCAATTCGGTTTCGGGGTCCCAACCGGTCTGTACGCGGCGGATGAACGGTTTGCCGGCCGCCCGTGCTTCGGTCACCTTCTGGTTGAAATTGGCGAGGCTGCGCACGTTGATCGCCGACATCTGGCGATACCGGTCCTCCATCTGCTCCACCGCCCATTTCAGCGCGCGGATGGCCTTGGGCGGATCGGTAACCACCGGCGACAACAGATGCGGAATCCCGTCATAGGTCTTCAGTTCCAGCATCTTGGGATCGATCATGATGAGCCGGCACTGCGCCGGCGTCAGCCGGAACAGCAGCGACAGGATCATGGCGTTGAGCCCGACGGATTTGCCCGATCCGGTGGTGCCGGCGATGAGCAAATGCGGCATCGGCGCCAGATCGGCGATTACCGGCTCACCCGAAATATCCTTGCCCAGGATCAGCGGCAGCGTTGCCGACCGATCTTCGAACGCCTGCGATCCCAGCAATTCCGACAGGCTGACCATCTCACGCGTCAGGTTGGGCAGTTCGATGCCGATGACATTCTTGCCCGGCACCACCGCGACGCGCGCCGACAATGCCGACATCGACCGCGCGATATCATCGGCCAGGCCGATCACTCGCGATGCCTTGATGCCCGGCGCCGGTTCCAGCTCGTACATCGTCACCACCGGGCCGGGGCGCACTTCGCCGATGCGGCCACGCACGCCGAAATCTTCCAGCACCCCCTCCAGCAGCCGGGCATTCTGTTCAAGGCTGGCGGCGTCGATCTTGCGCGCCGGGCCTGTCGGCGGCGGGCGCAGCAACGACAGGCTGGGCAATATATCGCCGCCGCCCATGTCGAGCACCGATTGGCGTTCCTTCTGCCCGCGCTTGCCGGGAGCGGGCCGGCTTTGCGGTTCCACCACGATGGCGCGCGGCGCGGCGGGTTGCACATCGGCCATGGCATCACCGTCGCCGTCATCCTGACGCGGCGCTGTGCGGCGGATGGCGCGTGGTGCCGCGATATAGGCGTCATCATCGGCATCATCCGCCGCGTCGCCGCGCCGGAACAGCCCGGCCAGCCCGGCGATATCGGCAAAGGCCAGGCCGGTGCCCCAGCCGACCAGCACCAGCCCCAGCGGAATCAGCAGCACGGCGAGCAAAAGCCCCACCGAAACCCCTTCCAGCAATGTGGTTTCGCCCAGCACCATGGCGCCCTTGCCGGCCAATATGCCGATCAGGCCGCCCGGCCCGGCCGGCGCGCCAAGGCCGCCCATATCGACAGCACCCGCCGCCGCCGCCAGCGCCAGCACGCCGGCCAGCGTCGCAATCGCCGCGCGCCGCGCCGGCCAGGGCCGGTCCCGCAACAGCCGCGTCCCGGCGACCACCAGCGCCGGGGCCAGCAACAGCGATGGCCAGCCGACCAGCTGCAGCATCAAATCGGCGACATGGGCGCCGATGCCGCCCAGCGGGTTGGTCGCCGCGCGCCCGGTTACCGTGTCGAACGACGGGTCGAGCGATGAATAACCCAGAATGGCCACCACCAGCGCCACGGTGACCGCCATCAGCGCCAGACCGGCCGCACCCAGCCCGGCGCGGCGCATGACCGCTTTTGCCGCATCCGCGATTGCCGCCATGCGGCCGGGCGGCGGCGCATTGCGCTGCCCCGGCCTGGAACCGGTCCGATCCGCGCCGCCCGATGTTGCCCGTGCGGCGCCGCCTGCGGCGCGAGTCGCCATGATCGTCCCCTTCGGCCCGGCGTCAGAAACCCGGGCGAATCCCGTAACACAGCCCAAATATGTTCACGCTTTGGACCCCGAGACGCACGATGACGCACGCGGAGTCCGGGGTCAAGTATGCGCTGCCCGCCGATAGCCGCATCAGGGCCGCATCAGCACAGGACATCATGTCCGCTTGGGGCCGGCGGCAAGATGCGCTAACCCCGTCGTCATGAACGCAGATGTCATCATTATCGGCGGCGGGCTGATCGGTTCCACCCTGGCGCTGGCGCTGGCCCGGCACGATGTTTCCAGCATCGTCGTCGATGCCCAGGATCTCGATACCACCACCCTGCCGGCCTTTGATGGCCGCGCCAGTGCCATCGCCAGCGCCTCGGCGCGGATGTTGCGGGCGCTGGGGCTGGGCGAGGTGCTCGACAGGCACGGCTGCGCCATCCGCGGCATCCGCGTCACCGATGGCACCGCGCCGCAATTCCTGCATTTCGACGCCGGCGAAGATGGAGATCCGCTGGGCATCATGGTGGAAAACCGGCTGTTGCGCGTCGCCCTGCTCGATGCGGTGCGCGCGGCGCCGTTGGTGACCCTGCTGGCGCCCGCGACGGTCGCGTCACTGGTCCGCGATGGCCATGCCGCGACGCTGACGCTCGCCGATGGCCGGGTATTCACCGCGCCGCTGGCCATCGCCGCCGATGGCCGCCGATCGCAAACCCGCGAAGCCGCCGGCATCCGCATGGCGAGCTGGAAATACCCCAGTGCGGCGCTGGTCACCATGGTGGCGCACAGCGAGCCGCACGGCGAGATCGCTTGCGAGCTGTTCTACCCGTCCGGCCCGATGGCGCTGCTGCCGATGATCGATACCGATGATGGTCGGCCGCGATCGGCGATCGTCTGGACGGTCGATGCCAGCGCCGCCGCCGGCGCGCGCAAGCTGGGGCCAAAGGCGCTCGCCGCCGAAATCCAGGCGCGCGTTGATGGCACGCTCGGCGATTTGGAGGTCATCGCGCCGCAAGTGGTGTGGCCGCTCGGCTATCACCACGCTGCCAGCTATCAGGCCGAACGCCTGTTGTTGATCGGCGATGCGGCGCACGGCATCCACCCGATCGCCGGGCAGGGGCTCAACATGGGTTTCCGTGATGTCGCCGCCATGGCGCAGGTGCTGGTGGAGGCGGCGCGCACCGGGCAGGATCTGGGCGCCCCCGATGTGCTCGCCCGTTATTCGGCATGGCGGCGGCTGGACAACTCGATGGTCGGCGCTGTCACTGACAGCCTGAACCGGCTGTTCGCCATTCCCGGCAGGCTGCCGTCGCTGGTCCGCCGCATCGGCCTTGCCGGTGTCGAGCGCCTGCCGCCGCTAAAGGCTCGTTTCATGGCCGAAGCGCGCGGCGAAACCGGCACCCTGCCTTCGCTGTTGAAGGGCGAACTGGTTTAGGATTTGCGGGCAATCAACGCGCGGCTTTCGCCTCGGCCTGCATTTTCTCGATTGATTTCATCAGGTCGCCGATCCGGTCGCGCTTGACAAAGGCGGTCGACAGGAACCGGTCGATCACCGCGTTGAACCGCGCCGGATCATCATAGGGCACCATGTGCGTGGCATCGGGCAGGATCGCCAGCTGGGCATTGGGCAGGCTGTGATAGATCAGCAGCGTATGGGCATCGCCGATCACATCATGGTCGCCGGCCATGACCAGGGTCGGCGCGGTGATGCTTGCGAGCGACGCGGGCGCGATATGGGGTTCGTCCTGGTCCAGTGCCTCCACGCGACCGGCGCGTGTCGCCTTGTCGGGCACTGGCGCGCCTGCGGGCGCAAGCGTCGCCAGCACAGCGGGATCGAGCCCGGACGGGTCCAGATTGCCGGCCATCGCCACGATCCGGCGCACCTGCATCGGGTGGCGCTGCGCCAGCAACAGGGCTTCGATCGCGCCATCGCTCCAGCCCACTACATCGGCCTTGGCAGCACCGACATGGGTGAGCAGCGCAGCGAGATCATCGGCCATCGCTTCGAAGGTCAGCGGCACCGGGCTGTCACCCGATTGGCCATGGTCGCGGCTGTCCATGCTGATGACGCGATAATGCGCCTGGAAGTGCGCGATCTGCGCCGCCATCGAACCGATGCTGGCACCATTGCCGTGAATCAGCAGCAGCGGCGGACCCTTGCCATGGATTTCATAGTAAAGCCGCACGCCACCATGCGTGAAGCTGGCTCCGGCGGCGGCATCATGGCCATAGGCGACGTGATGCGCGATTGGTGACACAGGCGGCGCGGCGGCAGCGGACCCACCCATTGCCATCGCCAGCAACCCGATTGTCCATAACCGCATGTCATCGCCCCCTTGCCAGCCCATCACTCGACCGGCGGAAACTCCCGCGCCGCCTCGATCAACAGGATCGGCACGCCGTCGCGGACCGGATAGGCAAGCCCGGCCCGGTCGGCGACAAGTTCCTGCCGTTCCCGGTCGTGGCGCAGCGGTGTGCGCGTCATCGGGCAGACCAGAATCGCCAGCAGTTTCGGGTCGATTTCGGGCGGGTTCACCAAGGCACGCTCACTGCAGGGTCGGCCGCTCGTCGCGGTCGCTGCCCTGCGCAAAGGTCATCAGCGCGGTCAGCGTTGCGGCGCGGTCGGCAAGGTCCTCGGCTTCCAGCAGCGCCTGTTTTTCGGCGGGATCGAAAGGGCAGACGCTGGACAGCGTCGTCACCAGCGATTCATCGTCCGCTGTCTTCACCGCTTCCCAATCGGCGGACAGGCCCTGCCCGTCCAGATAGGACTTCAACACATCCTCCAGCCCGGCGCGGGCGGCGACGGCGAGCGGTGGCGGATCGCCGCGATCATCGCCAAAGCCATCATAGTCCGCCATCACCTGCCGATACAGGGTGGTGCGATCGAGTTCGGCCTGGATGCGGAACCGCGATACGCCGGTCAGCGCGATCAGCATGCGGCCATCATCGGTCTCGCGAAAATCCGAAATCCGGCCGAGGCAGCCGATATCGTACAGCGGCGGCGGATCGCCATCGAAACGCGGTTGGATGATGCCGATGATGCGGTGCGCGGCGCCCTTCGCCGCCATGGCATCGCGCACCATCGCAAGATAGCGCGGTTCAAAAATGTTGAGCGGCAACAAGCCGCGCGGCAACAACAGCGCGCCGGACAGCGGAAACACCGGCACGGAGGCGGGCAGGGGTTCGGCGGCCTGACTCATTGCGGCTTACTCATCGTGTCCGGCTCATGAAAACAGGATCGAGCGCAGCCGGGCGCGCACCTTGATGCTCCACGGGTCGCCGACGCCATTGGCCTCGAACAACTGCAACAGCATCGCCTGCGCCGCCCCGTCATTCCATTTGCGATCGGCGGCAACGATGTGCAGCAGATGATCGGCGGCGGCATCGCGATCACCGCGCGCCAACAGGCCACCGGCGAGTTCCAGGCGCAGTACATGATCGTCGGGATTGGCCGCAACCTGCGTCTCCAGCCCAGCCAGGTCATCCACCGGTGCCGCCGCCGATGCCAGCGCCAGCGCGGCGCGGGCGCGCACGACGTCTGCATCCTTTGAATCCTCGGCAACCACCGCCAGCGCTGCGGCCGCGCCTTCGACATGGCCCCCCGCCAGCAGCGCCAGCGCGTATTTTCCGGCCAGGCCTTCGCGGTCTGGCAGTTCACGCACCAGCGCGCCGAACATCGCGGCGGCATCATCATTTGCGCCCGATGCGCTGGCGGCGTCGGCGGCTTCGATCATCGCGGCAATCTGTGCCTCGGCATCGGCTTCGCCGGCGGGCAGCGGCGCCCCGGCCAGCAGCCGTTCGACAAAAGCCTTCAACTCGCGTTCGCCCAAGGCGCCCTGGAACCCATCCACCGGCTGGCCGTTCAAAAAGGCATAGACGGTGGGGATCGACTGGATGCGGAACTGCGACGCCAAAGTCTGGTTGGCATCGACATCGATCTTTACCAGCTTGACGCGGGGCGCATAGGCGTCGGTGACGCGCTCCAGCAGGGGGGTCAGCGTCTTGCACGGCCCACACCATTCCGCCCAGAAATCGACGAGCACCAGCGCGTCCTTCGACGCATCGACGACATCGCGACGGAACGCCTCGATGCTGGCTTTTTCGGTGGCGGCGGTGGCAAGGCTGGCCAAGGGACGACTCTTCGTTGTTGCTTCGGTTACCGGCGCCATATGGGGGTAGCGGCGCGGATTTGCCAAGGGCCGGCATTGGCGCACCCATGGCTGCGGCGGCGCAATCGGGGCCGGAAACGCCGACATTGCGACATTGGGCGGCCCCTGTGCAGGCGCGTCGGTTCTTGTCAGGCGACTTTTGCGCTTGCGCAGCGCGGCGGGGCCGTGATAGTCGCGCCGCTCGCCACGGGGTCCGCCCCATTGGTTGAGCGGGCGTAGCTCAGGGGTAGAGCGCAACCTTGCCAAGGTTGAAGTCGAGGGTTCGAATCCCTTCGCCCGCTCCAGCCGCAGTGCGGCTGGCAGCAAGCGCAGCTTGCAACAGACTCGCACAAGGCCGGCCAGCGGGGCGATCGGGTCCCCCGATCGAACCCGTCTGACGTCAGCCGCGGCTTTGCCGCGGCCCTTCCCACCACTTTCTACCTTTCTGCCCACCCACCCTGCGCCTAAACTCCCCCAAATTCCACAACAGGCCAGGATCTTCCCATGAACCCCGACGCCGAATTCGACATCATCGTCCATGGCGCCACCGGCTTCACCGGCCGCCTTGTCGCCGAACATCTGCAAACCCGCTACGGCAATGGCGGCGCCGTCAAATGGGCGATGTCCGGCCGCTCCGCCGCCAAGCTGGCCGAGGTCCGCGACCTGATCGGTGCCGCGGCCGATACCCCGCTCATCGTCGCAGATGCCGCCGATCCGGCGTCGCTCACCGCCATGGCCAGGCGTGGCAAGGCGGTCATCACCACCGTCGGGCCGTACCAGCTTTACGGCGAGCCATTGGTCGCCGCCTGCGCCGCCGCCGGCGCCGATTATCTCGATCTGTCGGGTGAACCCTCGTGGATGGCGGCGATGATTCCCGCCCATGATGCTGCGGCAAAGGCCAGCGGCGCCCGCATCCTGTTTTCCTGCGGTTTCGATTCGATTCCCTTCGAACTGGGCGTTTTCTACACGCAAAGCCTTGCCCAAAAGCATCTCGGCGGACCGGTGCCCTATATCGGTGGCCGGGTGCGCGACATGAGCGGCGGTCTGTCGGGCGGCACTGCGGCGAGCGGCCGCGCCACCATGGAGGCGGTGCAGAAGAACCCGTCGTTGATGGCGGTGCTGTTCGATCCGTTTGCGCTGACGCCGGGTTTCAAGGGCCCCGAACAGCCGCGCGGCGACAAGCCCCGCCATGATGACAACATCGGCGCCGATGTCGGCCCGTTCATGATGGCGGCGATCAACACCAAGAATGTCCATCGGTCCAACCTGTTGCAGGGCCATCCTTATGGCGAAAACTTCACCTATGACGAAATGGCGATCATCAAGCCCGGCGCGCAGACCGAGTTTCCGTCGCTGACCGGGGACAATGTGCCAAAGCCCGGCGAAGGCCCGAGCAAGGCCGAGCGCGAAGCCGGATTCTATGACCTGTTGTTCGTCGGTGTCGCCGCCGATGGCCGGCAGGTGCGCGGTGCGGTGCATGGCGACAAGGATCCGGGCTATGCCTCCACCGCCAAGCTGATCGCCGAAACCGCATTGTGTCTTGTCCAGCAATCGCCGCAGGTGCCGGGTGGCATCTGGGTGCCGGGCGCCGCCATGGGGCAAAGGCTCGTCGACCGGTTGCAGGCCCATGCCGGGCTGACCTTCACCGACGAAACCGGCTGATTCGTCATTCGCGCATCGGCGGCTGACCATGCTAGGGGCGGTGCACCATGACCGGCCACCACCATGATCATCACCACGGCCATTCGCCCGGCCACGCACACGCGCCTGCGGGCGGCTTTGGCCGCGCTTTTGCCATCGGCATCGCCATCAATCTCGCCTATGTCGTCGCCGAAGCCGGGGCAGGGTTGGCCACCGGCTCCATCGCGCTGCTCGCCGATGCCGGGCATAATCTGTCGGACGTGCTCGGGCTGGGCGTCGCCTGGGCGGGGATCAGCCTGTCGGCCCGCCCGGCCAGCGCCCGCTTCACCTATGGCCTCAAACGCAGCGGCATCCTCGCCGCGCTGGCCAATGCGGTGTTCCTGTTCATCGCCTGTGGTGCCATCGCCATCGAAGCCGCGCAGCGATTGGGCAACCCGCAACCCATCCCCGGCGGCACGGTGATGATCGTCGCCGCCATCGGCATATTGGTCAACGGCATCACCGCCGCCTTGTTCGCGCGCGGCCGCAAGGGTGATGTCAACATTCGCGGCGCCTATCTGCACATGCTCGCCGATGCCGGCATTTCGGCGGCGGTGGTGGTATCGGGGTTCCTCATCCTCAAAACCGGGCAGAACTGGATCGACCCGGCGCTCAGCCTGATCGTCGTCGCCGTAATCGTGCGCGGCACCTGGGGGCTGTTGCGCGAATCGATGGCGATGGCGCTTGATGCGGTGCCGGCGGGCATCGATTCGGCGGCGGTCGCGGCCTTTCTGAAACGCCGCCCCGGTGTTGCGGCGGTGCATGATCTGCACATCTGGCCGATGGGCACCGCGGCCACCGCGCTCACCGCGCATCTGGTCATGCCCGAAGGCCACCCCGGCGACGCGGCGCTGGCGGCGCTGGCGCATGATCTGGAGCATGATTTCGGGATCGGCCACGCCACCATACAGGTCGAAACCGGCGAGGCCGATTGCGCCCGGGTCGCCTGCGCCTGAATCGGCCACCTGAATCGCCCGACTGAAACCCGCATTAGGGCAAAATCACAGGTAGCACCGGCCGCATCGCGGGTTTAACAGGCCAAAATGCGCATCATCGATCACTATATCGGCGGCCAGTCCGTCTCGTCCGGCACCCGCAGCAGCGATGTCTTCGATCCCAACGCCGGTACCGTGCAGGCGCAGGTCCGACTGGGGGATGCCGCCACGCTGGAACAGGCCGTCGCCGCCGCCCGTGCCGCGCAACCGGGCTGGGCGGCGACCAACCCGCAACGCCGGGCGCGGGTGATGTTCAAGTTCAAGGAACTGGTCGAGGCCGAAATGGACAGCCTCGCCCATATGCTGTCGATGGAGCATGGCAAGGTGCTCGCCGATTCGCGCGGCGACGTGCAGCGCGGGCTGGAAGTCATCGAATTCTGCTGCGGCATCCCGCATGTGCTGAAGGGTGAATATACCCATGGCGCCGGCCCCGGCATCGACATTTACGCGCATCGCCAGCCGATCGGCATCGGCGCCGGCATCACGCCGTTCAACTTTCCGGCGATGATCCCGATGTGGATGGCCGGCGTCGCCATCGCCACCGGCAATGCCTTCATCCTGAAGCCTTCGGAACGCGATCCGTCGTTGCCGGTGCGCCTTGGTGAATTGTTCCGCATGGCCGGGCTGCCCGATGGCATTTTCGCGGTGGTGAACGGTGACAAGGAAATGGTCGACGCCATCATTGATCACCCGGATATCGGCGCGATCAGCTTTGTCGGTTCGTCCGATGTGGCGCATTATATCTCGCAGCGCGGCTGGGCGAACGGCAAGCGCGTGCAGGCGATGGGCGGCGCCAAGAACCACGCCGTCGTCATGCCCGATGCCGATCTCGACCAGGTGGTGCGCGATCTGGCAGGCGCGGCCTTTGGCTCGGCGGGGGAACGCTGCATGGCGCTGCCGGTGGTGGTGCCGGTGGGCGCCGAAACCGCCGAACAATTGCGCGCCAAGCTCATTCCCGCCATCGCCGCGTTGCGCATCGGCATCTCGACCGATCCAGAAGCCGACTACGGCCCGGTCGTCACCGCCGCGCACAAGGCGAAGATCGAATCCTATATCCAGATGGGTGTCGATGAAGGTGCCGAGCTCGTCGTCGATGGCCGTGGCTTCACCCTGCAAGGCCATGAAGGCGGCTTTTTCGTCGGCCCGACGTTGTTCGACCATGTGAAGCCGGCGATGCAATCCTACAGGGAAGAAATCTTCGGACCGGTGTTGCAGATCGTCCGCGCCGCGGATTTTGAAGAAGCGCTGCGGCTGCCTTCCGCCCACCAATATGGCAATGGCGTCGCTATCTTCACCCGCAACGGCCATGCGGCGCGTGAATTCGCATCGCGCGTCAACGTCGGCATGGTCGGCATCAACGTGCCGATCCCGGTGCCGGTCGCCTATCACAGCTTTGGCGGCTGGAAGCGCAGTGCGTTCGGCGATATCGGCCAGCACGGCATGGAAGGCGTGCAATTCTGGACCAAGCGCAAGACGGTGACCGGCCGCTGGCCCGATGGCGGCGTTGGGGATACCGGCAGCGCCTTTGTCATCCCGACGATGGGGTAACGATATGACCACCGAAACTATCCTCGTCGAACAACATGACGCGGTAACCCTCGTCCGCCTCAACCGGCCGCAGGCGCTCAACGCGCTGAATTCGCAGGTGCTCGCCGATCTGATCGCGGTTTTCGCCGCCTATGATGCCGATGCGTCGCAGCGCTGCCTCGTGCTCACCGGCAGTGAAAAGGCCTTTGCCGCCGGCGCCGACATCAAGGAAATGTCGGAACAGAGTTTTGCCGACATGTATGGCAGCAATTTCTTCGCCGGCTATGAACGCGTCACCGCCACGCGCAAGCCGTGGATCGCGGCGGTATCGGGCTTTGCCCTTGGCGGCGGTTGCGAACTTGCCATGATGGCCGACATCATGATCGCCGGCGACAATGCCAAGTTCGGCCAGCCCGAAATCAAGCTCGCCGTCATCCCCGGCATGGGGGGTTCGCAACGCCTGGTCCGCGCCATCGGCAAGGCCAAGGCCATGGAAATGTGCCTGACCGGCCGCATGATGGGCGCCGCCGAAGCCGAAGCCGCCGGGCTGGTGGCGCGCGTCGTCCCCGCCGCCGATCTGGTCGCCGAGGCCCTCAAAATGGCCGCCGAAATCGCCGCCATGGCACCGCTCGCCGCCATCGCCGCCAAGGAAGCCATCAACGCCGCCTTCGAAATGCCGCTGGCGCAGGGCGTCAATTTCGAACGCCGGCTGTTCCACGGCCTGTTCGGTTCCGCCGACCAGAAAGAGGGCATGGCCGCCTTCATCGCCAAACGCCCGGGAAACTGGACGGGCAAGTAAGACCAGTCACCCCGCCCTCCCGGGTCATGCCAGCGAAGGCTGGCATCCAGTCGCGGTGCGGCGTAACAACGACGGACACGCGCGGTCGGGCTGGATGCAAGCTTTCGCTGGCGGGACAGACAGGGATGCCAGCCTTCGCTGGCACGACAATCAAGCGCCAGCCTTCACCGGTGCGCCAAGGGGAGCCACTTCACATGGCCATTATCGCATTCATCGGCGTCGGCAACATGGGTGGCGGCATGGCGGCCAACCTTGCCCGGGCCGGGCACGAAGTCCGCGCCTTTGATCTGTCGGAAGAAGCCGTCGCGCGCGCCGTGTCGCACGGCTGCACCGCCGCCACATCGGCGCGCGCCGCCGCCACCGGGGCGGACGCCATCGTCACCATGCTGCCCGCCGGCAGCCATGTCGCCAATGCCTATGAAGGCGCGCTGTTCGCCGCAGCCGGCAAGGACGCCATCCTCATCGATTGTTCGACCATCGACGTCGCCACCGCGCGCAGCGTCGGAGAGGCGGCGGCGGCAAAGGGCCTGAACATGGTCGATGCACCCGTTTCGGGCGGCACCGCGGCCGCCGATGCCGGCACGCTCACCTTCATGGTCGGCGGGCCGCACCCGGGGTTCGAAGCCGCCGAACCGATCCTTCAAAATATGGGCAAGGCGGTCATCCACGCCGGCGGTGCCGGCATGGGACAGGCGGCGAAAATCTGTAACAACATGATCCTGGGCGCCACCATGGTCGCCACTGCCGAAGCGTTCGTGCTCGCCGAAAAGCTGGGGCTGGATGCGCAGACCTTTTTCGATATCTCGTCGAAAGCCAGCGGCCAAAGCTGGTCGATGACCAGCTATTGCCCCGTCCCCGGCCCGGTGCCGGCATCGCCCGCCAACCGCAATTATCAGGGCGGCTTTGCCTCGGCGCTGATGCTGAAGGACCTGAAACTCGCCGTCGCCGCCGCCACCGCCGCGGGGGCCAGCGTGCCGATGGGGGCGCAGGCGGAAGCGCTGTACCAGATGTTCACCAATAACGGCGGCGGCACGCTGGATTTCTCGGCAATCCTGCGCTTCCTGCGCGGCGGCCAGTAAACCGCGCCGACACAATAAGCGCCACAGATCGCGGCGGTTTGCGCCTTGACGAAGCCCTTTGATTACCATTTTATCGCCCCAGGGTCGTTCGCAGGGGGTATTTGATGCCATTCTTTCGCCGCGGCCATTTTCTGGCGGCTTGTTCCGTTGCGCTTGCCTTCCCCCTCCTGCCCGCCCGGGCAATGCCGCCGCTTTCGGCCTATGGCAGCACGCCATCGATCAGCAAGGTTGCGATTTCGCCCGACGGCGCGCGTTTTGCGGCGCTTGTCGGCGATGAAGACACGACCGAGGTTCAGATCCGCGCCATCCCCGGCAACGCGTTGATCAGCAGCACGCGCACCGGCAAGGCCAAGGTGCGCAGCCTGCAATGGGCCGGCCCCGATCACATGCTGGCGACCGTTTCGACCACGGCCCTTGTCATCGGCCTGTCGGGTCCGCGTCGCGAATGGTCGGCGATGACCGATTTCAGCCTGAAGGAAAACCGCTGGAAGGCGACGCTGGGGAATGTCGAAGGCGGCATGAACGTTATCCTTGGCAGCCCGACCCCGATCGATCAGAAGGGCCGGCCGCAACTGATCGCGCCGGGACTCACATTTCCCCATGGTACGGGGGTGCTGACACTGCTGCGCGTCAACCTCGAAAGCGGCCTGACCCGCGTTTCCGAAGCCGGCAATGAAAACACCAATGATTGGCTGGTAGGTGCCGATGGCAAGGCTGTTGCCCGCGTCGATTATGACCAGCAAAGCGGCGAATGGGCGCTGTTCCTGCGCCGCGATGGCGGCAACTTCCACCGCGCCTATACCGAGACCGCGCTGCTCGACCACCCTGGCCTGGTCTCCTTTGGCAAGGACGCGGATTCGGTGCTCATCGAAACGCACAAAAGCGGCATCTGGACGACCCATGCGATCGCCTTTGCCGACAACAGCATGTCCGATCCGCTGCCCGATCTTGATGGCGATGGTATCATCACCGATCCGGCGACGAATTTCTACATCGGCAGCGTCGATTCAACGCTGGACGATGTCCAGTACAGCTTTCTGTCCGAATCCGATCAACGCATCTGGAATGGCGTTCGCAAGGCCTTTCCCGGCGAGCTCGTCACGTTGAAAAGCTGGTCTGACGACCGCATGACGATCATCGTCGAGGTCGAAGGCGCCACCAACGGCGACGCCTTCTACATCGTCGATCGCAAGGCAAAAGCGGCCCGTTATCTCGCTGATCGCTACAAGGGCGTCGAACCCGAAGACCTCGGCAAGGTCGAAACGCTCACCTACAAGGCCGCCGACGGCACCGATATCCCGGCCTATCTCACCCTGCCGCCCGTCGCCGGCGCGTCGCCAAAGGGCCTGCCGCTCGTCGTTCTGCCGCACGGCGGCCCCGAATCGCGGGATTCGCCGGGATTCGACTGGTGGGCGCAGGCTCTGGCGTCGCGCGGCTATGCCGTGCTGCAACCGCAATTCCGCGGTTCGTCGGGCTTTGGCACGCCGTTCCGCGACGCCGGCTTCGGCCAATGGGGCCGGCGCATGCAAACCGATTTGTCCGACGGCGTCCGCTTCCTCGCCAAGGGCGGGACGATTGATCCAAAGCGCGTCTGCATCGTCGGTGCCAGCTATGGCGGCTATGCGGCGCTCGCCGGGGTGACGCTCGATCCCGGCGTATACCGTTGCGCTTCAGCGGTGGCGGGCGTCGCCGATCTTCGCCGGATGTTGCAAACCGAAGTCCGCGATACCGGTTCCAGCCGCAATAACACGCTGCGCTACTGGAAGAAATTCATGGGTGCCAGCAGCCCGGACGATAAATCCATCGATGCCTGGTCGCCCGCCCGCCTCGCCGACAAGGTGACGGTGCCGGTGCAGCTTGTCCACGGCAAGGACGATACGGTGGTGCTGTACGAACAAAGCCAGCTGATGGAAAAAGCCCTTAAGGCTGCCGGCAAGCCGGTCGAATTCGTCACCCTGCCCGGTGAAGACCATTGGCTGTCCCGTGCCGCCACCCGCATCCAGATGCTGGAGGCAGTCGTCTCCTTCGTCCAACGCAACAACCCCGCAACGCCGTTCAAGACCGCACCCGCGCAAAAGGCACCATGAAAACCGGGCAATGCCATGAACCCGCCGCGCTGCTGGCGGTCCTGCTGATCGGGTTGCTGCTGCCGCCGCTATCGCCGGCCATGGCCGCGCCGCCGCTGGCCGCCTATGGCCAGCTGCCGGCGCTCGACAATATCACCCTGTCACCCGATGGTCGCCGCTATGCCGTTATCATCGGCGATGGCGACGCAGCGCAAATTCAGGTTCGTGCCGTGGCCGATGGCGCGTTGCTGTCGCTGTCGCCGGTTGAAAAATCCAAGGCGCGCAACCTGTTCTGGGCAGGATCGGACCATCTGTTGGCGATGGTTTCGACCACCCAGGCGCCGCCCAAGGGGATGACCGGCCGCACCCGTGAATGGTATCAACTGCAGGATCTCGATCTGGCCGCAAAATCGTCGCGGTTGCTGCTCGATCATGTGAAAAACACCATGAACGTGGTCATTGGCGACCCCATATCGATCGGCGATGCCAAGGTCCCGACGGTCATCCTGCCCGGCCTGCCGTTCATTTTTGGCAGCGGCGACATGCACAGTGTGTCGGGCCTGTATCGCGTCGATCTGCAAAGCGCCAAGACCCAGCTCGCCGAAAAGGGCAAGGACGATACCATCGACTGGCTGGTCGATGCCGCAGGGGTGGCAATCGCCCGCGTCGATTATGATGAATACAAGGCGGAATGGACGCTGTTCATCCGCAAGGGCGATGACTGGCAAAAGGCCTATGTCGAGCATGCCGACATCGATCTGCCACAGGTCCTCGCGCTGGATGAAGACGGCGGTTCGGTGCTGGTGCGCAGCCACGCCAGTGGCACCTGGGCGGTGCATGCGGTGCCATTGGTGGCGCCAATCCTCGGCCCGGCGTTGCCCGATATCGATCCCGACCTGTTGCTGATCGACCGGCGCACAAGGCGCGTCATGGGGACCAAGACGGTCGATATCGACACGATCCGCTACCAGTTCCGCAATCCCGCCGACCAACGCGCCTGGGATGGCATCGCCAAGGCGTTCCCGGGCGAACTGGTGACATTTGAAAGCTGGTCCGACGATCGCATGGTGGTGATCGTCGAGGTGCAGGGCCCTGCGAATGGCGACGGCTATTTCATCGTCGACCGGCGCCGGCACGAGGCCAGGCCGCTGGGGTCGCGCTATCCCGGCGTGCTGCCGTCCGATCTCGGTGCGCACCGCGTCATCCATTACAAGGCCGGCGACGGGCTGGATATTCCTGCCTATCTCACCTTGCCGCCCGGCCGCGCGGCAACGGCGCTGCCGTTGCTGGTGTTCCCGCATGGCGGGCCGGTGGCGCGCGACAATCCCGGTTTCGATTGGTGGGCGCAGGCCATGGCGTCGCGCGGCTACGCCGTTTTGCAACCGCAATTCCGTGGTTCCGACGGTCTGGGCGATGCCCTGCGCGAAGCGGGTTATGGGCAATGGGGGCGGCGCATGCAGACCGATTTGTCGGACGGCGTCCGCAGCCTTGCGGTTGAAGGGCTGATCGATCCGGCGCGCGTCTGCATCGTCGGCGCCAGCTATGGTGGCTATGCGGCGCTGGCCGGCGTGGCGCTGGATCCCGGCGTCTACCGCTGCGCTTCGGCGGTGGCAGGTGTGTCCGATCTGCGGCGCTTCCTGGGCGGCACCGGCGGTTCACGGATTTCACCCAAGCGCAGCATCGGGCAGCGTTTCTGGCTGCGCTTGACAGGGGCCGTGAACAATGGCGATCCGCTGCTCGACCGGCTGTCGCCGGCACTGCACGCCGATCAGATCACGGTGCCGGTGCAATTGATCCACGGCAAGGACGATACGGTGGTGCCGATCGAACAAAGCCAGCAGATGGAAAAGGCACTGAAGGCCGCTGGCAAGCCGGTCGAATTCGTCACGCTGGATGGCGAAGACCATTGGCTGTCGCGCGCCGCGACGCGGACCAGGATGCTGGCGGCGGTCATGGAATTCGTTGAACGCAACAATCCGCCGTCGCTGGTCGCAAGGTCCACGCCGTTTGCCCCATCGCAAACCGCCCCGCCAACAGCCGCGCCGCAAAAGCCCCCGCCAGCGGCGCAATAGCCGCATCCTTCCATCGGGCATGGCATTTTGCGCCCGGGCAAGCTAAGCGCCCGGGGGCCATGACCAAGCCCATAACCCTCGCCCTCCCCAAGGGCCGCATCCTGAAGGAAGCGCTGCCGCTGCTGGCACGGCTCGGCATCGTGCCCGAGCCTGATTTTTCGGACGACAACAGCCGGAAATTGATGTTCGCGACGTCGCGTGACGATGTCCGCATCATCCGGGTGCGATCGTTCGATGCGGCAACATTCGTGGCGTTCGGCGCCGCCGAAATCGGCATTGCCGGCAATGACGTGCTGATGGAATTCGCCTTTACCGAGCTTTACGCCCCCGTCGATCTCGGCATCGGCCATTGCCGCCTGTCGGTGGCACAGCCGGCGGCGCTGTCGATCGACATCCAAAGCCTCAGCCATGTCCGCGTCGCCACAAAATACCCCGGCATCACCCGCCGCCACTTCGCCGCGGCCGGCATCCAGGCCGAATGCATCAAGCTGAATGGTGCAATGGAGTTGGCACCGCTGACCGGCCTTGCCGACCGCATCGTCGATCTGGTTTCGACCGGCAAGACGCTCGCCGAAAACGGGCTTGTCGAAACCCAGGTCATCGCCCAGGTCAGCAGCCGGCTGATTGTCAACCGCGCCGCCTTCAAGACCAATCCCGCCGTGGTGCCGATCGTCGAGGCCATCCGTGCGCTCGTGGAAAAGCCAGATGCCGCTGCGGCTTGATTCGCGCGACGCAGGCTTTGCCGCCGCCTTTGCCGCGCTGGTCGCCGACCGGCGGGACAGCGGCGCCGATGTCAGCGCCGATGTGGCGCGCATCATCGCCGATGTGCGGGCGCGCGGCGATGCCGCCATCGCCGATCTGACGGAAAGATTTGACCGCGTCGATCTGGATGCGCAGGGCTGGGAAATCCCCGCCGCCGAACTTGATGCGGCGCTGGCCGGGCTGGCACCGGATCTGCGGGCCGCGCTGGACATGGCCGCCACCCGCATCCGCGCCTTTCACGAACGCCAGAAACCCGCCGACAATGACGCAACCGACGCCGAGGGTGTGCGTACCGGCGTCCGTTGGAGCGCGGTCGAGGCCGCCGGGTTATATGTGCCGGGTGGCCGCGCCGCCTATCCGTCGTCGGTTTTGATGAACGCCATTCCGGCGGTGGTTGCCGGCGTAGATACGCTGGTCATGGTCACGCCGACGCCGGGCGGCACCGCCAACCCGCTGGTGCTCGCCGCGGCCCGGCTGGCCGGCGTGTCCCGCGTGTTCCGCATCGGCGGCGCGCAGGCGGTGGCGGCGCTGGCGCTGGGCACGGCGCGCATCCCGCGCGTCGATGTCATCACCGGCCCCGGCAACGCCTGGGTGGCAGAGGCCAAGCGCCAGCTTTACGGCATCGTCGGCATCGACATGATCGCCGGGCCATCCGAAGTCGTCATCGTGTCCGATGGCGGTTCCAACCCGGAATGGATCGCCGCCGATCTGCTCGCCCAGGCCGAACATGATCCGGTGGCGCAATCGATCCTGATCACCACCATCGCCGCCGAGGCCGATGCGGTTGCCGCCGCCGTGCTGCGGCAATTGCCGACGCTGTCGACCGAAGCCGCCGCCCGGCAAAGCTGGAACGATTATGGTGCGATCATCCTCGTCCCCGATCTCGACGCCGCGCTGCCGCTGCTCGATGCGCTGGCGCCCGAACACGCCGAATTGATGGTCGCGGAGCCGGATGCGCTGTTCGCCCGCATGCGCCACGCCGGTTCGGTATTCCTTGGCCGCCATACACCCGAAGCCGCCGGGGACTATCTCGCCGGCCCCAACCATGTGCTGCCCACCGGCCGCCGCGCCCGCTTCGCATCAGGGCTGTCGGTCGTCGATTTCATGAAACGCACGACGTTCCTCGATTGCGGCCCGCAAGGCCTTGCTGCCATCGGCCCCGCCGGCGCCGCGCTCGCCGACGCGGAAGGCCTTGCCGCCCACGCCGCCTCGATCCGCCTGCGGCTACGGTAGCCCTCCTCCCGCTTGCGGGGGAGACGAGAGACGCCCGCAGGGCGGCCCGGGTGAGGGTGTTTTCTCGGCTCGAAACGCGAAATCAGCCCGCGTAAACCGCCCGTTCGAACGCCGAAAGCACTGCAAACGCCCCCAGATCACCGAACGGCATGAACTGCATCATCAGCACGCCCGCCACATCCGCGGTGGGGTCGAACCAGTAATAGCTGTTGGCGATGCCGGCCCAGGCCTGGCTGCCAGCCGTCCGTCCGTCGGCGGTGGTTTCGGGGTTGATGAGGAAGCCCAGCCCCCATTTTGCTGTCATTTCGGGGAACCATTCCAGCGTGCTCGACATGCCGGGAACAGTGGTTTCCAGCACGCCGGCGCGCAAATCGCCGATCTGGTTGCGGGTCATTTCCGCAACGCTTTCGGGGGACAGGATGCGCGCGCCATCAAGGCTGCCGCCGTTCAACAGCATGCGCACGAACCGCATGTAATCGGCCGCT
>JBBQYI010000033.1:0-30588 GCA_038208825.1 Sphingomonadales bacterium | reverse complement strand
CCTGCACTGCGAAGGCATCATCAAGCTGTTCCACGCCTTTTGCGCCGAAACCGGCGTGATGACGTCGAAACTGCGCGATGATATCGCCGATGTCTGCCAGAAAACCGTGCGGATGGAGGACGCCTTCGTCGATCTCGCCTTTGAAATGGGCCCCGTCCCCGGCATGACGCCCACAGATATCAAGAAATATGTCCGCTTCACCGCCGACTGGCGCCTGAAACAGCTCGGCATGAAGCCGATCTACATGATCGACGAACACCCGCTGCCCTGGCTCACCCCGCTGCTCAACGGTGTGGAGCATGCCAACTTCTTCGAAGCCCGCGCGACGGAATATTCCAAGGCGGCCACCAAGGGCAATTGGAACGAAGTCTGGGACGCGTTCGACAGCCGCAAGGGTGCGAAGAGCGCCAGCACGACACCCGCGAACGAGGTGGATGACCGGCAGGGCGGGTTACTTGGGGTGGCGGCGGAGTAGGAGGGGTGGCGAAGTCATCATGATACCGCAGCTTGGGAGCGCCTAGACCCCGAGTTATATTTGCTTAAAACTACGAGATCAGCACACCTCCTTAGCGCCAAATTCTAATTCTAAAGTGGTTTTAGCTGTCCTCGGAAAATTACTGATGGGTCTTCAATGGAGAAATATGTTAAGAGCAGAACCGAAATTGAGCAAGAATTGACCGATCAAGTCCAGGCTTTACGATCGTCCGCAGCCGGATATGATAATGGAAATATTTGGGAAGCCAAGAGACTGGCGTCCTCTCTTTATATTTTACTTCATGACGGCACTGGAAGAACTAAATCTCTTTTAGGGATGCTGGGCCTAAAGAACCTACCATTCCTTTCGTCTGTGCCGGACGATATTTTAGGTACTTCGATCGGCGCCTTTGGCGGTAAAATACTTTTTCGCGATGCGACCCCGCTTTTGATGATTAGGCTTTCATCGGAAGATGCATGCTATGCTCCTGTATTGGGAGAGGGACCGCGCGGTCGGCTATTGAAGTCTTTTTCATTTAGCAAGTGGTACGAGGAGGGGTTATTCTATCCTGATTCAAGAATTAAATTAAGCAGAAAAAACGTGATTTTTACTGCGCGATCTCAAGATGGCGGCGCTCATGTTGACCAGTCGATTTCTGATCCGTCGTATAGAGACTTTAGCGTAAACGGCGATCCAAATATTAAAGCGTTTCGAGACACGGGGGCTCAAATGAGCCCAGCCTCATCTGGGGTTGCCATTAAAGGTGGGACTTGGGCGATTATTCGTCAATTAACATGGGAAATCGACGAGACTCTTAAATCGGCAGGTGTGGCCTAGGCCATTTGATATTGATTATTCCATAATTAAGAAGCAGAATTCCCGGCGAAAGATACTTAAATCGACAAGAACGGCAGGCATTTCGGCGGTGTCATTTTGCTCTTACGCTTCGAAATTGCGGTGACAGAAATTGCGGTGACGACGAAATTGCGGTGAAAGTGCACTAAATAGGCGCCATGGTGTTTGAGGTCCGCGCGCCAGTAATTTGTTACAGAAGTGAAACAGCGCAGTGGCAAAGGCACGCCGTCGGACGGGTTCGGCGGGTGTTTCCCGCCGCCCCGCCGGCCGGGCCTTCGGCGAGTCAAGCTGCTTCACCCTGCGGGCTCGCCTTGCTTGCCGCCTTGGCCGAACACCCTCACCCGGGGCGCGAAGTCGCGCCTCTCGACCTCTCCCGCAGGCGGGAGAGGGGTGATTGGGGGGCCGCGCAGTCCAACAGGCCCCCTCTCCCGCTTGCGGGAGAGGCGACACGCGCGCCAGCGCGGCGGGTGAGGGTGTTTCTCAACGCCGGCACAAGAAGAACACCCTCACCCGGGCCGGCTGCGCCGTCTCTCGCCTCTCCCGCAGGCGGGAGAGGGGGGTTGTGGTTCCGGGGGGGTGCGATAGGCTTCTGAAATGTCTCGCGTTACCCGGATTGTCAGCCCGCATGCTGTGCCGCTGCGGCAGACCATGCCCGAGGCGGAGGCGCGGCTTTGGCAGCAGCTGCGGGATCGGCGGTTGATGGGGCACAAGTTTCGCCGGCAGCACAGCATCGGGCCGTACATCACCGATTTCGCCTGTGTGGCGGCGCGGTTGGTGATTGAACTCGATGGTTCGCAGCACGCGCAGGCCGAGGAAGCCGACGCGCGGCGCAGCGTCTTTCTGATCGCCGAAGGCTGGCGCGTGATCCGGTTCTGGAATGCCCGGGTGATGACCGACATGGACAATGTGCTGCGCGAAATCATCGTGCACCTGCCAGCGGCATAACCCCTCTCCCGCCTGCAGGAGAGGGAACACGCGCAGCGTCGCGGAGGCGACCTTCGTCGCGTGCGGCGGGTGAGGGTGTATCCTTGCTTCGACGCGGAAGAACACCCTCAGGTCCGGCTTCGCCGTCTCTCGCCTCTCCCGCAGGCGGGAGAGGGTCGTAGGGGAAGGGGCGTCGTGGCAAAGCCTCGCCGGGTGGGCTCTCGGAGAGTCTGGTAGTTTCGGATTTTGCGGTGCAAAATGCCGCCAACCACCAGCCGCCGGAGGGCCCATGAAATCGCTGCAAGTCTCGCTCGCGCCGCAGCAATTGTGGCAGGCGATCAACCCATGGTCCTTCTACAACCAGGGCGCGCAGTTCGGGTTGGTCAACATCAACCTTGGCGCGACGCCGCACCCGGAGATCGAGCAGGCGGTGCTGGAGGAAGTCGGCAGCTATGGCCGGCAGCTTGGCCGGATCGGCGATGCGCTCGAGGTGCTGCTCGCCCATGTCAAACTCGGCGAATTGAAGCCCGAGGAAGCCGACGCCCTGAAAGTGCTGCAAGGCCAGCTCGCCGCCGTCCGCAAGATCAAGCGCCGCGAACGCGCCGCCGAATAGCCGCCCGGCCTGTCGGCGGGCACATCGCCAACGCCGCCGCAAGAGCTTGACTTTTTCACCGATATGGTTATAATATCAAAGCGTATCAATCCCGACTTTCGGCAGGCGAGACGCGCACCTGTTCGGCACTTGCCCGCTCGGCTCGGCGGCGGTGTGATGGTTTGAATTGCGCGAACGAGCGGTGACTTAATGTGAACTTATCGACACTAACCAACGGAAAATAAACGGCTTATTGCGAAAACGGCTGCTGTTGGAGATCCTGCACCTGCCTCCACCCGCGCCGCCCCGGCGAATCGGGCCCCGACTCGGACTGGCGCATCGGGCTTGCGGTTCGCCGCAGCGGCGAAATTTTTAACGCTGTGGCAACCAGCGGCGTTTAGCGGTGGTGGCGCGCCGGCGGCGATGTTCCACCGCCCGGCTGCAGGGGGAACATGCATGGCGACGGTCAACGGCACCATCAATGACGATACGCTTTACGGCACCGACCTCGACGACCGGATTTTCGGCCTGGCCGGCAATGACCTGATCTTTGGCGGCCTGGGCAACGACTATATCGACGGCGGCGACGGCAATGACCGCATCGGTGCCGGTATCGGCAATGATACACTGGTCGGCGGGCTGGGCAATGACACGCTCGATGCGGGGGCCGGGGACGACGTGCTCTATGGCGGTGATGGCCATGACGCTCTGCTCGGCGGCGACGGCAATGACATCCTGTATGGCGGCGCCGGCCGCGACTATCTCGACGGCGGCCAGGGCAATGATATCATCTATGCCGGCGACGGGGATGATGGTTTCTATAATGAAATCAACCCGGCGACAGGCCTGCTGACCACCGAAGCCGTGGCCGGTGGTGCCGGCAACGACACGATTTACGGGGAGGGCGGCAACGACAAGTTGAAGGGCCAGTCCGGCGACGACAAGGTCTATGGCGGCACCGGCGATGACCGGGTCGACGGCGGTGATGGCAACAACTGGCTGGAGGGCAATGACGGCAACGACGTGCTGTCATCGGAATGGGGCCGCGACACCGCGATCGGCGGCAACGGCAATGACACGATCAGCAGCGGCGCCGGCGATGACTTGATTTATGGCGATGCCGGGATCGATTGGTTGAACGGGGAGGCCGGCAACGACATCATCTTTGGCGGCGCCGATAACGACCTGCTCTATGGCGGTGACGGCAACGACCAGCTGCACGGCGATGCCGGGGCGGACAAGCTGTTCGGCGATCTGGGCAACGACCTGTTGTGGGGCGGCACCGGCGCCGACTGGTTCGTCTTCAAGGGCGCCGGCGCGCTGGGCAGCACCGATACGATCCAGGATTTCGAGGATGGCATCGACAAGGTCGTGCTGGAAAAACTGGGCGTGAAATCCTATGCACCCGGCGGCGGGGCGGGCACGGTGTTCGCCCATGATACGACCGATGGCGGCGTGGCGCTGGATGTGTTCACCTCGGCAGGGGCGCATTTCACCGTGCTGGTCGCCGATCCGGGCAACCATCTCAGCGCTACAAACTTCAGCGCGGCGGACTTTGTCTTTGCCTGAGGGCGGGGGTTATCGCGCGGCGGGGACAAGGCCCGGGACGATCATCGGCACCCGGGCCGCATAGCCCCGATATTCGGGGAAGGCATCGCGGAGCACCCGCTCCTCATGCTGCATCCGGCGGAATTGCAAGGCGATCTGCATCAGGCCAAGCCCCAGCGCGGCGACCGACCAATGGCCGATGATGATGCCGACCGTGGTCAGGCCCTCAGCCAGGTACAGCGGGTGGCGGACAAGGCCATAGGGGCCGCGCGTCACCAGCGCCCGCGCCGCCGCCAGCACGGCAAAGGACCGGCCAAGATAGCGCAGGCAATAGATGGAGCCGATGGTGCCGGCGATCATCAGCACGATGGCCAGCAATTGCGCCGCCAGCGGCGTGGCGCCCTGGGCAAGATAGACCAGCAGCATCAACAGGAAGGTGCCGCCGATCGCATCGGCACGCGGCACCCAGCCGGTGGCGCTGCTGCGCGGTGGCAGGCGCCGCAACGTCATCACCACCACCAGCGCAACAAAGAACAGGCCGAGCAGGGACTGGATGACGCCAAGCTGCCAATAGGGCGGGTGCGCCGTCGCGCGGAATGCGGCGATGATGCCTACCGACTGGCGCACCGCCAACAGGCCGAATGTGCCCGCCAGCAACAGCTTGCCCAGCAATTCTTCGATACGTGGCGAGATCATTCGGCCTCCACAGTAGCGGGTGCGGGTGACACCGGCGGTTCCCGGGTCAACGGCCACAGCATCTGCAAGGGGTAGATCTGCGGCACATCATGATCGGTGCCATAACGCGCGGGCAGCGCATCGGGCAGCAGCAGCGTGCCGAACAGCCGGTCCATGAACGTCAGCTGCGCCGAAAAGTTCTTGTCATGCAGCCCCGGCACATTGGCGTGGTGCCAGTGGTGATAGTGCGGGGAGGCGACAAGGCGCGTCAACGGCCCGAACGGAATGCGGACATTGGCGTGAACCAGGTGCGATTGCAGCAGGTAGGAAAGGGCGTAACCAGCGATTGCCGCGTCGGAAAAGCCCAGCGCCAGCAACGGCAGCATCGAAAACCCCGAGGTGATCACCTGGTCCAGCGGATGCACCCGGTGCGCCGCCAGCCAGTCGAGCTCCTCGATGGAATGGTGGATGGCGTGGAACCGCCACAGGAACGGCACGGCATGGAAAAGCCGGTGCGCGGCGTAAAAGCCGATGTCCGCGATGATGATGGCGGCAGGGATCTGGATCCACAGCGACTGGGCCGCGATAAATGTGGTCAGCGTCTTGGGGAAAAGGCCGGAAAATCCGGGCAAAAGCAGCGCGAACAGCAGCACATAGCCGGCCCGCACGATAAAGCCGTTGCCGAGCAGGTAGACGACATCATTGACCCAATGCCGCCGAAAGCGCCGCTGCCCCGGATGCGCCGGACGCAGCATTTCCAGCGGCACGAAAATGGCCACCAGAAGCGCAATCTGTTGCCATTGATTCAACGCGATGGCCCCCGCCGTTTACACACACTCAGAACCAGCGCCGTAGCATCAGCGGGACTCCGCTGCAATCGCACGCCCGTACGCTGCTACCAAAAAGCCGGTGGTGTTGCCCAAATTCCGCTTGCCATGCCCGCGCCATTTCGCCAGCCACATTACCATGGCGACAGGATTATTGGCACTTCTTGATGATATTGCGGCGATTGCCAAGGTGGCGGCCGCGTCCCTGGACGACACCGCGGCGGCGGCGGCCAAGGCGTCGGCAAAGGCAGCCGGCGTGGTGATCGACGATGCCGCCGTAACGCCGCGCTATGTCCATGGTTTCACGGCCGAACGCGAATTGCCGATCGTAGGCAGGATTGCCTGGGGATCGGTGAAGAACAAGCTGATCCTGCTGTTGCCCGGCGCGCTGTTGCTCAGCTGGCTGTTGCCTGTTGCCATCACGCCGCTGTTGATGGCCGGCGGCTGCTACCTGTGTTTCGAAGGCGCCGAAAAGATCTTCGAGATTTTCAGTTCGCATGAAGACGGCGCGGCTGAAACGGCACAAGGCGACGCCCGCGCCGTCGAAGATGCCATGGTCAAAGGTGCCATCAGGACCGACCTGATCCTGTCCGGCGAGATCATGGCCATCACGCTGGCCAGCGTCGCCGATCTTGCCATTGCGGAGCGCGCCATCGTGCTGGCCGTGGTCGGGATCGGCATCACGGCGCTGGTCTATGGCGCGGTGGCGCTGATCGTGAAGGCCGACGACGCCGGCATGGTTCTGGCCCGGACCGGATCGCCGTCGCTGCGGTTGCTGGGACGCGGGATGGTAGCGGGCATGCCCTTGTTGTTGAAGGCGCTGGCCTCGATCGGTACGGCGGCCATGCTGTGGGTGGGCGGCGGCATCATCGTGCATGGGCTGGAGACGTTCGGCATCGCGCAACCGGCGCATTTCATCCACGGTGTCGGCGAGAATGTCGCCGAAATTTCGGACGCCATCGGGCCTGTGCTGGGCTGGTTGGCGGGGGCGTTGGGGTCCGGCATTTTCGGGCTGGGGGTAGGCGCGGTGATCGTCGCCGCTATGCATTTTCGGCCGCGGCGCAGCGCCGGGCATTGACGCGACCTGCATAAGGCGTATTATTTGAGCAACACAGCGTGGAGCTCGAACATGAAGCAGTTAGTGATCGTCGCCGCAATTGGTCTGGTTGCGCTGGGTGGCTGCGGTTGGCGGCACCATGACAAGGATGACGACCATGGCGTCAAGGTTTCGATAAACAGCGACGACAAGGATGCCGACGCCGCTTGGGACAGCGACAGTGGTGACGGCAGCGGCGTCAAACTGGCATTGAACCTGCCAGGCGGCTTCAATGCCAAGGTCAACGTGCCCGGTGCCAGAATGGGCGGCGGAAAGTTCGATATCGACGGCGTCGGGCTTTATCCGGGCGCGAGGGTCAACTCGATCAACGTGGATGCCAATGCGTCGCCGAAACGGTCGGAAGTGAAGATCGGCTTTGTGGCGCCCGGCGATGCTGCCGCCGTTGCTGATTGGTATCAGGCGCAGTTCGAAGCCAAGGATGTGAAGGCAACCCGCACCGGCGAAAGTTTTGCCGGCAAAAGCGAAGACGGCGATGATTTCACGCTGGCGATCGTCGCGGGCGGCAGCGGCAGGAGTTCAGGCTTGCTGACCATCATCGACGTCAAGGACAGCTAGGCCGGTTGACTGTCCCGGGCAGCCCCACGCTCAAAGGCTGCGGGCCGAAAATGTGTCGCACCCGGCGATCGTGCCGTTGGCAAACCCCTGCTTGAACCAGCGGATGCGTTGCGCGCTGCTGCCATGGGTGAAGCTTTCGGGAACGACGACGCCCTGTGCTGCCTTTTGCAGCGTGTCATCGCCAATCGCAGCGGCGGCGGTCAGCGCCTCGTCGATATCGCCCGCGTCCAGAATGCCGGCATTGTCCTTTGCCCAGACACCAGCCAGGCAATCGGCCTGCAGTTCGACCTGCACCGAAATCGCGTTGGCGCGGGTGGTGGAGCTGCGGGATTGGGCATTTTGCGCCTGGTCGGAAATGCCGAGCAGGTTCTGCACTTGATGGCCGACTTCATGGGCAATCACATAAGCGGCCGCGAAATCGCCCGGCGAGCCAAACCGGCGCGACAATTCATCGAAAAAGCTTTCGTCGAGATAGACCTTGCGATCGGCAGGGCAGTAGAATGGCCCCGACGCGGCTTGCGCCTGGCCACAGCCGGAATTGACGCTGCCGGCGAACAACACCAGCTTCGGCGGTTGGTAACGCTGCCCGACTTCGGCTTCGAAAATCTTTTCCCAGCTGCGTTCCGTCGTGCCGAGCACCTTGGCGACAAAGCGATCCGTTTGCGAACTGGCGCGCGGAGTAGTCGCATCCTGGCCGGCTGGCTGTGGCTGCCCGATCTGTTCGCCCGATTGCTGAACGCCGCCGACGCCGCTCAGCAGCGTCATCGGGTTGATCCCAAACACCAGCGCAATCGCGATGACGACAATGGTGCCACCACAACCAAGTCCGCGCCCGCCCAGCCGAAGCCCGCCACCGCCGCCGCCGGGAAAGCCGAAACCGCCGCCGCCTTGCCCGCGGCGGTCCTCGATATTGCTGCTTTCCGGTTCGTCCTCGAGCCGCATCGCGCGTTCCCCTTTGTCTCAGGCTTACTGCCCGAGCGCCCCATTGAGAAGGGCTGCAATTCGCACGCCGGCGCGTTCGACCTGTCCACGCACGGCCGGCGTGGCGGCGCGGACATAGGCTTTGTCGACATAGGCGCGAAGATTGCCGTTTACCGGGCCGACAGCGCAGGCGTTGGGATAGTCGCGCAAATCGCCATAGGCAACGGCGCGGGACGTTTCCCAGCTTTCGCGTGCCCAATCGGCGGTGCTGCCACGCACCCAGCCTTGCCGCTGCGCCGGTGTTGGCGACAGCGCGGTGATCGCCGGCGGTTCCGTCAGCGCGCGTTCGGCAAGCTCCACATCCCAGATGCGGTGCAGGTTCATCCGCTCCGGCGCCTTGGCGCCATAATCGGCGCGGATGTTGTTGCCGCCGCGATCGGCCCTGTCGCCGATGTGCAGCGGCATGTGCATGTCGCCGACAAGATGTACCAGAAACGCCAGCGCCTGCGCCCGCGCCGCGGGGCTTTGCCGGCGATCGGCGACGATGGCGAGCTGGCGCGGAATCTGTGCCGTCACGCAATTGCCGTCGGGACAGTTTGCCGCGATATCGAAATCGCGGCAGACGCTGATGTTCTGATAATGCCAGCTTGCCGACCAGGCGAAGCGGTCGCCAAGGCTGCGGGCGCAATCGGGCCAGACCGCAGCATCCTCGATAGTGTCGAGCCGGCATTCCGGCGTTTTCACCCTGTTGCCGCCACTTGCCAGAATCCGCCGCACCTCGGCGCGGGCGCGCGGCGTCAATTCGGCATTGGCGATCCGCGCGGTCAGGCGATGGGCATATTCACCCCAGGCCATGGCCGGGGACGCGGACGCCATGACGAATAGTACAATCAGCCCGAAAAGCGGGCGGCAGGCGAGGCGGGTGCGGTCGGGCGTGATCATGGCCAACCCTATGCCGCAACCATGGCATTGTGGCGACAGGCCATTGATAGGATAGGCTGTGGATATGATAAGGCAGCCCCTTGCACAGTCGCGCCTTGTTGCCCAACTGCAACAGGCATTTGAGATGACAGGATGACAATGCGCGATCCCTATCAGGTTCTGGGTGTCGGCCGCGGTGCCACCGATGCCGAAATCAAAAAGGCATACCGCAAGCTCGCCAAGGAAAATCATCCGGACAGCAATGCCGACAATCCGGCCAAGCTGGAGCGGTTCAAGGAAGCCAACAGCGCCTATGAACTGTTGTCCGACCCCGAAAAGAAGCCGCGTTTCGATCGAGGTGAGATCGATGCCGACGGCAACCCGACCTCACCCTTTGGCGGCGGCTTTCGGGGTGGCGGTGCCCGGCCCGGGCCGGACCCGTTTGCCCGCAGTGCCGGCCGGGGCAATACCGGTGGCGGCGCCGGCGGCTTTGAATTCGGCGGTGGCGGTGCCGAAGATCTGTTCTCGGAACTGTTCGGCGGCCGCAGCCCGTTTGGCGGCAGCGGTGGTGGCGGCGGCGGGTTCCGGTCGCCGCCGCAGCGCGGGGGCGATGTCGCCTACCGCCTGTCGGTGCCGTTCGAGGATGCAGCGAGCCGCAAGCCGCAACGCCTGACCCTGCGCAGCGGCAAGACCGTCGATCTGAAACTGCCGCCCGGCTTTGAAACCGGCGTGCAGGTTCGCATGGCGGGCCAGGGTGACCCCGGCCCCGGCGGCAATGGTGATGCGTTGGTGACGCTGGACATCGGCCGCCACAAATTCTTCCGCCGCGATGGTGATGATGTCCGGATCGAGGTGCCAGTAACCCTCGCCGAAGCCGTGCTTGGCGCCAAGGTGCGGCTGCCGACGGTCGAAGGCGCGGTCAGCCTGACGGTCCCCGCCGGCACGACATCGGGCAAGGTGTTCCGGCTGAAGGGCAGGGGCTTTTCCCGTGCCGATGGCAGCCGGGGCGACCAGTTGGTGACCGTCATGGTCGATCTGCCTGCCGATGATGCCACCTTGCGGAAATTTGTCCAGGGCTGGACCGATGGCCGCGCCGTTCGCGGCGATATGGGGGTTTGATCAGCGCCATGGCCTGCGGCTCTGCGCCATGACTCGCGCGCGCCGCCTGATGATTCGCAACCGGCGCGCCCTGATCGTGTTGCGCGACACGGCGGTCGGTGTGTGGGCGGATGGTTTCACCCATGCCGGCAACATCGCCTATCTGTCTCTGCTGACGCTGTTTCCTTTCTTCATCGTGCTGGCAACCGTTGCCGGCGCACTGGGGCGGACGTCGGATGGCCTGCGCGTGGTCACCGCTTTCCTGCATACCTTGCCGCCGGGTGTGGCGGGACTGGTCGGCAAACCCATCGCCGATGTGATCACGGTTCGGGCGTCTGGCGGGTTGTTGACCCTCGGGATTGTCGTGACACTTTGGACGGTCACCAGCTTCATGGAAACGCTGCGGTCGATCATCCGTCGCGCCTATCAATCAAATGCCACCTTGCCGCTGTGGCGATACCGGCTGGTGTCTTTGGCGATCGTCTTTGTCGCGGTGGCGACAATGTTGCTGGCACTGGCGGCGCAGGTGCTGCTGGCCGGTGCCGAAACCTTTGTTCGCGAGCTGATGCCCTTGGCCGATGAAGCGCTGGCCGGCCTCAGGGTGCGGCGTTTCCTGCCGCCGCTGGCGCTGTTCGTGTCGCTTTATTCGGTTTTCGTCGTGCTGACCCCGGCACGCTTCCGCGCCCTCGGCTGCCCGATCTGGCCCGGCGCCCTGGTAACGACCTTGGCCTGGGCTGGAACGACCATGGCGATGCCGTTCGTGCTGGCGCAATTTGGCGGTTATACGCTGACCTATGGCTCGCTAGCCGGCGTGATCGTGGCGCTGCTGTTCTTCTACATAATCGGCCTGGCGTTGGTGGTTGGCGCACATTTGAACGCGGCACTCGCCAAATCGACCCAAAGGCGGCTGGGACGTGAAGGCATAAATGTCATGCCCCGGCACGTCGAGGAGAAGCCCGGCACGCGTGAGTGAGCGCAGTCGCGCACCCCTTGGGTTCATCCAAGCGAAGCGAGCGCCCCGCCGCGTTTCGCGGCATTCGTCGCAGGGCCGAGGGCCGAAGGCCCGCCAGCGGTCCCGCGCCTGGCCATTCGGCAGCCTCAGGCCATGACGGGGCATGACATTTATGCGATCACGACCTAAAGCATCGCCCGGCAATAGTGGAATGAACGGAGTTTTATGGCTGGAATCATGACCGGCAAGCGCGGCCTCATCATGGGCGTCGCCAATGATCGCAGCCTGGCCTGGGGGATCGCCAAGGCCATTGCCGAACAAGGCGGCGAAATCGCCTTTTCATTTCAAGGCGAGGCACTGGAAAAGCGCGTGCGGCCGCTGGCGGAAAGCCTGGGTGTTGCGCGGCTGTACGAATGCGATGTCAGCGATGATGCCAGCATGGATGCCTGTTTTGCGGCGCTGGCGGCGGAATGGCCGACGATCGATTTTCTCGTCCATGCCATCGGTTTTTCGGACAAGAACGAACTGCGCGGCCGCTATGTCGACACCAGCGCCACCAATTTCGCGCTGACCATGAACGTCAGCGTGTTCAGCTTCACTGCGGTCGCACAGCGCGCTTTGCCGATGATGCCGGACGGCGGATCGCTGCTGACATTGAGCTATTATGGCGCCGAAAAGGTCATCCCGCATTATAACGTCATGGGCGTTGCCAAGGCGGCGCTGGAAACATCGGTGAAATATCTGGCCATGGATCTTGGCCCCAGCAATGTGCGCGTCAACGCCATTTCGGCCGGCCCGATCTAGACGCTGGCAGCCAGCGGGATCGGCGATTTCCGTTACATCCTGAAATGGAACGAATATAATTCGCCGCTGCGGCGCAATGTGACGATCGAGGATGTCGGCGGCGCCGGCGTCTATCTGCTCAGTGATCTGGCCAGCGGCGTGACCGGCGAAATCCACCATGTCGATGCCGGCTACAACGTTATCGGCATGAAGGCCGAAGACGCGCCGGACATCAGCGTGGCGTGACACAAGCAATGCGTCTCGATCATGTCCAGGTCGCCATTCCGGCGGGTGGCGAGCCTGAGGCGCGGGCCTTTTTTGCCGGTCTGCTCGGGCTTGATGAAATCCCCAAGCCGGCATCGCTGGCAGGGCGCGGCGGCTGCTGGTTCCAGATTGGTGCACAACAGCTTCACATCGGCATCGATCCGGCGTTTCAACCGGCCTTGAAGGCGCATGTCGCCATCGCCACGGATGCGCTTTCGGCGCTGCGCACGCGGCTGGAGGCGGCAGGGTTTGCAACGCGCGACGATACCGATGGCGACGGCCGGCCGCGTTTCTTTTCGACCGACCCCTTCGGCAATCGGATCGAATTCGTAGGGTTAACCGGGTGAGCCACAACAGCTTCGGCCATCTTTTCCGTTTCACTACCTGGGGTGAATCGCACGGGCCGGCGATTGGCGCGGTGGTTGATGGCTGCCCTCCCGGCATTGCGCTGTCGGAGGCGGATATCCAGCCCTGGCTCGACAAAAGGCGGCCCGGCACTTCGCGGTTCACGACGCAGCGGCAGGAACCGGACCAGGTGCGCATCCTGTCGGGCGTCCATGAAGGGCTGACCACCGGCACGCCGATCAGCCTGATGATCGAAAATGTCGACCAGCGATCGAAGGATTATTCGGAAGTCGGCAAGGCCTATCGCCCCGGCCACGCGGACTATGCCTATGATGCCAAATATGGCCACCGTGATCCGCGCGGCGGCGGCCGTTCGTCGGCGCGCGAAACCGCCAGTCGGGTGGCGGCGGGCGCGGTGGCGCGGGCGGTGATCTCCGAGGTAAGGGTGCGCGCTTATCTCGTTGAACTGGGCGGTATCGCCATTGATTACAACCGTTTCGATGATGCCGAGATCGACCGCAACCCGTTCTTCTGCCCGGATGCGGTTGCGGCGGCGCAATGGGAAGTGGCGCTCGATGCGGCGCGCAAGGCCGGGTCCTCACTCGGCGCCATTGTTGAATGCACCGCGACCGGCGTCCCCGCCGGCTGGGGCGCGCCGGTGTACATGAAACTGGACAGCCAGCTGGCAGCGGCCTGCATGGGCATCAACGCAGTAAAGGGCGTCGAAATCGGCGACGGTTTCGGCGCGGCACGGCTGCGCGGTGAAGATAATGCCGACCGGATGCGGCCTTCTGTATCCGGGAGCGGCGATGCCCCGCAATTCCTCGCCAACCACGCCGGCGGCACCGCAGGCGGCATTTCGACCGGCCAGCCGATTGTCGTGCGCATGGCGTTGAAGCCTACATCGTCGATCCTGACGCCGGTTGAAACGATCACCCGCGATGGCCAGGCAACCGATATCGTCACCAAGGGCCGGCATGATCCCTGCGTCGGCATCCGCGCCGCGCCGGTCATGGAGGCAATGGTGGCGCTGGTGCTTGCCGACGCCAGGCTGATGCAGCGCGGCCAGACGGGTCGTTGACCGATCTGGCTTGACATTTGTAACCGATTTGGTTATTTAATGCGGCGTGATCGCGCCCTTTCATCATCCCGCCAACGCTGTTTGCGCCTGTCGCCGGAAGGCGCGCCAATTCATCAAAACCGCGTGGGACGGTCAACTTGGTAAACTTCCGGCGCCGCATTTGGCGCCGGAAGTTTACTCCAGCGCGGCGCGGGCTTGTTCCCAATTGCGGCCATCATAGGCGCGGATGGTCGGCGCGATATCCGCTACGCCCTCAAGCGCCCGCCAATTGACGCTGAAACCATCCGGGTGGGATCGCGGCACGTAAAAGCTCTTGATGCCGCACGTGGCGCAGAACAGGTGGCGGGCGGTGCCGCTGCCAAATCGATAGTCGGTCAGGCTTTCCACACCGCGTAACAGCGTGAAATCGGCCGCAGCGACGATCAGATGGAGGAAGCCGGTCTTGCTGCACACCGAGCAATTGCAATCGAGCACTTCGACCGGGCTGGTCAATTGCACCTCGAAACAGACTGCGCCGCAATGGCAGCCGCCGCTGGCCGTCCTCATCCGCCCCTGCTCCCGATCAAGCAACCCAATCAGCCCCGGTTCATCCACCGCGCCGCAATTTTCTGCAATGGTGCGGGATGGCATGTCGCCATTTCGACGCTACTGTGTGGCAAAGGAGATTCCCATGCGCATTTGCCTGCCCCTGCTGGCACTGGCGGCGACGCTGATTGGCAGCAATGCCAATGCGGCATCGAAGACGCCCGACGAAATGCTGGCCGCCGAAACCGCCGGGCGCATCGAAGGCAAGCCGGTGTCCTGCATTTACCAGCGTGATATCAAGACGGTGCACGTCATCCCGCGCACGGCGCTGGTGTATGAAACCAACAATGGTACCCGCTATGTCAATCGTCCGACGGGTGCCGGGTTCCTGCGTAGCGACCAGATTCTGGTGACCAACACCTACAGCCCGCAACTGTGCGACATCGATATCGTCCAGCTCGTCGACAATCTGTCACGGATCGATTTTGGCAGCGTAGGCCTTGGCAAATTCATCCCCTATCCAAAACCGCGGCCTTAATGACATCCGGGGGGCGAGCGTCGATATGAAGTCGGACATGGCGGCGCTTTTTGACGCAGCGCAGCGTCTGGCGCCGCTGCTGGTGGCACGGCGTCAGACCGTCGCCGTGGCGGAATCCTCGACGGGCGGCCTGATTTCGGCGGCGCTTCTCGCCGTGCCGGGGGCGTCCGCCTATTATCTGGGCGGGGGTGTCGTCTACACGCCGCGGGCCCGTCACCGCCTGCTGGATTTGAAGCGCGAGGATGTGCGCGGCCTGAAATCTGCCAGCGAGCCCTATGCGGCGCTGCTGGCGGAAACCGTGCGTTGCCGTTTCAGCGCGACCTGGGGCATCGGCGAAACCGGGGCAACCGGCCCGACGGGGAATCCCTATGGCGATGCCGCGGGTCATTGCTGTTATGCCATTTCTGGCCCTGGCGAGGCCGTGCGTACGCTCGAGACCGGCCATGGTGACCGGCTCGCCAACATGGTCGAATTCTCGCTGGCGGCGCTGTCACTGCTTGCCGAGGCCGTCGCTGCCGGCCCGTCACGGGCCGATTGAGTGGCGAGCAGTTTGTCGCATCGATGAACGATCCCGCGCCGCCGACGACATTGGCACGCACCCTTGGCGGGTTCCAATTGTGGGGCATTGCCGTCGGGCTGGTCATATCGGGCGAATATTTCGGCTGGAGCTATGGCTGGGCACAGGCCGGTACATTGGGCTTCCTTGTGACGACGATCATCGTCGCGGCGATGTATGTCGCCTTTATCTTCAGCTTTACCGAACTGACCGCGGCGATCCCGCATGCCGGCGGCCCCTTCGCCTACAGCTATCGCGCCTTTGGACCCTTGGGTGGCGCCATCGCGGGCTTTGCAACGCTGATCGAGTTTCTGTTTGCGCCGCCGGCGATAGCGCTCGCTATTGGCGCCTATCTGGCAGTGCAATTCCCCGGGCTGGACCAGAAACAGGCGGCTGTTGGCGCCTATCTGCTGTTCGTCACGCTCAACATCGTCGGTGTTACCATCGCGGCGACCTTCGAGCTGTTCGTCACCCTGCTCGCCGTCGGCGAATTGCTGGTGTTCATGGGCGTCGTCGCGCCGGCGTTCCGATGGGCGAATTTTACTGCCGGTGGTTGGGCCGGACAGGGCCAACTCTCCGTCGCTGCAATTGGCGGGATGTTTGCCGCCATCCCCTTTGCCATCTGGTTTTTCCTCGCCATCGAAGGCGTCGCCATGGCGGCGGAAGAAGCGCGGGAGCCGCGCCGCACCATTCCCGTTGCCTATGTCTCCGGTATCCTCACGCTCACGGTGCTAGCCTTTGGCGTCATGCTGTTTGCCGGGGGCGCCGGCGACTGGCGGGCGCTGTCCAACCTCAATGACCCACTGCCGCAGGCAATGAAAATCGTCGTCGGGCAATCCAGCGGCTGGCTGCACATGTTGGTCTGGCTTGGCCTGTTCGGGCTGGTCGCTTCATTCCACGGCATCATCATGGGCTATGCCCGGCAGATGTTCGCGCTGGCGCGCGCGGGCTATCTGCCGTCGATTCTCGCGCGGCTGCACCCCCGATTCCGGACGCCGCACCTGGCGACGATCAGCGGCGGGGTGATCGGCATCGCGGCCATCTACAGCGACCGCTTCATCGGTATCGCCGGCCAACCGGTTACCGCGAGCATCGTCACCATGTCGGTGTTCGGCGCGCTGGTGATGTACCTGATGAGCATGGCGAGCCTGTTTCGGCTGCGGCGCACGGAGCCCGGCCTGGACCGGCCTTGGCGGGCGCCGCTTTATCCGCTGGCACCGGCCTTTGCGCTGGCGTTGGCACTTGTCGCGCTGGCGGCAATGGTGTGGTTCAACCCGCTGATCTTCGCGCTGTTCGCCGCACTCATGGGCGCCGCCGTTGGCGCAACGATTCGGCGCCGGCTGGCTATAGGCTGACAATATGAACTTCCGACTTATGCGTCGAATGCCCTGGTTCGCTGTAAGCTAAAAATACCAGAAGGACATTGGAAAGATCCACCTTTGTTGGTTTTTTAAGGCCGCTGCAGTCAATTCTGCCGATTCCTGGCCGACTTACTATGCCAGAAGTGACAATAGAAACTTCCCGGTTGAGGGTCTCATCTAGACCTGCTGGCAGGGTATCCCGTCGGGGAGTAAATTCAACAGCTGGCCTACTGAACGATATCGTCCACCTTGCGCCCTCATGCCAGCCGTTCGGCGCGTCGCTTTACGATCCCGAAAGCGGTCTTTCGTTCATGACCTCATGAATAGTCCGGTGAACGGCCGGAACGGGGACAAAGCGGAATTGCGGCTTCCCGGATAACAAAGTGCAGGAAGGGGTCATTGGGTTTCAGACCACCGTCTGCTACTTCGCGCCTCATTTCGGCCGTACGGCGTTGCGACTCCGGCCCCTGTAAGCTGTTATTAGCCAACAAGCGCAGCGCCGAGAGCCGGGTCGCCGGGATATCCAAGGGCCCGGCGTGTGCCAGAACCGTTGTTGTTCAACCCTTGTTACCATTTTGGCCCTCTTTGCTCAGCATCCGGAAAACGGCACTCGCGGTGGCAACGAGTTCGCCATCGGCTGTGATGCGCGCCTGTGCAAAGGCGAGCGTTCGCCCGACCTTTGTCGGCTCTGCGGCGACCTCGAGCCACTGGCCGGCCTTGGCGCTGCTGATGAACTCGACGCTCAGGCTCGCGGTTACCGCGCCGCTGCCTTCGCCGCCGGCTGACAGCACGCAAGCGAGCCCCATTGCGTTGTCGGCCAACGCCGAAATCAGCCCGCCGTGCGCCATGCCGCGCGCGTTGCAGTGCGGTCGGTCGACACGGATAGCCAACTGGAAGCCGTCACCGTTACGCCGCGAGTAAAGCGGCTCCCATGGGTCGGTCAGCGGACTCTGCCGAAAATGAGGCTCGAAGCCGCTGGGAATTTTTGGCTCACGCATCGAGAAGCGCCCCTTCAGTCTGCACTGGTGCGCGGGTCGTCAATTCAGCACGCGAGGCCGCTGTTCGGACCGCCGGGTCGAGCCACGCCATAGGGGCGTCGTCGAACCCGTAAAGTGTTGTTGCCATGCGATCGGGACGGAAATGACCGTGGGCGCAGAGGCTCAGGACCGGTTCGATCGCGCTACGCACGTTCGCGCGACCGATGTGGAAGCTCAAGCCCTTGAAGTACATCTCGATTAGCGGAAGCCCGGTCAATGCCCGCATATGAATGGTGACGCTGGTGAAAAGCCCCTCCGGCTCGGTCGCCCGAATCGCTTCAACGAGCGTCTCGGCTTGGCCGTCAGCATCGATGACGACCTCGTATAAGCTGTTGAGCTCGGTTGGCCTGCGGATCGGATTTGCACCATAGCGCGCTGCCTGCACGAGCCGCGTTTCATCATCATCGACATAGTCGACGCGCGACGCGCCGAGCGCGACGGCTATCCCAGCAGCGTAGATTCCGATGACCGAGGCAGAGCCACCCATCACCAGAACCGTCGCACCAGGCCGCTGCTGGAGTTGCGGCGCAACAGCGCGCCAGGCATCGAGCGCCATGTCGGCGGCACCGATCATCGCGACTGGGTCGGCACCTTGCGGCAGCGGTACCAGCATCGCGTCAGCAAAGGGCACGCGCACGAGGTCGGCTGCAGCCGAGCCATAATCGCCCGCGCGGCCCATGCCGTATCCCGCACCAAACGGTACTGACAGGCACCGACCCGTGAAACCTCGCCGACAGTTGCGGCAAGTTCCGCAGGAAATCTGCGAGGGCACGATGACAATCTGCCCGGGTCGCACGCCATGAACGGCGTCGCCGACGTCCATGATTTCGCCGATCATCTCATGACCGATCGGCGATCCTGGGAGCAAGGGCGCTGTCCCCTTCAAAAATCCGACGTCGAGATCGCAACGGCCGATTACGAGCGGTCGCACGACAGCCTCAATGCCGGACCGCAGGCGCGCGTCTGGCACCTCACGCCATTCGACCTTGCCTTGTTCCGCAAACGTGAGCTGACGCATGACGGCGCCCTTTCTTTTTCGAGTATCTATTCGATAATGTAAGACAGGCCAGAGGGGCCCAATAGTATCGCTGACGCAAATTAGATTTGCGTCAATGCAAATCATTCATATGTATGGCGCATGGATTCCGCCGATATCGACCTGTTGTTGCACGTGGCGCGCTCGGGCTCGCTGAGCGGCGCTGCCAAGCGCCTCAGTATCGCCGTCTCCACTGTCGGACGTCGACTCGACGCGCTGGAAGCGACGATTGGGCTCCGCCTCATCGACAGACGCATGAACGGGGCAAGGCTGACACCGAGTGGTGAGCGCATCGCAGCCCTTGCTGAGCCGGTTCAGGAAGGGTTAGCGCGGATCAACCGCACAGCGGCCGCCATGCGGCAAGGCGGTGAGCAGGAACGAGTAACTATTTCTGCGACCGAGTTCATCGTCGCCGATATTCTCGCGCCCGCCTTGCCGCGGCTATTCGAGCAGCGACCCGCCATCAGCGTAATTCTCCGATCGGAAGCGGCGGTTGTGAGTTTGGCCGGCCGCGAGGCGGACGTCGCCGTTCGGATGTCCCGCCCGGAAGGCAACAGCCTGCTGGCCAAGAAGTTGCCGGAGCAGCGGCTAGGCCTATTCGCAAGTGCCGCCTATCTACGCGGACGCGATCCAGTCCTGCTCGATCTGAGTGCAGAGCGGTTGATTGTTTATGACGATAGCTATGGCCAACTGCCGGAGATCGAGTGGCTGGTAGCCGCAGGGCTTGAGGGGCAGGTCGCGATGCGCACTGGCAGCACGCGGGCATTGATCGCTGCCACCAAGTCGGGAATCGGCATCGGGCTGCTACCCATCTGGGCAGCTCGCCTTGAAGGGCTCACCGAATTGCCGGCGCCCGCCAGCATCCCAGGCCGGGCGCCCTGGCTCGTTGTCCACCGCGACCTGCGGCGGCTGCCGGGTATCAGGGCGGTTCACGCGTGGATCATCGATACATTCGGGCGGAGAAACCTGGTTCACGCAGCTGGCCACTCGAATCACGTGTAGATCAGACGTTAAAAGCGTAATTTTGCTTCTCATCGTCGCCGGGGTCATTGATCGGGGCTGCCCATGGCTTCGGCCAAGCTCCGGGGAGCATCCTTGCAGACGCACGCCCAGGAACGGCGTCAAATCAGGAGGAACAAGTTACCAAGATACTGGCGAAAGATTTTTCCAGCCGGCCTAGCAAGTGTTATTGACCTTCTTGGACGATATTCTCTTCAAGAATCTTCGACAATCTGGAAGCGCGGCGCTCGATAAACCGCTCCAGAAGGTCTGGGTAATTCGTTGAAACAGCTTCCGCGACAGACTGCCTCTCAGCCAACGCGAGCCGCCATCTTCCGACTTTGGAAAGCTGTGTAAGAATACCAAAATCGCCGATCCGATCAAAGGTGTCGAAGTAACGAAACACCGGGCCGAACGCCGCATCAACGAGGCTGAACCGGTCTCCGGCGAAGTAAGGTCCCGCCCCCAATTCGCCTTCCAGCCGCTCGAACTTGCCGCGAAGGACCGCAGTCCTGGCGACAAATGCCTGCTCATCCAATGCAGAGTAAAAACCTGCGATGTCGTTCAGCGTGGCTGAAGCGAACTCCATCCACGCACGATGTCGTGCTCGCTCAAGCGGTTCGCCTAGATGCAACGGGTTCGGTTGTGTTTCTTCGAGATATTCGAGGATCACGGAGGATTCGAAAATCGGCACATCATCGACCAACAGGACTGGCGTCTTTCCAAGAGGCGAGATCGCAAGGAACCAATCGGGCTTGTTGGCGAGGTCGATATCAATGCGTTTGAATTTGACGTCCTTCTCAGTGAGGGAAATCACAGCCCGCTGCACGTACGGGCAGAGGTCATGGCTGATGAGCTTGAGGATCATGATGGCTGTCTCCATGCATTGACAATTGCTGCGCCTTCTATCTGCGTGGGAAGGCCTTCCATATGCGTGGGAAGGCCTTCGATCCGCGTGCGAAGGATCATTTGCCGCGCGCTTGTAGGCGCCGAACCGGCGATGTGCGGACAATCAGCCATGTCGGACGGCGTTCGGTGCCATGGACGGACGAGTCGTCATTGCACTGAAGCGGGCCACCGAGGCGAAGGCAGGCGTTGGCGGCAGCACGTACAAGGTGTCCGACGCGCCAAGCCTGAACCTCTCGGCCAAAGAACAAAAACGCTCGAGCTTCGCCGTCACTGACAACGCTGGGCAGGTTATAGATCACCTGTTTCATTGCCTCTTTCGGGGTGAATCTTACAATACCGGGCGGGGAAAAGGAGCGATTGAGCGCCAACGCTCCGTCGCCGATGGGGCTGCGAACGGCATCCGAACGCGTCAGCTATTTGCCCGCTTTGGTCTGGCAGTGGCAGAGCGGTGTCTGGGCGGACGGCTTGGATGCGTTATGCGACGTCAGCACATAGTTTGCTTTCCCGCGACTCGGCCACCGGCGGCCAAAGCCGAACGGACTTCTCGCATTGACGCGAGCCCGGCGAACACGAAGCCGGCGCCGAGGGTCATGCCAGCGCCGGCCAACCACGGACCGGTAAGAATAAGCGCTGTTGCGCCCATCGCGGGGCTGATCATCCACAGCCCGGCCGCTGTCCGGTGCATCCGGCCATGAGCGAGTGTCGTCGCGAACGCGCCGAGGGCAACGCTGAAAACGCTGGCACCCATTCGGTAGAAGTCGATACCGAACAGTGTTGGGTCCGGTCCGACGATGCTCGCAAGTGCGGCAAATGCCGTGACGAACGCCACCAGAGCAATTGGCCCGAGCCTGTCTGCGGTCTGCACGTAGACGCCCACCAGTCCGAACAGCATGCCGAGGTCAATGACCGCGTAGAGAGCCTCTGTTGCCGGGGCATCAAACATCGGGGTCATGAGTGGGGCAACGATTCGAAGTGCGCCGCCCACTATAGCCGCAAGCGCGCAAAAGACGACCAGTCTTGTCACGCCGCCACCTGCATTGGAAAATTGAAGTCGATCTCGTATTCGATCCCTTCCAGACCAAACAAGGAGAACCTCCAGTCAAGGTCCTCAAATTGGAAAAGCCAGCCGAGCGCGCTTTTCAGCGCGACACGATAGGATATAGTTACGGCGTACGAGAGCGACGCAACGTCACGTGAAAAGCCTTGATTATATTCAAGCTTGGGCATGATCCGGCTCCTGATATGGAATGCGGCTGGGACGGGCCGCCGACCCGGGTAGGTCGACGGCCCTTGGGAGAACGTTACTTCCCTGACTTCACCGTCTTGTCATAGAACGCCTTCATCCGGGCTGCGATGTACGGGGCGTTGTCCTCGGCCGCGAAATGGCCGGCGTTCAGCCGATGCATCTTGGCTTTGGGCAGATCCCGCAGATAGGCTTCGCCGCCTTCGGGCGTGAAGAACGGATCGTGCTGACCCCAGAAGATGATCGTCTTGGGCTGGGCGTCGTGAAGGAACTTCTCCATACCGGGTAAAGTTTGGCATTCTTGCGATAGTCGTAGAACAGGTCGAGGTTCAGACGGACATGGCCAGGGCGCGCCATGATGCCATAGTCATACTCCCAATTGTCCGCGCTGATTAGCTCGGGGTGGGCTGCTCCGGCTAGATAAATGCCCTTGATCCCATCGTGCGTCAGAAACGCTGCCAGTGGCTTCTCGTTTTCGGCCGAGCGATCAAGCCACAGTTTGGAACGGAAGCCATCCCAGGCGGCCGAGAAGCCTTCCGGATAGGCGCTGGTGTTCTGGATGATCAGCCAGTCGAGCTTTTTGGGATCCTCCGTGACGATGCGAAAGCCGACCGGGCCGCCGTAATCCTGGGCATAGAGCCCGAAATGATCAAAGCCTTTGGCAGCGAGCAGCTTCTTCGTCGTGTCAGCCAGCTTGTCAAAGGTGTACGCATAGTTGGCGGGATCGGGTGAGTCGCTGGCGCCGAAGCCTTGGTAGTCTGGCGCGATGACGTGGAAGCGGTCCGAAAGCTCTTCGATCAGCTTGCGATACTGGTGGCCCGAGGCGGGAAAGCCCATCAGCAAAACGAGCTTGGGCGCCCTTGGTTTACCGGCTTCGCGGTAAGCGATGTTGAGGCCATCGATGGTCATTGAGCCATAGGTGACGTCGCAAGCGGTAACCGACGGCGTGTGCACGACGGTCGCGGCGGTGGCGGCAGAGACCGGCGTGGTGGCTGCCACAGCCGTGATACCTGTCAGAACGGCGCTGCCCAAAAGAGCGGCAATTTACGATGTGCGGGAACGAGTCATGGGCCTGGTCCTTTCGAGGAGTGATCGGGAACGAATGCCCCGGGCGCCGGGGGGGGGGGGCGCCCGGGGCTCCGGGTCGGCTAGGCGGCCTCGGCGGCCAGCACGACGGGGAAGTCGATGTCGGTCTGGGCGACATTATTGATGTAATTGGTGAGCACGTTGAGCGCGACGCTTGCCACGATCTCGATCACCTGGGGTTCGGTGAAGCCGGCAAGGCGAACCGCTGCGAGATCGGCGTCACTGACGCTGCCGCGGGCATCAAGAACCTTGCGCGCAAACACCAGTGCAGCATCGGCCTTGGCATCGCCCGAGTGACCGGCGCGATTTAGCGCGATCTCCGCGTCGTCGATCTTGGCAAGGTTGAGCCCAAGATAGGAGTGTGCCGAAAGGCAGTAATCGCAGCCGTTGGCTTGAGCTACGGCCAGCGCGATCCGCTCGCGGGTCTTGGCGTCGAGCGTGCGTCCGAGTGCGCCGTTGAGGCCCAAATAGCCTTCAAGCGCCGCCGGACTGGAGCCGACGAGGCGGAACAGGTTCGGGACAACGCCGAGCTGCTTTTCAACGGCATCGAGCAGCGGCTGCGACTTGGCGGGAGCATCTTCACGGGCGGGAATGGTGAGACGGGACATGGATTTTCTCCGGTGAGGGCGGCGGGATGCCGTCTGTGAATTGAAGATGCTCCAATGGCAGGCTCGTGATAATTCACTTAATCGACACTTCACTCATGCAAATATCGGAACAATCATGGACCGGATTGATATGTTGAGGACCTTCGTTGCAGTCGCTGACCGGGCAAGCTTTGCCGAGGCAGCGCGGCGCATGCGGATCTCGCCGACCGCTGCAAGCCGCGCTGTGGCAACGCTCGAAGAATCACTGGGCACCGTGCTGTTGCGCCGGACGACCAGGTCGGTTCGCCTGACCGAAGAAGGCGTTGCTTACCTCCAGCATTGTCGGGCGGCGCTCGGCGAGCTCGACGATGCGGCCCTGGCGCTGCGCGGCGACAAGGCGACCCCGAGCGGCACACTCGTACTCAGCGCGCCGGTCACCTTCGGGCGGCTCCATATCTTGCCGATCGTAACCACGCTCTTGCGCGCGAACCCCGGGCTGAAGGTCGAACTCGCACTTATCGACCGGGTGGTTCGCCTGGTCGACGAGGGAGTCGATGTAGCGATCCGAATCGGCGATCTGTCGGATTCGGGACTTCATGCGCTAAAGGTCGCCGAGGTCCGCCGGGTGCTGGTCGCGAGCCCAGCCTATCTCGCCGAGCGCGGAACGCCCGCGAACGTGCCCGCACTCCATGATCATGCGCTCTTGTCGTTCACCGAGATAGACCGCGCACAGGAGTGGCGGTTTGGACTCCGCGGAAAAATAGCAATCCGGATAGAGCCGCGGCTAACGCTCAATACCGCCGACGCGGCGGTCAGGGCGGCTATCGATGGGCTGGGGATCGTTCGGCTGCTGTCTTATCAGACACTCGATGCGGTCGCCTCGGGCAAACTGGTTACTGTATTCGACGAACTCGCGCCGCCGCCGATTCCCGTGCATCTCGTCTACCAGGCAAGCCGAAGGGCATCGATAAATGTGCGTGCGCTGATTGATGCCGCGCGCGAGTATTTCAGCGGGCTTGATCTTTCAGGCGCGCGAAAGGTCGGGCGGCCCGACTGATTCCGAATATCCAAAGCGCCAAAGCGGATTTCGTATATGCTTTCCCATCCGAGGATTGCGGGGGCAGGGCCATGATCACATTGTGCGGCTTTGGTGTGAGTAATTATTACAACAAACTCAAGTTGGTGCTTCTCGAGAAGCAGATCCCGTTCAATGAACGCCTTGTCTATCCGTGGGAGCGAGAAAGCTTCATTGATCATTCGCCCCTTGGTAAAATTCCCTTTATCGAGTCCGAGGCAGGCGGCCTGTCTGAATCCCAGGCGATCCTTGAATATCTCGAAGATAGCTTTCCAGCGATTCCGCTCTACCCCGCCGGCGCATTTGAACGGGCCAAATGCCGCGAACTGATCCAGCATCTGGAAATCAATGTCGAATGGGTGGCGCGCCGCCTGTACAAAGAATGCTTTTTCGGCGGCATGGTTTCCGACGAAACCAAGATCGAGGTAAGGGAACGGCTTGTTGTAGGACTCCAAGCGGTGACGAGTCTGGCGAAGTTTGCGCCCTTTGCCTGCGGCGCCGACTTTACCGCAGCGGATTGCACGGCGTATGTGCACTTCACGATGATCAGGCAGGCAACGCTTTCGATCTATGGCGAGGACATGATGGCATGCTTCGTGCCAGATTCCTCGGCATATATGCGGCGCATGGTTACTCGGCCTCACTTCCGAAATGTGATGGCCGACCGTGAGGTCGCGTTGGAAATCTTCAGTCGTACGGGCGTAGCTTATGAGGGGTAAAAAGTGCGAGGCCACGTCAATATGGCGATTATCAACGCCGATCATAAATAGACGGCAAACCATGCCACGTTGGTCTGACAATACCGTTGGCGTTGCTTTCGGCCTTGCTGTCCGAACACACCTGAGATGTTGCTGAATTTGTGCTAACTCTCAACAATAATATATTATTTATCGGCACTACTGCTAGCCTTACAGCCTGGATGTCACGATCTTGCTCTGCAGGGAATCGCTCACTAGGCGGTATCATCTATTTGGGTAGATCAATAGAGGTGGCTCGGTTTGTCTGAATAGCCCCACGCGATTTCTAAGTTGAGCGTTTGCCGGTTTCATGCCGCTGCGAGCAGCGGTTGGTTGAAGTAGATGCACAGTTTGCTGGCCATCGGGGCGACATGGAAACGGCGCGATAAATCGGTTGTCGGGGGATCGAGCCGGTCAGAATTGGCCATAGCCGGACAGCGTGGCCAGACGTGCCACATTCGCGATTTGAAGCAGCGAGAGCCTATTTTGAAGCTGGCAGCAGGGCTAGTCGGCAGGCCGCAAAACGAAAGTTTTAATGTCACAACATTTCAAAATCGGAAATTGTGAATCTAACTCGGATATTATGAATGTCAGCCTAAAATCGCTGTAGGCTAACAATATAAACTTCTGTCTCGGCAAGAAGCGTACCCACGACAGTGACCAGGCAAATTTGCCGAGTCACATTCAAAATCTCCGACTTGAAGCCCTCTGGTGCGCTTTGGCTTGGTCTTGAAGCGTCATCTGCTCCGAAAGTGACAATATAAAATTCCGTTCAAATCTGGGACTGGAATCTATGTAGGGTGGGACGGCGTTATAAAGCGCAACCGTCGTGTTTGGCCTCAGAGACTTCCAGCCCGCCGTACTTGGACTTCCATTTGTAAATCGTCGCACCGCTGATACCGTGCCGCCGGCAGACCTCGGCTGTCGCCATCCTCGCCTCCTGCTCCTTCACGATCGCGATGATCTGCTCGTCTGAAAACCTACTCCGCTTCATTCGTCCGTCTCCTCGGGAAACAGACTCTACTCAAAATTGGCGCCAAATCAGAGGGGGCACGTCAGCCGCGTTCAAGCGGAAACTCCACTTAGCCGACTGTGCAGATTGCGAGAGCCACCACTCCCAGGCGCTGTCAGAAAGCCCTTGAACAGAGATGCTGACGTAAATTCAGATTGACTGGTTGTGAGCCGTTGACGCCAAATAGCTACCCGGCGAGCGTGTGAAATCATATCGTACGAGACGGCCATGCCGCCATACTGGTGCGAGCAATGTCAAAAATGGCGGACTGGTCGGCTGACACCTTGGCGATCAAGGCCATCCCCTGCGCGACGCCGACGTAGAACCGCGCAAGCGCCCGGCAGTCCGCTCCCTGCCCTAGCTGCCCTTCTCGCTGCCCACACTGAAACACATGATAAACCGTGTCCTCAAGGCCCGCTACGCCCTTCGCGACGGTTCGGCTAATGCGCTCCGACCCGGAAGGGCTTTCGAGGATCGAGTTGGAAAACAAGCACCCGCGAGGCAACCTCTCGTCGGTGAGGTGTTCCGCTGTCCGCAGGAGGAACGTCTCGATTGCCTCCCGGGGGTCGGCAATTTCGGTCAAGGCAGCCATTGGACGTTCGGAGAAGGCCTGCTGGTACCGATCAAGAACAAGCAGAAATAGCGCTTCCTTGTTACCAAAGGCAGCATAGAGGCTAGCTCGGTTGATGGCGATCGCTTCGACGAGATCAGACATTGTTGTTGCTTCGTAGCCCTGGCGCCAGAACACGCGCATCGCCGTTTCGAGGGCGGCATCGACATCAAATTCGCGAGGACGGCCGCGCGCTGGGAGACTAATGGCCATGATCGTCATTATATACGGATCTGTAAGACCGTAAATACCTAAAATTTCGATAATTTATTAGCTAAATTTGCCAAACTTAGTTATTGACATATCGTTCCATAAATAGGACATGCCGATCGCAACTTCTCGCATTGAAAGGCAAACACGCATGATTGAACTCTACACGCACAACACCCCGAACGGTCACAAGATCAGTATCGCATTGGAAGAGCTTGGCCTGCCATATGTCGTCAAGCGTGTGAACACCTTCACCGGCGAGCAGTTTTCTCCGGAATTTGTCGCGATCAATCCCAACTCCAAGATTCCAGTCATCGTGGATACGGAAACCGGGCTCGTCGTCTACGAATCCAACGCCATATTGCTGTATCTGGCGGAAAAGGCCGGACGGCTCATGCCGACTGACGCGAAAGGCCGTTTCGAGGCACTACAACTGTTGTTCATGCAGGCATCCTCGGTCGGCCCGATGTTCGGCCAGCGGGCGTTCTTTGCCTATTTCGCGTCCGAAGAGGTGCCATCCGCGCTGGATCGCTACAGCAAGGAAGCGGCTCGCATCGAAGCCAGCATGGACAAGCTGCTGGCGGGCCGCGATTTTTTCTGTGGCGACTATTCCATCGTCGACATCGCATTCTTTGGCTGGGTGAATACCGCAGTGGCATCCTTTTTCCCGGTCAGTGACTATCCAAACCTTGGTGCCTGGTATGCGCGGGTTGCGGCGCGCCCGGCTGTTCAGAAGGGTGTGACCATCCCCGACTCTTTGATCGATTTCACGCCAATGAAACGTTCAGCCGCCTGATGCATCCAGCGCATGCAACCTTCTAAAGGAGCGAACGCAGCCAAAGCTCATTCCCGATCGAATTGAGCTGCGCCCTTCTGGCAGGTCGATGCGCTGGATCACCTACTGCAACTCCAGCCGCCTGCACCGGGTTACCACCAAAAATCCCGGGCTTGGCCTATGCCGTCTACAACACGGGAACCGCGGGTGGGTAAACCTCACCTGCGGACCTCCCCAAAATTGTGGCAATAAAGTAACCCGGGATCCGCTGAACTTCGCCGCGAACCTGACCACAGGGACGGCACCAGTTCTGGAATACCTCACAACAGTTCCTGCTATTGCAGAGGACCGGCAGGTTGTGCCCTTGGCCTATCACAAGCAGGTCGCCGCTAAGTGCAGTCGGAAGAAGGTGATTTTTTGGGACGCTGCATGCGATTTTCGACGCCTTCAACTCGCCGCGCGACCTTTTCGATTTGACCGCAAGGAACGGAGTTTAATCCATCCGGCAAGGCAGCATAACCGTTCGAATGACAAGGAACGAGTTCATGTTTACAGCAGCGAAAAGGCCGTCGGATAGCAGCTTCCGTTATGCGTTCGCGGAGACATTAGCGGACACCGCATTCGTCGCGGCCGGGGACCAGAGCATCGCGGCGATTCCGCTTGGAAGTGATCGGGCGAGATCGCTCGGCAACGCCCACCAAATTTTACCTGACGGCGCGTTGTTGATTTCGGACGCAAGCATGACTGACGTCGTCGATGCGTTGGCTCGGCTGGCTTGGGATCCAGGCACCACATTATCGCTTCCGCTCGACCCGCACGGCAGTCCGATTGATCTGGCCGTTTGGGACGCTTTCTGCGCGGTGCCTGCCTGTATGCCGACGACCCATGGCACCATCGCGGTCCCCTGCCACCGGGTGCTCAAGGCTGACGGCTCGGTCACGGGCTATCGCTTGGGCGTGCATCGCAAGCGACGTCTGCTTGCGATGGAGGCGGCAGCATGACCCTCGATCGGTATAACTGGGGGCAGGTTGCGGACGATCTCGACAGACAGGGCTCGACGGTTCTGCGCGGATTGCTCGGCGATGCCGATTGTAACGCGCTCGCGGCTGGATATGGACCGGGCGACGCATTCCGCAGCCATATCGTGATGGCCCGGCACGGCTTCGGTCGGGGCGAGTATCGCTACTTCGCCTATCCGCTGCCATCGGCCGTCGCACAGATGCGCACCGATCTCTATCCGTACCTCGTGCCAGTCGCCAACGCCTGGCACGAACGATTGGGAATGCAGGTCCGCTTCCCGGATAATCACGCTGCATTCCTGGCGCGATGCCATGCTGCCGGACAAAGTAGGCCGACGCCGCTGATGCTGCAATACGGCCCGGGCGACTACAACTGCCTTCACCAGGATCTATACGGCGAGCATGTGTTCCCACTCCAGATCGCAATATTGTTGTCGGCGCCGGGCGACGACTTCACAGGGGGCGAGTTCGTGTTGACAGAGCAGCGCCCGCGGATGCAGTCGCGCGCCGAGGTAGTGGCGCTTTGCAAGGGAGATGCTGTGGTGTTCGCGGTCAACAGCCGGCCGCAGCGCGGCACGCGCGGCGACTACCGGGTGACGATGCGCCATGGCGTCAGCCGGGTGCGATCGGGGAAACGGCACACGCTCGGGATCATATTCCACGATGCCGCTTGAAGGCGATTTGTTCGACGATCGGGGCGCGCTGGCGTTCGATCCCGGCGCGACGCTGCTTGGCGGGTTTGCATTGCACCGGACGGAGGCGCTGCTGGCGGAGGTCGCTGCTGTAGCTGCAGTTGCGCCATTCCGCCATCTCGAGACGCCTGGTGGGCGGCGAATGTTGGTGGCGATGACAAATACGGGCGCGATTGGCTGGATCTCGGATCGATACGGCTATCGCTACATTCAAAAGATCCGCTATCTGGCGGGCCGCGCCGAAAATGGCCTGCTTTTACACCGCCACACTGGCCTGGAATCCGACCGCCGTTAACAGATAGGTGATCTGTTCGATGACGGAGAGCGGGTTCGACACGCCTCCGGACCAGAAGGCGTTCCAGATCTGATCGACCTGATTGCGGATTTCGCCAGTGAGCATGTGCTGTGTCGATCCCGTTGCCGTGCATTTGGCCAATCGCGCGACATCAGTGATCTGAGTGTTGCCCGCCGCCCCTTTGTAAGTTGCTAGCAGACGCACAGTTTGCTGGTACGCATCCGATAAGGACCGCGGACGTCTGGCGTTGACCTGATTTGCGAGCTCGTTGAGTATGGCCAGCGATACTCTTGCGAGTTCTGCTGGGCGGCAGTGACAGTTCAAGCGGCCTGAGCGGTCTCGAGTTGCTCACG
>JBBQYI010000032.1:0-33289 GCA_038208825.1 Sphingomonadales bacterium | reverse complement strand
GGGTGCCCCAAGCCCATCGTCGGGCTGGTGGTGCCCACCGGTTATTCGTTCAACCTGGATGGCACCAACATCTATATGACGCTGGCGGCGCTGTTCATCGCGCAGGCGACGAACATTCACCTGTCACTGGGCGATCAATTGCTGCTGCTGGCGGTGGCGATGCTGAGTTCAAAGGGCGCGGCGGGGGTGACGGGGGCGGGCTTCATCACGCTGGCGGCGACGCTGTCCATCGTGCCTAGCGTGCCGATTGCCGGCATGGCGCTGATCCTGGGCATCGATCGCTTCATGTCCGAATGCCGGGCGCTGACCAATTTCATCGGCAATGCGGTGGCGACAATCGTGGTGTCGCGCTGGGAGCGGGCGATTGACGAGACGGCCTTCAAGCGGGTGTTCAAGGACCATGATTTCGGGCCGGGGATTCTGGAGGGCAACCCCGTACGGGAGGGTGAACAGGCCTCGTAAGGCGCCGCTTGCCGCGTTTGGCGACAGGTTTGATCGGTGCCTGAAACGTCCGTGGCGGCACAAGGATCAGGTTTTCGACACAGCCTTCAAACGCAGCGACTGCAGCTTTGGCGGCAAATCGGGGGCGAGATCGATCGCACCGTCGATCCGGCCGGTCTCGCAGACCCATGTGAATTTGCCCGACAAAAGCCCGGTCGACGTGATCGGGGCGCCAAGGTCGCAGGTGCCGCTTTTGGCCTTCAGTTCCGCAAACACCTTTGCCCAATTGGCGGCCGATCGATCGAGCAGGAAGTTCATGGCCAGTTCGTCGATGCCCGGCTGCACGCTGCCGGTGTCGAACATTGCCCGGGCGATCATATAGGCGTGCGCCAGTTCGGGGCTTGTGGCGATGGTGCGCTTTGTCACCATGCCCGCCTTGGCAAGCTCCAGCGATGCCTGTTTGACCGTGGCGGCGGGGCCGGCATAGGTCCGGCTGGCGAAGGCGAAGACGCCGATCCCCGCGTCGGGCAGCAGCAGCACGTTCGATCCATAGCCCGGGTAGCCGCCTGAATGGGTGAGATAAGTGCCCAGATCGCAGTCGGCGACGACGCTGAAGCCCATGGCATAGTTGGAGGCGGCCTCGCACGGCCCTGAACCGCCCTCGATGCCGTCGCGGTGGCTCGGCTGCGGGAAGTTCAGGCCTTGCGCCAGTTCGCGGACCGTCGAGCGCCGGACGGGGCCGGTGTCGGGGCCGTCGCGCGCCGGCCAGGCATCGAGCAGGAACGCCACCCAGCGGGTATAATCATTGGCGCTGGTCTGGATGCCGCCCATCGCGCCGAACACCCCGGGACCCAATGTCGGTTCTTCGGCGAACGCCTCGTTTTCCCAGCGATAGCCGATGGCGCGCTTTGCCTGTGGGGCGGCGAACACATCATAGCCGGTGGCCGCCATGCCGAGCGGATGCAGGATTTCCCGGGTGATCCAGGCGTCGAACGGCATGCCCGAGACATTGGTGATGATGCGGCCGAGGAGGGCATAGCCGAGGTTGGAATATTCGAACGCGCTTTGGGGCGCGCGGGTCAGCGCGATGCCCTTTTGCAGCATCGCGGTGAAATCGGCCTCGGAGAGCGCCTGCTGGCGGTCGCCCCACGGATCATCGGTGACAAAGCCGGCGACATGGCTGAGCAGGTCGCGCACCCGGATGCGCGGCGAATCCGACGTCGGGTAATGCAGCGCCTTCAATTCGGGCACATAGGTTTCGGCCGGTTCGTCGAGGCGCAGCTTGCCGTCGTCGCGCAGTTTCAGAATGGCGAGCGCGGTGAAGGCCTTGCTCATCGAGGCGATGCGGAACAGCGTATCGGCGTTGACCGGCGTTTTGGAGACCAGATCCTGGGTGCCGGCGGTGCCGAGATGGACGATCCGACCATGCTCGACAACGGCCCAGACCAGCCCGGGGATATGCGCCGTCGCTTGAAAATCGCGGAAATGCTGGTCGATTGCATCGGTCACTGGCTTGGGGATCGGGGCGGCACCGGGCTGTTGCGCGACTGCGCCTTGCGAAATCACGAATGTCGCCACTGCCACGGCCAAACCTTTCCAGAACATCGACCAACCCCCGTTTGACTGCGCCGCGTCGGCGGCCCGCTAATGCGCCCGTTCGAACACGACCTTGCCTTGGAACAACGTCATGTCACAGGCCATGTCCTTGATGGCGGCGGTGGGGACTTCGTAGGGGTTGCGGTCCCAGATGGCGATGTCGGCGGATTTGCCGGGTTCGAGCGTGCCGGTGCGGGCCTCTGCATTGATCAGGCGGGCGGCCCAGGCGGTGTAGCTGCGCAGGGCGGCGTGGATGTCGACCGATTCCGCGGTGCCGAACGGGGTTTTGCCATATGTGCCGCGGGCGGTTTCGCGGGCGGTGGAGGCCCATAGGCCGTAGCGGGCGGGGAAGGGGGTGACGGGCGCGTCGGAGCCGCCGCCCCAGATGACACCCTTGGCCAGATAGGTCTTGAACGGGTTCAGCCGTTGGCTGCGTTCCGGGCCCAGGTTGGCGGCGTAGATGTCGCCGATCCACCAGGCGAAGCCGGCCTGGCTTTCGGGATAGGCGGAATCATAGTCCTTTTGCAGCCGGGCCATGGTGTCGATGGCGTGATCGGTCGGGATGTTGGCGTGGATGATCGACAGGCGCAGCCCCTTTTTGCCGGTTGCCTTCAGCGCCGCGTCATAGCTGTCCACCACCCAATCGATGGCACGATCGCCGATGGCATGGGTGCCGATGCCCATGCCGGCGCCGACGATCAGGTCGATCTGCTGGCGGTAAACGGCGGGGTCGATCTGCGGATAGCCGCTGTTGCCGGTGGCGATTTCGGTGCGGGCCTTGTTCCATTCGCTGTACATCCAGGCGGTGGGCGCGGCGCCGCTGCCGTCCATGAACAGCTTGATGCCGCAGACGCCCAACGTCGTGCCGGGCATGGCGGCGACGTCCTTTTGCGCCGCCTGCGCCCAGCCGAGGCCCTGTCTGGCGCTGGCCAGCGTCACCCCGCCGCTGAACAGCACACAGGCGTTGGCGGTGATGGCGTTATCGGCGGCGAGGCCGCGATAGGCCTGCCAGTCGGTATCGTCGATGCGCGGGTCCTTGAAGCCGGTCATGCCTTCGGCATTCAGCGCGGCAAAGGCGTGTTTGAGGCCGGCGGCGCGCTGTTCGATGGTCAGCGGCGGGATGTTCTTGCGGACCATGTCCTGCGCGGTTTCCTTCATCACGCCGGCGGGGCCATGGTCGGCACGGCGTTCGATAGTGCCGGCGGGCGGGTCGGCGGTGGCGGCAGTGACGCCGGCGAGGGCGAGCGCCGCCGAATTGGCGACGCCATAATGGCCGGTGGTGTTTTCCAGCCAGACCGGATTGTCGGGGCTGACGGCGTCCAGATCGGCGGCGGTGGGGTATTTGCCATCGGCGAACTTGCCTTCGTCCCAACCGGCGCCAGTGACCCAGGTGCCCTTGGGCGTGGTGGCGACGCGGGCCTTCACCAGTGCGACGATCTCGGCGACGCTGGTGGTCTTGACCAGATCGACGTCGAACAGCGCGTTGGCGCCGACGCCCAAAATATGCGCGTGGGTGTCGATCAGGCCGGGGGTGGCGGCGCGGCCGTGCAAATCGATGACTCGGGTGTTGGGGCCGACGCGTTGCATGATGGCGGCATCGGTGCCGACCGCGGTGATGCGGCCACCGTTGACGGCCAGTGCCTGGGCAACGCTGTCCTTTGCATCGACGGTGATGACCTTGCCGTGCAGCAGCACGAGATCGGCAGCGGGCGCGGCGGTGGCGATTGAGGGGGTGACGATCGATGTGGCGAGTGCTGCTGCCAGCAAGATGCTTCGTGCCATGGTCATGCTCCGCGTGGGTCGCCCGGACCGGGAGGATGGCGGCAATGCGCCGGTGTGTCGACCCTGCCGGGATTATGGGGTTTCAGCGGGCCAGCAAATCGGCGAGTGCTGCATCGATGAACGCGGCGTCGGCGGGGTTGAGGCCGCCGCCGGCCATATGGCCCCAAATGGACGGGATGATGCGCAGTTCGGCGTCGGCCATGTGCGAAACCTCGATCTCGCTGTCTTCGGGGGGGAAATACAGGTCGGTCCGGCAGGGCATGACGATGGCCCGGGCCTTGATGGCGGCCAGCGCGCGGGGGAAATCGCCATCGTAAAGCGGGTTGGCGCTGATGTCGGCGCTTTGCCAGGTGGCGAGCATGGCGAGCAGATCATTGGCGTCCTTGGCCAGGAAATGCGGTTCCCAGGCGTGGGCCAGGAAGGCTTCGAGGTTGGGCAGGCCGAGCACTTTTTCGTCGAGCCGTTCGCGGAACCACGCCTGTGACCAGGCCCAGCCGGCATAGACGCGGGCAAAAGCGCGCAGGCCGGTGGTGGGCGGCGTGGTGTAGCAGCCGCCATTCCAGGCGGCATCGGCGGTGAGCGCGGCCTTTATGCCTTCCAGGAACAGGAAATTGTGGCGGGAGGTGCGCGCCGAACCGCAGAAGGGCGCAATGCGTTCGACCATGTCCGGGTAGAGTGCCGCCCAGTGGAACGCCTGTTGCGCGCCCATGGAATGGCCGGTGACCAGTGCCAGCCGGGTGATGCCGAGCTGTTCGGTGACCAGCCGGTGTTGCAGGCGGATGTTGTCATACATCGTCACGATAGGGAAATCGGCGGGCGCGAGGCCGGGCGGCGGCTTGCTGGGCGAGGTCGAAACGCCGTTGCCGAGGAGGTTCGGCACGATGATGCAGTATTTTTCGGGGTCGAGCGCCCGGCCGGGGCCGATGTTCCAGGCGTTGTCGGCGTGGGTGCCGGCATAAAGGATGGGGTAGACGATGGCATTGTCTCGGGCGGCGTTGAGCGTGCCATGGGTGACATAGGCGAGGCGCACGCCGGGAAGCGTGGTGCCCGATTGCAGGATGGTGTCGCCGGCGTCGAAAAATTGGGGGTCTGCCATTGGGTGCGCCTTGGTCATTGGGGGTGCAATCCCCTGTGTGCCATGGCGTAGCGGGTGGGAAAAGGGGTTGAAAAGGGTGGTTTCCGGTGGGTGCGGCATTGGTCTATCGTCGTGCAACGGTGGCGGACCGGTTGGGGAGTGACGGCGGATGGCGATGACGGCGGCGGCGATGCAGGAAATGTCGGCAGTGGCGGCGGTAGCGGCGATGCGGTCCGGCGCGATGACGGCGGTGGATTATGCCGAGGCGTTGCTGGCGCGTTGTGCCGATGGGGCAGCGTTGAATGCGTTCATCACCATCGATCCCGATGCGGTGCGGGCGGCGGCGCGGGCGGCGGATGCGCACCGGGCGGCGGGTGGCGTGATGGGGCTGTTGCATGGCCTGCCGGTGCCGGTGAAGGACAGTGTCAACACCGCCGGCATCGAAACCACGGTGGGGACGCGGGCGTTGAAGGGCTGGGTGCCGGCGCGGGATGCGACGGCGGTGGCGCGGTTGAAGGCGGCGGGCGCCATCGTTCTGGGCAAGACCAATATCCACGAGCTGTCCTTTGGCTGGACCAGCAACAATCTGGCGTTTGGCGCTGTGCATAATCCCTATGATCCGGCGCGAATTCCGGGCGGCAGTTCGGGCGGCACGGCGGCGGCGGTGGCGGCGCGGATGGCGCCCTTGGGCGTGGCGGAGGATACGCAGGGGTCGATCCGGGTGCCGGCGGCGCTGTGCGGGGTGGTGGGGTTCCGGCCGACCACGGGGCGCTATCCGACCGATGGCACCGCGCCGATCACCGCCTTGTTCGACCAGATCGGGCCACACGCGCGCTGTGTTGCCGACATTGCGTTGTTCGATGCGGTGATGACCGGGGAGGCGGAAGCGTTGGATGCCGTGCCGTTGACCGGGCTGCGCATCGGGATTGACCGCGACTATTATTTCGACGGGCTGGAGGCCGGGGTGGCGGCTGTTGTCGAGGCGGCGCTGGCGCGGCTGGCCGGGGCCGGGGTGGTGTTTGTGGAAGCAGGCGTGCCCGGCCTGTCGGCCGTGGTTGGCACCGCCATGGCGATACAGGTGCATGATGTGGTGGCGTCGTTGACGCGATATCTTGCCGAATCCGGCGCGCCGGTCGGCTTTGACGCGTTGCACGCCGCGGTCAGCGGTGATGTGGGGGCGGTGTTTGCCGCGGTGGCGTTGCCGGGGGCGCCCAATGCGATTTCCGATGAAGTCTATGCCATGGCGCGCGATGTGCAGCGGCCGGCGTTGCAGCGGGCGATGGCGGCCTGGTTTGCCGAACACCGGCTGGATGCGATGATCATGCCGGCAACGATGGTGACGGCGCCTTTGATCGGGGCGGATGCGAGCGTTTCCATCGCTGGCCGGGACGTGCCGCTGGCGACGGCATTGGCGCGCAACATCACGCCGGGCAGCACGCTGGGCCTGCCGGGGCTGGTGTTGCCGGCGGGGCTGGCGGGCGGCCTGCCCGTGGCCATCGAAATTGATGGCCCTGTGGGCAGCGATCGGCGGATGCTGGCGATTGGCGCGGCGATCGAGGCGGCGCTGGCGCCGATGCCGGGGCCGGTGGTTTAGGGGGGGGATTTGGTTGAAGCGCCCCACTCCCGGTTGACGCGGAGGCGTCGCCTGCGGCTGCGGTAGAGGTCGAAAGACGGCGTAGCCGGCCCAGAGGGTGTTCTTCTTGCTTCTTGGTGCGAATACACCCTCACCCGCCGCACGCGACGAAGGTCGCCTGCGCGACGCCGCGCGTGTCGCCTCTCCCGCAGGCGGGAGAGGCGGTTTTGGCTTTAGCCGGCGGGGGCGCCGAGGGTGAGTTCGACGCGCAGGCCCGGGGCATTGTCGGCGAGCGCCAGCGTGCCATCGTGGAGGCGGGCGACGGCTTCGACGAGCGACAGGCCGAGGCCGGCGCCGGTGGCGTGGCGGCTTGGGTCGAGCCGGCCGAAGCGGCTGAGCGCCTGTTCGCGATCCTGTGTGGCGATGCCGGTGCCATTGTCGGCGACGACGAGGCGCAATTGCCGATCGACCACCTGCCCTGAAAGGCCGACGCGATCGGCGCCCTCGGCATATTTCATGGCGTTGTCGATGAGATTGCCCAATGCCTGCGCAACGAGTTCGCGGTGCAGGCGGAATTTGCCGGCGGACGGTTCGATGACGAGTTGGATGCCGACCGCTTCGGTGGCGGGTTCGTATAATTCCCAGATATCGGCCAGCATTTCGGCGACATCGACATCGACGAAGCGATCGCGGCCGATACCGGCTTCGGCCTGGCTGATTTCGAGCGCCGTCGCCAGCATGGCCTGCAGCACGCCGGCTTCGGTCGATACCCGGTCCATCGCGGCCAGCGCCACCGGGTCGCTGGTTTCGGTCTTGGCGGTTTCCAGCGTGGCGGTCAGCCGGAAGATCGGCGCGCGCAGATCATGCGCCAACCCGCTGGTGATGATGCGCAATTCCGATACCAGTGCCTCGATGCGGGTCAGCATCAGGTTGAAACCCTGGCCCAACCTGTCAAACCCATCGCCGCTGCCGTCCAGCGGCACGCGTTGCGCCAGATCGCCATTGCCAACGGCGCTGGCGGTGCGGGCGATGCCGGCGATGCGGACGTTGATCAACCGGGTCGTCCAGGCCGCGACGAGCAGTGCCAGCGGCAGCGCGAGGAAGAACGCGATCAACAGGACGCGCTGGCTGACCTCGGTGCGGCGCAGTTCGAAATCGACGACCCGGCCGGTCAGCAGATGGGCGCCGCCGGGCAGATCGGTGCCGATGACGCCGATGCTCTGGGTGCGGTCGCTGCCGGTGCGCATCGCATCGATGGTGTGCCAGGGCGCGTGATACGGCAGCCCCGCCGGCCACGCTTCGATGTTGCCGGCGACGCGTTCGCCCTTCGCATTGGTCAGCAGCAGCAGCAGGTTTTCACCCTTCAGCGTCGCCAGCCGATCGACGATCTGGGCCGCCACCGCCTTGTTGCCGCCGCGGCGGTGCCAGGCGCGCAGATCGGCGGCGAGTTCGCCGACAAAGGCCTGTTGATCGCCGGTCGATTGTTGCAGGATGGCGCTGCGGGCGTAGAGCAGCACGCCGCCCGTCGCCAGCATCTGCAACACGAAGATCAACGCCACCAGCCGCGCCGTGGCCGATCCGAAGAAACGCACACGCGGGGTCATTGGGTCACCCCGTCAATCACCAACGCCGAGCCGGTAGCCGGCGCCGCGGATGGTGTGGATGAGCGGGGTGGCAAAGCCGGCATCGACCTTGCGGCGCAACCGGCTGACGTGGACGTCGATGATGTTGGTGCCGGGATCGAAATGATAATCCCACACGCCTTCGAGCAGCATGGTGCGGGTGACGACCTGGTCCTGATGCCGCATCAGATATTCGAGCAGGCGGAATTCGCGCGGTTGCAGCGCCACCGTCATGTCGCCGCGCTTTACCCGGCGGCCGAGCAGATCAAGTTCGAGATCGGCGCATTGCAGCCGGGTTTCGATTGGCGTGCCGGCGCTGCCGCGCTTCATCAGCCGCTGCAACCGGGCCAGCAGTTCGGCAAAGGCAAACGGCTTCACAAGGTAATCGTCGGAGCCGGCGATCAGCCCCGCCACGCGATCATCGGCGGTGCCCATTGCCGACAGGATGATGATCGGCGTTTCGATATTGGCGGCGCGCAGCGCGGACAGCACCGCCATGCCGTTCATGCCGGGCAGCATCCGATCGAGGATGATGGCATCATAGCTGCCGTCGCTGGCGAGGAAGAAGCCGTCGCGGCCATTGTCGGCGCGATCGACGTTGAAGCCGGCCTCGCCAAGACCCTTGCCGATGAAGGCGGCGGCGGTGGCGTCATCTTCGACGACCAATATCTTGCGTGACATGCCGGCGGCGTTCCTGATCGATGCATTTCGCTGTGCCCGAGGGTGTGCGAACGATGATCCGGGAAGTCAATGGCGGCGGGCGGTTGCCGGGATGGCGGCGGCGGTTTGGCGCTGTGGTGGCCGGTTGATGGCGTGGTTGTAAGGGTTTTCGTTGTTGGCCGGGTGGGTATTCAGATGCCGATGACGGCGGCGGTGCCGCCCAGCATGCCGATGACCATCATCATGGCGGCGATCGAATAAAGGGTGGCCCGGCTCATACGCTTGTCTCCGTCTGTGCTTGCCGTCTCCGGCGATGTCCTCCTTTTACCGATGCCGCAGCGCTGCTGCTGTGATGGACATCACATGGTGAAATTTTGTTTGGGAAAGTGCGCCGACGCTGCAAAAGGCCGCGAAATTTGTCAGCCGTCGCCGTCTTCGGTGCGGGCTATCAGGCCGTCGAAATCGAGGATGACGAGGCTGCGGCCCTTTTTGGCGACGATGCCGAGATCGACCAGCCGGCCCAGCGCCCGGGTGATGGTTTCGCGTTGGCCGCCGATGACGGTGGCCAGTTCGGCGTGGGTCGGCATGCCTTCGATGACGCCGCCGTCGCCCGATACGCCTTGCGATACCGCCATGCGGGTCAATTCCGCCTCCAGCCGGCCCGGCACGCTGACGGCGCTCGATTCGTACAGCCGGTTGCTGAGATCGCGGATGCGGTTGGCCATGTCGATGAGCAGGGCATCGGCCAGCGATGGCGTGGTGGCGATCATGGATTTGAAGGCCGCCGCCGGGATTCGGCCCAGTCGCGACGGGGTGAGCGCCGCGATGTTGACCGAGCGCGGCGCGCCATCGAATGCCGCGAGTTCACCGAAATAGCAGATGGGCGTCATGCGGCCATAGCCGACTTCGGTGCCCGATGCCGAAAACCGATTCACCAGCAACCGGCCTTCGAGCAGCAGGAAGACATCGCTGGTGCGGGACAGAAATTCGATCACCACCTCGCCGCGATCATAGCTTTGCGTGCGGATCAGCGTGGCCAACCGATCGAGATCGGGCAACGCCATATCGGCGAACAGCGTGCATTGTTGCAGTTCGGCCGTGGTGATGGCGGCGGCTTCGCCAGGCATGGTGATCCCCTTGTTACAGGGATCAATATTGCACACCCGACGCGATGTCACCCAATGGCACGACGTGACGCCGCGGATGACGCGCCAGATCGGCATCGAGCGCCAACAGATCGGCGTGGAATTGCCCGACCAGTGCCGACAGGGCGGGCGTGTCGAAACCGGCATAGGCGCGGTTGCCATCGCAGCCCATGGCACCCGGCGGGATATCGGTCAGGCATTGGGAATTGTGCGGCTTGTAGAACAGCGCATCGGCCAGTTCGGCGGAAAACAGGTCGGTCGGCAGGCTGAGAGGGCTTTGGTGGAACAGCCGTTCGACAAAGCCGGAGAATTGCTGGGCAAGCCGGGCCGCCCAGTTGGGATAGTTGGCATCGGGGGCGCGTTGCAGGACCGGTTCGCGGCGGTATTTGCGGTTCATCGGCGGTTTGACGCGCATCACGAACGGCACCGGCAGCGGCGGGTGGTTGGGGCCGCCGCTGTTGTCGCTGCGCCCGGCGAACATTTCGTGCAGCGATTCATGATCGGACGAATGCATGATCGCGGCGTTCCAGATGAAATGCGCGCACAGATCGGCGAGCAGATCATGGTTCCGCGCCGTGCCATCGTCGCCGATCAGCGCGGCGCCGGTCGGGTGGCCGGGCAGCATCGGGGCGATCTGGTCGGCCCAGAAGGCGGCCTCGTGCCAGTCCGTATCGGTCATATGCTCGATGGCACCGCGGCAGAATGTGCGGATTGGCGCGAAGTAGGTCTTGAGGAATTCGCCGTAGTGCGACGGGATTTCGGGCGGCGCCGGTTCGTAGCGATAGGGCAGATAGGAGGTTTCGGTGGCATCGAACCAGTCGTCGGCCTGGCCATTGGCGCTGGCGGGGCCATCGGTTGCGTAGAATTTCGACCCGTACCAGCAGAAGGGCAGCAGTTTCTGCACCTCCGCGCCCTTGGCGACGAACGGGCACCAGGGATACCAGGTGTTGGGATTGATGATCGATTTGTCGCCATCCAGCACGGCATTGTTGACCGGCAACGACAGCCACATGTGCGGTTGCAACAGCCGCAGCACGAGGTTGGTTTTGGGCAGCACGCTTTTGGTCAGCGCGTTGATCGTATCGGCAGGAAAATGCACCGCCGGGTGATCGACAAGGTTGATGCGGTGGATGGCCCCCTGCAGCACGAAATAGCGGGCGATGTTCCAGGCTTCGCCATCGCCGGGACGCAGGATCTCGGACTGGTCGAAGCGCCCGGTCGCGGCGTTCCAGGCCTGCAGCACGACGCCCATGATTTCGTAATTATAGTCGGTATCGTCCTTGCGGCGACGGACCAGCGTGATCGACGGGGCAACGGCCTCCCCGGGCCAGGGATGCCGGATCACCCGCATCGCCGTCTGGTCCGATGTCAGGTAGATATAATGGTCTTCATCGGTGATCAGGGCACCGAACATCTGTCGGTCGCGCGGATCGAGCGTCGACAGATATTTGCTGTACAGCCCCTCGGTCATGATGCGGCGGAAGGTTTCGTCGCTCAGTTCCGGGTAGCTTGGCCGGTCGTCGATGACATCATTGACGACATCGAACGCCGCCTTTGGCCCGAAATGGATCAGCGTGTTCTGGTAATAGGTGCCGACATAGGTTTTCCAATCGGCCATTTCCGCCGCGGGGATCGGTCCGATGGCCGGCGCAAGGCCGTCATAATGCGGCTGGTTTTCGCGCGGCCAGGGCGTGTCGTCGCCATACAGGAACGCATTGGCCGGCAGGCCGGGGCAGCGCTGGGGCTGTGTGGTGACTTTTGGCGCCATCTTGTGATCCCTCCCTGTCGTTCAACCGGCCGGTTGGTGCCGGCTGCCGGGCGTGGCCGCCGCATCGGGCGCGCCCGGCAAATGTGCCGCGCCGATTATCGTATCCGCCGCCGCGGCGCGGCCGCTGCGTTCCAGCCAGGCATTGTAGCCGGCGATGGCCAGCCGTTCCCACGCCGGGGCGCCAAGCCGGCGCGCGCTGCGGATCGCGCTGCTGAAACAGGCCTCGATTGTTGCCGGTTCGGCGCCGGCCCGATCCAGTGCTTCGCCGTGCAGCCGGTGCAATTCGGGTTCGGACCAGCGTTCGCCGGTAGTGGTCATTGCAGCCTGTGCGGCTTCAAAGGTGCGCAGCGCGGCGGCGTGATCGCCGCGTTTTGAAAGCGCCTCGGCCATAAGCGAATCGCGATAGGGCAGGAAACAGCGCGACCCGGTGGCAAGATACATGCCCAGCCCGCGCGACAGTTCGGCGGGGCCGTCCGTATCCCCCTGTTCGCACAGCGCCCAGCCCATCAGCATGACGCCATTGCTGTGGAACAGCGGGATTTTTTCCTCGATGCACAAGGGGATAACCTCGGCAGCGATGCTTTCGACGCCGGCGATGTCGCGGTTGTATTGGCGGTGCCAGCCGGCATAGGCCAGCACATAGGACAAGGTGAACGGGTGTTCGAGCTGCCGGGCAAGGTCGACCGCGCGTTGCTCCGCCACCACCGCCGCCGCTTCGTCACCCTGAAACCAGTGCAGCCAGCACAGGATGGCATTGGCGATGCTGGCCGAATCCTGGCCGAACTGGAACCGGTGGGAACCGTGGCGGGCGACATCATAGACCGCGAGCAATTGTTCGCAGCTTGATTTGGCTTCGCGGAATTCGCCGAGAAAGAGCCGCGACATGGCCATGGTGACATGGCCCATGATGAAGGCATCCTCGCTGCCGGCGGCGCGGGCGAGGCCGAGCATGGCCTCGGACAATGCCAACCCGGCGCTGTGATTGGCGCCGACCGATTGAAAGCTCCACAGGCCGAACAGGGCGCGGACCTGCCGGTTGACGTCGCCGGCCTTGCCGCACAGCGCCTGCGCGCGAGTCCACGCGACGCCGACTTCGGCGGCGGCATAGCCCTTGGCCACCACCAGCGCCGTGCCCAGCGTGATCTGGATATCGAGCTCGACGAGCGCGCAGTTCGGCATGTCGGGGACGCTGGTGATCGATCGCAGCGCGTTCTGGAGGTGGGAGATGGCCTCCACATGGGCGTTGCGTTGCAGGGATTGCTGGCCCGCCGCCAGCCAGAACAGCACCGCCTTGGCCAGATCGCGGCCGCTGGCATAATGGTGGGCGACGACCTGCGGATGCGCGGCGACGATGGCCGGAAACTGGCTTTCGATGATCGCCGCGATGCGGGCGTGTTCGGTCAGGCGGTGGCTGCGCAGCAGGGATTCATACGCCGCTTCCTGGATCAGCGCGTGCTTGAAGGCATAGCGGCGCTGGCTGCCGTCGCTGACCGGGTTTATCAGCCCGGCCTGGCCCAGACGTTCCAGCCCGGCCTCCAAGGGCCCGACATCGCCCGGCCAGATGGCGGCGAGCAGATCATGGCCGAATTCGCGGCCCAGGATCGCGGCGAGTTGCGCGATCGATTTGGCTTCCCCCAGCAGATCGAGCCGGCCCATCAATGAATCGCGCAGCGTATCGGGGATGGCGACCGCCCCGGGTGCCGCCGGGCTGGCCTGGCGGGATTCGACGACGGCGCGGGCGAATTCCTCGATATACAGGGGCACGCCATCGGTCTTGTCGGCGACCTGTTGCAGCACGGATTCGGAAAAATCCTGGCCGCCAAAGGCGAGGCGGACCAGTTCCGATACCGCAGCGCCGCGCAGGCGCGACAGGGCCAATGTGGTGATGTGGTCGTGTGTCGCCACGATGCCTTCGAATTCCGGGCGGTAGGTGAGGACGAGGAAAATCCGCCGGTCGCGCACCCGTTCGATGAGGAATTCGATGAGTTCCAGCGCCGACGGGTCGGCCCAGTGCAGATCCTCGATCAGCAGGATGCCCGGCCCGGCGCGCGCCTGTTCGACGAGCAGCTGGATGATGAAATGCCGGGTCATCAGCCGGGCGCGGGCGGCGGTGACATAGGGGGTGACCGTGCCGGGCGGCGGTTCGATGGCGAACAGATTGGCGAGCAGCGGCATCGCTTCGGTGATCGGCAGGCTGTTGGCGCCGACAAATTCGCGCAGCATTTCCCAGCGCGCTGCATTGTCGGCCGCCGGGCTGTCCGCCGCCCGGCCATCGGGTTCGCTGTGGAAGATCAGCCGGCCGAGTGAGTTGACGAAGGGGTAGAGGCCGCTTTGCGTGTGGAATGGCGAGCATTGCGCCTCGATCACCCAGGCGCCGGGTTCGGCGCGGGCTTCATCGACGATCAACCGCGCCAGCCGCGATTTGCCGATGCCGGCCTCCCCGCTCATGGCGATGACCTGCCCCTGGCCGCTCGTCGCCGCGCGCCACAGCGCGCGCAACTTGCCGATTTGCGCCTTGCGCCCGACGAACGGGGTGAGCGGTGCGATGCGGCGCGTGTCGAAACGGTTGCCGTCGCCGCGCAGGGCCAGCACCTGCCAGACCGGCACCGGCTGGAAAATGCCCTTCAGCGCCCGCGCGCCCATGTCACGATATTCGAAACGGTCGCCGGTGAGTTTCTGGACGCGGCCGCTGACCAGGATGGTATCGGCCGCGGCGATGGATTGCAGCCGCGACGCGATCACCGCGGTATCGCCGATGGCGCCTTTTTCGGGCGATTGGACGACGACAAGGCCGCAGGCGATGCCGATGCGAACCGCGACGTGCCCGGCTTCGGGGAAATCGATGCGTGCAAGTTCGGCAAGAATGTCCAGCCCGGCGCGGATGCCGCGTTCGGCCTCGTCTTCATGGGCCACCGGATAGCCGAAGAAGGCGACGATGCCGTCGCCAAGCCGTTGGAAGACATAGCCGTCATAGGCTTCGACACAGGCCGTGCAGACGGCTTCATATTGCTGGATGATGGTCTGCAATATTTCGGGATCGATGCGGCTGGCGAGTTCGGTGAAGCCGACCATGTCGCAAAACAACACGGTAAGGTGGCGGCGTTCCCCGGCTTCGGCAGCGGGATCGGCGGTGCCGATAGCCGGCGATGCCGGCCGGCCGGCCGGGGCGGCGCGGGCAAGATTGTTGATCGCGGCGAGGATGCGTTTGCGGTGGCCCAGCGAGACGCCGAGCTTTTCAAGGTCGCTTTCCTCGAGCAGCGGCAGGGCCTGTTCATCGACATCATTGGCCGAGAATACGGACGCATAGCGTTCAAGGCCGAGCCGTTGCAGCCAGTTGAAGACATTTGTCACGGCGACCCCTCGAGGCCGGGAACGCGCCGACCCTTCACCAAGCCTCTCCCCTGGCCAAGTTCATAATCGAATGTGCACCATAACAGCCGGTTAAGGCAAGTTGCACGGCCCGGTCATGATTGTCGCACGCAAGCAGCCAAACCGGTCCGGACAGCCGCCCTTTCAAGCATCGGCGGTGCAACAGCTACGCGTCGGCGACGATTTTGGACGACAGAAAAATGAATTAGCGGTGATTTAACCCCGTAGATCGCCATTTTTCGATCGCAAACAGGCCGGTTTCAACCCGTGTGCAATTGCAGCAATACTTGTAACGGGACCGGAATGTTTTCGAAAACGTGCCGGGTTGATTCTGTCAATTTGAAGAAGGCTAACTGGCGGTGCGCCATTATGGCAATCGGCTGGCGACGGTTGCCCGCCACCAGCCGACCCATACCGTTCAGCGTATCAGAAGGGCGTGATGCCGTTGGGTGTGCCAAGCCCTGTCGGGCCGTCATAGCCAACCACGCCGGTGCACAGATAGGTGCCGCCGCAGGAGCCGTTGCTGCCGGACACCACGTCATACAGATGCGCCGTATCGCGATACGGTTCGCCGCCCGTTACCGCACCGCCATTGGCGCCATAGACGCCGCCGATGATCGGTGCGGCGACGCTGGTGCCGCCGAACACCAGCCAGCTGGATTTGCCGCCGGTGCCGGGGCCATAGACAGCAACACCAGTGGCGGGATCGGCGACGGCGGACACATCGGCGACGGTGCGTTTGGCGCACAGCGTGTCGGTCTGCCAAGATGGCTTGGCATACAGCGTGCTGCAACCGCTGCCGGCACCGTTCCAGACGGTTTCGGTCCAGCCGCGGGTGGTGGCGCTGGTGACGAGATGGGTGCCGCCGACAGCGATCACATGCGGCGAGGAAGCCGGGAATTGCACGCCATAACCGCTGTCGCCCGAACTGACGGTGACCGCGACGCCGGGGTGATTATAGGCCGATTCATAGGAAGATGAGCCGGATTCGCCGCCGCCATAGCTGTTGCTGATGACATGGGCGCCGAGCGCGGCGGCGGTGTTGACGGCGGTGGCGAGGTTGGTGAACGACGGGGTAGTGGCTTCGACGAGGATGATCCGGCAGTTCGGGCACATGGCGCTGGCCATGTCGAGATCGAGCGCGGTTTCTTGTTGCCAGCCGGTGTTGCCCCTTGGATAGCTGCCCTTCACCCCGTTCTGGTTGTATTTGGCGAAACAGCCGTTGGCAGTGGTGCAGGCCGGCAGGCCGAACTGGGCGCGATAGACGGCAAGATCGGATTCGGCATTGGTGTAGCCATAGGCATCGACAATGGCGATGGTCGTCGCCTGGCTGCCGGCGGCCGGGCTGACGTTATAGGCCTGTTGCAGCGATACCGGGCTGAGGCCGGAAGGCGTGACATTGGGGGCGGCAGTGCGGCCGAGCATGTTGCCCTTGCTGTCCGTCACGACGCGCGCATGGCAATGGGCGATGCCGGGGCCGGCGGCTGGACAAGCTGCCGCATGATAGACGTTGCCGGATTTCAGTACGCCGGCAAGCGCCTGCGCCGATGCGGGCGCCGCAACCGTGAACGTGGCGCCGGCGAGCGTTGTCGCCGCAACCAGATAATATGTGATTTTGCCCATATAGATGCCCCGATCCCTTTTCATCCATGCTTGCCAATGGCGGCAATCGGACAATCTGCGATCAAGACGCACGGAATTGTGACCAAAGCTTCCATACGCGTTTTGCGCAAATTCCCGGTGCAGAGGTTCAAGTGTAAAATTTATCAAGTCAAGTGAAGTTCTTGCGGTAAATACAGATGCGAATGATTAAATTACTGTAATTAACTGATGGATAAGGAAGCAAAAATCAACAAGAAGCAATTCTTTGAATATAAATATCTTCGCCGATGGAAATCGAACAAATATATCAAGATGATTATTGCAGCCTGTCCACGCATCGATGAAGTTGTGCACGGGCCGATATCTATCCGGAAAACCGGAAAAAATTCGGATGGCGTCGTCATGTCGGTGTTGTTTGCCGGCGCCGGCGTTTTCAGGGCTGCGCCGTTTGCAAAGATAGGAACCGGCAATGCCCGGCCCGGCATATTAGGAGCAAGACCTTGTCTGTTATTGCCGCGTGTCCGGCCGCGCTAAGTGTCTGACTCAGAAGTCCTGCGGATCGATCTGACGGTGCTTTTTCGCGCTGGGAGCGTTGTGATCTTGCCCCGATGCGAAGGCATCGCGGCGGCAATCGCGCCTTCCCAGCACAAAAAAACCTCGCCAGTCCTCGCCGCCGGACTTCTGAGTCAGTCACTAAACCGGCACGGTAATGTGCTTGCCGCCGAACACCGCCTGCCAGTTTTCGATTTCGGCGACGACGATTGAATCGGCGAGGTGGGCCAGTTCGGCGGCGCGGGCATAGTCCAGCCCGGCGTCCGGGGCCTGCAACAGCAATTCGATGCGATCGACCGCGGCGTCGAGTTTTTCCGCCGTCACATCGGAAATCGCCGAAAAGCGTTCGAAATCGCCAAAGTAACGGATGCCGGCGATGGCGCCGCCAAAGGTGGGCAGCGCGACGCCCAGAAAGGTGAACACCAGCGAGATCGGCGGCGCCATGTGATAATCGACCATGCCCGATGCGGCCAACGCCTTGATCGACAGATAGCCGAGCACCGCCGCGATGGCGAGATTGAACATCCAGCCCGACAGGACATCGAGCCGGTGATGGGCGTCGGCGAGGCGTTTTGCCTTGAAACGGTGATAGTCGCGCTGGCTGATGACATGGGGCAGCAGCAGCGTTGACAGCGCCTGCCGCAGATAGGCGGCGGTGATGACGACGCGCGGCAAGCCGACCTCGCGCAGCGCCTGGCGGGCCAGCCATTCGGGCCAGGAAGTGCTGGTGCCGCGCGGCCAGCGGCCCGGCGCCCGCGCCACGCCCATCAGCAGCAGGGCCGGCGCCTGCCGCAGATATTCGGCGACGCGCCGGGTTTCGAACCAGCGGGCGTGCCAGCGGCGGCGCTGGCCGATGCCGGTGTTGATGACGATGGCCATCAGCAGCGCCGCCTCGATGACCGCAAAGATCCATTTCTGGTCGGCGCTGGCGATGGGCAGATAGGCGAGGCCGCCGGTGACGGCGAGCGCCGAGAACAGGAAGTTCAGCGTCATGCCGCCGCGATAATTGTCGGACAGATAGGATGAGATGCCATCGGCCCAGGCAAAGCGCCGCAGCACCAGCGCGCCGACGCGATCGGGGAAGCCGGATTCCTGTCCCGGCAAGGCGCGGCCGGCGGCGAGCAGGCCCGCGCTGCTGCCGGTTTCGATGGCTTCGGGGCGTTCATAGCGTTGCACCAGAGTCGCCAGCCGGCCTTTCCAGCTGTCGGCGCCGAACAGCGCCTCGACCCGGCGATAGCCGTGCCAGAAGCGGTTGCTGCGCTGGTGCCAGCGTTCGGTATCGAGCGCGCGCGGCCCGGCTTCGGCATCATCGCCGGTGGCCATCACGCCGCGGACCATTTCGGTCAGCATGGCGACCCGATCCTGTGCCGGGGGCGTATCGACGCCGATGCCGGCCAGCGATTCCGGTGCCTGCAGCATCCGCCATTTGTCCGGTGCGCGCGGATCGATCCAGACGATGGGGGCGCCATGTTCCAGCGCCGAAAAGATGGTGTGGCCGGTGCCGCCGACCAGATTGGTGGTGGTGCCATCCCACAGGCCGATGATGATATCCGATTGTTCGATCATTACCCGGCCGGCGATGGCGGCGCGTTCGGCGGTGTGCGCGGCCAGCGCACGGGCCCGCAGGGCATCGCCCGGATTGTCGAGTGCCGCGAGCAGATCGGCGGCTATGACATCGTCGCGATCGGCCAATGCAAAGCAGCGGCCGCGGGTTTCCAGCGTCAATATGGCATCGGCGCGGGCCCGAACAGCTTCGCTGCAACCGTTGCCGGCTTCGCTGAAACCGCCGCCGCTGCTGTCCCCGTTGCCGATGCCCATCAGCGCGCGGGCCTCGGCCGGGGTGACCGGGTGGGCGTTGATGGCGGCATTGAGCAGCTTGCCGAACGGCAGGATCGCGACGAGTTCCCAGTTGCGGTCGAGCGCTTCGGTGGCCGCCATCTGGTCAAAGCCACCGGCAAGCAGCGAATGCAGGCGCGGGGCGGGGGCGGGGCTGGCTTTCGCCGCCTTTGGCGTTGAAGCCGCCGCGGCGATGATGTCGAGCACCTGGGCGAGTGCGGTGGCGACCGCCGGGGCGTTGGCATCAAAGGCGGCATTGTCCTGCCGGTGCCCGGTGACACCGATGCAAAGCCGTGGCTGCGGCCGGGGTGGTGCGGTGATCGATGCTGTCACGTTCGGGGCAGCTCCTGCGCGGCAAGGTCAGACGCGGCCTTTGTGCACGCCGTCTGGAAATCATAAAAGGGTGCAATCTGTGCCGCGCAATCCGGCCATAGCCCGGTGCTGCGCCAATAGTCATGAAGGCCGAGCCGCACGCAAACCTGGGCAAAGCGCGGATCGCGGCGCAGCGCCTCGCTGTGGAAACCGAAAAGCGCGCCGCTGGTGTTGGCGCGGGCGACGCCGCGGCCTTCGTCATTGGCGTCATAGGCGATGGGCCGGCGGTCGCGGATGCCGCCGAGCAAATAGTCAAAGGCCGCATCCGCTTCCCCGGCATGGGCGGCCATGCCGGCCTGGACGATATAGGTGACGGGCAGGGTGGCGGCGAGCGCTTGGCGGACAAAGGCGGTGCGCTCGGCGGGCGGCAGATCGTGCGCGGTTTCAAGGAATTCGACCAGCAGCCGCAGGTTGCGCAAGGCATCGCCGGGGGCGGCGGCGGCGATGGCGGCGGCGGCGGCGAGATCGCCATCATAGGCGGTGATGAAACCCAGCACGAGCTGGCCGATCAGCGAATCCGGAAATTCGGCGACGACATCGCCGGCGATGCGCCGGGCCGTTTCGGTTTCGCCTGCAGACCGGTAGAAATGGGCGCGCAGGGCGGCGTAATAGGGGCTGAGCGGCTCGCTTTTGACGAGATTGTCGAACACCCGACAGGCCTCACGCAATTGCCCGGTGGTGGACAGCGACACGGCGTAGAACACCGCCACCGCCGGGTCGCCGGCGGTAAGCTGGAACGCCTGATCGGCCAGGCGGCGTTTTTCGGCATAGCCGGCAAAGGCGGGTTTGAGCAGCGCCAGCGCCATGAAGGCCGGGCCGCAGCCGGGATCGAGCGCGATGGCGCGGGTGGCGGCGGCCTCCACAGTCGGGCGCAGCGCGGCACCATCGGCAAAGCTGCTGCGCGGTAGGGCAAGGCCGCGGAACATCGCCAGCAACCCCCAGGCCATGGCAAAATCGGGCGCGCGGGTGACGGTTTCGGTCAACAGCGCGATGCAGCGGTCCAGATCGGCCGATGTCATGTCCTGCGCATAGATGGCGCGGGCCTTGAGATAGCGATCAAAGGCATCGGGATCGACAGGTTTCGGGGCCGTTGCCGGGGTGAAATGCGCATCGAGCGCGGCGGCGATGGCGGCGGCGATTTCGTCCTGCAGGGCAAAGATGTCGGTCAGGTCGCGGTCGTAACGGTCGCTCCACAGCGTCATCTGGGTGGCGGTGTCGATCAATTGCGCGCTGATGCGGACATGGTTGCCGGTGCGCCGCACCGACCCGTCGAGCATGTGTGTCGCGGCGAGTTCATCGACGATGCGCCGCGTGGTCTTGTCCGCCCCGCGAAACTGGAAACTGGAGGTTTTGCCGATGACGCTGAGCCCATGGGCGCGGGCGATGGTGTGGAGGATTTCCTCGCTGATGCCGTCGGAAAAATAGGTCATTTCCTGATCGCCGGCGAGATTGTCGAAGGGCAACACGGCGAGGACGGGGGTGACGGGCTTTGCCGGGAAGGCGGCGGGCGCGGCGGCAATGAGCGGGCGGGATTCAAGCTCAACGCCGACACCGGCTTCGCGGCCGATGAAATTGTGCAGATCGGCAAGGAGGGCGGACCATGCCGGGTGATCGGGTTCGCCGCGCCATTGCGTAAGGTCGGCGGTCTGGGTCAGTTCGAACATGATCGGGCGTTCGCAGGCTTCGATGGTGACCGGCACCAGCGTCTTGTTGCGATCGGCGACCGTTGCCTCGGCCCGGACCCAGCGTGATACGACCGATCGCGGCGACCAGAGGACAACCACGGCGCGTGCTGTGCGCAAGGCGGCTTCGGTGACCTCGTCATAGGCCTCCCCCGAACGCAGGGTCGCGTCCCACCACACCGAAAAGCCGGCGGCCGACAGCCCATCGGCAAAGGCCCGGGCGACGGCCTGGTCCTCACGATTATAGGACAGGAAGATGTCGGCCACTTTCCCCCTTATGCCCCGGTGATTGCCAGTGACGGCATTTAGGCACGATGCCCTTGCAAGTCGATGGCCCACCGGGACGCCGGCATCAGAACACCAGATCCGGGTTGGCATAGGCCGGCGCTGGTTCTGCCGGGGTCAGCCGCACGCCTTCCAGCACGACATCGTCCGGCGATGGCGCCCTTATGCCGGTATAGCGGTTGCCGGTGCGCGAGATGCAGACCGCCTTCACACCGAACGCCAGCGGCACGCCGGTATCGATGGAGACGGTGGAGGACCGGGCATCGACCGGGTTGACCTTGATATTGCCGCCCAAGAGCCCGCTGAGCGCCGACACATCGATGGCGGCGTCGCGGCCCTGGCTGTCGCTGGCGGTGATGTTGATCTTGCTGGCGCGCAGCACGGCGAGGATGACATACAGGCTGCCGGCATCGAGCAGCGCCCGCACCGAAGGCCCGGCGGCCTTGAAATCGGCCTTGGCGAGATAGCTGTCCACGGCGGCGAACTCGACGTTTTCACGGGTGACGCCGCCGAACTGGAAGCTGAGCGTTTGTGCCTTGTCGAAACCGGCGGACAGGCCAATGGGCGACAAGCCCACCGCCGCCAGCGCGCTGCCGAACAGTTTCAGCCCGACACCGACATTCAGCTTGCCGGAGCTTTGGCCGGACAGGTCCATGGTTGCCGCGCTGTTGATCGGTGGCAGCGCCGTGTCCCTGGCCGCGAAGATGCTGCCCAGCGTGCCGATGTCCTCCAGCCGGCGGCTGCTTTGCGGTGCCTTCAACTGCAGCGGGTGGATGTCCTCCCGCGGCAGCACGACGACGGAATAGCCGAAGGGCTTCAGGTAGTTTTCGAAAGGGTCACCGGTGCAGTTCAGCATCGTGCTTCGTCTCCTGCGCCATCGCCCCAAGGCCGTTCTGCGCCGCAATGGTGTTACCACCTTTCGATGGTCGCGCCGCCGCAATTGGCAGTTTCCCTGCAATCATTATTATTGCATGATAAACAACAGGCAAGTGGCGGCGACGGCCGTCGTTCGCGCGAACGTTGAGGCGGGGGGCGGCGAGCCATGTTGAAAGCCTTGGACAAGGACCAGCGCAAGGTCTTTTGCGCGGCGCTCGGCAATGCCTTTGGCGATTATGACGATCTCAATCTGATGACCCGGTTCGAGCTGGACACAAAGCTGTCCGGCATCACCCGCGCCGGGCCGATGGACGAGATCATCCTCGATCTGGTTGAATGGGCGCAGATGAACGGCCGGCTGGATGACCTGATCCAGGGTGCGCTGGCGCAGCGGCCGGGCAACCCGTGGCTGCGCGAAATGGCGCCGGTGCTGGTGTTGACCGCCACTGGCGACCCGACCCCGCAATTGCAGGGCATCGTGTTGAAGAACAACGCCTTGCAGGATGTCGGCCAGTGGCGGGCGCAGATGGCGAGGGTGGAGGACAGCGTCTGCCGGTTCGAAGTCACCAACAGCGCCAATGGCCAGGTGGTTGGCGTCGGATCGGGGTTCCTGATCGCCGATGATGTCGTGCTGACCAACCGCCATGTCATCGAGGATCTGAAGCAGCCCAATGCGACGCAGCCGCTGGTGCGTTTTTCGGCGCGCACCGATGCCAGCGGCGTTGAACAGCCGGGTGAGCCCTATCCGCTGGAAGGCGATGACGCGGGCTGGTTGAAGGGTTTCAGCCCCGTCGACGCGCTGGATTATGCGCTGGTCAAACTGCCCAAGGGGACCGGCCGCGCGCCGGTGCCGACGCCGGCGCCGTACAGTTTCCAGCAGGGCGATATCTATTTCATCCTGCAGCATCCGATGGGGGCGCCGCTGAAGTTCGGCGGCGGCACGTTCGTCAGTCTGGAGGGCAACGCCCGCGTCAATTACACGACCAACAGCGAGCCGGGGTCGTCGGGATCGCCGGTGTTCACGCAGGGTTGGCAGCCGGTGGCGCTGCACCGGTCGGGCTCGCTGGCGTATAACAGCGGGGTGCCGCTGACGACGATTGTCGCCGATGCGACCGCGGCTGGCACCTGGCCCTGATGGCAACCGCGCCGACCGCAGCACCGACCGGCGCGCAGCTTGAAAGTCTGTGCGATGTCATCGTCGCGTTGTTCGACGATTATGACGCGCTGAAGATGTTCGCCTGGACCAAGCTGGAGCTGAAACTGTCGGCGGTGGTTACCGATGCCGGGCAGGGGATGACCGAAATTGCCCTGGCGCTGGTCGAGTGGGCCGGGAAATCGGGCAGCCTTGCGGCGTTGATCAACCAATTGTGGATCAAGAAGCCGAGCGAGACGCGGCTGGAAACGCTGGCCGATGCGCTGGGCATTGCGCTGCGCGACAAGCCGGCATTCGAACCTTCGGAACTGACCGGTCTGGCGACGGCCGCGCGCGATGCCGGCACAAAGAACGTGATGCAGCGGTATCGCACCGACATCGTCAGCCTATGCGCCATCGCCACCAAGCTGGGGGCGCTGAAGTTTCTCCACGACCGGGTCGATCACATGCGGCGCACGGTTTATGTGCCGCTGGCATCGGTGATTACCCGGATGCCGGCCCCTGACACACGCGGCGAGATCCGCGAATACAGGACGACGCTGGACGATCTGGTGCGCGATATCACCGGCAAGGTGGCGGCGGCCGAATTGACCGAATCCGATGTGCCATGGGTGGGCGAAAGCCTGGTGCCGGCGCAATCGGCGTTGCGCGATGCGGCGCTGAACTGGCCCGCCGTGCCGCCGCTGCGTGCTGTTGTCGAATGGCTGTCCGACGTCACCGGGCCGAAACTTGCCGATCTGAATGGCCAGATCAAGGGCCGTGCCGATGGCATGTCCAACCTGAATTTCCCCGGCCGGATGGCGGAAATGCAGGCGGCGGTGGCGCCGGGCCTGCCGGGCGATGGCGACCGGGAAAAGCTGGACGATGATCTCGAACGTCTGAATGCCGCCATCGCCGGCCTGATCGCGCTGGTTATCGAGCATGACCGCTGGCAGCGCATCAAGGACCTGACATTCGGGCTGGTAGACATGATGAACCGGCCCGTGGGCGAATCGAAATACCAATGGCCGACGCTCGACAGGCTGATGGGAACGGTGGCCAAGGGGGCGATCTATCCGGCACCCGATACGCTTTTCCAGGCGCAGGCCGATGTTGGCGCGGTGTTCGCAACCGATGGGCTTGACCAGGGCCAGCCGTCGAACGCGCTGACCGATGCCGTCGACAAGTTGCGCAGCTTTACCGGCGATCAATTCTATACGGTCGACAAGAACCTGCTGAGCAATTGCGAATATGTCGGCAAGCTGGGCGACCGGCTGAAACAGGTGGTGGAGGCGCTCGATGGCTGATGAAGTGCCGCCGCAGGATGATGCGCCGCAGGATGACGCGCCCATCAGGGCGGTTTCGACGCCACAGCCGGCACCGCCCGGCGTCGCGCCGGAATATGGTTTCGTCGTGCCGCCGCCGCGCCTGTCGATGGCGCGGATGCGGCAACAGCATGTCGCGCTGTTGAAGCGGATGAATGCGGAAGGCGATAACGCGGGCGCCGATTTTCTGGCCGATGTCGCGGCGTTCCAGGCGGGCGTTCAGGAAGCCGGTGCGGCGATCGCCGGGCCGGATGAGCGCAGCGAGCTGCAATCGACGATCAATTTCTGGGCGACGGTGCGCATTCACGCCGGCCAGCGGCCGCCGACCATGCTGGTGTGCGCATTCGATCAGGCGGCCGCCAGCGCCGCTGCCGGCGGTAAATCGCCGTACAAGGGGCTGATGCCCTTTGACGAGCGCGACCGTGACTCATTCTTTGGCCAATATCAGGCGATCATCAAGCTGATCGCGCTGGTCAAGCAACAGCGGCTGCTGGCGGTCACCGGCCTGTCCGGGTCGGGCAAATCATCGGTGGTCCGCGGGGCGCTGATCCCCCAATTGAAGGACGGTGGCCTGTCGGGCGACGGGATGATCGACAGCAGCAGATGGGCCTATCCCGATCCGATCGTGCCGGGCGCCGATCCGCTGGCGGCGCTGGTGACGGCCTGGGGGCCGATCGAAAAGCCCGAAGACCTGCCGCGCGCGCTCGATGCCCGCGACGTGCCGGTGGTGCTGACGATCGACCAGTTCGAGGAGGTTTTCACCCTGGCGCCCAATGCGGCCGATTATGCGATGGCGCGCGATACGTCGCGGCAACTCTATCTTGATGCGCTGGTCGCGGCGGCGACGGCGGGCAATTTGCGCCACCAGGTCATCATCACCATGCGCAGCGAATTCGACAGCTATCTGAAGGTGAACAAGGCTTTTTCCGATCTGTTCGACGCCGGTCGCTTTGTCATCGGCGCGATGCAGGCCAAGGAATTGCGCGACACGATCGAATTGCCGGCGCAGCGGCTGGGCGTCGGTTTTGAAACCGGGCTGGTCAGCGAACTGGTCAACAGCGTGCTGGGTGAACCGGCGGGCCTGCCGTTGCTGCAATTCACCTTGAATGAATTGTGGAAGCGGCGGCCCGAAGGCAGCCCGATGCGGATGCAGGATTACAAGGATCTGGGCGGCAACCCGCGCGTTATCCTGGCCCGCCGCGCCGATGAGATTTTCGATGGGCTGCGGGTGCCGGATTATGACACGCTGAGCAAGCGTATCTTTCTGGAACTGGTGACGATGGGTTCGGGCCAGGAGGCAACCAGCCGGCGGGTGAAACGATCGGCGCTGGATGTGGTTTCGGTAGCACGGGACAATGTCAACAATGTGCTAGGCATCTGGCGCGATGCCGGGTTGATCCGCATTTCGCCCGCCGGTGACATCGGCCCGGATTCCGATGTGGAGGTGGCGCACGAGGCGCTGGTGCGCAATTGGGGCCGGCTGGTCGGCTGGGTAGAGGATAATTTCGCCGCCATTCGCAACCGCCACGCGTTTCGGCTGCGCGCCGAGCGCTGGAAGCAGTTCCCGGAGGAGACGCTGGGCGAACTCGCGCTGGACGAGGCGCGGGGGTATGAACGGCTCGATCCGTTGGAGACCGAATTTGTTGCGGCAAGCGCGGCGGCGGTGGAAAAGGCCAAGGCCGACCGGGCGCGGCTGCGGCGGCGCTGGTTCATTGCCGCCGTGATGATGTTTGCAGCGGAAGCGGCGATGGCTGCCAATCTGCTGTACTGGGTGTTTTCCGACGATGACCCGCCGTTCTGGCTGACGGCATTGGCCATCGCCGTCGCGCTGGTCACCTTTGCCTATCTGCAGTTCCTTGTTGCCGACATATTGCAGGAATCGATCGAGCGCATGTTGCAACGCTTCGGCGTGCTGGATGCCGCCGGGCTGCTGCGCTGGCAGCCGCGCATCCGCAACTTCCTGCGCTGGGGGTCGGCCATCGGGATGGTGTTTTTCGGCTTGATCGCACTGGTGCGACTGGATGACGGCAAGCCGTTCGACCAGCCGGTGCTGGACGCAGCGGTGGCGAGTTTTGATGCCGATGGCCGGCTGGTCGTCAAACCCATTGACTGGCAGGAGGCCGCGAACGCCAAGGCCGTGCTGGCGCGCGTCGCGCAATCGACCGGCATCGCCAGCGTCGAATGCCCGACGGCGCCGACGGTTTTCATGGTGGCCCCGAATGTGGCGATGGGGGTTATCGACAAGCCTTTGGGCAAACAGGCCGACGCGACATTGGGCAATTGCCAGATCGATTTTTCCCAGACCGGCGATCTTGATCCCGAACGGCATTTCAATGTCATCGGCTGGCGAACCGGCCCGGTGCTGGGGCCGACGGAAAACTTTGATGTCAAATACAGCAGGGTTATCTTCCTGCGCCTGGAGGCCATGAACGCCGAAGGCAAGCCGCCGCCGCCGCCATTGCAGCTGGCGCCCGCTTATGCGGATCCGGCGATGGATGCATCGGCGCTGGGTGCGGCGGTGATTGGCTATGCGGTAACGCAAAAGGGCTGGCTGGCCACCGAGGCACAGGGGGTCGCGACATATGACCTGACATATGCGGAGCAGCCGAAATTCCGCGTCCAGTTTCGCAGCCGCAGCCTGAGCGACCCCAGCTTTGATGGCGGGCCGCTGGTCAGCCTGGCGACGGGCGATGTGCTGGGCATCCATATCGGCAGCAACGATGGCAATGATGTCGGCAGTGGCTGGAGCAACGTCATCGCGATCACCGATGCATTCGTGACGACGGCGAAGGCGGGCGAAATCCCGATCAGCGTCGCGCCCAAGCCGGTTGCCGATAGCCGTTAAAGCGCGACTCCGGCGGCGGCGGCGAGCCGATCGAGGAACAGCGTGTGCGGCGGTTCGGGCGCTGGTTTCGGCGGCCACGGCGCCTGGGCCAGCGCCAGATCGAGTGCGGCCTGTGCGTCGCGTGCCTTCAGGCTGAAGGCGTGGCTGGCGATGCCGCTCGCCAATAGGGCGGGCGTTGCCGCGGCGGTGAAAATCACGGGCCAGTTGCGGTCGCGATAGTGGATGGCGGCCGATACGGCGCGGATTGCCCGGGCCTGAGCGAGCGTGATGGTGCGCGCCCGCAGCGCCGCGCACAGGGTGGCGCGGACATCGACCTGTGCGAGGCTGAGTGGTCGCGACCCCAGCGCCGGGGGGGCGTGGGTGACGGCGACCTCGTCATCCGCCACCAGCCGGCCATCGGCATAGGCGCGATGGATGGCGCCGCAGCCGATCATGCCGAACGGGGCCAGTTCGGCGGCGCGCAAGGCCCCCATGCTGGCGGCACCGATGACGCGGAAGCCGCGGGCGAGCAGGACGAGGATTTCCTTGTGCCACACCGCCGGGCGCGAATCGAACACGCCATCGATGAGCACGACCGTGCAGGGCGGGCCGTTCAGCAGCCGCAACATGTCGCCGGCGCCGGCGGGGGGCAGCAGGGTGAAGGGCGGGCCGAGGCCGGCGACGGTCAGGCTGGGGCCGGCGAACACCGGGATGATGTCGGCGCGATAATTCATAAGGCGCGCCTTTTGCGTGCGGCGCGATAATTCATACGGCGCGCCGCCGCGCGGCACAGATTCACACGGCGCGCCGCCGCGCGGTACAGATTCATACGGCGCGCCGCCGCGCGGCACAGATTCATACGGCGCGCCGCCGCGCGCCGAGGCCAAGGCCTGGCACGATCATGCGCACCGTCACCACCGGGCTGCCCGGCGGTGACACGATGATGCGCGCGGCCTTGTCATGCCCCGCCGCCGCCAGCCGCGACACCGCCTGTGCCACTGTCGTTTCGGGTGATTGCGGCCCGGCGCCCGGCCACAGCGATGGAAAGGCCAACGGCGCCGGCGTGGTGCGGGCCAGCGCATAGCCGAAGCTGGGCCGCCGCGCCGCCGGATGGTCGAGCCCGAGATCATCCCGCGCGCCGGCGATGATGGTCAGGCGGGCCTGGATCGCCTCGGTAAAGGCGCCCTTCAGCGCGGATTCCGGGTCGGCATGGGCGCAGGTGCCGCTGGCGTGCGGGTGGGACGCAGCCTCCCCGCTGGCGTCGTGCAGTTCGACGGCGATGACCGGCATGGCGATGACGGCGGGCAGGCGATAGGCGCGAACCCGAATGCCGAGCGCCGCGCAACGGGCGTGGAGGGTGGTGAACCAGCCGAACGCGATGCTGGCGAGATCGATTTCGTCGTCGAGGCGGGTGACGATGTTGCCGCTGGCCCATTCGGCGAAGGCGTCGCGTTCGATCAGTTCGCAGAGTGCCTTGCAGCCGGCAAAGGCCGTATCGAAACCGGCACCCTGACCATTGCTGGAGCGGGCGATGCCGGGCGGGGTCGCCGTCGTGAAATCCAGCGATACTGATGCCGCCGGCACCCACAGGCGGCCGGGCGCGTCCAGCCGTTCGGCGGCAACCCAGTCGATGGGGGTGCCATCGTCGATGATGCCTCGCGTGGTCGCGAAATCATCGGCGGCGGCGGCGCGTTCGGCGGCAGGCAGTTCGGCAAGGGTGCAGCGTTCAGCCGGTGCGGTCCATGCTTCGGCGTGGCTGCATTCGATGGCTTCCATGCAGGCACCGAGCCGTGCCTGCGAAGCGTCCAGACCCTTGCCCTGGTGCACCGACAGCGACCGTCCCCAGGGCCGCACCGCCTGCCAGACCGGCATGCCGATACGGTCAAGCCCGGTTACATCGGCAAGCCGGGTGACGCCGCATTGGCGGGCCGTGGCGATGGCGATCGCGAGCGCGCCAGGCACCGGGCGCGCTCGGGCTGAACGCGCCGGGATCAGACGATCAGCTGGCCTTCATTGCCGATGGTGCCCGGCGGGATCACCGCGACGGCGCCGCCGGCGAGCAGAGCCTCCAGCGCGGCGACCGTGGCCTTTACCTCCGCCGGCGCGTCGGCTGGCAGGGCAGCGCTGGTTGAAAACGCCGACATCACCTTGGTGATGTAGAGTTTTTCGACATTGTCATCGCCGGTTGATTTTACGGCGAAATATGTTGCGTCAGCCATAGCGAGCCCCTCCGGTTACCAGCGAAGAAAAGATTAACACGGCAGCGTTGTGGCGTCCATCGCGCCACTAGCTTTGATCACGGCCGTTCAGCCGGCAAGCATTGCCGCTGCGCCGGCGCGGTCGCGGATCGCGGCATAATCGGTATCGGCGCGGCCGGCGATCCAGGAACCGCCGACGCAGGGAATGAACGGTTGCGCCAGCCATTCGGGCGCGGTGGCGACGCTGATGCCGCCGGTGGGGCAGAATTTGACGCCGCCGAACACCGCCGCCAGCGCCTTCAGCACCGGCAGGCCGCCGCTGGCAACGGCGGGGAAGAATTTGAACCGGGTCAGCCCCATGTCCAGCCCGCGCATGATGTCGCCGGCGTTGGCGATGCCGGGCAGGAACGGCACGCGGGCGGCAATCGCGGCGCGGCCGAGCGGTTCGGTCAGGCCCGGCGACACGATGAATTTGGCGCCCGCCGCAATCGACGCGTTGAGATCGGCCGGGTTGAGCACGGTGCCGGCCCCGACGATGGCACCGGGCACTTTCGACATTTCGGCGATGACATCGAGTGCGGCGGCGGTGCGCAACGTGACTTCGAGCACGGTGAGGCCGCCGGCGACGAGCGCTTCGGCAAGCGGCCGCGCCTGTGCGACATCATCGACGATGAGCACCGGGATGACCGGCGCTGCGGCCATGATGGCATCGAGTGCGGCGGTGTCGGTCATGCTTGATGCTCCTGCGCATAGGCGGCGGCGGCGCCGAACAGGCCCGGCTGCGGATCGGTGATGAGTTTTACCGGCAGCGCCGCCATCATCGCTTCGAACCGGCCCTTGGCGATGAAACGCTGGGCAAAGCCCGAGCGCGGCAGGTGATCGGCGAGCCTGAGTCCAAGGCCGCCGGCGATGACCACAGCGCCGGCGCCGTGCGACAAGGCGGTGTTGCCGGCAAAGGTGCCGAGCGCCAGGCAGAAGCGATCGAGCGCCGCCGCGGCCAGGCTGTCGGTGCCGGCGAAGGCGGCGGTCCATAGTGCCTTGTCGTCGGTAGCGTGCACGGCGCGGCCCTCGATGCCGGCGAGCGCCGTGTACAGCGCGGCAAGGCCGGGACCGGACACGATGCGTTCGGCCGACACGCGCGAATGGCTGCGGCGCAGATGCACCAGCACCGCATCCTCGATGGTATCGAGCGGTGAAAAATCGACATGCCCGCCTTCGGTGGGGATGACGTGATAACCGGCGGTGGTGCGGTGCAATTGCGCCACGCCCATGCCGGTGCCGGGGCCGACGATGGCAATGACGCCGGTTTCGGGCAGCGGCGTATCCGGGCCGCAGACGCGGCGAAAACTGGTTGCGGTGGCCTGTGCCACGGCATGGGCGACGGCTTCGAAATCATTGACCAGCGCATAGCTGTCGACGCCCAGCTTTTCCGGGATCAGCGCCGGGCGGATGATCCAGGGATTGTTGGTCAGTTTCAGCACGTCGCCGGTGACCGGGCAGGCGACAGCGATGCCGGCGGCGCGCGGCAAGGGCCGGCCGAGCGCGGCACCAAAGGCTTCCCAGGCGGTTTGCAGGCTGGCGTGATCGGCGGCGCGCATGACGGTTTCGGGGCCGATATCGAGGACCCGGCCGCCATGGACGCGGGCGATGGCGAAGCGGGCATGGGTGCCGCCGATATCCGCGGCAACGATTTCCGTGCCGGTCGCCGCCGCCGGATCAGTCATGCCAGGAAACCCCGTCGCGTTCGGTCAGCGCGATGGCGGCGTTGGGGCCCCAATTGCCGGCGGCATAGGGCTTTGGCGCCATGCCGGTGGCGGCCCAACCGGCGCGGATGGCGTCGATCCAGGTCCATTGCGCCTCCACCTCGTCGCGGCGCACGAACAGGGTCTGCTTGCCTTCGATCAGATCGAGCAGCAGCCGTTCATAGGCGATGCGGCGGCGGACATCGGCAAAGGCGTTGGCCATGCCGATGTCCAGTGGCACCTGCCGCAGTTTCAAGCCGTCGCGGTCCAGCCCCGGCGCCTTGGCCATTATCGACAGGCCGATGTTTTCATCGGGTTGCAGCGAGATGATCAGCTTGTTGGCCTTCAGCGGCGCATCACCGAACATCGAATGCGGCACGGCGCGGAACTGGATGATGATCTCGCTCATGCGTTCGGGCAGGCGCTTGCCGGTGCGCAAGTAGAATGGCACCCCCTGCCAGCGCCAATTATCGACATGGGCCTTCAGCGCCACGAAGGTTTCGGTGTCGCTGCTGCTGCCCAATTCGTCGGCATAGCCCCTGACCGGCTGGCCCAGGATGGCGCCGGCGCCATATTGGCCGCGCACGCTGCACGCCTCGACATTGCTGGCGTTGATCGGGCGCAGCGAGCGCAGCACCTTGACCTTTTCATCGCGCACGCTGGTGGGGTCGAATTGCGCCGGCGGCTCCATGGCGACCAGCGCCAGCAATTGCAGCATATGGTTCTGGACCATGTCGCGCAGCGCGCCCATGCCGTCATAATAGCCAGCGCGGCTTTCCAGTCCGACGGTTTCGCCGATGCTGATCTGCACATGGTCGATGCCGGCGGCGTTCCACAACGGTTCGAACAGGGTGTTGCCAAAGCGCAGGGCGAGCAGGTTCTGGACGGTTTCCTTGCCGAGATAATGGTCGATTCGGAAAGTGCGACTTTCGGGATAGGCGGTCGCGACGGCGTCGTTGATCTCGCGGCTGGAGGCGAGATCGGAGCCGATGGGTTTTTCCAGCGCCAGCCGGACGCCCGGCCCGGCAAGGCCGGCCGCCGCAAGGCCGGCGATGGTGGGGCCGAACAGGCTGGGCGCGGTCGACAGGAAGATCGAGAGGTGCGACGGATCGCCGACAGTCATGGCCAGTGCCGAGAAGCCGGCGGGATGGCTGGCGTCGAGCGGCACATAGCTGATGCGGTCGAGGAAGCGCTTTACCTGTTTGGCGGGGCGGCGGTCTGCCTCCACGAATTCTTCCAGCGCGGCAGCGGCGATGGCGCGGTATGCGGCGTCATCATGCCCCGACCGCGCCGTGGCGATGATGCGCAAGCAATCGGGCAACAGGCCATCGGCATCAAGGCCGTAGAGCGAGGGCAGCAACATGCGCCGCGCCAGATCGCCCGTGGCGCCGAACAGCAGGAGATGGGTGCAGGGTTCGGACATGGATAGAGCTTTAGCGGCTGGGCGGTGCGGGGCAAAGGCCGGTGGCGGCTTTTGCGCGCCCGCAGTGGCGGTGTGGTTGCAGGATTGCCGACTCCATGGCGGCGCGCGGGTCGCCTGCCACGGACGGGACTCGATGTGCCGGCGTCATGCCCGCTGGCCGGCCGCTGCTGCGAGCGCGTCGGTCGCCGGCCGCCGTGCATACCAGCCGAAGCCGACGATGATGGCGTAGCATAGCGCGGGGATCACCAGCGACAGCGTGAGCGAGCCGCTGGCATCGGCGACCACGCCGGTCAGCAGCGGGATGATCGCGCCGCCGCAGATCGCGACATTGATGATGCCCGAGCCGTCGGCCGCGCTGGTGCCGAGTTTTTCGCAGGCGAGCGCGAAGATGGTCGGGAACATGATCGAG
>JBBQYI010000031.1:0-33349 GCA_038208825.1 Sphingomonadales bacterium | reverse complement strand
GCCCAGGCCCTGGCCCTGCCCGTTCTGGAACGACAGGAACAGGCTGCCGTTCTGGCCGAGCGGGATCGCCGCGCTGCCGAAAAAGCCGCGGGTGCCGCCGGTGCCGACGAAGAACCCGGCCTCGCCATGGATCTTGCGCTTCACCGATTCATCGCTGTCGGGGTTGGCATAGAGGCTGTTGTTGAGGATGGCGTCGCGTTCGGGGCTGGGCAGCAACGCCGGGCTTTCAGGGCGTTGGGCGCCGGCGGTTTTGGCGGCTTCGATTTCTTCGGGCGACAGGCGATAGACCTGTGGTTCGGCGGCGAACGCGGCGGTTCCCGAAAACAGCAACGCCATGGCCGAGACACGCAACAACATGGGGGCAATCCTTCTGGTCGCCACATAGGTTTCCATGACCTTAGCCCTTCCTGAACGGCGTGGCCATGTCGAGCGCCTCGATATCGGCGGCGACCATTTCGGATTCGCGGGCAACGAAATCGGCGACGGCGCTGCGAAAGCCGCGATCGGGGATATAGTGCGCCGATACCGTCGCCACCGGGCGATAGCCGCGCGCCAGCTTGTGGGCGCCCTGCGCGCCGGCTTCGACGCGGGCGAGACCATGGGCGATGGCCCATTCGATGGCCTGGTAATAGCAAAGCTCGAAATGCAGGAAGGGGATATCCTCCGTCGAGCCCCAATAGCGGCCATAAAGGCAATCGCCGCCGATCAGGTTGAGCGCACCCGCCACCGGCCGGTCGCCGCGCATCGCCAGCATCAGCAGCACGCGGTCGCCCATCGATTGGCCGAGCAGCGAGAAGAATTCGCGCGTCAGGTACGGCCGCCCCCATTTGCGCATGCCGGTGTCCTGGTAGAAGATCCAGAACGCGTCCCAATGCGCCTCGGTGATCGCGGCGCCGGTCAGATGGATGATGGTGACGCCGCTGGCCATGGCGCCTTCGCGTTCCTTGCGGATGCCCTTGCGCTTGCGGGATGACAGGTCGGCGAGGAAATCGGTGAAATCGCCATAGCCGTTGTTGGACCAGTGGAATTGTTCGCCGTGGCGCATCAGCCAGCCCTGCGCTTCGAACAAGGGCTGTTGTTCGGGTGTCACAAAGGTGGCGTGCACCGAGGACAGGTTGTTCTGCCGCGCCAGCGTTTCGGCAGCGGCGAGCAGCATCGGCGCGGCGCCGGGTTCGCGCAGCAGCAACCGCGGGCCTGTGGCCGGTGTAAACGGCACCGAACATTGCAGCTTTGGATAATAGCGGCCGCCGGCGCGTTCCCACGCCTCGGCCCAGCCGTGGTCGAAGACATATTCGCCCTGGCTGTGGGATTTCAGATAGGCGGGCAGGATGCCGATGGGGTCGCCTGCGGCATCATCGACAACGATATGCGCAGGTTGCCAGCCGGTGTGCGCCGTGGCGCTGCCCGATGCCTCAAGGCTGGTGAAGAACTGGTGCTGGACAAAGGGGTTCTGCGGCCCCGCACAGGCGTTCCAAGCCGCCGCCGGGACATCGGCGGCAGCGGTCAGCACGCGGGCCCGGATCTCTGCCATCAATCCCGGATGGCGATGATGGCGTCCACCTCCACGGCAACGCCTCGCGGCAGCACGGCGACACCAACCGCCGAACGGGCGTGGCGGCCGGCATCGCCGAACACCGCGACCATCAGATCGGACGCGCCATTGCCGACTTCGGGTTGATCGGTGAAATCCGGCGTCGAGCTGACAAAGACACCGAGCTTGACGATGCGCTGCACGCGGTCGAGCGAGCCGAGCGCCGCCTGCATCTGGGCGATGAGGTTGATGGCGCAGCGCCGCGCCGCATCGGCACCGGCGGCGACATCCATGGTCTCGCCCAGCCGTCCACGCAGCGGTTTGCCGGCGTCATCGAAGGGGATCTGGCCGGAAATATGCAGCAGGCCGCCGATGTTGACGCTGGGCACATAATTGGCGGCGGGGGCGGCAGCGGCGGGCAGGGTGATGCCGAGCGCCGACAGGCGTTGTGCGGGGGTTTCGCTGGTCATGCGGGCGATCCTTTGTGGAAGGGGGCAAAATGCGCTTCGATATGGGCCAGTGCCTCGGGCCAGTGATCGATGCGGGCATGGGCATCGGGCGCCGCCGGGATCAGGCTGCGAAGCGGCGCTTCGGCGACCATGTGCAGGCGGTGGACGTGCGGAACGGTGCTTTTAGCCGAGCTGTGGTGGGGCGGCAGATCATCGATGAACACCGTTACCGATGGCTGGAATTCAGCGACGAGCGCGCTGATCGGCCCGCCCTTTGGGCCATGGTTGCCGATGACGCGATAGGGCATGCCGAGCCGCGCCAATTCGCTGGTCCGGGCGACGGCATGATGATCGGCGATGTTGGTGAGGACGACGATGTCGCAATATTCGGCGAGCCGGGCGAGCGAGGCGACAGCGCCGGGGATCGGCGTCTGGGTTGGCATGTGCGTGGCGAAAAAGCCGTCGAGCAGCGCCGGAAAGTCCTCCTTCGGAACGGGCTCGCCAGATGCAAAGCGGATGTTGCCGGCCAGCGCGAAACTGTCGAGCTTCAGCGTCAGCCCGTGGACATCATCGAGATAGGCGATGAACGGATCGGCGAATTCGAGCAGCACGCCGTCGCAATCCGAAATGACCAGCGGGCGCGGTTGGCGGATGGTCATGCGTTGCCTCCTGAAAGCGCGGCACCGGCGCGGACCAGCGAGTCGGGGCTGGTGTCTATGGCATCGGCGCAGGCGACAAGATCGGCCTCGCGCGCCTGCAGGAAATCGATGAGCGCGGCGAGCAGCGCCGGGTCGCCGGCATTGGCGCGCAAGCCTGCCGCATCGAGGCCCGACAGCGCCAGGAATCGCGGCCCCAGATCTGGATCGCCCGCGACATGGGCGAGCGCCTGCAACGCCAATATGGCGGGGGCAGGCGGGGTTTTCGGGCGTTTGTCGTGCAACACGATGGTGAATACCTGTGGCTGGGCCGTGGCGACATCCCTACGGGGCTTGGTGGCGATTTGCCAAGCCCGGCGCGGGGATGCGACGACGAAGCCGCCAACGTGCCGCCCTGGCCATGACGGGGTATGGGATTGGCGTATCTGCCGCCTGATTGCCGATGGGCGCAAATAATGTGATGATCGAAGGGCTTCTTGCTGGTTTCTTATGGTTTGCTTAAGATAGGGTAATGACGGACCGTATCGGTTTCATATCCTTCAAGGAGGCATCGGGCCTGGGTGAGGCCGTGCGCCCGCTGTTGCCGCCGGGCACGTCGCTTGAAATCCTGACGATCGGCGAGGCCACACGCCTGTTGGCGCGCGGCGAATTGACCGTGCTTATCATCGCCGTGAACGACCCTTCGTGGCGCGAAACCCTGGCGCAGTTGACGGAATTGCAGCGCGCCGGCGAAGCGCGGCCGCTGGCCGTGTTTGCGCTGGTGCCGCGCGATGATCCGGCGGCGCTGGTCAAGGCATTTGAGCTGCGCGTCGCCGATGTTGCGGGCCTGCCGATCGACCCGCACGAGGTCCGTGCCCGGCTCGCCGCGCTGGTGCGCCGCCGCCATGTCGCCTTTGCCAAGGCGGCGGAAACGCGGCGGGCCTGGCAGTTGGCGGTGATCGATCCGGTGACCGGCCTGTATAATCGCCACCATCTTGAATCCATGCTGCCGGCGGCGTTCGACAGCGCCCGCGCCGGCAACCGGCCGTTGGCGGTGCTGATGATCGATGTCGATTCGCTAAAGCCCTTTAACGACCGCTGGGGCCATGCCGCCGGCGACCTGGTGCTGCGCGCGGTGGCCGATACGCTGCAATCGCGGTTGCGGATGAGCGACACGATCGCCCGCTATGGCGGGGACGAGATTGTGGTGGTGATGCCCGATACCGATCATGACTGTGCACGGGCATTTGCCGCCGAACTGGTGGGCGAAGTCGCCCGGCGGCAGTGCGCGCGCATCGGCGACGGGCCGTTGCCGGTAACGATCAGCCTGGGTTTGGCGGCGCTGGAGCCGCGCGATGCCGATGCGCAGGCGTTGTTGATGCGCGCCGATACGGCGCTGTATGCAGCGAAACGCGGCGGTCGCAACCGGGTGGCCGAAGCGGCCTGAATTATTTTGGGGAATCGTGGCGGGCGGGACATCGGGGCCAAGATGGCGCTGTCCAGGCCATGCCGGCGAATCGCTTGCCAATGATTTGCGGCAGATCCGGCGGGTCGGGCTGCGGGCCGCCGTAACGGCTAGTCAAGCAGCGGGGCCGCCGCGGCGGCTAGCCGGGCAGCGGGGCCGCCGTAGCGGCCCGTGCGGGACTGGCTTACTTGATCTTGGCTTCCTTGAACTCGACATGCTTGCGCACGACGGGGTCATATTTGCGGAAGTTGAGCTTTTCCGTCTGGGTGCGCGGGTTCTTCTTGGTCACATAATAATAACCGGTTTCCGCGCTCGAGACGAGCTTGATCTTGATGGTAGTCGGCTTGGCCATGACAGGTCCCGGAACAACAGGTTGGATGCGCGACTGGAATGACCGGGCGCGTGAAGCCGCGTCCAATGGCGGCGGAGACGGTAAAAGTCAAGCCGCCTGCATGCGTCGCCCGCGGGGCCGGCAGCAGGGACTAGCGGCGCGGCCATGCCCCCCGGGATTTGGCAATCCGCCGCCAAGCCTCTATCTCACCAGGCATGACTATCGTCCAACTGGAAGATCGCGCCGTCCTGCTGGTGGCCGGCGCTGATGCAACAGCGTTTCTGCAGGGCCTGCTGACGCACGACATGGCGTTGCTGGCCGCCGACCGGCCGCTTTATGCAGGGCTGCTGTCGCCGCAGGGCAAGGCCCTGTTCGACATGATTTTGTTCGATGCAGGCGAGGCTGGCGGCGTGCTGATCGACGTGGCGGCGGACCGGGCCGACGCGCTCGCCCGGCGCCTGTCGATGTACAAGCTGCGCAAGGCAGTGACGATCACGCCGTCGGCGCTGGCCGTCTATGCCGGCTGGGATGGCGGCGAGGCTGGCCATGCTGCCGATCCGCGGCTGGCGGCGCTTGGCGCGCGCTGGGTGGCTGCTCCCGGTGCTGCCCCTTCGGGGGGGGCGGCATATGACGAACATCGGCTGCGGGTGGGCGTTCCGGGCAGCGCCGATATCGGCAGCGACGAATTGCTGTGGCTGGAAACCGGCGCCGACCTGCTGAACGGCGTCAGTTTCACCAAGGGCTGTTATATCGGCCAGGAAAACACCGCGCGCATGCACCACCGCGACCGGGTCCGGCGGCGGCTGGTGCCGGTGCGGCTGGCGTCTGACGATGTTGGCGCCGATGTCGGCGACGGCGTCGTTCGCGATGCGCAGGCGCGCAGCGTCGGGACGTTACGAAGTGCAGGGCGCAGCAACGAATTGGGCTTCGCGCATCTGCGCATGGAGGCTGCCACAGGGCCGCTGACCGTTGGCGACACCGCGTTGACGGTGGCGGTGCCGGCCTGGCTGGAACCGGAATTTACTGAAATCATCAAGCCAGGCGCATGACTATTTTTTCTCTCGACGCGATCACCCCCAAATCTGCCAGGCTCGCCCATCTGCCATCGAAGGTCGAAACACTCGCCACTGATACAATGTCGTGGTTGCGCAATGACAGCCAGGATGCGTTGATCGGCCTCGCCGTTGCGGTCGGGCTTTATTTCATCGTCATCACCCTGCGCTATTTCGCGGTGCGGTTGCTGGGTGAATCCTATCCGGTGACGCATTGGCGGGGGTTTCTGCGCCGCCTCGTCCGCCGAACCCGCAGCGTTTTCATCGCCGCCTTTTCTGCCTGGCTGGTCACCCATGTCGTGGAACCGCCCGGTGGCTTGATTCGCGTCATCAATTTCATCTTCACCATCACCTTTGCCATCCAGGGTGCCTTTTGGGTGCGCGAATTGCTGCTGGCGCTGGTCGAGCGGCGGGCCGCCAACAGCGAAGACCATGATTCGTTTGAAAGCGCGGTCACCATCATACGGGTGCTGGTCAATGTCATCGTCTGGGCGCTGGCGGTCATCCTCATTCTCGACAATCTTGGGGTGAATGTCACCACGCTGATCGCCGGGTTGGGCGTTGGCGGCATCGCCATCGGCCTCGCCGCACAGGGCATTTTTAGCGATCTGTTCGCCGCGCTGGCAATCCTGTTCGACCGGCCGTTCAAGGTTGGCGACACGATCACCTATGGCGGCAACACCGGCAATGTCGAAGCCATCGGGCTGAAGACCACGCGGGTCAGGGCGCTGTCCGGTGAACAGCTTATTATTTCCAACGGCAATCTGCTCAACCAGCAGATTTCCAACCTGCGCCGTATCCAGGAGCGGCGGATCATCACCACCATCGGCGTCATCTATCAGACCGCGCCCGATCTGCTCGATCAGATCCCGGCGGAGATCGAAACCATCATCCGGGCGCGGCCGAAATTGCGCTTCGACCGGGCGCATTTCGTCCAGTTCAACGCGTCGTCGCTGGATTTCGAGATCGTCTATTTCGTCACCGAGCCAGAGATTTTGACGATGATGGACGAACGCCAGGCCGTGGGCCTTGCGATATTGCGGCGCTTTGCCGAACTGGGAATCGAGTTCGCCTATCCGACGCAGACGACGTTCACGGCGGCGCCCGATGGCACGATGGTCGATCCGCGGCCGGTGATGGCGGCACCCGATGGCGCACCGGCCGGGGCAGCAACGACCGGGGCTGCGACTTAGCCCTTGGGGACGGCCTCGCCACGCAGCGCGGCGGGGATCGACAGATAGACTGGTGCCGGGCCAAGTCCGAGGCGGGCGCGGACATCTTCAAGCGGCAGCGGCAGCAGCGCTACCCAATCCTGTTCGGGCAACCAGCCTGCCGCCTTGCCGCGCCGAAAGCCTTCCCAGATGGCGCGCGCATAGGGCTGGTCCGGGCCCTTGCGGCTCTTGATGGCGGCGCCGATGGCGATGAAGGCCCAGCCCATGGCGCGGGTCTGGGCATAGGAAAAGGCGACGAGGCAGGCTTCGCCGAGCGAATCGAGGCCATAGCCGGTGACGACGTGCCACAGATCGTGCGAATCGCGGATGCGGCGGCCGAACCAGGCAACCGGGTGCTGCATGGCGATGGCCGGCTGGCCGGAAACCGCGATCAGGCCCTCGGGTGTCACGCCGCCATCATCGGTGAAATCGCGGTAGATGGCGCCCAAGCTGCCCGGCGGCAGCGTTGCCAGCCAGGCGCGGTCCTGCAGCCGTTCGGCGAGTTCTTCGCGGGCGTAGGCGAGTTCCCCGCCTTCGACGGTGGTGAGCAAGCGGCGATAGCCGGCGCGCGTCGAGTCGCCGTTCAGGGCGCGCATGATCTCGAACACTTCCTCGGTGGCGTCCTTGTCGCGCAGCAAACGGCGCAGTGCACCAAAGGCAGCCCCCCATTCTCGGCGCGGCACCGACAGCCGGGTCAATACAGGCGGCGCGGCGACGAAGGGTAGGGATGCGTTCATACGGAGTTGATATACGTAAAATTAGCAGTGGTAAATAGAGCGAGGCTCAGATGCCGCCGATATCCTCGATGCTGAGCAGCGAGGCGTTGCCGCCGGCGCTGGTGGTATCGGTGCTGACGGTGCGTTCATGGGCAAAGCGCAACAGGTAGTGCGGCCCGCCGGCCTTGAAGCCGGTGCCGGACCGGCCCTCCCCACCGAACGGCTGGCTGCCGACAACGGCGCCGATCATCGAGCGGTTGATGTAGAGATTGCCGACATGGGCTTTTTCCGTCACCGCCGCCGCCACCGAGGCGATGCGGCTGTGCAGGCCCATGGTCAGGCCATAGCCGAGCGCGTTGACCGCAGCGATGGTGGCATTGAGCGCGCCGGCCTTCCATGTGACGACATGCAGGATCGGCCCGAACCATTCGGCCTGCAGATCGGCGATGGCGTCGATGCCGATTATGGTCGGTGCGATGAAATCCCCGGCGGGCGGGGCCGGCAGCGCGTGCAGCCAACGGTCGCGCCGGGACTGGCGATAACCTTCCAGCCGGTCGAACGAGATGCGGTCGATGACCGGGCCGATATCGGTGACCGGGTTGGCGGGATCACCCATGACCAGCGTGTCCATGGCGCCCTTCAGCATGTCCAGCGTACGGTCGCCTACGTCTTCCTGCACCAGCAACAGCCGCAGCGCCGAACAGCGTTGGCCGGCGGAGCGGAAGGCGCTGGTGATGACATCCTGCACCACTTGTTCGGTCAGCGCGGTCGAATCGACGATCATCGCGTTGATGCCGCCGGTTTCGGCGATCAGTGGCACTAGCGCCCGGCTTTCATCGTCGAGCAGCGCGCGGGCGATGCGGCGGGCGGTCGCCGTGCTGCCGGTAAAGGCGACCCCGGCGAGGCGGGCGTCGCGCACCAGCGCGTCGCCTGCCTCGCCACTGCCGGTGACGAGTTGCAGGGCGCCGGCTGGCACGCCGGCTTCATGTGCCAGCGCCACGGCGCGAGCGGCGATTTCGGGCGTTTGCGGTGCCGGCTTGGCGACGACGGTGTTGCCGGCGACGAGCGCGGCGACGACCTGGCCGATGAAGATCGCCAGCGGGAAGTTCCACGGCGCGATACAGGCAAAGACGCCGCGGCCGACGAGGCGCAGTTCGTTGCGCTCGCCAGTGGGGCCGGGCAGCTGGATGACCGCGAATTTCGCCCGTGCCTCGGCGGCGTAGTAGCGGCAGAAATCCACCGCCTCGCGCACCTCGGCGAGCGCGTCTGGCATGGTCTTGCGGGCTTCATGGACGAGCACCGCCATCAGGAGTTCGCGGTCGCGTTCCAGAAGGTCGGCCAGTTTTTCCAGAATGTCGGCGCGGGTTTCGACGGGCGTGCTGGTCCAGGCCGGGAAGGCAGCGTGGGCGGCGGTTACGGCGTCGTCGACGCTGGCGCCGGCAGCGGAAATGGAAAGCGGCGCGGCGGCTGCAATGCCGGACGCGACCCGCGCCAGTTCCGCCGGGTCGGCGAGATCAATCCCCGCCGAATTGTCGCGCGAGTCGCCATAAAGCCGGACCGGCAGCGGGATGGACGGGTGCGGCGCGCCGCCGACCGCCGCCACTTTGGCTGCCGGATCGGCGAGCAGCACATCGTCGCTGACGCTGGCATCGGCGAGTTGGTGGACAAAGCTGCTGTTGGCGCCATTTTCGAGCAGGCGGCGGACCAGATAGGCGAGCAGGTCGCGGTGGCCGCCAACGGGCGCATAGGTCCGGCATTTATAGCCCTCATCGCGCACCAGCCGTTCGAACAGGCCCTCGCCCATGCCGTGCAGGCGCTGAAATTCGAAATCGCGGGCGTCGCCGGCCCATTCGAGGATGGTGGCGACGGTCAGCGCATTATGGGTGGCAAAGGCCGGGTAGAGATTGGGTGCCGCCAGCATGTCGTTGGCGCAGGCGAGATAGGACACATCGGTCGCCGCCTTGCGGGTGAACAGCGGGTAGCCGGCCAGCCCCTGTTCCTGCGTGCGCTTGATCTCGCTGTCCCAATAGGCGCCCTTGACCAGCCGCACCGTCAGCCGCCGCCCGGTTTCGGCGCCCAGCCCATCGGCCCAGGCGATGACCGGCCGGGCGCGCTTGCCATAGCCCTGGATGGCCATGCCGAACCCGTCCCAACCCTTTAGTTCGGGCCGGCGTGCCACCGCCTCGATAATATCGAGCGACATCAGCAGCCGCTCGCTTTCCTCGGCATCTACCGTCAGCCCGATGCCGGCGCCGGCGGCGTCATCGGCAAGCTGGCGCAGCATGTCGGTTAATTCGGGTACGCAGGCGGCGGCATGGGCGGTTTCATAGCGCGGGTGCAGCGCCGACAGCTTTACCGAGACGGAGTGTCGATCGGTGATGTGGTTGGCCCCGTCGGCGCCGCCGACATTCTTGCCTGGCCCTGCCTTGGCCGTGTCGCGGATGGCGGCCTTGTAGCTTTCGAAATAGCGTAGCCCATCGGCGTGGGTGCGGGCGGCTTCGCCCAGCATGTCGAAGCTGGCGGTGAAGCCGCGATTGTCCTTGTCGGCGGCGCGGGCCAGCGCTTCATCGATGGTGCGGCCCATGACGAACACTTGCCCCATCATGCGCATCGCGGCGCCCACGGCCTGTCGCACAAACGGTTCGCCGGTGCGCGCGACGAGGCGGCGCAGCACCGAAGGCTGGGTGCCTTCGCCGACCAGCGCGCGGGTCATCACCAGGCCCCAGGTGGCGGAATTGACCAGCAGCGAATCGGACTGGCCGCTGTGCGCCGCCCAGTCGGCGGTGCCGATCTTGTCGCGGATCAGCGCGTCGGCGGTGTCGCTGTCCGGCACGCGCAGGAACGCTTCGGCAAGGCTGAGCAGGGCGATGCCTTCGGCGGTGTTGAGCCGATATTGGTGGAGGAAGCGGTTGACCCAGCCTTCGCCCTGCGCCGCGCGCAGATCGGCGAGCAGGCCGAGCGCCCGGCCGACGACCGCTTCACGCGTGGCGGCTGACAGGGTGGCGTCGGGTAAAAGCGCGGCCAGCACCTCTGGTTCCGGGGCGCGGTGGAGGGTGGCCATTCGGGCGCGCGCGGCGATCAGGTTGCCCGCGGTCGCGGCGATCAGATTGGGGCTGCTCATCGCCGCGCTCTACGCCTGACCGCGCCGCTGCGAAAGCGCGAAAACAGCGCCGCGAAAACCCGCGTTCAGGGTTGTTGGAGATCGGCCGGTACGGTTGGTTCGGCGAGCAGGGTGTAGAATTTTTTCCAGCGCGCCGCGGCGCCCGGCCCGGCGCGTTCGACGGCCGCGGCGACCATGTCGCGGCCCAGGCCATAGTTGATGACATAGCTGCGGTAATGGTCATCGAATTCGATCGATTTTTCGGCGCGGGCGCGGGAGGTCAGGCCGTATTTCTGGGCGAGCGCGATTGCTGTTTCGCGGTCGATATGGCCGTCCAGGTATTCACGGGCGATGGTCATGCGTGACCCGGAGAGTGCCTGCAGCGCCTTCAACAAGGCCTCCAGCCGTGGTGCTTCGGCAGGGTCGAGCCCGGCGAGCGGGAACAGCGTCCGCGCGGCAAAGGCCGTCCGGTCATCGCCGGGGAACGCCAGTTCGATGCCATAGTTGCCGGCGCCTTCGCCCATCACCGACAGCGGCGAAAACAGCGGCTGCACGGTGAATTCCACCCAGCCGCGTTTTTTCATCAGTTCGGCTTCGTGCAGCACGCCCTGCACATGATGGCCGGGATAGCCTTCGTGGCAGCCAAGATCGACGGCGCGATCGATCAGCACCGGCAGATCGGTATTGATCTGCACCAGGCTGGTGTCGGCGCCCTTGTAATAATTATAGCCGCCCCAGGGTTTGTCCTTGACGATTTCGAGGGTGAAATGTTCGTCTGCGGGCAGCTTGATATGGTCGAGCGTGCGGCGCCGGCATTCGGCAATGGCGGTCCGCATGACGGTTTCCAGCCGGTTGTCCGGGATGCGGAACCGCTCGCGATAGTCACTCACCCGGTCGGCGAGCGCGTCGGGGCCAGGCACCAGCCGATCGATTTCGGCCAGCACGGGATCGAAGCTGGTCAGCGGCATCAACTGGGGGTCGACCCCGAACAGGCCCTTGGCCTCATCGGCAAAGCTGAACTTTACGCCCGCCACCATCGCCAGCCGGGTTTCGGCAGCGACAAGCTGGGCGATCAGGAATGTGCGGCGGCGGCGCTCGATGGGCGTCAGCCGGGCAGGATCGACCGCGCGGGCGCGGGTTGCAAGGCTGGTCGCCGCCGCCCGCAATTGCGCGATGCTGCGCGGATGCGCCTTGGCGACGGCCGCCGGGCCGGGCGGGCCGATATAGGCGTCGACATATTCGGGTTCATGCGTCCCGGCTTCGAGGCTGAGCGCCACATAGGCCCGGGCGATGCCGTCAAGCGGCGCTTTCGCTGCGGCGATGCCGGCGTTGCAGAGCAGCAGGACAGCCAAAGAGCGGCGCAACATGATCGATACCCAAATCGTTGGTGAATTCGCGATTTCACTATGGGAGGCAGCGCCGGGGCGCAATCGGTGACCGGTATGACCCGGGGTCCATGATGGAGATTGGGGCTTGACGATTACATCTGTAATCGGCATTGATTACGCATGTAATCGGAGTGTGTGATGCCGGAACGAATCAGCGAAGCCGAACTTGCCGTGATGGACGTGTTGTGGGCGGAGGCGCCGTTGTCGGCGATGGATGTCGCCACCCGCATCGACGATGGCCGCGGCTGGAGCGACCGCACCGTCAAGACGCTGCTTGGCCGGCTGTTGGTCAAGGGTGTGCTGGCGCATGAGGAGCAGGGCAAGCGTTACCTCTACCGGCCGATGGTATCGCGCGCGGACTATGTGTCGGGCGAGTCACGGCGGCTGGTCGATCGGCTGTTCGGCGGCCGCGCGGCGCCGCTGGTCGCCCATCTTGCGGAAAGCCAGGCGCTGTCGGAGGCCGATATCGCCGAACTCGAGGCTTTGGTGCGGGAGTTGCGTTCATGAACCCGTGGATCGTGCAGACGTTGGTGTCCTCGACATTGTTGATGCTGGCCGTGCTGGCGGTGCGGCGACCTTTCGCCCGCGCCTTTGGACCGCGCCTTGCCTATGCGCTTTGGGCGCTGCCGGCGCTGCGGCTGTTGCTGCCGTCGCTGCCCGGCTGGCGGGCGCTGTTCGAGCCCGTCGCCTATGTGTCGGGCCAACATGGCCCGGTGACGGTGGGGATTGTCGATGCCGGCACGGCGGCGCGACTGCACGAGGCGGCGCTGGCCGATGCGGCGGCGCTGGTTGATGCGCCATCGCTTGCCGCCCCGACTGTTGCCACAAGTGCGCCGCCGCTGGCCGGGCACCTGACGCTGGACGATCTGGGGGTGCTGATGATTGCCTTGTGGGCGGTTGGGGCACTGCTGTGGTTTGGCTGGCAATTGCTGCGCTATCGCGGTTTCCTGCGGCAGGCGCTTGCCGATGCGACCCTGTTGACCCGGGCCGGCGGCACCGATGTGCTGTTGACCCCGGCGGTTGCCGGGCCGATGGCGGCGGGCGTGCTGCACCGGCGCATCTTTCTGCCGGTCGATTTCCGCAGCCGTTATTCCGCCGCCGAACAGCGGCTGGCGTTGTTACACGAAGGTGCACACCATGATCGCGGCGATCTGATCGCCAATTTCGCCGGCCTTGCAGTGGTGGCGCTGCATTGGTGGAACCCCATCGCGCATTGGGCCTGGCGGGCGTTCCGCGCCGATCAGGAACTTGCTTGTGATGCGACGGTGCTGGCGGGTGCCGAAGCCGGGGAGCGGCTTGCTTATGGCAGCGCCGTGCTGAAATCCGCCTGCACGAAAACCCCGACGGCTGCGTGCGCGATGAACCATAAATCCCAATTGAAACAAAGGATCGGCATGATGAAGGATCGCAAGATGGGTTCGGCGCGGCTGGCGCTGGGCTGCATGGTTTCCGCTTCGATGGTGGCCGGCGGGCTGTTGCTGACGGCCTCAGGCACGGCGGCACAGACGGCGACGCCATTGCCGCCGTTGCCGCCCGCACAGGTGGACCGTGTTGCGCCGGCTGCCCCCACCGCTCCGGCCCCCGTCGCTCCCGTGGCCCCTGTCGCCCCCGCGGCACCGCACAAGATCCACCGGATCATCATCAAGGATGGCGCTGTCCAGCACGGTGCTGACAAGGCCGCGGACGATATTGCCATCCACCACGGACACGCGGCTGGCGATACTGCGAAGAAGCATGTGGTGCGCATGATCGTCATGAAGGACGGCAAGGTCACGACAGATGAATCGCTGCGTTTCGATGACACGGATAGCGCAATGACCGACCAATTCCAGAAGGAAGCGGGCCAGCACCGGATCATCTTCCAAAAACGTATCGAAAAGGATGTGCAGGCATCGATGGCTGATGTGCGGCGCGGCATGGCCGCCAAGTGCGAGGCAGCGGGTACGCCCATGCCAGCGGATGCCGATATGGGCGCGCTTGCCACCTGTGGGCCGGCGTTGCGAGATCATATCAACAAGTCCGTGCGCGAATCGTTGCGTGCGGCGCGGGCATCCATCGAAGCCACCGTCGGGCTTGGCACGGCGGAACGGCAAAAGACGATCGATGGGATCGACAGGGCGATGCGGGATATCGACCGCGATCTTGCCAAACTCGATACGCATTGATGTGCGGGCAGACGGCGGCGCGCCCGCCGTCTGCCGTTGACGTTAACGTCACCCAGCGCCTAGGTTGCGGCGAAATCCGGGGCGATTGCCCGGCATTGGGGACGAATATCGATGGCAAAGCCGCTTGTATCGCTGGACGATTATATCGCCATGGTTGGCACCGAAGTCGGCATATCCGACTGGATCCTGGTCGATCAGGCCAAGATCGATGCGTTCGCCGAGGTAACGGGTGACCACCAGTTCATCCACGTCAACCCGGAACTGGCCAAACAGACGCCGTTCGGCACCACGATTGCCCATGGTTACCTGACGCTCAGCCTGACATCGGTGATGGCCTATGGCGTCATGCCCGGTGTGATCGGCACCAAAATGGGTGTCAACTACGGCCTCAACAAGGTGCGTTTCATGGCGCCGGTGAAGTCCGGCAGCAAGGTGCGCGGTCGGTTTTCGCTGGTGGATGTGACCCAGCGGCCCGATGGCGGCTGGCAGACCACGACCAATGTCACCATTGAAATCGATGGCGAAACCAAGCCGGCGCTCGCCGCCGAATGGATCACGCTGCAATATCTTTAAAGCCGCGCCGTTTCCGGCTGCTACCAAAATCCTGTGTTTTTCCCTTTGAAAAGGATCTTTCCCCATGCGTGAAGCCGTAATCGTTTCGACCGCCCGCACCCCGATCGGCAAGGCCTATCGCGGTGCCTTCAACGCCACCCCGTCGCCAACGCTGGGCGGCCATGCCATTCAGCACGCGGTGGCGCGCGCCGGTTTGCAGGGCGGCGAAGTCGATGATGTTGTCATGGGCGCGGCCCTTCAGCAGGGTGTGCAGGGCGGCAATATCGCCCGCACCGCGTTGCTGCGCGCCGGGCTGCCGGTGACCGTTTCGGGCCAGTCGATGGATCGCCAATGTTCGTCGGGTGTCATGGCGATTGCGACGGCCGCCAAGCAGATCATCGTCGATGGCATGGAAATCTGCATCGGCGCCGGCATCGATTCGATCTCGATGGTGCAGAATGACAAGATGCGCGTCGAGGGTGACCCCAGCCTGGTTGCCATGCATCCCGCCATCTACATGCCGATGCTGCAGACCGCCGAAGTCGTCGCCAAGCGGTATAACATCAGCCGCGACCGCATGGACGAATACAGCTTCCAATCGCAGATGCGCACCGCTGCCGCCCAGCAGGCCGGGCGTTTCGATGCCGAAATCGTGCCGATGACCACGATGATGGCGATGGTCAGCAAGGAAACGAAGGAAGTCACCCGCCACGAAATCACCGTGTCGAAGGACGAAGGGAACCGGCCGGAAACCACGCTGGAGGGGCTGAAGGGCCTGAAGCCGGTGCTGGAAGGCGGTGTCATCACCGCCGGCAATGCATCGCAGTTGTCGGATGGTGCCTCGGCCAGCGTGCTGATGGAGGCCAAGGAAGCGGCGCGCCGCAACCTGACCCCGTTGGGCGCTTACCGCGGCATGGCGGTGGCCGGGCTGGAGCCAGACGAAATGGGCATCGGGCCGATCTATGCGATCCCCAAGCTGTTGAAGGCCAATGGCCTGAAGATGGACGATATCGGCCTGTGGGAGCTGAACGAAGCCTTTGCCGTGCAGGTGCTGCATTGCGCCGATGTGCTGGGCATCGACCAGGAAAAGCTGAATGTCAGTGGTGGCGCGATTTCGATCGGCCACCCCTATGGCATGACGGGCGCGCGTTGCACCGGCCATGCGTTGATCGAAGGCAAGCGCCGCGGCGTCAAATATGTCGTGGTGACGATGTGTGTTGGTGGCGGGATGGGTGCCGCTGGGTTGTTTGAGGTGTATTGAGGCGCGGCGCGGCCGGCACCAGCGAAGCTGGAGCCGGACTCGCGCAAGCCCGGCCAGCGGGGCGGCCGGCCCGTTGCCGGCCGAACCCGTCTGACGTCAGCCCGCGGCTTTGCCGCGGGCCTCTCCCGCGAAACTCACTTCCCCGCCGGCTTCGCCGCAATCGCCTCGATCTCGATGAGGAAATTCGGCCCGGCGAGCCCGGCCACCTGCAGCGCCGAACGTGCCGGCTTGTTGGGGTTTTCAGGCGTGCCGAAAAACTGGCGATAGCCTTCGTTAAGGCCCTTGAAGTCCATCCGGTCGCTGCCCGGGGCCGCCACGACGAACAGGGTGAGCTTGATGACGTCGCTCATCTTGTAGCCGTTTTCCTCCAGTAGCGCCTTGATCTTGGCAAAGGTGCTGATCGTCTGGGTCTTGGTGTCGCCAAAGTCAGCGACTGTGGTCGCGGGCTTGGACGGATCGATCGGCGAGGCGAGCTGGCCCGACAAGATGAACAGATCGGTGCCGGCGGGCACGATGACGCCCTTCAGGATATTGGCTTCGGGCGTGTTGCCGAGCCGGGTGATCTCGGCGGCACCGGCGGGCATCGCCAGTATTGCGACACCTGCGGCGAGCGCGGTCATCATGGCCTTCATGTCATTCTCCCTCTTTATGAACCGAAAACTGGTCTGGATTGAAAACAGTTGTGGGCGACAGGATAGTCCCGCCGCCCACAACCGCAACCTGTGGCGAGTGGCCTAGAACTTGACCTGGCCGCGAACGTACCAAAAGCCACCAAGGTAGCTGAGCGGCGATGCATCATTGTAAATGCGTCCGTTCACAGCAGCACCCGTTGCGGCATAATTGTTGCGAAGGTCGGCCTGCGGATAGCGATTGAACAGGTTCTCGCCGCCGACCGCAATCCGGAAACGCTCGGCAATGTTGACGCCGACTTCAAGATCGAAACTGACATCGCTGCGGAACGACTGGATCGAATTGGGATCGATCGTACCGTTTGCCCTGGGGTTGTTGTTGTACGATGTCAGACCGCCGTAATAGTTGATGCGGGCTGTGGCATCGAACATGCCGAGCGACCATGTTTCGGCCAATACGGCGCGCCATTTTGGGCTTAGGCCCTGGATGTTCAACTGACGTCGCACGTCGATTGCCTTGGCAACGGTGACGCCCGTGACCTTGGTTGTGTTGTAGTTGACCGCCAATGACGTGCTGAAACTGCCGTAGTCACTGGCGGCACGGTGCGACAGAACGAAATCGACACCCTGGGTACGGGTGCGGAACCCGTTGGTGAAGAAGTTGACGTTGCCAAGATCGAAGGCGTTGCGGACACCTTGGTTAAACAGCGCCTGTTGGTCTGCCGCCGATACCGCGAAGTTCGAGGTGATCGCGATACGGTCACGCACCGTGATGTTGTAATAGTCGACCGTCGCGTTGAAGCCGCCACCCGGGGTCAGCACAAGGCCACCCGAGAAGCTGGTCGATTTCTCTGGCTTCAATGGCTGCGAACCAAAGTACAGCGCGGTCGTGCTGCCAGGGGTTACGGTTGCGGTCGCCACCGGCACGACGCTGCCGTTGGGGAAGGCGGTTTGGACATTGGCCGTTGAAGATTGGCCCGGGGTTGGCGCGCGGAAGCCGGTGCTGACATTGCCGCGAAGGGCGATAATCGGGTTGATCGCCCAGCGCGCGCTTATCTTCCCGTTCACCGTCGAACCGAAATCGCTGAAATAATCATAGCGTCCGGCGATGCCCAGCGTGAAACTCTCCACGATATCGGTTTCAACGTCCAGATAGGCCGAATAGCTGTTCCGGGACGTATCGGTGGCTTCGTTTGGACCGTAGCCGGGAAAACCGTTGGCACCAATGCCGGCAGTCGAAACGCCCGACGCTGTGCCATCAGGATTGCGCACGGTCTGCACAGCATAAGGGCCGATAGCATAGGATTCAGCCTGGCCAATTCCCACGATATAGGTCTCGCGCCGGAATTCGAGACCGCCTGCAATATTGAGCGGGCTGGCGAAACCGACTTCGAGGGGATAGCTCAGATCCAGGTTTACGTTCGTCTCGCGCTGCTGGAGGTAGCCAAGGTAGAAGCTGGTTGGCGATGCAGGCCCGAGCGACGGATTGACCGTGTTATCAAGGTTATAGCTGATCTGGTCACGACCGGTGCCGACGCTGAAGTCGAAGTGCATGCCAAACTTGGTTTCACCGCGATAGCCGGCAACGACCGAGAAATCCTCGTTGGTGCTCTTGAACAGCGGCACAAAGCCGTTGGGGAAGATCGAGGATGCCGAGAAGGTAGCGCCCTGGCGATTGTAGACGGGGCGGCCGGCGCTATCGAACTGGCCGGGGAAGACATCGAGGAAAACCGGGTTGACGGAAACCGGGAAGGTCTGCGGCGCCGCCTGTGCGGCGCCGGGCGCCGGAATCGTGCCCGGAACCGTTACCGACCGCGGGCGACGATAGTTGAAATCGACTTCCGACTGTGAATAGCCATAGTTACCAAACAGGTACACCTCGTCCTTGTCGCCGACCGGAACGGCGGAATTGAGGACCAGGCGATAAGTGGTCTGCTTGGGCTGGCCGTAACGGGTCGGCGGGTTCGGCACGGTGATGCCAAGGGCGCGCAAGGCGGCCGAATCAGGCCGGTCGACAGCGCGATTGAACAATCCCTGATCGACGAATTCGCCGGAGATGTTGATGAAGCCGGAGCCCAGCTTGAACCCGGCGTTCCCGGAAATCTGGAAATCCTTGCCGTCGCCGCGGTAGCTTTGGCCGTATCGGCTGTTGAGTTCATAGCCGCTGTCGTTGGTACGCAGGCCCAGGTTGATCACGCCGGCGATGGCATCGGAACCATATTGCGCTGCCGCACCGTCACGCAGCACTTCGACCCTGCCGAGTGCGACCGACGGGATCTGCGACAGATCGGGGCCCTGGGAACCGGCGGTGAGCGAATCTCCCGCCACCTGCACGAGTGCCGAACGGTGCATGCGCTTGCCGTTGATCAGCACGAGGATTTCATCGGGCGGCAGGCCGCGCAAGGTTGGCGGGCGGACAAAGGCCGAGCCGTCGGCGCCGGCGTTTCGCTGCTGGTTGAACGAGGGGACGAGGTTCTTGAGGATGGTCTGCAGGCTCGGGCTGGCCTGGACCTTGATGTCGGCGCCCGAGAACACATCGACCGGGACAGCCGATTCGGTGACCGTGCGGTCGGTACGACGGGTACCGGTCACGATGATCGTATCGCCGGCGTTTTCAACGGCGGTGGTGCCGGCCGCAGCGGTTTGCGTGGTTTGTGCCGAAGTGGCATCGGCGCAAAGGCCTGCAACTGCCAGTGCCGAAATGGAAACGGTACGCCGCCAATCGCGACAGGTTCGAATAATTGTCATTGCTGTCCTCTTGCTTGAAAGCTTTCGGACCGCCCCAAATAAACCGTAACCGCTTTTATAATTTGCTCTGCGGCAGATTTAAAAAAATACACACGAAATCGTCGCAGCAAAACGCTGCCAAGCCATGATTTCTTTGTTCCCCCGACATCTCTCGTGCCACGTCTTGAGATATTTATACGGCACCTGAATGTCGACCTTCATGTCGAACGAAGTTGACGCAAATTACAAGTCATCCCGGCTTGCCGCGTCAATTCAATCTCCTACTGTTGCAATTATGTAACGATATTGCCGGAGAGCGCCTTGGCCATAGGCACGAAGGTCACTTCGATGCCGTCCAGCAAATGCGGTTGGGCTGCGCCCGCAACGAATCCGCGTGCCCGGTAAAAGGGCAATCCCGGTAATGTTGCCATCAATTCAAGCCTGTGGAAGCCCGCCGCCGCCGCAGCGGCTTCGCAGGCGCTGAGCAGCGCATCGGCAACGCCTTGCCTCGCAAAATCCGGGTGGACGAAAAAGGCGCGGATCTTGGCTGGATCGGTGGCAGGGTTGAGCAGGCCCGACTGGCGCGCGGCGAAACGGTCACCGCCGAACAGGGTCGGTCGCCGGCTCCAGCCCCCACAGCCGGCGATGCGTTCGCCCGCCTCTACCACGAGATAGGTGCCATCCGCGACCAGTTCGGAATCGACGCCGAAGACATGGGTGATCGCCGCTTCGGTTTCTGCCGCCGAATAATGGCCGCGCCCCAACACGCGCGCCGATTGGGCGATCAGCGATTCAAGCGCCGGGATGTCCGCAGCGACGGCGGCCCGCAACGTCAATGATCCGCTCATCGGCGCGCCATTCGGGCCGGGCCGGCAGAAACCATTGGGCAGCCCTGATCGACGCCCGATGTCCCGGCATCGCCGAACTTGTCAGCGTGGCGCATTCGCCATCCGTCCGGCCGCTGCCGGAGGATTACGCCGGTCTCGCGCGATAGTTGTTTCGTGGTGTCTTTTCTGGCCATCTTGGTAATAAAATGTCTCAATTAGCGCCTCAAACATATCAAAGCGAGTTTGTTGTTGCAGCGCAACAGGAAATTGCCGGCGATCGGGATGCGTGGGTGGCGGCCGGCGACGGGCGCAGACTGGCCGGCGGCTTGACGCTTGTGCGGCGGCGCTCGACAAGCCGGTAATGGCCAAGCTGTATTTCTACTATGCCTCGATGAACGCCGGGAAATCGACGATTCTGCTGCAATCGAGCTTCAACTATCGCGAGCGCGGCATGCGCACCATGTTGTTCACCGCGGCGATCGACGACCGGACCGGGCGCGGGGTCATCGCCTCGCGAATCGGGCTGGAGGCGGCGGCGACCTGCTTCGATGCCGACACCGATCTGCATGCCGCCGTTGTTGCCGAGCACGACCGTGCGCCGCTGCATTGCGTGCTGGTCGATGAGGCGCAGTTTCTGAGGCGTGAACAGGTCTGGCAATTGGCGCGCATCGCCGACACATTGGGCATTCCGGTGCTTTGTTATGGCCTGCGCACCGATTTTCTGGGCAATCTGTTCGAAGGCAGCGCGGCGCTGCTGGCCATCGCCGATGTGTTGAGCGAGATCAAAGCGATCTGCGGTTGTGGCCGCAAAGCGATCATGAACCTGCGCATCAATGCCGATGGCAGCGCCGTGGCGGCCGGGGCGCAGACCGAAATCGGCGGTGAAGACCGCTATGTGGCGCTGTGCCGGCGCCATTTCACCGAGGCATTGGCACCGAAATCCTAGACTGGTCGGCCTTCACCGCGGCGTCGCGGTCGGCTATCAGTGACACAGAGGAACCGACATGACCGAAATTTATGACATCGCCGCCCGTGCCATCGATGGTTCGGATGTCTCGCTGGCCAAATGGCGCGGCGAGGTCATGTTGATCGTCAATACTGCCAGCAAATGCGGGTTCACGCCGCAATATGAAGGGCTGGAGGCATTGCAGCGCCAATTTGGCGACAGGGGTTTCAGCGTGCTCGGCTTTCCCTGCAACCAGTTCGGCGCACAGGAGCCAGGCGACGAGGCGGAAATCGCCAATTTCTGCAAGCTGACCTATGACGTTGATTTTCCGATGTTCGCCAAGGTCGATGTGAATGGGGATGGCACGCATCCGCTGTACAAGGCCTTGAAAAAGGCGGCGCCCGGCCTGTTGGGCAGCGAAGCGATCAAGTGGAATTTCACCAAATTTCTTGTCGATCGCAACGGCACTGTCGTCGATCGATTTGCGCCGACCACAAAGCCCGAAGCCATCGCCGGCGCCATCGAGGCGCTGTTGTAAAATTAATCGGGATCGGCAGTTTCTGCTATAGTAAAGGCGTAGTAGGCCCGTGGCCGCCGGAAGCGGTTGCGTCGTTTCCGCCGGCGTGCTTTGAAATGCTGATACACCCCCAAGCTGCGAGCCCCTGCCATGCTGCAACCGCCGCCTAACGACCTCGACGCCTTTTGGATGCCATTCAGCGATAATCGCTATTTCAAGGCCAACCCGCGCCTGCTCGCATCGGCCAAGGGCATGTTTTACCAGACGCCGGATGGCCGCGAGGTGCTGGATGGCACGGCGGGGCTGTGGTGTGTCAACGCCGGCCATTCCCGCGAGCCCATTGTGGAGGCGATTCGCGAGCAAGCCGGCCGGCTTGATTTCGCGCCAACGTTCAACCTGGGCCATCCGCTCGCCTTCAAGCTGGCGGCGCGGCTTGGCGGAATCATGCCGGGCAATCTCGACCGCATCTTCTTTGCCAATTCGGGGTCCGAGGCGGTGGACAGCGCACTGAAGATCGCGCTCGCCTATCATCGCGTTCGGGGGCAGGGCACCCGCACCCGCCTGATCGGGCGGGAACGCGGCTATCACGGCGTCGGCTTTGGCGGCATTTCGGTTGGTGGCATCGTTTCCAACCGCCGCACCTTCGGCCCCGGCCTGCCCGGCACCGATCACCTGCCGCACACCCATGACATTGCGCGCAACGCCTTTTCGCATGGGCAACCAGAACATGGCGCCAACCTCGCTGATGCACTGGAGGGGCTGGTCAATCTGCACGGCGCCGATACCATCGCCGCCGTTATCGTCGAGCCGTTGGCTGGCTCCACCGGCGTGCTGGTGCCGCCCAAGGGCTATCTGGAGCGGCTGCGCGAGATCTGCACCCGGCATGGCATCCTGCTGATTTTTGATGAGGTCATTACCGGCTTTGGCCGGCTGGGCGCCGCCACCGCCGCCGAACGTTTCGGCGTGACACCAGACATGATCACGCTGGCCAAGGGCATCACCAATGCCGCGGTGCCGATGGGCGCCATCGCCTGCAACCGCGACATTTACGATACCGTCACCGGCGCCATGGCCGATGCGGCGGGAATCGAATTGTTCCACGGCTATACCTATTCGGCGCACCCGTTGGCCTGTGCGGCGGCGCTGGCGACGATTGACCTTTATCGCGATGAGGCGCTGTTCGAACGCGCCCGCGGCCTTGAGGGCAAATGGCAGGCGGCGGTGCACAGCCTTGCCAGCCGGCGCAATGTCATCGACGTGCGCAATTTCGGGCTTGTCGCCGGCATCGAGGTCGCGCCGCGTGACGGGGCGCCGGGCGCGCGCGCCATGGCGGCGTTCCGGGCGTTGTTCGATACCGGATTCCTGGTGCGCGTCACCGGCGATATCATCGCGCTGTCGCCGCCGCTGATTATCCTTGAAGAGCAGATCGATACACTTGTCAGTCACATTGGCATGGTACTCGATACGATAGAGTGACCTTGCGTACCCTTTACCGCCGCCTGTGCACGGGCTTGGCACTTTGTCTGGCGATGGCAGCGGGGCTGCCGCTTGCCGCCTGTTCGGCTGGGGACAAGGCCGATGGCAAGGTCACCGCTGCCGCGCCGCCACTGGCCGCCGCCGATATTGCGCTGATCGACCGCCTGACCTGGGGCGTCAACGCGGCGGAAATTGCGCGTTTCCGGGCCATGGGCCGGCAGCAATGGATCGATCAGCAATTGCGGCCCGATGCGCCGCTGGCGATGCCGGCGCCGTTACAGGCACAGTTCGATGCGATGCCGATTGCCAGCGCCCCGATGGGCGCGGTGGTCGCCGCCACTGAAGCCAACCGGCTGGCGGGCATTCGCGGTCGGAATACCGCAGAGGGCAAGGCGCTCTACGCTAAATCCCAGCAAGCGCAGCGGGGGTATCAACAGCAGACGATGGCGCGATCGATCCTGCGTGACCTGTATTCGCCGGACCAACTGCGCGAACAGATGACCTGGTTCTGGTTCAACCATTTCAACGTCCGGCTGGCGCAACAGCCGCTGGGCGCGCTGGTGCGGGATTATGAGGAGCTGACGATCCGGCCGCGGGCGCTGGGGCATTTCTGCGATCTGGTCGATGCGACGCTGCGGCATCCGGCGATGCTGGTCTATCTTGGCAATACCGCCAGCAAGGTCGGCAAGATCAACGAAAATTATGCCCGTGAATTGATGGAACTGCACACCATGGGTGTCGGCTCGGGCTATACACAGGCGGATGTGCAGACACTGGCGCGGGTGCTGACCGGCGCCGGCGCGGATTTTTCACACTGGCCGCCGGGGCCGCCGCCGCCCGGCGGGGTGCGCGACGGGACTTTCGTCTTTGATCCGGCGCTGCACGACACTGGCGGCAAGACGTTGCTGGGCCATCGCATCAAGGTCAAAGGCTATGGCGAGATCAGCGAGGCGACCGGGCTGTTGTGTCGCCAGCCGGCGACCGCGCGGCGGATTTCCGAAAAGATCGCGCGCTATCTTGTCGCCGATGCGCCGCCGCCGGCGCTGGTCGATCGCATGACGGCGACCTTTACCGAAACCGATGGCGATATCACCGCCGTGCTGCGCACCATGATTGCATCGCCGGAATTCGTGGGCTCGCTTGGCACGCTCTACAAGGATCCGCAGCATTATCTGCTGTCGGCCATCCGCCTGGCCTTTGATGGCCGAACGATCGCGCAGCCGCTGGCGGTGGCGTCGATGCTCGCCACGCTGAATCAACCGCTGTTCGGCCGCGTCACGCCCGATGGCTATCCGCTCGACGCGGCGGAATGGAGCGGATCGGGCCAATTGTCGGATCGCTTTGCGTTGGCGGCGGCGCTCGGCGGGCGCGGCGCCGTGCGGCTGTTCGCGGCGAGCAATGATCGCGCCACGATCCTGGCGACACCGTTCGAGCCGGTTGATCTGAAATCCGCGCTTGCCGGCACCGGCATCCATGCGACCCTGTCGCCGGAAACCGCTGCGGCGCTTGCGGCGGCGCGCAACACCGCCGAATGGAACGCGCTGTTCCTCGCCTCGCCGGAGTTCATGCGCCGATGATCGACGATTTCGCGCCAGCCAACAGCCTTGCCATGGATCGCCGCACGCTGCTGGCGGCGGCGCTGGCTGCGCCGATGGCGCCGGCGGCACAGCTTTTTGCTGCGCCGGCCGGCTCGCCCCGGCTGCTCGTGCTGTTCCTGCGCGGTGCCTATGATTGCGCCAGCGTGCTGGTACCGAAATCCGGCTTTTACGCCGAATCGCGTCCCAACATCGGGGTGCCGAACCCGGTGTCGTTGGACGGTGATTGGGGCCTGAACCCGGTGCTGGCGCCGACGATGCTGCCGTTCTGGAACAAGAAACAGCTGGCTTTCATCCCCTTTGCCGGCACGCCCGACCTGTCGCGCAGCCATTTCGAAACGCAGGACATTGTCGAATATGGCCAGCCGATCGTGGTTGGCAAAGGCGCGATCGATCGACGGACCGGATTCATGAACCGGCTGGCCAGCGAATTGGCCGGGGGTAATCCCATCGCCTTTACCAATCGGCTGCCGCTGGTGTTCCGGGGGCCGGTACCGGTCGCCAATGTCGTGCCCACCGCCGCAGCTGCAAAGGTCGATCCGCGCCGGGCGGCACTGCTGTCATCGATGTACGCCAAGGACAAATTGCTGGGTCCGCGCGTTGCCGAAGGCTTTGCCGCGCAACAACAGGTGTCGGCGGCGCTGGCGACGGAAATGGCGACAGCGGGCCGCGACGCCATTCCGGCGCAGGGGTTCGAGCTTGCGGCACGGCGCATGGGCAGCGTGATGCGGGGCCGTGCCAATCTGTGCTTTGCCGATGTCGGCGGTTGGGACACGCATGTCGAACAACGCGGTGGGCTGGATTTCCGGCTGAACGTGCTGGGGCGCGGGCTGGCCGGTTTCGCCGATGCGCTGGGTCCGGCCGAATGGCAGCGCACGACAGTGGTCGTCATCTCCGAATTCGGGCGGTCGTTCCGGGAGAATGGATCGAGGGGCACCGATCACGGCCATGGCACGGTGTTCTGGGTGCTGGGCGGCAATGTTCGCGGTGGGCGCATTTTGGGCGAACAGGTGAAAGTGGCGCGCGCCAGCCTGAACCAGGATCGCGATTTTCCGGTATTGAACGAAGTGCGCAGCGTTTTCGGCGGGCTGTTTCAGAAGCTATACGGGCTTGATGGGACACGGCTGGCGCGAGTCTTCCCCGGATCAAAGCCGCGCGATCTGGGGCTGGTTTGAACCGGCCGATCTTGCCTGCCCCTGCCGCCGATTTGTGCTAGGCGTCGCGCTTCAGATTTTTCATGGAGAGCCGGATTGAGCTTTTCGATGGCATCGTGAGGAACGATCGCATCGGAAATCATCCCTCTCAAGCGGAGACGCACGATGACCAATGACAAGCCGGACCGAGCGATGCAGCACCAGGCGCGCAGCATCGGCAACCGGAAGCTGGCGCCAGCCACGTTGATGATGGGCCATGGCTATGATCCGCGCCTGTCCGAGGGCGCGCTGAAGCCGCCGATCTTCCTCACCTCCACCTTTGTTTTTGAAAGCGCGGCGGATGGGAAACGCTTCTTTGAAGGCGTGACAGGCGTGCGGCCGGGCGGCGCCGAGGGGCTGGTCTATGGCCGTTTCAACGGGCCGGGGCAGGAGATTTTGGAAGACCGGCTGGCCTTGTGGGAGGATGCCGAGGAAGCGTTGACCTTTTCCAGCGGCATGTCGGCCATCGCCACCACCTTCCTCGCACTGGTGAAGCCGGGCGATGTCATCGTCCATTCGGCGCCGCTATATGCCGCCACCGAAACACTGATCGGGCGCATTCTGGGCAAGCTGGGCGTCACCTGGCTCGATTTTCCGGCCGGCGCGACTCAGCCCGAGATCGAGGCGGTGCTGGCGGCGGCGAAGGCGACTTCGGCGGCCAAGGGCGGCCGCATTGCTGCAATTTATCTCGAAAGTCCGGCCAATCCGACCAATGCTCTGGTGGATGTCGAGGCGGTGCATGCCGCCCGCGCCGCCGTGCTTGGTGATGGCGAACTGCCACCGATTGTCATCGACAATACGTTTCTTGGCCCGCTGTGGTCGCAACCCCTGGCGCACGGCGCCGACGTGACCATCTATTCGCTGACCAAATATGTCGGCGGGCATAGCGATCTGGTCGCCGGCGCCTGTGTCGGTGCCAAGGATGTGCTCACCCCCATCCGCATGATGCGCAACACCATCGGCACCATCACCGATCCGCATACCGCCTGGATGTTGCTGCGCAGCCTTGAAACACTGGAACTGCGCATGACGCGGGCTGGTGAAAATGCCGCAAAGGTCTGTGCCTTCCTGCGCGATCACCCCAAGGTGGAGCGCGTCGGCTATCTGGGCTTTCTGGAACCCGGCAGCCGGCAAGCCGATATCTACGCCCGCCATTGTTCGGGTGCCGGTTCCACCTTCTCGGTCATCGTCAAGGGCGGGGAGGCGGAGGCGTTCCGGCTGCTCGACAATCTGAAACTGGTCAAGCTGGCCGTCAGCCTTGGCGGCACCGAAAGCCTGGCCTCGCACCCGGCGGCGATGACGCACCTGTCGGTGCCGCCGGCGCGCAAGCTGGAACTGGGCATCACCGACACGCTGGTGCGCGTTTCTATCGGCGTTGAAAATGCCGATGATCTGATCGCCGATTTCGAACAGGCGCTGGCTGCGGTGTAGACCGCATCGGCAAACATTAAATCTAGCCCCGGCGCCATGTCACCGGGAGCCAGGCCCTTGAAGATTACAATGCCGTAACCCACCATGGGTAGGCCGGCCAATGGGCGCCGGTGCAGGTGGGAAGCAATGGCCAGCGCAGACACACATCAGATCAACCTGCGCGACATACTGGCCTGGGTCGGGCCGATCATCGGCCCGGAACGAAATTTCTTCTGGCTGGCGATCGTCTATGGCCTTGGCATTTCGCTGCTCAGCCTGGCCACGCCGGTGTCGGTGCAGTTGCTGATCAATTCGATCGCATCGACGGCGTTGCCGGCACCGCTGTTCACGCTGGCGGCGGTGCTATGCTTCCTGCTGCTCGTATCGGGCGCGTTTTATGCGCTGCGCACTTATATGATGGAGCTGTTTCGCCGCCGCTTCATGGCGCGGCTGGTCGCCGAAATCACGCTGCGCACCATCAATGCGGCCAACCCGTTCTTTCAGGACGATCGCAAATCCGATCTGTTCAACCGCTATTTCGAGATGATCAACGTCCAGAAAACCGTGCCGTCGCTGTTGATCGGCGGTTTCACGATCATCCTGCAGGGCGCGGTCGGCTTTGCCGTCACGTCGTTCTACCACCCGTTTTTCCTCGCCTTCAACATCATTGTCGTGCTGCTGATCTGGCTGATCTGGGCGCTGTGGTCGCGCGGCGCGATGCGCACGTCGGTGGCGCTCAGCCATGAAAAATACAATGCCGCGCACTGGCTCGAAAGCGTCGGGGCCTCGAACGGCTTCTACAAATCGGCGCGGCATATCGATTTTGCGCTGGACCGCTCAGAAGCCGTATCGGCCGCCTATGTCGCGGCGCACCGCCGGCATTTTGGCTATTTCTTTCCCCAGGTCATCGCGCTGGCGGTGCTGTATGCGCTGGCCAGTGCCGGCTTGCTGGCGCTGGGCGGCTGGCTGGTCATCCAGGAACAATTGTCGATCGGGCAGCTGGTTGCGGCCGAGCTGATCCTGTCGGGCGTTTTTGCCGGCATCGCCCAATTCGGTTCCTATCTCGATGATTTTTACGACCTGTTCGCCGCGGTCGAGGAACTGGCACTGCTCTATGCGATCCCGCAGGAGCCGCCGACACCACGCGGTGCGGCGCCATTGCCGTCACGCGGCTCGGCGCTGGGCTTTGCCAATGTGCGTTTCGATCATGCAGGCGGTCCGGCGCGGTTTGATTTCGATATTCCCGGCGGTTCGCGGCTGGTGGCGCAAGGTTCGCCGGGCATGGAACGGCAATTGTCTCTGTTGCTGAAACGCCAGTTCCGGCCCGACAAGGGGCTGATCACCATTGGCGGCGTCGACATCATGGCGCTCGACGTGCTCGAATTGCGCGGCGATGTGCAGGTGCTGGACCGGCCGGCAGTGGTTGAAAGCACGATCACCGAATATCTGCGGCTGTCGGCGCCCGATGCCGATCCGGCGGCCATGCTGGAGGCGCTGCGGCTGGTCGGGCTGGATGATCGCATCGCCATGATGCCCGATGGCTTGCAGACCATGCTGTCATCCAATGGCTATCCGCTTTCAATCGCCAAGACGATGCAGTTGCGGCTGGCCAGCGCCTTGCTCGCCGCGCCGCGCATCCTGGTGCTTTCGCCGCTGTATGACATGGTCACGCGGCACCGGCTGCAGGCCGTGTTCGACCGGCTGGCGGGCAGCCGCACGACGTTGCTGTATTTCACCAACCGCCCGGAAGACCTGACGCTGGACGGCTATCTGTGGCTTGGCCGCGAAAGCCAGGCGGTGGTGCCAGACCGGGCATCCTTTGATCGCATGCGCCTTGCCGGTGGCCGCGAGATCAAATCCGTGGAGGCTGCCCGTGGCGATGCGCGCTGAAGATTGGCGGCACTTCCCGACGCTGGCCGCCATCCGGCCGCCGCGCGTTGTGCGCGCCATCGCCATATTGGTGATTGTCGGCATCATCGGCAGTCTCGTCTTTGCCTTCACCGTGCCATGGGTGCAGACGGCGCCGGGCACCGGACAGGTCATCGCCCGCGATCCGCGCGACCGGCAACAGGCGATCACCGCCATGGTGACCGGCCGCATCGAACGCTGGTTCGTGACCGACGGCAGCCAGGTGGCAAAGGGCGATCCGATTGCCGAGGTTGTTGATATCGATCCGCAATTGCTCGATCGGCTGGATTCGCAGCGCCGGCAACTTGAATCGGAAATCACCGCGACGCGTGATGCCATGGCGGTGGCGCAGCGCGATGTCGATCGAACCGGAACCCTGTTCAAGGAGGGGCTGGCGGCGCGCCGGGACTATGAACTGGCGCAATTGAAGGTTGCCGACTACCGCGCCAAAATCGCCAAATCATCCGCGGATCTGAACAGCGTGCTGGTCAACCGGCAACGCCAGTCCGTTCAGCTGATCAAGGCGCCGCGCGATGGTCGCATCATGCGGGTCGAGCCGATCGATTCGGCGACGCTGGTCAAGCAAGGTGATACGCTGGTCAGCTTTGTGCCTGCCGAAACCAGCCGTGTCGTCGAACTTTATGTCGATGGCCGTGACGTGCCGCTGGTGCGGATCGGGCGGCGCGTGCGGCTGGAATTCGAAGGCTGGCCGGCGATCCAGTTTTCGGGCTGGCCATCCGTGGCGCGGGGGCTGTTCGACGGGCGCGTGGCGGCAATCGATGTCGCGGCATCGCCGAACGGCCTGTTCCGCATCCTTGTCGAACCGGCACCGGACCGGCCAGCCTGGCCCAGCGAGCCTTCGGTTCGGCTCGGCGCCAAGGTGCAGGGTTGGGTGGTGATGGACACGGTGAAGGTCTGGTTCGAAATCTGGCGCCTGTTGAATGATTTCCCGTTGCAATTCACGGTCGCGACAGCGCCGGCGGTGAATGGCGAGGCGAGCGATGTTGCTGCCAAGAAAAGATAACTGCGGCGGCCTGCTGGCGCAGATGCTGATTGGGGTGCTGGCGATGCTTGTCCCCGGCGCCGTGCCGGTGGCGGCGGCGGCGCCGGCTGCCGCGGCGGCTGCGCCGCGAACGGCGCCGCTGCTGCTCGATGAGGTGCTTGCGTCATCGCGCGTCCATGCCCCGCAGGTGCTGGAGGCACTGGCCAAGGTGCGCGGCGCGGAAGGCAAAAGGCTGAGCGCGGATGCGGCCTTTGACACGCTGTTCAGCGCATCGGCCGATACAAGGCTCAGCGGCTATTATGATGGCCGTGATCTTGAAGCCAAGGTGACCAAGCCGCTCGGCAGCCTTGGGGGCTATGCCTATGGCGGCTATCGCGTCTCCGGCGGCACCTTCCCGATCTATGAGGATGAACGCTACACCAGCCAGGTTGGTGAATTCAAGGCAGGGGCGGTGTTTGCGCTGCTCCGCGACCGCTTCATCGATGAACGCCGCTTTGGCCGCATCGCTGCCGATGCCGATATCGCGCTGGCCGATGCCGACCGGTTGATGGTCGCCATAGGGGTGCAGGCGCGGGCCATCGCCGCTTATAACGCCTGGGTTTCGGCCGGCCTGCGATTGCAGGTGTATGAAGGGCTGCGTGCTTTGGCGCAGGATCGGCAGGCCGGGTTCCGGCGCCAGGTAGCGACCGGCGCACGGCCCAGCATCCTGCTCACCGAGAACGAACAGAATATCCTGCGCCGCGAAACACTGGTGGTGCAATCCGAACAGGCGCTGGCGCAGGCTGCGAACAGCCTGTCACTGTACCTGCGGGACGCCGACGGCCAACCCTTGGTTCCGGACGCGGCGCGTTTGCCCACCGCGTTCGCCGAACCGATGGCGACGAGCGCGCGTGTCGCGGCGCCAGGCGTTGCGGCGCGGCCCGATCTGCGTGCCATCGATATCCGCATGCGCCAGGCCAGCCAGCGGCTGGAACTGGACCGCAATGCCATGAAACCCCGGCTCGATCTGAAGGTCGAGGCGTCGAACGACTTCGGGCCATTGGGGGCCGGCGGCATATCGCGGCGCGGCTTTGAATCAAAGGTCGGGTTGAGCTTCAGCGTGCCGTTGCAACAAAGCGCGGCGCGTGGACGGTTGGCGCAGACGCGCGCCGAAATAGCCGGTTTCGAGCAACGCCGCCGCCTTCTGGAGGACCAGATCCGTATCGATATCACCGGACTGGGCATTGCCGTGACCAACACCGCAAAGCTGGCGACGCTGGCCGAACAGGAGGCCGAACGCGCCACGACGATGGCAGGCGCCGAGCGCCGCCGCTTCACGCTCGGCGCGTCCGATTTCTTCCTCGTCAACGTCCGCGAGGAAGCCGCCGCCGATGCGCGCGTCCGCCTGCTCGATGCCGCCTACCGCCGCATCATCGCCCATGCCGACCTGGCTGCTGCAACAGCCGATGTTGCAGCGCTGGGGCTTTAGGCCTTCAACAGCGCCGTATCGAACGGCAGTGACCGCAGGCGAACGCCGGTTGCCGCGAACACCGCATTGGCCAGCGCCGGCGCAACAGCGGGGTAGCCCGGCTCGCCCAAGCCGGTCGGGTTGTTGTCCGTGATGACAAATTCCACCTCGACAGGCGGCGCGTCGGCGATGCGGAGCAGCGGGTAGCTGTCGAAATTACGCTGCTCGACGGCGCCGTTCTTGAAGGTGACGCTAAGGCCCTGCGCCGCCCCCAATGCGTCCAGAACCGAACCCTGCACCTGGTGCAGCGCGCCTGACGGGTTGACGATCTGCCGCCCGACATCGGCGGCAACCCAAACTTTGGCGACCGAAATCGTGCCGTCCCTGGCCACCGATGCCTCGATGACATTCGCGAGATAGCCAAGGTGGCTGAAGTGGAAAGCGATGCCCAGGCCCGAACGCGGCGGCAGCTTGCGCCCCCAATTCGCCATTTTGGCGGCGGTATTGAGCACGCCCAGCGCCCGCTGGCCGTTGAAGCTGCGCGGGCTGGTCGGATCGCCGTTGATGTGGCCATCGGCCAGCAAGGCGCGGCGGAAGGCGACCGGGTCCTGCCCGGCGGCATGCGCCAGTTCGTCGATGAAGCCCTGCATGACAAAGCCAAAGGCGTTGTTTTCGGGGGCGCGCAGCCACCAGGTGCTGGCGGCGAGCGGGATCGATGATCCATCGACGCGGAAGTGCGGCACGAACCCGGCGGGGAACTGATCCTCGTCGATGCCGGCGGCGAGCGCAAACTTTGTCGGCGTGCCAAAGCTGACGAAATGGTTCCTCCACGCCATCAACTTGCCGTTGCCATCCAGCCCGGCTTCGAAATGGTGGAAGCCGCCGGGGCGATACATGCCGCCGGTGATGTCGTCCTCACGCGTCCAGGTCATCTTCACCGGCACGCCGGCTTCGCGGGCAATCCACGCCGCCTGCACCATGTAATCGCCGGCCAGCCGCCGGCCGAAACCGCCACCGCTGCGCATCATGTGGATGGTGATATCGCCCGGCGCGACGCCCAGCGCGGTCGCCACCGCCTTGCGCCCGGCCTCCGGGTTCTGTGTGGGTGCCCAGATCTCGATCTTGCCGCCACTGGCCTGCGCGGTGCAGTTCATCGGTTCCATCGCCGCATGGGCGAGGAAGGGGTAGCTGTAATCCGCCTTCACCACCTTGGCGGCCCTGGCCATCGCCGCCCCGGCGTCGCCCTTGTTGGCGATCGTCTGATGCGGCGGCATCGCGGCAAGGCGGCGCGCCTCGGCGACGAACGCATCGGTCGACTGGTCGGGGGCCGGCGGGTGATCCCAATTGATGTTCAACGCCTTGCGAGCATTGTCCGCAGCCCATGTATTGTCGGCGATCACGGCGACGCCGGCGACCAGCCCTTCGGTGCCAGGCACGATGAACACGTTGCTTACGCCCGGCATGGCGCGCGCGGCTGCCATATCGACGCTGGCGACCTTGCCGCCGAACACCGGGCATTTTTCGAACACAGCAAACTTCATGCCCGGCACGACGGTATCGATGCCGAACAAAGGCTTGCCGGTGACGATCGCCTGGTTGTCGACGCCGCCGATGGGCTTGCCGATGATGCGGAAATCCCTGGGGTCCTTCAGCTGCAATGTCGATGCATCGGGCGCCTTCATGGTCGCCGCCGCATTAACGAGCGTGCCATAGGCGGCGCTGCGCCCTGATGGCGTGTGGTGGACTGTGCCGCTCGCGGTGGTCAGCGTATCAACGCCAACGCCCCATTGTTTCGCCGCCGCCGCGACCAGCATG
>JBBQYI010000030.1:0-33450 GCA_038208825.1 Sphingomonadales bacterium | reverse complement strand
CAGCTTTCCATCCCGTTTCGCGCCATTGCGACCAACATCGTGACCGGCGAACCGGTGGCGATGGGCAGCGGCAATCTGACGACGGCGGTGTTCGCCAGCATGTCCATCCCGGCGGCGTTTCCGCCGATCGAGCGCGAAGGGCTGTTGCTCGTCGACGGCGGGATTTCGAACAATCTGCCGGTTGATGTGGCGCGGGCGATGGGCGTTGACGTGGTGATCGTTGTCGATGTCGGCGAACGCCCGGCGGCGGCGGACAAGATCATCAGCGCGATTTCGGTGGTCAACCAGATGCAGCTGTTGCTGGGTTATGACGCGGTGAAGCGGCAGCGCGCGTCGCTGGCCGGGCGCGATGTGCTGATCGAACCCGATATCACCGGTATCGGCGTTGCGGACTTCGACAAGCTGGAAACCGGGATCGAACGCGGCCGGGCGGCGGCGCAGTCGGCGGCGGCACGGCTGACACCGCTGGCCGTGGATGCGGCGCAATGGGCGGCCTATCTCGCCGAACGCGGCGCCCGCAGCCATCCGGCACCAATCCGCATCGACAGGGTTGTAATCGCCAATGAATCGACGGTGAAAACGCGGGAGATCGCCAAGCGGCTGACGACTCGGCAGGGCGATGTCCTCGATGGCAAGCGCATGGCCGATGATGTGGCGAAGATCTATGCGCTCGATGCGTTCGACCGGGTGGATTACCGCATCGATGTCGATCGCGGTGTCGATACGCTGGTGCTGCATGCGCGCGGGTTGCGGGGTTCGGGCGAATATTTCCAGGCGGGGCTGAACCTGTCGAGCGACTTCGGCAAGTCGGCGAGCTTTGACCTGGGCCTTGCCTATACCGACCGGGATTTCCTGGGCACCGGATCGGAATGGCGCGGCTTTGCGCGGGTGGGCAGCAATCTGCTGTTCGATGTCAGCGTCTACAAGCAGTTCGGCCGGCTGTTCGTCGAGCCGGTGGCGTATTTCGAGCGGCGTTCGGTGCTGTTGCGGCGAGCCGGATCGATCGATCAGCTCGATTCGTTGCAGGCGGCGCGGGCCGGCGCCGGCATTGATGGTGGGCTGGTGTTCGGCAATTGGGGTGAATTGCGGCTGGGCGCGCGATTGGGCGGCGTGTTGCCGATCGAGGGTAATTTCGGCGCGAACCTTGGCACCGGCTGGACCCGCGATGTCGATTGGCGGCTGGGCTTTACCGCCGATACGCTGGATTCGCAGACGTTCCCGCGCAAGGGCGTGCTGGCGCAGGTGCAATATATTGATCATGTCGGCGCGCTGGGCGGGCGGTTCAGCCGCAACACCTTGAGTTTCAATGTGCAAAAGCCGTTCAGCTACAAACGGTTCAGCGTCGTTCTGGGGGCGCGTGGCGGCACGACATTCGGTGATGCCGGTGAATTCATCGGCGATCATGTGCTGGGCGGTTTCCTCAATCTGTCGGGGGTGCCGCGCAATTCGCTGGTCGGGCCGGAGCAATTATTTGCCCGGGCGGTGGGTTTTTATCGGATCAGCGACCGCTCGCCGATCCTCGATCTGCCAATCTATGTCGGCGGGTCGTTCGAGGCGGGCAATGTCTGGCAATTGCGATCGGACATTTCGCTGGGCGACCTGCGCACATCGGCCAGCGCCTTTATCGCCGCCGATACCATCTTGGGGCCGGTGTGGCTGGCATTCGGGCAGAGCGGCCGCAACAGTTCGGTGTATCTGGTGATGGGGCGGGTGTTTTAGCGGGGCAGCTCTGCCTTGGGGAAGCCGTCCCAGGCCGTGTCATAATCGGGCTGGGCGCGGGCCATCGCCCAATCGGTGACGCGGTACGGCCAGCAGCTTTCGAGCATGAAGGCCATGGTGTTTTCGATTTTATGGGGTTTCAGGACGGCCGCGCTGGCGGCGGCCCAGCTGGCATGGTCGGGGCCATGGGCGTTCATCATGTTGTGGAGCGACAGCCCGCCGGGGGCAAAGCCGCCGGCCTTGGCATCATAGGCGCCGGTGATCAGGCCCATGGCTTCGGACATCAGGTTGCGGTGGAACCAGGGCGGGCGGAAGGTGTTTTCGGCGACCATCCAGCGCGGCGGGAAGATGACGAAATCGGCGTTGGCGCGGCCCGGCGTGTCGCTGGGGCTGGTCAACACGGTGAAGATCGACGGATCGGGGTGATCATAGCTGATGCTGCCCAGCGTGTTGAAGCGCCTGAGGTCGTATTTGACCGGCGCGAGGTTGCCGTGCCAGGCGACGACATCGAAGGGCGAATGGTCGAGCTGTGTCGTCCACAGCTTGCCGCCGAATTTCTGGACGAGTTCAAAGGGCTCGTCGCGGTCCTCGAACCACGCCACGGGCGATTCGAAATCGCGCGGGTTGGCAAGGCCGTTGGAACCGATGGGGCCAAGATCGGGCAGGCGGAACGGGCTGCCGTGGTTTTCGGCGATATAGCCGCGGGCATGGCCATCGAGCAGCTCGACGCGATAGCGGACGCCACGCGGGATGATGGCGATTTCCAGCGGTTCCAGGCTGATCAGGCCCATTTCGGTGGTGAGGCGCAGCCGGCCCGATTCGGGGATGATGAGCATTTCGCCATCGGCGGAGAAGAACGCCTGATTGCCCATGCTTTGCGTGCAGGCATAGGTTGAGAGCGTGACACCGGTCAGGCTTGCGGGGTCCCCGTTCCAAAGGATGGGCATGATCGAATCGTGGAAATTGGTCGGCCTATCGCCGATAGGACGCGGATCCCAGCGCAGGCGATTTGGGCTGGCGGGCAGTGTGCGGTTGCCGCTGGGGTCGAAGGCCAAGGTGAAGGCGGGATGGTTGGCAGACAGGCGCAGGCGATAGAGCCAGGCCCTGCGGTTTTCGTGGCGCGCCATGGTGAAGGCCGAGCCTGAAAGCTGTTCGGTATAAAGGCCAAAGGGTGGGCGTTGCGGCGAATTCTGGCCGATGGGCAGCGCGCCGGGGATAGCCTCGGTGGCGAAATGATTGCCGAATCCGGTCTGCATCGTGCGTCTCCTGCGGGCGGATGACTGTCGGGGGCGGCCTCGCTCAGACCCCTCCCGCTGGCGGGAGGGGAAGCAAGTTCAGGCCTTGCCGGGGATGACGCCGCGGCGGACTTGATCGAGTTCCAGGCTTTCGAACAGCGCCTTGAAATTGCCCTCGCCGAAGCCGTCATTGCCCTTGCGCTGTATGATTTCGAAGAAAATCGGGCCGACCATGTTTTCGGTGAAGATCTGCAACAGGATACCGCCGCCGGTTTCGGGGGCGCCGTCGATCAGGATGCGGCGCTTGCGCATTTCTTCGACATCATGGCCATGGCCGGGCAGGCGCTTGTCGATCAGGTCGAAATAGGTTTCGATCGTGTCCTGGAAACGGATGCCATTGGCGCGCAGCCGATCGACGGTATCGAAGATATTGTCGGTGGCGAGGGCGATATGCTGGATGCCCTCGCCTTTGTATTCGCGCAGGAATTCCTCGATCTGACTGTGCTCGTCCTGGCTTTCGTTCAAGGGGATGCGAATCTTGTCGTCCGGTGCGGTCATCGCCTTGGAAAACAGGCCGGTCGATTGGCCTTCGATGTCGAAATAGCGGATTTCGCGGAAATTGAAGATGCGTTCGTAGAATTCCGCCCAATGCGCCATGCGGCCGCGGTTCACATTATGGGTCAGGTGATCGAGCGTGTGTAGGCCGACGCTGTTGTCGGCGGGCGTGGCGCCGGGGACGGGGCGGAAATCGACATCGTAAATCTCGTGCTCGCCGGCCTTGTCGACAAGATAGAGGTTGGAACCGCCGATGCCTTCGATGGCGGGGATGTTCAATTCCATCGGTCCGACCGGGCCATGCACCGGGGTGGCGCCGCGCTTCACCGCCTCCTCGAACGCCGCCCTGGCATCATCGACGTGAAAGGCCATGGCATTGGCCGAGGGGCCATGGGCGTTGCGGAATTCGGCGGCCTGGCCCTTGGTTTCCATGTTGAGCAGGAAATTGATGCGGCCCTGGGCATAGCGACGGACGTTTTTGGAACGGTGGGTGCCGACATGGGTGAAGCCCATGGCGACGAACAGGGCGGCGAGCGCTTCGGGTTCCGGGCTGGTGAATTCGACGAATTCAAAGCCATCGAGGCCGAGATCATTGGGGCGCGGGGCGGTGACCGGACGCGGCGGCTTGGTGACGGTGGTAGTCATGCTGCGAAACTCCCCGAAAACATCTGTGTGCTGACGGGATATTCGTAACAGATGTTACGGTTCGCGGCAAGCGCTGTGGAGCGTTTCGAGCGCGCGGCGCAGCGCCTCGATTTCGGGCGCGGACAGGCTGGCGAGCAGCCGGGCTTCGACCTTTTGGGCTTCGGGCACGACGATATCATGGATGCGGCGGCCTTCGTCGGTGGCGGCGAGGCGCAGCGTGCGGCGGTCTGCGGTGTCGCGCACCCGGTCGATCAGCCGGCGGTGGGCAAGGCTGGTGACGGCGCGGCTGATCGTCATCTTGTCCATGCCGGTTGCTTCGACAAGTTCGACCTGGGTGGGATTGCCGGTGCCGGTGATGACGGCGAGCACCCGCCATTCAGCGTTGCTGAGCCCGAAGCGGCTTTCATAGCCGGTGCCGGTGGCGACGGCGCGGGAGACAGCGTTGGAGGCGACCGACAGCTGATACGGCAGGAAACCGGCGAGGCGGAAATCCCGGGGGTTCATGCCGGGGTCGATGATTTGAGCGCGGCAAGCTGATCGGCGAGCCGGTCGATATCGGCATCGCTGGTACGCCACGATGAGATGCTGATGCGAAAAGCCGGGCGGTTCTGCCAGACGGTGCCGCCGAACCACGCCTCGCCCGATGCCTGCACGGCTTCACGGATGGCGATCGTCTGGGCATCGCTGTCGCCGCGTACCAGCACCTGGTTGATGACCGGGCGGTTGAGGACGGCATAGCCGGCGTCGCGCAGGCGGCCGGCGAGGTGGGCGGCCTGGGCGATGTGGCGATCGACCATGGCGGCGACGCCATCGCGGCCCAGCGCGTGCAGCGCCGCCCACACCGGCACCCCGCGCGCCCGGCGCGAAAACTCCATGGTCAGGTTCTTTTGCGAATCGCGCTCGGCAGTGGCGTAGGCGGCGTCGCTGTTCATCGCCTCGGCCATGGCATCACTATCGCGGACGATGGCCATGGCGCCATCATAGGGGGTGTTCAGCCATTTATGGCCATCGGTGGTCCAGCTGTCGGCTGCCTCGATGCCATCGGTGAGCGCGCGGTGGCTGCTGGCCCTTGCCCACAGGCCGAAGGCGCCATCGACATGGACCCAGGCGCCGGCGGCGCGGGCGACGGGGATGATGGCGGCGAACGGATCGAATTCCCCGGTGTTCACCTCGCCGGCCTGCAGGCAGAGGATGGTGTGCGCATCCATCGGCGGCAATTGCGCCGGATCGATGCGGCCCAGTGCATCGACGGGGGTGACGATGAGCCGCGCGGTGCCGAAGCCGAGCACGCGCAGCGCCTTTTTGGCGGCGAAATGGACGCTGGCGGAGACAATGACGCGGATTTCGGGGGCGCCGTGCAGGCCGTCGCGATCGAAATCCCAGCCGGCGCGGCCGAGCAGGCGGCGGCGGGCGGCGGAGAGCGTGGCAATGGTGCAGGCCGTGGCTGAGGTGCCGAAGCCGACGGCGCTTTCACGCGGCAGATCGAGAATATCGAGCAGCCAGCCGGCAGCAATTTTCTCCAGCGTGGCGGCGACGGGGGAATTGTCGAAGGACGAGGCGCATTGGTCCCAGGCCAGCATCAGGCGTTCGGCGGCAGCGGCGGCGGGCAGCGACGCGCCGATGACGAAGCCGAAATAATTGGGGCCGTTGGAAACGACGGTGGCGGGCGAGCCGATCGTATCGAGCAGCGCCAGCGTGGCGGCGTCGCCATGGCCGGATTGCGACAGCGGCGTATCAAAGCCAGCCAGTGCCGCGATGGCGGCGGCATTTGGGAAGACGCGACGATCGGCGACCGAGGCCAGATAGGCGCGGCCACGGGCATCGGCATCGGCGGCGAGGTCGATTTCGGTCATACGCCGCGTGTAGGTCGTGAATCGTGGAATGTCATGCCCGGGCACGCCGTGCGGGCGACAGGCGATTTCCGCGCCGACGCCCTAAACGTCGGCGAAGCGGTCGCGCAGCCAGTCGCAACCTTGTACCAGTGCGGCCTCCGCAGCGGGCAGGACGCCGGCCAGCGAGAGGAAGCCGTGGATCATGCCGGGGTGACGGGCGATGGAGACTGGCACGCCGGCGCCGGCGAGGCGGGCGGCATAGGCCTCCCCCTCGTCGCGCAGCACGTCATATTGGGCGGTCTGGACGAGCGTCGGGGCGAGGCTGGCGAGATCATCGGCGAGCATCGGGATCGCATCGGGGCCGGGCTGTGCGGTGCCGGCATATTGGCTCCAGTACCAGGCCATGCCTTCCAGGCTGAGACCATAGCCGGCGCCGTTTTCGATATAGCTGGGGTAGCGCGCCGGATCGGGCAGGTCGATGACCGGGTAGATCAGATATTGGCCGACGAGCGGTGGGCGGCGGGCATCGCGCACCCGGCGGGCGAGCACGGCGGCGAGATTGCCGCCGGCGCTGTCCCCCGCGACGGCAACGCGGCTGGTGTCAAAGCCCCGGGCGGCCCCTTCGGCATGGACAAAGGCCAGCGCCGCCTCGCAATCGTCGATGGCGGCGGGAAAAACATGTTCGGGGGCGAGCCGGTAATCGACCATCACGACGGCGGCACCGGTGCGGCGGGCGATCATCGCCGCCAACGGCTGGTGGGTATCGTTGTTGCACACCACCCAGCCGCCGCCGTGCATGAACAGCACGACCGGGTGCGGGCCGAGTGTTGCCGGGCGCAGGATGCGCAGCGCGACATCGCCGCCGGGGCCGGGGCAGCGGACGTCCTCGACATCCGGGTGGGCGGGGGCGGCGGCGAGCAGCGGCGCCACGCGGTCCATCATGGCGGCACGCGCCGCCGGGGCGGTGAGCGTCGCGTAATCTGGTTCGGGCGGGGCAGCGGCGAGCATGGCCGCGAGGAACGGATCGAGAGTCATGGCAGGAGCCTAGCGCGCGCAAATGCCTGCGTCACCAGTTGAAGCATATTGTCAGGGCCGGAACTGCTCCAAAATCAGCGGGATACTATCAAACGATAGCCCAGATCCCGTTCATCAAGCGCCATCAGGTCGGCATGGCGCCGTTGCCAGCTGCCATCATCGAGATCGCTCGCCAGCCTCGCCATGGCATTGGTGACGTCGCCGACCATGGCGAAGCTCGACATTGCCGATCGCACCTGTGGGTCGAGATAGGCGTGCGGGCGACGCCAGAAGGCGCAGAGGAAGCCATCGATGCAATCGTGCGGGATCGGCACCGGCGTGGTTTCGACGGGGCCGAGCCAGCGGGTGTAGTCGGCCATTGCCGGCATGCGCGCGTCATCGAGCGTCACCAGGGCCGGGACATAGTCGGCGAGCCAGAAGCCGCGAAACGCCGGATCGTAGGTAAGGATTACCACCCGCCCCCGGCTGACACGGCGCATCTCGGCAAGGCCCCTGCCCTGATCGGACCAGTGATGGACGGTCAGCACGGCCATGGCGGCATCGAAGCTGTTGTCTTCGAACGGCAGGGCCTCGGCATGGCCCTGCATGACATTTGCCGGGGACGGCGGCCGCTGCCGGATCATTTCGGCGGAAGGCTCGATGGCGGTCATGGACCTGTCGGCGGGCTCGTAGGAACCCGCGCCCGCACCGACGTTAAGCACGCGCTGCGCCGGGCCGAGCGCCGCCGTGATGCGGGCGGCGATGCGCGGATCGGGCCTGCGCCGCGCGGCATAGCCGATGCCGATACGGTCGTAGGCGGACACCGGCCGCGATCAGGCAAACTTTGCCTTGACCGCGACCATGGCGAGGGCGGCCTTGGCTGCTTCGCCGCCCTTGTCCTTTTCCGATTTGCGGGCGCGGGCCCAGGCCTGCGCCTCGTTTTCGACGGTCAGGATGCCGTTGCCGATGGCGAAGCCGTCGAGCGTGAGCGCCATGATAGCGCGGGCGCTTTCGCCGGCGACAACTTCGAAATGATAGGTTTCGCCACGGATGACGCAGCCGAGCGCGACATAGCCATCATATTGGCCGGCCGCATCGGCAAAGGCGATGGCAGCGGGGATTTCGAGCGCGCCCGGCACGGTGAGCAGATCATGGGTAGCGCCGGCGGCCTTCAAGGTGGCGATGGCGCCTTCCAGCTCGGCATCGGCGATGGCGTCGTAGAAGCGGGCCTCGACGATCAGGAAATGAGGCATGGCGTGGTTCCTTGTTGCCCCGATGCCGGGGCCGGTTTGGTGGCGGCGAGCGTTCAGCTGGCGGGGTGCGGCGGGATGGCGCGTTCGCCGACGACGGTGAGGCCATAGCCGGTGAGGCCGACGATGTTGCGGTGCTTGTTGCTGAGCAGGATCATTTCGGTGACGCCGAGATCGACGAGGATCTGGGCGCCGATGCCGTAATCGCGCAGATCGACCGGTGTGCCTTCGCCGCGGGCGCGCATCTGGGTGGAAATGGCGTCGGGACGGCCGTCGCGGATGATGACGATGATGCCGGCGCCTTCGCGGCCGATTTCGTCCATGGCGCGCTGCAACTGGCCGGCGCGATCATCGGCCTCGTGGAACAGATCGGTGAACATCGACATGGTGTGGACCCGGACGAGGGTGGGCTTGCCCGGTTCGATACGGCCTTTTTGCAGGACCATATGTTCCGAATAATCGGCCGTATTTGCATAGGTTTTCGTAGTCCAGCGGCCGCCATGGTGGCTGTCGATCTGGGTTTCGGCGATGCATTTGACGAGGTGATCGTGCTGGCGACGATAGGCGATCAGATCCTGGATGGTGCCGATCTTCAGGCCGTGCTGGCGTGAAAAGGCTATGAGATCGGGAAGGCGCGCCATAGTGCCATCGTCGTTCATGATCTCGCAGATGACGCCCGACGCGTTGAGCCCGGCGAGCCGCGAGACATCGACGGCGGCTTCGGTATGGCCGGCGCGGACGAGCACGCCGCCATCGCGGGCGACGAGCGGGAAAACATGGCCGGGGTGAACGATGTCGGTAGGGCCCTTGGTCGCATCGATGGCGACGGCGATGGTGCGGGCGCGGTCACCGGCCGAAATGCCGGTGGTGACGCCTTCGCGGGCCTCGATCGACACGGTGAAGGCGGTGGAATGGCGGGTGCCATTGTGCTGCGCCATCAACGGCAGGCCGAGTTGCTTGACGCGATCGGAAGCGAGGGTGAGGCAGATCAGGCCGCGGCCATAGCGGGCCATGAAGTTGACGGCATCGGGCGTGGCCATCTGGGCCGGGATGACGAGATCGCCTTCGTTTTCGCGGTCTTCATCATCGACGAGGATGAACATGCGGCCGTTGCGGGCTTCCTCTATGATGTCCTCGATGGGCGACAGGGCCGGACCGGCGCTGCGCTCGCGCAGATAGGTTTCGAGCTTTTTCAACGTGTCGGCGGTGGGGTTCCAGTCGGCTTCGTCCATGGCGCGCAGCGAATTGGCGTGGAGGCCGGCGGCGCGGGCGAGGCCGGAGCGGCTTTCATGGCCATCGGCGACTAGGGCGCGGACGTTTTCGATCAGGCTGGTGCTCATGGCGAGATACTCACACTGTGATGTGATTTCGCCAATGCGACGATCACATTCGGGTGTCAAGCGCCAATCAGCCGAGCGCCTGACGCATCCGTGCCAGATAACGGGCGAGCACGTCGATTTCGATGTTGATCTCGTCGCCGGCCTTTGCGGTGCCAAAGGTGGTCCAGCCGGCGGTGTGGGGGATGACGTTGATGGTGAAGCTGGCGCCGGTCGCTGTGTCGGTGACGGTGTTGACGGTCAGCGAGACGCCATCGAGGCAGACCGAGCCCTTTGGCGCGACAAAGGGCGCGATATCCCTGGGCACGGAGATGGTGAAGCGCAGCGAATCGCCTTGCGGGTCGATGGCGTCGATGCGGCCGACGGCATCGACATGGCCGGTGACGATATGGCCACCAAGTTCGTCGCCGACCTTGAGCGCGCGTTCGAGGTTGAGCCGGCGGCCTGCCGTCCATTGCCCGGCGGCGGTGCGGTTTTGGGTTTCGCCGCTGACATCGACGCTGAATTCACCCGCCGCCTTGGCGACAACGGTTAGGCAGACGCCGGAACAGGCGACCGACGCACCGATGGCGAGACCCTGTGTGTCATAGCCGGTGGCGATGGTGACGCGCAGGTCGCCGCGCGGCTCGACCGCGCTGATATGGCCGATGTCGGTGATGATGCCGGTGAACATGGATTGGCCTTTTGGGTGGAGAGCGGTGCCGACCCGCGCCCCCGCCCGGCCACCCACAGCGTACACTGGAATTGGGTGGCCGGGCGGGGGCGCGGGCCGGCACCGCCATAGGAGCAGCCCTAACGTATGCGGGTGTAGGTCTCAAGCCGGTCAGGTGCGAGATTCAGGGTTGGGCCGGGCTGCCAGCGGCCATGCGCGGCGGCGAGGTTGTCCAACCCTATCGATGATAGGGCGGAGCGACCGCCGACCAGAATCGGGGCGCGGTAGAGCAGCAGCCGATCAACGAGATCGGCGGCGAGGAGGCTGGCGGCGACGCCGGCACCCCCTTCGGCGAGCACGAGGTTGGCGTCGGTGACGGCAGCGAGCGCGGCAGGGCTGCGCAGGTGGCGGACGCCGTGCGGCAGGCCATCGCCGCTGCTCAGCACAGCGATGGCGGGGGCGCGCGATTCGAGGCCGGGCAAGCGGACATCGAGGCCGGGCTTGTCGGCATCGAGCGTGCCGCGCCCGACCAGAATCAGTTCGCACCGGGCGCGTTCGAGATGGGCATGGGCGCGGGCGCGGGCGCCGGTGATCCATTTGCTCTCGCCCGAGTGCATGGCGATCGAACCATCGAGCGACACCGCAAGTTTCAGCGTGATGTGCGGCCGGCCGCTGTGCTGGCGGGTGAGAAAGCCGGCCATGACCGCTTCGGCATCGGCTGTGCGAACCCCTGTCGTAACCGCGATGCCGGCGGCGCGCAGCCGGGCGATGCCATTGCCGTTGGTGCGCGGATCGGGGTCCCCGGCTGCGATGACGACGCGCGCGACGCCTGCCGAGATCAGCCCGTCGGCGCAGGCCGGGCCGCGCCGGCTGTCATGGGCGCAGGGTTCGAGCGTTACATAAGCGGTAGCGCCTTCGGCGTTGGCGGTAGCCCCCCGCACATCGGTGGCCCCGAGCGCCATCTGTTCGGCATGGGGGCGGCCGCCGGGCTGGGTCCAGCCGCGAGCGATGGCACGGCCATCGCGGACGATGACACAGCCAACGGGCGGGTTGGGGCCAGTGCGCCCGACGCCGCGTTGCGACAAGGCTAGCGCGGCGCCCATCCAGCGCGCGTCGTCCGGGCGGCCGGCGGTGGCTGCGCTGGTGGTTGCGGTGGCGATCAGAGCACCGGCGGTTCGGCAGCGGTCGCGGCGGCGTTCGCGGCGGTGGCGCGCGCTATGGCGCCGGCGGCTGGCGCTGGTCTGGCGGTGGCCAATGCAGCGGCCTCCTCGGCTGCGGTGACATAGGGCACGTCCTTCTTGACACCACCGCCTGCAAGATAGCGATCATATTCGGCCTGGGCCTTTTCGCGCGCCTTGCCGGTGAGCGTGGCGATATAGGTGCGGGACTGGGCGAGCCGCGCCGCTTGCGCCGCCAGCGTCGCCTTGTTGTCGGCCTGCGCATCGGCGCGGGTGCGATCGGCGCTCCAGTTCTGAACATAGATGACGGCGACATCGCGCGGCGAATAACCCCAGCGTGATTCGACGAGAAAGCCGATCATCACCGTGGCGGTGAGCAGGACCGACAGGCCACCGACCAGCAGCCGGCGGCGGCGGGTTTCGGGTACGGCTGGATTGAGGAACGACATCAGGCAACTCCGGCGGGACAGCGGCGAACATAGCCATGCGCCCCGCCGGATGAAAGCCGCTGCGACGTCAGCCGCGCTTCAGTTCGAAACGGACGCTGATGTCGCGGCTCGATTCGATGGCTTCGCCGTCCTTCAATGCGGGGGTGAAGCGCCATTTGGCCAGGGCGTGGGCCAGCGCGGCCTTGTCGAGCCAGGCCGAGCCGGATGATTGCGCAAGGCTGGCATCGAGCACCCGGCCGTCGCGGCCGATGCGGACATGGACGATGACGACGCCTTCCTGTTCAAGCCGGGTCGCCTGGATCGGGTAGGGCGGCTGTGCTGTCGAGGCATAGCGCGGATCGAAGCGGGCGATCTGGGACGGGCCTGTCGCCGGGGGTGGCTTGATGGCGATGGGGCCGGGATCGGCGGCGACCGGCCCGGCGATAGGCGGTTCATAAGGCGTGGTGTGGACTGGATCATGCGGCACGGGTTGGTCGATGGCAAAGACCGGTTCGATGTTATCGATGTGCATCGGCTGGTCGATGATGCGCGGGTCGGGCAGGGTTTGCGGCGTTGCCGGCGGCACGGGAACATCGACGATCATGATCGGTTTCAGGGGATGCGACGGGGCGTTGACGACGTTGAAGCCGATCAGCGCCAAGGCGGCGACGCCGGCGTGGAGCGCGATGGTGATGCCGATGCCGGTGCTGTCGCGCCGCGCGGTGGTGAAACTGTTGGTGGTGCTGGCACGGTGCATTGACTTGATCCTCCCCGGGACAAGGTTGCAGGGTTGCGCCGCGCCGGCATCGTCGACCGTGTCGCGTTGCAGGATATATCGTCTCATACGTCTATCGAAAAAGATAGGGGTATTTGTGCGCCGTGCGCACGGGTGGAAACGCAGGCGTTTTTGACGGTTATCCGGGGTTTTAGGGGTGGATCTGGCGTTGAGGTGCGAGGCCGGTGGCGTCAGGCAGCGAGGCGGGCGAGCGCCGCGCTTCGGCCAATGAGCGGCAGCAGCGACGCCATTTCCGGGCCCTGATCGCGGCCGGTGAGGGCGTGGCGGAGCGGGTGGAACAGGCTGCGGCCCTTGCGATCGGTGAGTGGCTTCAGCGCTGCGATCAGCCTCGCCCAGATGTCGTCGCCCCAAGGTAATTCGGCAAGGCAGGTTGCGGCGGTGGCGAGGAAATCCCGGTCTTCGGGTGGGATCTCGGCGACGACTGGCCCGGTGATGACCGCCTGCCAGACCGCGGCATCGGCGATGGTGGCGAGGTTGCCGCGAATGGCCAGCCAGACCGCCGGGGTGGTGCCGGCGGGCAGGTGCTGCGCGACCGCTTCGAACGGCAGCAGGTGCAGGCAACGGGCGCTGAGCGTTGCCAGATCGGCGGGATCGAAACGCGCCGGGGCGCGGCCGAAGCTGGCAAGATCGAAGCCGGGCAGCAGATCATGGATGTCGGCGACGGGTTCGACCGGATGCGAGGTGCCGAGCCGGGCGAGCAGCGCCGCCACCGCCTGTGGCTCGATGCCGGCCGCCTGCCACGCCGCGACGCCCTCGGAACCGATGCGTTTCGACAAGGCGGCATCGGCACCGGTGAGCAGCGCCATATGGGCGAGGCGGGGGACGGGGGCGCCCAACGCCTCGAACATCTGGATCTGTACGGCGGAATTGCTGACATGATCCTCCCCGCGCACGATATCGGTGATGCCAAGGTCGATATCGTCGATGACCGATGGCAGCATGTAGAGCCAGCTGCCATCGGCACGCCGCACGACCGGATCGGACAAAGCGGCGGCATCGAAGTGGCAGTCGCCGCGCACCCCGTCGTGCCAGGTGATGGCCGCGTCGGCATCGAGCCGGAAGCGCCAGTGCGGCGCGATGCCGGCGGCGGCGAAGCGATCATGGTCGGCCTCGGTGAGCGACAGGGCGGCGCGATCATAGACCGGCGGCAGGCCGCGCTGCTGCTGGACCTTGCGCTTCAGATCGAGTTCTTCCGGGGTTTCATAAGCGCGATAGGCGCGGCCATCGGCGGCGAGGCGGGCGAGTGCGGCTTGGTACAGGGCGAAGCGATCCGACTGGCGGACCTCCAGCGTGGGGACAAGGCCGAGCCATGCCAGATCGGCGCGGATCGAGGCGGCCGATTCGGCGGTGGAGCGCGCCAGATCGGTATCATCGAGCCGCAGCACGAAGCGGCCGCCGGCCTTTTGCGCCACCAGCCAGTTGACCAGCGCGGTGCGGATATTGCCGGCGTGGAGGCGGCCGGTCGGCGACGGGGCGAAGCGGGTAGTGATCATCGCCCCAGCTCTAGGTCGTGATCGCCCAAGTGTCATGCCCCGTCATGACCTGAGGCTGTCAAATGGTTAGGCGCGGGACAGCTGGCGGGCCTGCGGCCCCCGGCAAGGTTCCGCAACGACGCCATTTGACAGCCTCAGGTCACCCGAAGGGCGTCCCGGAGAAACCCGGCACAGCGCTTGCTTCGCTTGGACGCGCCTGAAAGGCGCGCCGCTGCGCTCGCTCACTCGTGCCGGGCCTCTCCGGGACGTGCCGCGGCATGACACTTGGGCGATCACGACCTCTCGGCAAAGGGCGATGATCTGTCCAGTGGCGATCCCGCTGGCCGGGGTCGTGTCAGCCGCCTTCGGCCAGCGCAAAGGCGCGCAGGGCGGACCGGTCATAGACGTCGAGCCGGCCCCAGCCGTTGGTGGCCTTTGCCGCGACGTACAGGCTGGCGGCAAAGGCGGCGTTGGGGCAATCCTCAAGCAGAGTCGCGACGCCGAAGCTGTGGCTGTAGACCCCGCCGGCGAGTGTGTAGGGCGGGGCGCTGACGGCGACTTCACCGCCGGCGCTGGCCGCCGCCACGCCGTTGATGCCGCGCACGACCCCCATGCTGAAGGTCGCCCGGTTGTGCGGGTGGGTCGCATCGAACGCCAGCAGCAGCGAGGCACCGTCGGCATAGCGCAGGAAGCCGCAATCATCATCGGCGGCCCCGGCGGACAGCACCGGCGGATCGATGCCGGCGCTGCAACGGCTGTTGTCGATGACGACGGTGAACACCAGCCCGCCGGCATCGATTTCAGAGGGCAGCACCGCGCGGGTGTTGATGGTGCCATCGCCGTCTATGCCCGTCGGCAGCAGGAAGGTGAAGCTGGCCGGGCCGGGCATGACCTGGACATTGGCCTGGTTGAACACCTCCAACTTGACCTGATAGCTGCCGGCCGATGCGGGGGCCGCTGCTTCATCGGCGGGGGTGAGCCCGCTGTTCGGGGTGGCCCAGCGTGCCGAATAAATGTCACCGATGGCGCCATCGATCGGCCAGTAATAGAGGGTGCCGGCTGGATCTGTGCTGGTATCGACGCCCCATTCCGCGGGGTTGAAGATCTGGGTGCGGAAGCGGAAGCGGTCGCCCAGCGTCGGGCCGAGCTGGACGGTGGGGAAGCTTAGCCCCGGCCCCGGGATGTCGCGCGCGTAATTGCGGGTGATCGGATCGATCATCGGGTTGAAATTGCCGCTGGTGCCCCGCCGCCACGACCAGCGGTAGTAGTAGACGTTTGCATCGGGGATCGACAGCGCGTGTTGCTGACGGAAGCCCAGCGTGCTGCCGAACGGCGCGTTGACGACGCCGCCATAGTGCGTGAGCCCGTTGGGCAGCACCCAGCCGGCGCTGTTCACCACCCCGGCGGTGCCGGCGATCCAGGTGCCGCCGATGGCCTGTGCCATTACCCAGCGATCGACCCCCGGCGGTGTATCGACGGGCGGTTCGGGGACACAGGGCTGTGCCGCCGGATCGGTGACGACGACGGTGATGTCGGACGCACAATCATAGTCCCAATGCGTGCCGCAGCGCACGGAGGGGCGGTAGATCGAAGTCCAGTTGCCGCCGATCAGTTGTTCGGCGGACAGATAGATATCGGGTTGATCACCGTCGCAGGTGTGGATGTAGAGCGCGCTGAAGCGGCCATTTTCATCGGTAGGGACGGTGGCAAAGCAATATTTCCAGGTGAGGAACCACGGCTCCAGCCAATCGATCCAGCACAGCCAGGGCCGCCAGAATTGCACGTCGGTGATCAGGTGTTGCCGGGCGATATCGGCAGGGGCCCTGGCGATGCGCAGCACCTCGCTTGCCTTTGCGATATCCGGGTTGGCGATCGCCAGCCTTGCAGCCGATCTGGCGGCGAGGGCGCGGGGCGTGGCAGACACCTTGTTGGCAAGCACGGCGCGCGTCGCGTTGAAGATCGGATCCGGCCCCGGGCCGGGCCGCGGGAAGGGGAAGGGTTGCGGGTCCGGATCGGGGAAGGGAATCGGGAACGGCTTGATGATGCGATCGAGCAGATCATCGCGCAGCCGCAATATATCGTGATCGGGCAGGCGTAGCAGCCACAACGGCCAGCGATCCACCTCGCAGACGGTGACGCGGGCGTGGCAGATCGGCAGGTCCTGGCTGGTGCCATCGGGCAGGGTGATGCGCTTTACCAGCCGGCCGTGGATCCAGCAGACGCAAAGGCGCGGCCAATGGCGCCACCAGGGGCGCGGCACCAGAATATCGATGATCGGGCGCTTTTGGTCGAGGCGCAGCGGCTCGGTATAGGCCGACAGCCGGCGCTCCAGCGCGGCGCGGCCCATGGCGGATGGCCTGGTGTTGGCGCTGCCATCGACGATCGGGGCAATGGTGACACGCACCGATTGGCCGGCGATATCGGCGGGGACCTGAATTTCGCCCTTGGCGAACAGGGCGTCGCCATCGCGGCTGACCGTCAGCATGGTTTCGCCGAGCACCTGGCCAGTGCGGCCGTAAAGGATGGCCTGCAGTTGTTTGAGAGAATCCTCGCCGGCTTCTGGCAATTTTACAGAAACCGGAATGCTCGTCGATTTTCTTGGATCGCTTGCCATGATTCACACCCCAAAGATAGGAATTGAACAGCGCAACTCGTCATATTTTATTGTTGGCAGTTACATACACGAAAATGGAGTGATTCGTAAGTATCGACAGGTGTTTGGATTTTATTAAGGTAAGTTTACTATATATTTACAGCGAAATGGTGCGATCACTTCATGTTTATTTTGTCAATAGCGAGAGCGCTGGAAATTAGGGAGTAGGGCGGGCGCCCCGCCCCGCCCCGGCGCACGCCCAACGCAAGCCCGGCGTTCCGCTCGCCCGGATGCTTGCGCCGGTGCGGTGCAACCTATGCGGTGCGAAAGGCGTTGGTAATCGGGTAGCGCCGGTCCCGGCCAAAGTTGCGGCCGCCGATCTTGACGCCAGGCGGGGCCTGACGGCGCTTGTATTCGGCGATGTAGAGCAGCCGTTCGATGCGGGCGACGATAGCGGGGTCGATGCCTTCGGCGATCAGATCGCGGGCCGATTTTTCATTTTCGACAAGCCCGATCAGGATGCGATCGAGCAGATCATAGGGCGGCAGCGAATCCTGGTCCTTCTGGTTCTCGCGCAGCTCGGCGGTGGGTGGTTTGTCGATGACGCGTTGCGGCATCACCGGCCCGCGCGGGCCGATGGACAGGCGCGGGTTATGGTGGTTGCGCCATTCGCACAGCTTGAACACCGTGGTCTTGTAAACGTCCTTCAAAACCGAATAGCCGCCGGCCATGTCGCCATATATGGTCGCGTAACCGACCGACATTTCGGATTTGTTGCCCGTGGTCAGCAGCATCGGCCCGAATTTGTTGGATAGCGCCATCAGGCTGAGGCCCCTGATCCGCGACTGGATGTTTTCCTCGGTGGTGTCGGCGGCCTTGCCGGTGAACAGCGGTGCCAGCATGGTATCGAAGGCCTGCATCGCCGGCCCGATGCCGACGGTATCGAGCCGGCAGCCGAGCAGCCGGGCGCATTCGGCGGCGTCTTCAAGGCTGTCCCGGCTGGTGTAAGGCGATGGCATCATCACGCACCAGACCCGATCGGCGCCCAGCGCATCGACGGCGACGGCGGCGGACAAGGCCGAATCGATGCCGCCCGACAGGCCGAGCACGACGCCGGGGAAGCGGTTGCGGTTCACATAATCACGCAGGGCAACCAGCATGGCGTGGTAGATATCGGCGGGATCATCGTCGAGTTTGGCGATCTCGCCCTTTTCGCAGGTCCAGTGGTGACCGAGGCCATGGCGGGTCCAGTGGGTGAGGCGGACGGTTTCTTCCCAATCCGGCAGTTGCGCCGCCAGTGTGCGATCGGCGTTGAGGATGAAGCTGGCGCCATCAAAGGCGAGTTCATCCTGGCCGCCCACGCGGTTGAGATAGACCAATGGCAGGCCGGTTTCGCTGACGCGGGCGACGGCGAGGCTGAGCCGGCGATCGTCCTTGCCGACCTCATAAGGGGAGCCATTGGGCACGATGAGGATCTCGGCACCGGTTTCGGCGAGGCATTCGGTGACTTCCGGTGTCCAGATATCCTCGCAGATGGGGATGCCCAGCCTTGTACCGCGAAACGCCAGCGGGCCGGGCAAGGGGCCGGCCGAAAACACCCGCTTTTCATCGAACGTGCCATAATTGGGCAGATCATGCTTGCGGGTGATGCCGACGATCTTGCCGCCATCGAGCAGGAAGGCGGCGTTGTGCAGCCGGCCGTTTTCGGCGAGCGGCGCGCCGACGATCAGCCCCGGCCCGGCATCACCGGTAGCGGCGGCAAGTTGTTCGATGCGCGCCATGGCGGCTTCGACCAGCGCGGGTTTCAGCACGAGATCTTCGGGCGGATAGCCGACCACCGATAGTTCGGGGGTGACGATGAGATCGGCGCCAGGGGTTTCGGCGCGCGCCCGCAGAATTGCATCGGTGTTGGCGGCAAGGTCGCCAACGGCTGCGTTCAACTGGGCAATGCCGATGGCGAGGCGCGTGGTCATGCCCCAGCGTTTAGGGGCGCGCGCTGGTGGCTGCAACTGCCGCCTTGCGGCGAATCAGGGCAGCGTGACCGTGACCTGCAGATAGGTGGCCGGTGCCGATGTCAGCGACGGGTCGGGGGATTTGTTCTGGGCGGAGAAAAGTGCCTCCAGTTCTTCCTGCAATGCATGGGCGCGGCCTTCGGCATCGGCGGCGGCATAGGCGTTCATGGTGGGGCCGTAGAAATAGCGGAAAATGGCGAGAAATTCGGCCGGTGGGCCGGGGTGTTTGAAGGTGTAGGTCTGGCGATCAAAGCGGATATTTTCGGCCGGCACGCCGGCGGCGGCGAAGCGCGCCAAGGCTTCGGCTTCATTGCCCCAGGTCACCGGGCTGATGAAACCGGCGGGCGGAGGCGGTGTGTAGGCGGCGCTGATCTTCAGCACCTGTGCGACCAGCGTCGGGTCGCCAGCGATCCAGTTGCCCATTACGATGCGGCCGCCGGGGCGGGTGACACGGACCATTTCGCGGGCGACATCGTGCGGGCGCGGCGCAAACATGGCGCCAAAGATGCTGATGACGAGATCGAAGCTGTCATCGGCGATATTCTCAAGATTGGACGCATCGCCTTCCTCGAACCGGATGTTCGAAAGGCCTTCGGCGGCGGCGCGGGCGTTACCGGCGGCGACAAGGTTGCTGGCGATATCGACGCCGCGCACGGTGGCGCCAAGGCGGGCGGCGGGCAGCGCCGTGGTGCCGTCGCCACAGCCAAGATCAAGGATGTGCATCCCGGGCCCGATACCAAGGCCGGCAACCAGCGATTCGCCGCTTTCGCGCATGGTGGCCGCCAGCCGGGTGAAATCACCCTTTTCCCACAGCGCCTTGTTGGGGTTCGCCGCCTGTGTCGCCATCGCGCCAGCCTTTTCTTCGGAACACTGGCTTCTACACCAACCGGCGGTGCCCGACAATTTGGTCGGGTCGCGTCATTTTCCGGCAGCGGCCTTGGCGCGATCGACATCGGCCTTCACCGAGGCGAGCAAGGCATGGGCATCGAAAACGATGCCGTCGCGGATCGTCCAGCGCACGCCGCCGACGCGTTCGGTCTTTTGCGTCGTCTCGTTCAGCCGTTCAAAGCCGGTGCCGTACAGCGTCTTGAAATTTTGCAGCGGGTTTTCCGGCACGATGACCAGATCGGCGCGCATGCCGGCCTGAACAAGGCCGAAATCGGGGGCGGTGATGCCCTTTGGCTCGGTAAGGGTGCGGGCGCCGTTGATGGTTGCCGACTGGATGACTTCGAGCGGGGAGAAGCCGGCTTCCTGCAGCATCTCCAGTTCGAGGACATAGGAAAAGCCCCATAGCTGCCAGATGAAGCCGGGGTCGCTGCCGGCGGTGACGCGGCCACCCATGTTCTTGTAATCATTGATGAGCCGCATGTATCGCTGGTAGAAATTGCGCCAGGTGACCTCGCGCGCTGTCGTCCAGTCGTAGAAATAGCTGCCGTGGTTGTTGCGATTCGATTCATAATATTCGGTCATCGACGGCAGGGTGTAATTGGCGTGCCAATCGGCGTTTTTGGCGCGCATCAGGTCGCGTGAGGCGCTGTAGATGTTGAAGGTGGGATCAAAGGTGACGCCGCTTGCCTTTTGCGCCTGCAGATAGGCGATCCATTCCGGGCTGCCGGGTTCGTAAATCTGGTTCCAGATTTCGGCGATGCCGCCGAACCGGTCCTGTTCGTCGCGGTAATTATAGCCCGCCGGCGTGTCCTGGATGCGGCGGTCCTTCAGCAGCGATTCGAAATGGCCGTAAAAATGCGTGATGGTGCCAAGACCGGCAGCGGCGGCGTCGCGGGCGTTGAATTCGGCGACATTGTTCTGGCTGAGGTGCGCCATGGTGCCGACCCCGAGCTTTTTGGCTTCATCGATGGCGGCGCGGTCGATGGCCGGGGTTTCATCGCCATTGTTGAAGAATTTGATGCCGTCGATGCCGACGCTGGCGGCCCAGCGGGTCCAGGCGCGCGCCTTGTCGGGGCTGTCGATACGGCCGCCCTTCCAGCCGGCGTTGGTGCCTGACCCCAGCGTTTGATAGACGAAAAGGCGCGGTGCGGTGATTTCGCCTGTCGCGCTGCGGCGCTTGTCGCTCAATGCATGGGCGGCGTCGTCGCCGAACAACGGGTTGCCGCGCACGGTGGTGACGCCATGCGCCAGCCACAGGCGATAGGCATAGGAAGGATCGGGCGCCTTCTCGGGGTTGCCGTTGTGGCCGTGCACATCGACGAAGCCGGGCAGCACATACATGCCAGTGGCATCGATTTCGCGTGCGGCGCCGACGGGCGGGCGGTTCGCTTGCAATGGCAGGCCGGGGGTGCCGGCGGTGCGGATGTCGTCAATGCGGCCGTCGCGGATGATGATATCGGCGGGGCCATAGGGCGGCCCGCCATTGCCGGGGATGATGGTGGCGCCGCGAATGACCAGCAACGGATAGGGGCCGGCGGCATCGGCGGCGGCGCGCGGCGGGGTTGGCAGCATGTCGGCGGCGAGCGTCGGCACCGGCGATAGCGCCAGAATGGCCGCGATCAGGATGTGGCGATGTTTCATATGGTTGCGGCCCCCGCCCGGTTGTGGCGAAACCATAGCGATGCGGCGCGGGCTTTCAAAGCGGCGGCGGCCTCGCTACCGTCAGGCGCATGAACCTGGGCCTGATCATCGCCATTGCTGTCGGCTATCTGCTGGGCAGCATCCCCTTTGGCCTGTTGCTGACGCGGCAGGTCGGTATCGATATCCGCACGGTGGGCTCGGGTAATATCGGCACCACCAATGTGCTGCGCACCGGCAACAAGGGGCTGGCGGCGGCGACGCTGCTGCTGGATGCCGGCAAGGGCGCGCTGGCGGTGGTGCTGGCGCGGGAGTTTGTGGGGGTTGAGGCGGGCGTGCTGGCCGGGGTGGCGGCGCTGGTTGGCCATTGTTGGCCGGCGTGGCTGCATTTCCGCGGTGGCAAGGGTGTGGCGACAATCCTGGGTATCGCGCTGGCGCTGGCGCCGTTTGCTGGCATCGCGGCGTTGCTGGTCTGGCTGGGCGGTGCGCTGGTGACGCGCTATTCTTCCGTCGGCGGGATGTTGGCGGCAGTATCGACGCCGTTGCTGGCCTGGGGGCTGGGGGCGCCGCATTCGGCGATTGCGCTGGCGGTGCTGGCGGCGATCGTCATCGGGCGGCATCACGACAATATCGCGCGGCTACGCAATGGGACCGAGAGCCGGATCGGCCAGAAGTGATGCATAATTGCTTCTTTCGTGCCGGGATTGTGCATGCTGCCGGTTGATGCGGTTGCACGGCTGCGTCTGATACGGACCGATTCGATCGGGCCGGTCACCTATCGGCAGTTGATCGCGCGATTTGGCCATGCGCAGGCCGCCATCGATGCGCTGCCCGATCTGGCGCGGCGTGGCGGCCGGGCGCTGGCCATTGTCAGCGTGACCGAGGCGGAGGACGAACTGGCGGCGCTTGCCGGGATCGGCGCGACCATGGTTTTCATTGGCACGCCTGCCTATCCGGCGCTGCTTGCCGGACTGGAATCGGCGCCACCGGTGCTGGCTGCGCGCGGCGATCTCGGGCTTGTAGAGCGACCGGCGGTGGCGATTGTCGGCGCGCGCAATGCCAGCGCCGCGGGCGTGCGCTTTGCCCGGCAGCTCGCCGCCGATCTGGCCGCGGAGGAACTGGTGATCGTATCGGGGTTGGCACGCGGTATCGATGCGGCGGCGCATGTCGGGGCGATGGCGGGCGGCACCATTGCGGTTGTCGCTGGCGGTGTGGATGTGGTGTATCCGCCGGAAAACGCCGCACTGATGGCCGAAATCGCTGAAAAGGGCCTGATCCTGGCCGAACAAAAGCCGGGTGTTGAGCCACAGGCGCGGCATTTCCCGCGGCGCAACCGGGTGATTGCCGGGCTGGCGGCGGGGACACTGGTAGTGGAAGGCGCGCCGCGATCGGGGTCGTTGATCACCGCGCGCATTGCGGCGGAGGCGGGGCGTGAGGTGATGGCAATCCCCGGGTCGCCGCTCGATCCGCGTGCGCAGGGTTGCAACCTGCTGATCCGCGAAGGCGCGACTCTGGTGCAGACGGCGGCGGATGTGGTGGAGGCATTGTCGGCGTTCGGCGAGGGGCCGCAACTGGGCATGCGGTACAAGGCCGCAGAACCGACGGCGGCTTTTGACGATGTAGCCGCCGAAGCCGGCGAAACCGAGCGCGGCGCCATCGAATCGCTGTTGTCGCCGACGCCGGTTGCGGTCGATGAGCTGGTCCGGCTGTCGGCCCTGCCCGCCGCAATCGTCGCGACGGTGCTGCTTGATATGGAGCTGGAAGGGCGGCTCGTCCGCCATGCCGGTGGGCGGGTGGCGGCAGCGTGATTGCGCTGGCGGATTGGCCCCGGCATCATGTGCGTGAGGCGGCGCTTTTCCGCCGCTCAATCGTCACCACGGGGAAATTTGCCGGTTGCACCACCCCTTGCGCCCGACCCTATATACAGCGTAGGGGCCGCGCCGCTGCCGTTCCCCGCCATCAATTGTCAGGACCCGCATGGATCTCGTGATCGTCGAATCGCCCGCGAAGGCCAAAACGATCAACAAGTATCTGGGGTCGAACTATGAAGTTCTGGCCAGTTTCGGCCATATCCGCGATCTGCCGCCCAAAGATGGCTCCGTCGATCCGGACAATGATTTTGCCATGTTGTGGGAGGTTTCGGGGGACCGGGCCAAGCAGCTGAAGGCGATTTCGGATGCCGCCAAGCGGTCCGACCGGGTGATTCTCGCCACTGATCCGGATCGCGAGGGCGAGGCGATTTCCTGGCATCTTTACGAATGGCTGAAGGCCAAGAAGGCGCTGCCCAAGGGTGGGGCCAGCCGCGTTACCTTTAACGAGATCACCAAATCGACGATTCTGGCGGCGATGGCGCGGCCGCGCGAGATCGATGTGGCGCTGGTCGATGCCTATCGGGCGCGGCGGGCGCTGGATTATCTGGTCGGCTTCACCCTGTCGCCGGTGTTGTGGCGCAAGCTGCCCGGGGCGAAAAGCGCCGGGCGCGTGCAATCGGTGGCGTTGCGCCTGATCGTCGAGCGGGAGCGCGATATCGAAGCGCATGACGCGCGCGAATATTGGACGGTGGAAGCCGCGATGGCGGCTGGTGGCCAGGGTTTCCCGGCGCGGCTGAGCCTGTGGCAGGGCAAGAAGCTGGACCGCTTCGACCTGGCCAACGAAACCGACGCGATGCGCGCGCGGGCCGACGTCGAGGCCGGCAAATTCACGGTGCACGCCGTTGAAACCAAGCCGGCAACGCGCAACCCCTATCCGCCGTTCACGACATCGACCTTGCAGCAGGAAGCGGCGCGCAAGCTGGGCTTTACCGCCAGCCACACGATGCGCGTGGCGCAGGGCCTGTATGAGGAAGGCCGCATCACCTATATGCGGACCGACGGCGTGCAGATTGGCAACGAAGCCATTGCCGCGGTGCGCGATGTGATCGCCAAGGATTATGGCAGCGGGCCGGACGTGTTGCCCGACAAGCCGCGATTTTATGCGACCAAGGCCAAGAACGCCCAGGAAGCGCACGAAGCCATCCGCCCGACCGAGCTTGTCGCGCGGCCGCAGCGATCCCCGATGGGCGATGCCGAAAAGCTGTATGCGCTGGTGTGGAAGCGCACCGTCGCCAGTCAGATGGCCAGCGCTCGCATGGAGCGGACGAGCATCGATTTTCTGGAGCCAACCGGCCGCACCGGGCTGCGCGCCACGGGCCAGGTGATCCTGTCGCCGGGGTTTTTGGCGGTTTACACCGAAACCAGCGAAGATATTGCGGCGGATGCCGATGACGACGAGGGCCGCCGCCTGCCGCGATTGAAGCAGGGCGAGGGCTGTGCCGTCACCGGTGTCGAGGCCAAGCAGCATTTCACCGAGCCACCGCCGCGGTTTTCCGAAGCATCTCTGGTCAAGCGGCTGGAGGAACTGGGCATCGGCCGGCCGTCGACCTATGCGGCGATTTTGCAGACGCTGCGCGACCGCGCCTATGTGCGGGTGGAGAAAAACCGGTTCTGGGCCGAGGAAAAGGGCCGTCTGGTCACGGCGTTCCTGGAGCGGTTTTTCGAGAAATATGTCGAATATGATTTCACCGCGGATCTGGAGACGCGGCTCGATCACGTGTCGGCGGGCGAGCTCGATTATCTGAAGGTGCTGCGCGATTTCTGGGATGATTTCGAACCCAAGACCAAGGAAATCCTGGAGCTGAAGCCGTCGGACGTCACCGTTGCGCTTGATGAATATCTGGAACCCATGCTGTTTCCGCCCAAGGCGGACGGCAGCGACCCGCGCTTGTGCCCGACCTGTGGCAATGGCCGGTTGAGCCTGAAGACCGGCAAGTTCGGGGCGTTTGTCGCGTGCTCCAACTATCCCGAATGCCGGTACACGCGGCAGTTCGCCGGGGAAAATGGCGGCCAGGAAAGCAATGGTCCGGTGTTGCTGGGTGAAGACCCGGAAACCGGCATGCCGGTCAGCCTGAGGTCTGGGCGGTTCGGCGCCTATGTGCAGCTTGGCGAGGATGGCGCGAAGGGTGATGACAAGCCGCCGCGCGCGTCGATCCCCAAGGATGTGACGGTCGCCGGGCCGGATGATCTGGCGATGGCGCTGCGGCTGTTGGCGTTGCCGCGCACCATCGGCCCACACCCCGAAAGCGGTGAACCGATCACCGCCAGCATCGGCCGGTACGGGCCGTATCTGGCGCATTCGGGCAAATATGCACGGCTCACATCGACTGCCGAGGTGTTTGAAACCGGCATGAATGCGGCGGTTGTGAAGCTGGCCGAGGCCGCCGCCGCCGGGCCACGGGCTCGGGGCACGATGGCGCCGTTGCGCGAAATCGGCCCGCACCCGGTGTCTGGCGCAGTGATGAAGCTGATGGCGGGGCGGTTCGGCCAATATATCACCGACGGGGCCACCAATGCGACGCTGCCAAAGACAGAGGATGGCATGACCATCACGCTGGAAAATGCGGCGGCGTTGATCGATGTGCGGGCAGCGATGCCGGCAAAGGGCAAGAAGCCGGTGAAAAAGGCGGCGGTAAAGAAAGCCCCGGCCAAGACCGCGGCGGTAAAGAAGCCTGCGAAGAAACCGGCGGCGAAGAAGGCGGCGACGAAAAAGACCGCTAAGGCGGCGGAGTAGCAGCGCGGCGGGTTTCGTTGGCGTGGCGCGTGCCGGCGGGCGTTCGTGCGGGACAGTTGGGCGGCCACCCTCATCCGGGCCGGCTGCGCCGGCTCTCGACCTCTCCCGAAGGCGGGAGAGGGGGGGGTCATGAGTCGATGCGATCGATCTTAGAGCGTTGAAAGATCCGCCGATTCGCGTTTCAGATCGGTGAGAAAGCTATCGAGTTCGGCCTTGCGCGCCGGCATCATCGCCTTGCCGGCGGGTGTCACGATGGTTGCCGGCACATCGGCGAGGTTGGATCCGAGCATTTTCACAACCGCGGGACCGTTCGGCGTGCCGCCTTCAGCATCGGCGAGCGCCATGACGCGGGCGACGCCGATGGCGCCGAGCCAATCGAGCGCATCGGCATCGTGGAGATAAGCGGCTTCGGGTGCGGCGGGGGCGCGGTAATACATATGGGTGCGGATGGCGGCCTGGACGGCTGCGATCTTTTCGGCCGGGAAACCGGCGCTTTTGAGGAATTCGGGGACGAGATCGGCGGCGACGTCGCTGTGGTCGCGCTTGGCGGCACCGGGGGCCTCGCTCCAGGGTTTGAACGCCGCCTGATCGTGGAGGAAGGCTGCGGCATAGAGGATATCATCGTCGATCACCGCCTTGTCGGCAGCGGCGAGGCTGCGCGCAAGATCATAGTCGCGCTGGCTGTGGGAATAGCCCCAGGCCGGGTTGTGGAAATGTTCGGCGGCAAAGGCGCGCACGGTTTCGCGCCAGCCGGGCGTGGCTGCGGCAGGGCCGGCGGCGAGCAGCGCCGCGAGGAGGGGGACGAGGGCATGGCGGGTCATCGGCTTGGTCTCCGGTTGATCGGTGGGTTCATGCGGATTGGCGGGCAGGGCGTTCGGGCAGGCGGACGAGCACCAGCGCGGTAACGACCAGCGCCGCGCCGGCAAGTTCGGGCAGGCCGGGGGTTTCGCCGAAGCGCAATAGCCCGATGGTGGCGGCGACCGTTGGCTGCACGAGAAGCGCGAGGCCGACGACGAGCGGTTTCAGGTGGCCCACGGCAAACACGATCAGCCCCTGTCCGACAACCTGGCTGAACAGGGCGAGCAGCACCAGCGGCGTCCAGTCGTGCGGCCAGAAACCGGCGGCGCCGGCGACGGCATAGCTGACCGGCAGCAGCGCCAGGGCGCCAAAGCCGGTGGCCAGCGCCAACAGTGGGAACACCGGGATGCGGCCGCGCAACTGGTCGATGATGATCAGATAGGCGGTGTAGAGCACGGCGGCGCCAAGGCAGAACAGGTCGCCGGCGAGGTTGCGATCCGACAGTTCGGCGCTGCGCCCGACGAGCAAGGCGGTGCCAGCGGCCGCCGCGACGATGGCCAGCAACGCCTTTTTGCCCGGCCGGTGGCCAAGCGCGACAAAACCCCAGAGCGGCAGCAGGAAGCTGGCGGCGTTGGAGAGCAGGCTGGCGTTGGCCATTGTCGTGCGCTGGATGCCATAGTGCCACAGCGCGATATCGGCGGCGAAGAACACCCCGGCGATGGCTGATAGCCACAGAACGCGGGCATCGATGGTGCCGGGTGGCAGCGGCGCGCCGGTGGTGCGGGCCAGCAGCGCCAGCGGCGCGACGGCGAGGCCGAGCCGCCAGAAGGCGGACGCGGAGGGCGCGACATCCGCAAGTCGTACCAGCCAGGGGCCGAAGGCGAGCGCGATGCTGCCGATAACGGCTGCGGCAAATGCGAGGCGGTGGCCGGTGGCGGCGGGTGTGGCAGCGAGGCTGGCCATGACGGCTGGTCAGTCCTGTTTCATCGCGGCGGCGGCGGCGAAGGGGGCGATGGCGACGGCGACAAGGCTGGCGGCGGCCAGCAGTTTCAGCGCGCCGGGCACCGCCGCGCCGACACCGAAGATGAGGATGGGCAGCGCCAACGGCAGGATGATGAGCCCGGCGAGCGCGCCGCCGCCGCGCAGCCCTGCGGTGAGCGCCGCCGCGACAACCGCCAGCGCCGCCAGCGCCGGCGTGCCGATGAGCAGTGCGAGGGCAAGGCGTTGGCCGGTGGCGACGTCCATGCCGACAAGGATGGCGGCAATGGGGAGGGCGGCGAGCAGCGGCACAGTGAAGCCCAGCCAATGGGCGACGATCCGGGCGGCGGCGACGATTTCCATGGCGACACCCCGCGACGCCAGTTGATCGAGTGTGCCATCTTCAAGATCGGGGGCGACGAGCGTTTCGACGGGCAGCAGCGCCGCCAGCAGGGCGGCGACCCAGACGACGCCGGGCGCGATGCGGCCGAGCAGCCGCGCATCGGGGCCGACAGCAAAGGGGAACAATGCCGCGACCATCACGAAGAACATCACCGGCATCCACAGCGCCGGGGACCGGGCAATGAGCGCGAGATCGCGTCGAACGAGCGTGAGGAACATCAGCCGAGGCGCAATCGTTGGGGGTCGGCGAGGCCGATATCGCCGTGGACGGCGGTGACGATCATGCCGCCGGCGGCGCGGTGCGCGGCCATGGCGGTGGCGAGCAGCGCGGCGGACGCGGTGTCCAGCCCGGCGGTGGGTTCATCGAGCAGCCACAGGTCGGCACCGCTGGCGAGGACGCGGGCGAGGCCGGCGCGGCGGCGCTGGCCGCTGGAAAGATGCTGGCATGGCAGATCGGCGAGCGCGATGACGTTCATCGCAGCCATGGCGGCGGGCAGTCTGTCGATGCCATAATCGAACCTTGCCCAGTGCGACAGTTCGGCGATGAGCCGCATACGGGGTTTCAGCGCGACATCATGGCCAAGGAAACCGCGGGCGCCACCGCCAGCGATGCTGCCGCCTGCCGGGGTCAGCAGCCCGGCGAGCAGGCGCAACAGGCTGGATTTGCCGCTGCCATTGGGCCCTTCGAGATGCAGCGCACCGCCTGGTTCGACTTGGAAGGACAGGTTTTCGAACAGCAACCGGTCGCCGCGACGGCAGGCAAGATCGGTTGCGACAAGAGGCTCGGCGGACACCGGCGGCACGCTAGAGCGCTTTTGGTCCTGATGGAATCAGAACCGCGCTCCAATTCCTTGTTTGCCGCGTTTTCTTGACCGCCAGATCAACCCATCGGGTTCGAAAACGCTTCGGCGGGGTCTTTTTGCCACGCACTCAGAAAGACCAGGGCTGTTCCACTGGCGCGCGAAAGCGAATAGGGAGCGAAACATGGAAGCTGGCGCACCCCGCAAAAAAATGCCGACCGGGCTGAAGCTCGCGCTCGATTTCGGGCCGTTGCTGGTGTTTTTCGCCGCGAGCAAGTTTGGCGGCATATTCGTCGCCACCGGCGCCTTCATGGCGGCGACGGTCGTGGCGATGGCGGTCAGCTGGTGGAAAATCCGGCATATTCCGGCGATGCTGATCTTTACCGGGCTGATCGTGGTGATCTTCGGCGGGCTGACGTTGTATCTGCAGGACGACAGTTTCATCAAGTTGAAGCCGACTCTGATTTACGGGATGTTCGCGTCGATCCTGTTGTTCGGCATGGCGCGGGGGCGGTCCTATCTGAAATTGGTATTGGGTGAGGCGCTGCCATCGCTGACCGATACCGGCTGGACCAAGCTGACCCGCAACTGGGCGGTGTTCTTCATCGCGCTGATGGCGGCAAACGAGGTCGCGCGGCAGGTGCTGACCACCGACCAATGGGTGGATTTCAAGGTTTGGGGCGTGACCGCGGCGACAATGATCTTTGCCGTGGCGCAGGCGCCGTTGTTGCAAAAGCATGGCGTGAAGCTGGATTAGGAATGGCCGGCGTGTGAAGGGCTGGCCTCAATGCGCGCCAAATCCTTCGCCAAGCCGCTGCAAAAGCCCGTGACTGGTGGTTGCTTCGAAATGTTCGGACCCGCTTTCGGGATCGAGAACGTCATTGTCGACAAGCCATTTTTCCACCTCGCCCAATTCTGGAATTTCATACGGACGCAATGACCGGCCGCCACCGCGCAACGCTTCAATTGTTGCGATGAGGGAGCCGCTGGCCGCAAATTCCGCCGCGACCTGTTCGACACCCACCCCGAGATGTTCGGCGATCAAGCCATCGCGGATCGCCTGTATCGTGGCGGCGTCATGCGCTTCGGCATCGATTGCCACATCGCATTCGGTGTCGAGCCCCATCGATCGATTGTTCATGTTGGCAGACCCGATCCGCAGCGTCTCGCCATCGACGATCATCACCTTGGCATGAACGTAAATCGGCTCTCCCGCGGCGGTAAACGGGTGGTAGATGCGAAGCTTGCCCATCGTATCGAGCCGGTTCAGGGCGGCGACCAATCGGGCGCGCGCTGTGTCCATCGCCAGCGGTTCGAGCCAGCCCTGCGCCGTGAGCGGGTTGATGATGACGATTTCCGGACAGTCCGGCGCTTTCAATCGCTTTGCAATCGCTTCGGCGATGCGGCGCGACGCGAAATACTGGCTTTCGGCATAGATCGCGTGGCGCGCAGTGCCGATCTGTTCGATGAACAACGCCTCGATCTCGCGCACTTCGGGGTATGCCGGCATTTCGGGCTGGGTGCGCGCGATACCGACTTCGATATTGCGAAAATCCGGCACCAGATCATTGGGCCAGCAATCGGCATGTTGCAAAACCGGGGCCAGCACGTCCCCGCCGGCACGCTGCCAACGATCGCGTGACAATTCGCCAAGTGCGGCGGCGACGGGCCCCTGCAATGCCGTCGTTGCATCGTGCCAGGGTTTGTAGGGGGTGCCGGTCGGATCGACGCGCCGCGGTTCGGTATCGCAATGCGCGCGCGTGTCCCAACGTTCGTTGGTCATGTCGATGCCGCCGCAAAATGCCAGGCAATCATCGATCACAACGATTTTCTGATGATGGGAAGCGCCGGTTGGATGGGCCCCGTCAAGCCGGGTATGGATGCGCGCATGCAGCATCCATTTGGCGAGGGTGACGATGTTGGAGCCGCGCATCACGGTCTTCAATGCACCGACATCCCATCGCAGGACGAACACCTCCAGCGTCGGGCACCGATCGACCAGCCAATAGATGAATTCGCCGACCGTTGCGGGTTCGTCGGCGGATCGGCCGCCTTCCACAAGCTGGATGCGTGCGTCGAAATCCCAACCGATGAGCATGATACGCCGTTTTGCCTTGAGCATGGCCAGGCGGACGCTGGTGAAATAATCATCGGCATCGACGATCACGCTCATCCGGTCCGCCTTGGCGACACGCCAGAATCTTCGTTTGTCCAACGCCATGATCAAGCCTCTTTTCCAAAGGGTTCCTGCAAGTCTCAACCAAGATCAATAGATGTCGGTGCGACGCGCTGGTCATTGTGCATTTTTTGGCGTTGAAGCGCGGGCGATTACTCGCTGGTTAGAAGTTCGTGGCGTTTCAGGGCGTGGCGAAGCTGATCGTAGCTAAGCGACAGGGCGGCGGCGGTGCGGCGCTGGTTGTGGCGGCAGCGTTCGAGTGCGGCCATCAGGATTTCCTTTTCATAGGCGAGCACGGCCACGCGGAAATCATGGATGGCGGCATTGGATTGCGGCGTCGTGGCCGGCGCGGCGGCTGCTTCGGGCAGGTCGCTGCCACTGGCGCCCGCCTGTGCGGCGCGGGCGGTGGCGCTGGCCTGATGGTGAGCCGGGCGCCAGGGTGATTCGAACGGATCGAGGATGATGCGGCCGATGGGCGCCTCGGCATCGCCCCAGCGGTACAGCGAGCGTTCGATGACGTTTTTCAGTTCGCGAACATTGCCCGGCCAGGCGTAATTGTCGAGCTGGGCAGTGACCTTGGCGGTGAAGCCGGGGAAGCGCGACCAGCCGAGTTCGGCGGCCATGCGGCGGGCGAAGTGCAGGGACAGCGCCTCGATATCCTCGGCGCGTTCGCGAAGCGGCGGCAAGGTGACGACTTCAAAGCTGAGCCTGTCGAGCAGATCGGCGCGGAAGCGGCCGCGTTCGACAAGGTGGGGCAAATCCTCGTTGGTGGCGCCGACAAGCCGGACATCGACCTGGATGGCGCGGTTGGAACCGATGCGGGTGAGCTCGCCATATTCGACGACGCGGAGCAGGCGTTCCTGGGCGGCGGCGGAGAGGGTGGCGATTTCATCGAGGAACAGCGTGCCACCATCGGCGTCCTCGAATCGGCCCGCCCTGGCGCGCTGAGCGCCGGTGAAGGCGCCGGCTTCATAGCCGAACAATTCGGCGTCGATGAGGTTTTCGGGCAGCGCCGCGCAGTTGAGCGACACCAGCGGCCCACCCCAGCGGGGAGACAGGCGGTGCAGACGTTCGGCGACAAGTTCCTTGCCGGTGCCGCGCTCGCCGATGACAAGCACCGGACGGTTGAGCGGCGCGGCGGCAGAGGCCTGCTCGACAGCGTCGAGGAAGATCGAGGACGAGCCGATCAGTGTCGCTGGTTTCGCCATGCCGGGAGTTAGTGCGATTTCCCAAACTTTGGCAATAGTTCACAACAAAAATTCTGCATCCTAAAGAATTAATGTTTGTTTTTCAGCAGCTTGGCTATTTCGCCACACTTGGCATGGCATTTGCAATGCTGTTGGCATGGGCAGCCAGCCATAGCGGGTTGCCGAACAGGAGAGACCGAGATGACCGACTTTTTCAACAACCAGGCGCTGCGCAGTGTGATCGGCGTTGTCGCCTCCCTGCTGATCGGTGGCACCTTTCTGGTCGCCGCTGCCGGCCCCGCAATCGCTGGCACCCCTGTTGCTTCGCAGGTGAATATTGCCGCCGAATCGAATATCGTCCGTGGGCACTGACCTTGTGACGATGGCCGGGAGGATGCCCCCTCTCCTCCCGGCCCCCAATTTGAAGAACTGGAGCAACAACACCATGGGCATCTTCTCGCGCACCCGCGATATCATCGCCGCCAACGTTACCGACCTTCTCGACCGGGCCGAAGACCCGGCCAAGATGATCCGCATGATCATCATGGAGATGGAAGAAACGCTGGTAGAGGTTCGCGCCTCGGCCGCCCGCACCATCGCCGACCAGAAGGAGATGCGCCGCGCCATCATCCGGGCCGAAGCCGCGCAATCGAGCTGGGCCGAAAAGGCCGAGCTGGCGCTGAGCAAGGGCCGCGAGGATTTGGCCAAGGCCGCGCTGGTGGAAAAATCCAAGGCGCGCGGCTTTGCCGAACAGATGCAGGGCGAAGTCGATGCGCTCGACAATGGCCTGGCGCTGAATGAAGCCGATATCCACAAGCTGGAAGGCAAGCTGCGCGAGGCGCGCACCCGCCAGAACGTCATTCTCAATCGCATCGAGAGCGCTGGACAGCGGTCGCGGATGATCGAGATGACCAAGGGACCACGGGTTGAGGAAGCCTTTGCCCGGTTCGAGATCATGGAACGCCGTGCCGACCTGGCCGAGGGCCGCGCCGATGCGCTGTCGCTTGGTGGAGCGCCGCGCACGCTGGCCGATGAATTTGCCGCGCTGTCGGCCGATGATTCGGTTTCGATCGAGCTGGAGGCCATGAAGGCCCGGCTCGGCAAGACGGAAGGTTGAGTCGATGGACGACGGTGCACTGATCGCCATTCCGATCGTCGGCATGCTGTTCATCGGCCTGCCGTGGATCATCCTCCACTATATCACGCGCTGGAAATCGGGTTCGGGCATCAGCCAGCAGGACGAAGTTCTGCTCGATGACC
>JBBQYI010000029.1:0-33886 GCA_038208825.1 Sphingomonadales bacterium | reverse complement strand
GGCGGGAGAGGGGCAATTAAGAATACTGTCTCCGGAATTCCTGTTTTTAGATATCATTGCTCATATCAAGAATTTCGTTCGCTAATGATATCTTCGAGGACTTTTACTCTTTCTTCTAGGGCTTTATTTTTACTATTAAGTTTAGTATCGTTGCTATCTCCTGCGCCGAATCCAGATATCATTGAATTTTGAATTTTTGCAAAAACGGTGTTGAGATGTTCCTGAAATACCAAGATCAAGACTATCGGATAAAGAATAGCGAATAACCAAATCCAAAACATTGTCCGGGCACCTTTTTTGGGGTGTCTTGAGTTTAAAGATATCGTCATACTGAGGCGTTGGTAAAGCCAGCGCTTTCAGAATTGGATAGAGCTGAACCAAAGAGCGGGTCTGGGCCTAACGCCCAGCCGCCGGAGGCACTTCGTTCGCTTACGCCTCTCCCGGGACGGGCCAAGGGGCGCATCGCTCGACCTCTCCCCAGCCGGGAGAGGTATGCTACTCCGCCGCCGGCAGATAGATCTCTCCACCCTTCGCCCTAAACTCCGCGCTCTTTTCCGCCATTCCCGCCTCCAGCATCGCATCCGTATTCTGCTTCGCAGCATAATCCCGCACGTCCTGCGTGATCTTCATGCTGCAGAATTTCGGCCCGCACATCGAGCAGAAGTGCGCCACTTTGGCGCCCTCCGCCGGCAGGGTTTCGTCGTGGAATTTGAGGGCGGTTTCGGGGTCGAGCGACAGGTTGAACTGGTCGCGCCAGCGGAAATCGAAGCGGGCGCGGCTGAGCGCATCGTCGCGCAGTTGCGCCGCCGGGTGGCCCTTCGCCAAATCCGCCGCATGGGCGGCGAGTTTGTAGGTGATGACGCCGACCTTCACATCGTCGCGGTCGGGCAGGCCGAGGTGCTCTTTTGGCGTCACATAGCAGAGCATGGCACAGCCGAACCAGCCAATCATCGCGGCGCCGATGCCGCTGGTGATGTGATCATAGCCCGGCGCAATATCGGTGGTGAGCGGCCCCAATGTGTAGAAGGGGGCTTCGCCGCATTCGGCGAGCTGTTTTTCCATGTTGATCTTGATCTTGTGCATCGGGACATGGCCCGGGCCTTCGATCATCACCTGGCAATCGTGTTTCCAGGCGATTTGCGTCAGTTCGCCAAGGGTTTCGAGTTCGGCGAACTGGGCGCGATCATTGGCGTCCGCGATCGAGCCGGGGCGCAGGCCGTCGCCGAGGCTGAACGACACATCATAGGCGCGCATGATCTCGCAGATTTCCTCGAAGTGCGTGTAGAGGAAATTTTCCTTGTGGTGGCTAAGGCACCATTTGGCGAGGATGGAGCCGCCGCGGGACACGATGCCGGTGACGCGGTTGGCGGTCATCGGCACATAGGCCAGGCGGACGCCGGCGTGGATGGTGAAATAATCGACGCCCTGTTCGGCCTGTTCGATCAGCGTGTCGCGATAGACTTCCCAATTGAGATCCTCCGCGACGCCATTCACCTTTTCCAGCGCCTGGTAGATAGGCACGGTGCCGATGGGGACCGGGCTGTTGCGCAGGATCCATTCGCGGGTGTTGTGGATGTTGCGGCCGGTGGACAGATCCATGACATTGTCGGCGCCCCAGCGGGTGGCCCAGACCATTTTTTCGACCTCCTCGGCGATCGACGACGCGACTGCGGAGTTGCCGATGTTGGCGTTGATCTTGACGAGGAAATTGCGGCCGATGGCCATGGGTTCGGCTTCGGGGTGGTTGATGTTGGATGGGATGATGGCGCGGCCGCGGGCGATTTCATCGCGGACGAATTCCGGCGTGACATATTCGGGGATGCTGGCGCCGAAGGATTCGCCATCCATGATGATGCCAGCCTGACGTGCGCGGCCGATGTTTTCGCGGATGGCGACATATTCCATTTCCGGCGTGATGATGCCGCGCCGGGCATAGGCGATCTGGGTGACGGCGGCGCCGCCTTTTGCGCGCCATGGCATCTTGTTGACGTTGGGGAAGACTTGCGTGACGGGCTGCTGCTTGCCGCCGAAAATGCCGTTATCTTCGGGCTTTACCTCGCGGCCGGGGTAGCGTTCGACATCGCCGCGTGCCTCGATCCAGGGGGTGCGCATGGCGGGCAGGCCGGCGTCGATATCGATGCTGACGGTGGCATCGGTATAGGGGCCGGAGGTATCGTAGATGCGGACCGGTTCTTCCTTGGCGGACGGTTCCAGCGCGACTTCGCGCATGGCGACGCGGATATCGGGGAACAGCGTGCCGGAGACGTGGATCTTGCGGCTGCCGGGCAATGGCCCGGTGGTGACGGGCATTTCGATCTTTGAATTGATGTCGGCCATGCGCTTAACTCCCCAAATACTCTACACAAATTCGGATGGAGAGCGGTGTTGTGCCGCGCCCTCCCTCCGCCGGTTCAAACCGGATCAGGTTCAGCGGGTCGCAGCTGATAGCTGCCTCTCAGCCGGTTGTACCGGCCCCCCGGGGTCTTGACGAAGACTCTAGGCCCGGCCGAAGTTTGCAACAAGGCCTTTGTCGGTGCCGCAAACCCTGTCCCAGAAACGGAAGTAGAGGCCATAGTTGCAGGTGTAGTGCTTGTGATGCGCCTCGTGGTGGCTGGCGGTGATGATGTGGCGGCCAAAAGTGCCTTGCACCCAGCGATCCGGGAACATTTCCCAGCCCATGTGGTTGGTGACGCCCATGACGGTGGCGATGGTGAGGACGACGCCCAATGCGCTCCAGTGGATGGGGATGAGGAAGGCTAGCGCGGGGATGAGCAGGGCGCCGGACAGCGCCTCCCACGGGTGAAAGCTCATGGCGGCCCAGGCGGTGGGGGGCTTTGACGCGTGGTGGACGGCGTGGACACGGGCGAACAGCGCCGGGCCGTGCATCCAGCGGTGGGTCCAGTAGAACCATGTATCGTGGAGGAAGAGGTAGAGCAGGATGCTGGCGGGCCACCACAGGGCGGCAAGCGGGGAGAATTCGGTGCGGATTTGCGTGAGGCCGAAATAGCGCCAGCCGGCGAGCATGATGCCGGCGGGGATGCCGTAGATGATGGCAGAGGCCAGTGACCAGCGGATTTCGGCGCGGATCTGCTTGTGGCGGCGATCGGGGTCGCGCGGGCCGGCGGTGATGCCACGGCGCGCGGTCCACCAGGCAAAGCCGCCGCTCGCCGCGAAATAGCGGACGATGACGATGAGCGTCGTCTGGGCGGTGCCGATGGCGAGGAGGGTGGGGTCGATCACCATGCCTTGTTAGGCGACACGCAGGCGGCGGGAAAGCGGCGTGCGTGTCGCGGGGCTGGTGGAGGTGGCTATTTCACCCGTGCATCGAACCAGGCGAGCCAGCGGTCCATGCGGTCCTTGAGGAAGCTGGGGCGTGTCAGGCCGTGGTGTTCACCGGGGTAAATGACCAGTTTGCTGTCGATGCCGCGGCTGCGCAGGGCCTGATACATTTGTTCGGAATTGAGCAGGGGGACGTTGAAATCCTTGTCGCCGGCCATGAACAGGGTCGGGGTCGTGATGCGCTGGTTCTGGTAGAAGGGGTAGCTGATCTTCATCCACACGTCCGGATGTTCCCATGGCGTGCCAAGTTCGGTCTCGTAGTCATTGATATATTGGTCGGTTCCGTATCCGGCGAGGATATTGGAGATGCTGGCGCCGCTGACTGCCGCCTTGAAACGCTGGGTGCTGGCGATGGTGTAGTTGGTCAGCATGCCGCCATAGCTCCAGCCGGCGACGCCGAGTTTTGCCGGGTCGGCGATGTTGCGGGCGACGGCGTCATCGACGGCGGAGAGGGCGTCCTCGACATCGACGCTGCCCCAGGCGGCGTAGATAGCGCGGCCGTAATCCTGGCCACGGCCAGTGCTGCCGCGCGGGTTGGACGAAACGACGGAATAACCATGTCCGGCAAAGATTTGCCAGACAATGTTGAAACCATAGTTGAACTGCGATTGCGGCCCGCCATGGTTGTAGAGGATGGTTTTGGCGGGGCCAGCGGGTTGGTTTGCAGGCGTGGTGATGAAGCCATGGACTTCGGTGCCATCCTTGCTCTTGAAACTGCTGGCCTGGACCGGGTTGATGATGACGGTTTTCGACCAGTCGTCGTTCTGGTGGCTGAGCTGGCGGGCGGTGGTGCCTTCGATGGCAAAGACTTCGGTTGGCATCGACGGCGTACTTACGAGGGCGACCGTGCGGTTGTTGGGGCCGGGGGTCAGATCGCCAAAGACACGATTGCCGGCGATTTGCGGGGTGATCTTGCCGCCGGTGGCACCAACGCTGGCGATGCGAACGATGCCGTCATCCTCGATGGTGAAGCGGATCGATTTGCCGTCTGCCGACCAGATCGGGTTGCTGACGTTGCGATCGAGTGTGGGGGTCAGGATGGTCGGGCTGCCGCCATCGGGCGCGATGGTGGCGAGCAGGGATGTGCCATAGCCGATGAACTTTACCGGGCCGCCCTGGATGTAGGCGATGCGCCTGCCATCCCGGCTCCATGCCGGGGCGCTGCCGGCTTGGATGGGGTTGTCCTCGCCATCGTACATGGTCAGCCGGGTGGGTTCGGCGGGCGTTGCGCCGGGGCGGATGATGTAGAGGTTGCTGTCATGGCCGCGATCGGGATCGGCGGCGCGGTTGGAGACAAAGACAATGCGGCTGCCATCCGGGCTGAAGGCGCCAAGACCTTCAGTGTAATCGCCAGTGGTCAGGCGGCGGGCGATGGCGGTGGCGACGTCGTAAAGCCAAAGGCGCGAAAGCTGTTTGCCGAGATAACCGCCTTCATCGGATTTGAAGGTGAAGCGATCGATGACGATGGGTTTGGGGCTGTCCTTAAGGGTGTCCTTTGCGGCGTCGTTGGTGGCGTCCTTTGTGGCTTCGGGCTTTGCGGTATCGGGCTTTGCGGTGTCGGGCTTTGACTTGTCGGGATCGGGGTCGGTGACGGTCAGCAGGATGGTCTTGCTGTCGGGGCTCCAGACGAAATCATCGACCGATCCGGTGATGCCGGTGAGCGGCCGTGCCTCGCCGCCGGCGCGGTCCAGCACCCATAGCGCCGTATCGGCGTCTTTGTCGTCGCCGCGCGATGAGGTGAAGCCGAGGCGGGTGCCATCCGGGCTGAAATGCGGGCTGGATTCGCTTTCCTTGTCGCGCCCGGTCAGCTGGACGGTGCGGCTGCCGTCCCAATTGGTCATCCAGATATGGGTGAATTGCTTGTCGGCGGCGACATCGGTGCTGCGCACCGTATAGGCGACCCAATCGCCGGCGGGCGCGATGGCGGGGCTGCCGACGTCTTTCAGCCGGGCGATATCATCCGGGGTGATCGGATGGGGCACCTCCGCATGGGCAAGCGCTGAAGTCAACAGCAGCGATGCCAGCAGTATGCCGCGGTGGCGCATTTCAATTCCCCCTTTGATGTCGGATCAGCATGGCATCGTCGCTAGGGCCGATCAATGCTCCGCTATGGTCTGTCATGATTTGTCGCGGTCGCTTCGGTGTCGCGCGGGTCGTTGACTGGTGTGTTAAAACAGCTACCATTCGGTATTGAAATTGCCAAAGGCCGAATGGCCATTGCCGGGTTGGGGAGTGTTCATGGTCCAGTCTTCGAATGTCGTGCTGACATCCACAGAGCGGGTGACGTTGGGGACGCCGGCTGCCGAGGCGGTGGCGGCGGAGGCCGAGCGGCTTGGTTCGCGCCGGGTGTTCATCCTGGCCAGCCGGTTCCTGGCGGAGGAAACCGATGAGATACGCCGCATCGAGGCTGCGCTGGGTGATCGGCACGCGGCGACCCATCATGGCATCAGGCCGAACGCGCCGCGCAGTGACGTGCTGGCGGCGGCAGCGGCGGCGCGGGCGGCGAATATCGACTTGCTGGTGACGGTAGGTGGCGGGTCGGTGACGGACGCCGGCAAGATTGTCACCCTGTGCCTGAGGCACGCGATTACCACCATCGAGGGATTCGACCCGTTCCGCACCTATGTGGAGGCCGATGGCACGGTGGTGCAGCCGGTGTTCGACGGTCCGGATGTGCGCACCATTTGCGTGCCGACGACGCTTTCGGGTGGGGAATTCAACCCGCTTTCCGGAGCCACCGATGAGCGCATCAAGCTGAAGCAGGGCTATGAGACGCGGCTGATGGTGCCGGTGTGCGTGGTGCTCGATCCGGCGATTACCGTGCACACGCCGGAATGGCTGTGGCTGTCGACCGGGGTGCGCGCTGTCGATCACGCGACGGAGACTTTGGGGTCGTTGCAATCCAATGATTTTTGCGACGGCATTGCGGATTCGGCGCTGCGGTTGCTGGCCGAAGGCTTGCCGCGGGTAAAGGCCGATCCGGCCGATCTCGACGCGCGGCTGAAGTGCCAGATCGGTGCCTGGCAATCGATGATCCCGATCATCGCCGGGGTGCCGATGGGCGCCAGCCACGCCATCGGCCATGTGCTGGGCGGCACTTGCGATGTGCCGCACGGGCATACATCGTGCGTGATGTCGCCGTTTGTGCAGGCCTGGAATGCCAGCGTCAACGCGCATCGGCAGGTGCGGATCAGCGCCTGCCTGGGCGATGCGTCGCAACCGGCGTCAGTGCTGCTCGACCGGTTGATCCGCGGGCTGGGGATGCCCCGGTCGCTGGGCGAAGTCGGGGTTTCGGAGAACCAACTGCCGTTGATCGCCGAATATACGCTGGAGGATTTCTGGGGCCGCACCAACCCGCGCCCGATTGCAACGGCCGAGGATGTGATGACGATTTTGCGGACGGCACTGGTTTAGGGGCGCGGGTTGCGGGTGCAGCGGGTGCAGCCTATGCCGATAGCAGTTCATTGCAGTTGAAAGCTGGCCGTGCCCACCCTTGAAACAACAAAGCGCAAGCCGACCCAATTGAAGAACGAGGTTGCGGCCTATAAGCGCCGGCGGATCATCGAGGAAGCCAGCCATTTGTTCTTTGCGCATGGTTATGAAGCGACGACTCTGGATGCCGTCGCCGAGCAGTTGCACGTCACCAAGCCGTTCATCTATTCCTATTATCGCAACAAGAGCGAGCTGCTGTCCGAGATTTGCCAGACCGGCATCCAGCTTTCGCTGACCGCGCTTGATGAGGCGCTGGCGGTGGAGGGCAGCGCCACCGAACAGTTGAAGATGGTGGTGGAGCGGGTGGCGCGGATCATCATCGAAAACCAGCGTTACATCAGCGTCTATCTGCGCGAGGAAAAGAGCCTGGAGCCGGAGGACGCGCGGCGGATCCGGGAGTTGCGGCACAGTTTCGATAACAAGCTGGGTGTGCTGCTGGCCAAAGGCAAGGCGCGCGGCGAGTTCGAATTCGACGATGAATCGCGCACCGCTATCTGGGTGTCTGGCGTGCTGAGCTGGATCGCCAACTGGTATCACGATGGCGGCCGCTGGTCGGCGACCGAAGTGGTGATGGACGCGATCAGCATCGTGATGAAGATTGTGGCAAAACGGGTAGTTGTGGCGCGGTAGGAGCGCACTCCGCTCGCAAACGCCCCCTGCCTGTTTCGCTCTGTTCTATCACCTGCGGCGGTTTGGGCGAGGAGGACGGGAATCCAGTTTTTTGATAGCTGTCGAGGACGCATGTCGTTGCGGCTTTGGCGGCGGCATTGATCTGCCTTGCCCCGAAACTGATTGCCTATGCTGCGAATTCGGCCAAGTTTTCGTTGCCCCTTCGTCGGGCACCATGTAATTATCTAACCCACAAGTAGATAAATCTACGCAGGGGTTGGATATGGCTGGAGGCTTTGAAACGCGACTGGCTGGCGATGCCGGGCACCATGACACGCGGGTGCCGGACCGGCGGGTTTGTGTGCTGCGCTATCTGATCGATGATTGGGCGGAAAAACGGGGCGGCCAGGACTATGTGCTGTTCGAAAATGGCGACCGTTGGACCTATGCTGAATTACGCGCGCGGGTGGTGGCCAAGGCGGTGGGGCTGCAGCGGCTGGGGGTGAAGCAGGGCGATCATGTTGCGGCCTGGTTGCCCAATGGCCGCGAGGCGTTGCTGGCGCTGTATGCGGTGAATTACCTTGGGGCGGTGTTCGTGCCGTTCAACACGGCGTATCGCGGCAAGCTGCTCGAACATGTGCTGCGCAATTCGGATGCGACCTTGCTGATCTGCCATTCGGGCCTGCTCGACAGGCTGGAGGGGATCGATAGCGCCGCCATCACGACCGTGGCGGTGGTGGGGGAGGGCGCTGCGCCCACGCGCTTTGCCAGTGTCGATTTTGCCGGGCTGGATGGTGCCGAGGCGGACATGGTGCCGCTCGTCCGGCCCATCGAACCCTGGGACAACCAGAGCATCATCTATACGTCCGGTACAACCGGGCCATCCAAGGGTGTGCTGTCATCCTATTGCCACCTTTATACCAACGCCGGGCCGGACAGCTGGCATTTCATTACTGGCGAGGACCGGTTCCTGGTCAACATGCCGGTGTTTCATATCGGCGGGCTGGGGATTCCGTTCGTCATGCTGGCGCGGGGTGGCTCGATTGCACTGATGGAGAATTATTCGACCGAGCGGTTCTGGGATTTCGTGCGCGATACCGATTGCACGGCGATGTTCCTGTTGGGCGTGATGGCGACGTTCCTGATGAAGGCGCCGGCATCGCCCCGGGACCGTGAGCACCGGATTCGCGCCGCGTTCATGGTGCCGTTGACCGAGGCGGCAGGACCGTTCCATGAACGCTTTGGCATTGATGTCTATACGATTTTCAACATGACCGAGATTTCGTCGCCAATCGTTTCCGAGCCCAACCCGGTGAAATTGGGCACCTGTGGCAAGGTGCGGCCGGGCGTGGACGTGCGGTTGGTCGATGGCAATGATTGCGAGGTGCCGGTGGGCGCGGTTGGCGAAATGCTGGTGCGCACTGATCGGCCCTGGGCGATGAACAGCGGCTATTACAAGAACCCCGAGGCGACGGCGCAGGCGTGGCGCAATGGCTGGTTCCACACTGGCGATGCGTTTCGGCGCGATGACGAGGGTTATTTCTACTTCGTCGACCGGGTGAAGGATGCCATCCGCCGGCGCGGCGAGAATATCAGCAGTTTTGAGGTGGAAAGCGAGATCATTGCGCATCCGGCGGTGCGCGAGGCGGCGGTGATCGGCGTGCCGTCCGAATTTTCCGAAGATGATGTGATGGCCTGTATCGCCGCGGTGCCGGGGCAGGCGATCGATTGCGCCGCGCTGATCGAGTTTCTGGCGGCTCGGATGAGTTATTTCATGATCCCGCGTTATATTCGCATCATGGACGAATTGCCCAAGACGGCATCAGCGAAGGTGCAGAAGGCTGATTTGCGGGTGGCCGGGGTGACGGCGGACACCTGGGACCGCGACAAGGCTGGAATCAGGTTGAAGCGCGAGAAGCTTTAACGGGTCAATCCCATCGCGCTTCAAGGCTGTTAAGGCCGCGGAACAACAGCCCATCCCGCCACTGCGGCGCTTCGGTGTTGATACGCATGGTCGGCAGCCGGCGCGCAAGGGTTTCGAATGCGATTTCGCCCTCCAGCCGGGCCAGTTGCGCCCCGACGCAAAAATGGATGCCGCCGCCGAAAGACAAGTGCTTTGCTGCATCTTCGCGGCTGATGTCGAAACGGTCCGGATCGGCGAACACCGTTGCATCATGGTTAGCCGAACCGACAAAACACAGCACGCGCTGTCCTGCGGCAATTTTGGTGCCGGCGATTTCGGCGGGTTGCAATGCCGTGCGATAGGTTGCGATCAGCGAGCTTTCGTGGCGAAGCACTTCGTCGCTGGCCCCCTTGGCCAGCGATGGATCAGCGACAAGTCGCGCCCATTCGCCGGGGTAGCGGCCCAGGGTTAGGAGGCCGTTGCCGATCATGTGCGCCGTGGTTTCGAAACCGGCGCCGAACAGGGCGATGGCGACGGTGACCATCTCGCGTTCCGTCAGGCTGGAGCCGCCATCGCGCGCGTTGAGCAGATCGGTCGCCAGATCATCGCGCGGGTGTTTGCGGCGCGCCTCGAAGATGCCGGCAAAGAATTCTTCCATGAACAGCATCTGGCGATCGGCTCGGGCCAGGATTTCAGGGGGCAATGCCTCCATGCCGAACACCAGGAAACTTTCTGCGATGGCGCGGTTCAGATCGGCCAGCATGGTGTCCGATGCTTCTGCATCGGTGATGCCGAGCATGTCGCACATCACCTGCGTCGGCAGCTGGTAGGCGAAATCATGGATCACCTCCATGCCGCCAGTGGGTGCCAGCTTGTCGATCAATGTATTACAAATTTCCTGGATGCGCGGCCGCATCGCCGCGACCCGCCGCGCTGTCAGCGCCTGGGTGACAAGCCCGCGCAGCCGGGTGTGCTTTGGCGGGTCCTGGAAAACAAAGACTTCGGATAGCCACAGATAGGCTGGGTGCGCCAGAACATCGAAGTCATCATTATAGAAAAGCTGGATATTCTTGATGAAATCGCCCTGACCAAAATTTTCGCGGTCGGTTATCACGCTGCGAACATCGGCGTGGCGGGTTGTCACCCAGAAACCGTGATCCGACCAGTGGACAGGATCATCGGCGCGCAGCCTGGCGAAAACCGGGTAGGGATCGGCCAGAAGGGCAGGGTCCGCCGGGTCAAACGAAAAACGTGCGCCCGGCGAAACCATATCCCCTAGCCTTTTTTAGAAGTTCACCCCGAGCGTCACGCCATAGGTGCGCGGCGGGGCGAGCGAGCCGACGCGGACGCTGTTGTAGAGCGGTGCGGTAACGATGTTGTTGGCGATGATGAACTTGTTGGTGAGGTTGCGACCCCACACATCGACGGACCAGCGTGCATCCGCCGACGTATAGCGAATGCCGGCGTTGACAGTGGCATAGGGCGCCTGTGTCGCGTCGGCATTGTTGAATTCGGTGAAGAACACCCGGTCCTGCCAGTTCACATCGGCGCGCAGGTTGATCGAGGCGTCACCGATCGGGATGGTGTAATCCGTGCTGGCGCGCAGGCTGAATTCCGGCGCGTTCGACAGGCGGTTGCCGGCCAGGTTCACCAGCGCAAAGCCCTGTCGGTAGTCGCCGGTGGTGAAGTTGCGGTATTTGGCGTTGAGGTAGGTGCCGAACAGATCGATGTTCCAGTTGGAGGCTGGCCGGGTGCGCAGCTCGATTTCAAGGCCATAGTTGCGGGCGGACGCGGCGTTGACCGTTGTCACGACGCTGTCGGCGCCGACAAAACCGACCTGCAAATCGCTGTAATCGATGTAGAAAGCGGCGATGCTGCCGGCGACATGGCCATCCAGCGCCGATGATTTGACGCCGACTTCATAGCCCCAGGCATATTCGGGGTTGATGACGTCATTTTGCGAACCGACGTTGATGACGCCCGATTTGAAGCCGCGGGTGACCGATGCGTAGAGCAGGGTCTGGTCGCTGGCCTGGTAATTCAGCGAGAAGGTGGGGGTGACCGCGCCCCAGCCCTTTTCCTTGTTGGTCGGCACATTGCCGAGGAACTGGAAGCTGCCCACGCCCTTGCGCTTTTCATAGCTGTAGCGCGCGCCAGCGGTGAATTTCAGCCGGTCGGTGAGGGCGTAGGTCGCCTGACCATAGACGCCATAGGCATTGATGGTGACGGTGCCGCTTTGCAGATAAGCGAGGCTGTCGAAGGTATCGGCGGGCAGGCCGAACAACAGGCCGAGGTTGGTCAGCGGGACACGGACCGCGCCATTAAGCTTTTCGTGGAAATAGCTGGCACCGAACAACAGATCCCAGCGATCACCCTTCCAGGTACCGACGAATTCCTGGCTGAAGGCCTTGCTGGCTTCGTCGTAGTTGTTCTGGCCGAACAGATTGGCGTTGGACGCATCGAGATCATCGCGGTTGAAGCGTTTGAAATCGCGATAGCCGGTGATCGATTTGATGTTCCAGTCACCGGGCCGCCATTCGATGGTGCCGGTTACGCTGGTGCCGTGGCGGCGGTTGAGCGCTTCCTGATCGGAATATGCATCGCGGAAATTGACCGGAATGCCCAGCCTTGCGGCGCGGGTGATAATGGTGTCGCCGCCAAGGATGGAGCCGAGCGCATTTTCCGGCGCCACGGTCGGGCCGAAATAGTGGAAGGCGTAATTATTGTCATTTTCGTTGAAATGCTCGGCGGACACGGTGACATCCAGATCATCGCTGGCCTTGAACAACAGCGTGCCGCGGATCGCATAGGCGTCGCGATTGTCGACCGGCTGGCCGGTGAACAAATTGGTGCCATAACCGTCGCGGCGATCATATTTGCCGGAAACCCGGGCGAGCAATTTGCCGGGCACGATGGCGCCGCCGATGCCGCCTTCGAGCATCACGGTGTTGTAGTTGCCATAGGTGGCGCGGGCATAGCCGCTCAGTTCCTCGGTCGGTTTCTTGGTGACCATGTTTATGGCGCCGGCGGTGGCGCCGCGACCGTAGAGCGTACCCTGGGGACCGCGCAGCACTTCGATGCGTTCCAGATCGAAGAAGCCGGAAAGCTGTGCCGCCGGGCGCGGGATGAGCACGCCGTCTTCAAGGAAAGCGACCGCGCCATCGGCACCAAGATCGATGCTGGTAAGGCCGATGCCGCGGATGAAGGTGCGGTTGACGCCGAATTGATCGCCGATGGACACGTTCGGCACGGCCTGGGCCAGCGAGCGGGGATCGGTGACGCCGCCGGCGCCGAGATCATCGGCGGTGATGGCAGAAACGGAGGCGGCGATTTTTGACAGGGATTGCGAGCTGCGCGTCGCCGTGACGACGATATCCTGGACCACATCGGTGGCTGGCGGCGGGGCATCGGCGGCAAGCACTGGCGTGGTCGCCAGCAGCATGGCGGAGCCGAGGAGGGCAGCCGCCGTGCTGTTGTGGCGCCGCGGTCTGCGGGAACCGACGTTGCCTGACCGAATCCCTGTTGCCGCATGACCCTGCATTTTCGTCCCCCCAAAGGCGCTTTGGCGCACAAACGTGGCGATTGTTTATCTACCGCTGCGTAAATATGACGGATTCATGGGAAGACGCAATAGACTATTATGACGGCATGCTTGATGTGCGATCCGGTGTTGCGCTGGTGCCATATTGAGGAGTTTCAGGCTGGATTTGATGCTGCAACGCAGCAGAATGATCTCGGCCTGATGCTTTGGCGCTGCATTCATAGGCTGGCGGCTTGACGGATGAGGGATAGTTGCTAACTACTCACAAGTAGAATTTGAAAGTTTAAGGTCTGGTTTTCATGTCAAATCGGCTGCCACCGTCCGAACTTCGCGATTCCGCTGCGGTTGGTGGCTCGGAGACGCTTGGGAATGCGGCAGGCCGCGGAACCGCGGCTGCTGTGCACGATCACGCGCCTGCCGGAGATACTGCGGCCGGCGATTTTGACCTGGCCGCTCTCGCTGCCGATCCTGAAAAGCTGCGCGCCGCGCTGGCCGAGGCCGATGCGGCGACGTTGATGCTGGTGCTCGTAACGTTGAGCGGCGACCAGAGCTGGCTGGAGCGCGCCCGACCCTATATTACCGGGCCGACGAGCTATCACGAGCGGATGCCGGACACGATGCGCGCCGAAATTCGCGAGGCGCTGGTCGATGTGTTGCTGGATTTTGCCCGTGATCCCCGGCCGTTGCCGCCGATTCCGGGCGGGCAGTTGCTGGTCGATATGCTGAACACTGCCGCCGGCACCGCCGTTGGCGACGAATATGTCGACATGATGCAGGAGGATCTGCGCCCCGCCGCGATCGATCCGCGCGGCATGGTATGGCGCAACCGGCCGGCCCAGGATGTGCTGGATCGTTTTCATGTCGTGGTGATCGGCGCCGGCGTTTCGGGGATGTGTGCGGCGATCCGGCTGCAACAGGCGGGGATTCCGTTTACCATCATCGAAAAGAACCCGACCGTCAGCGGCACGTGGTATGAAAACAGCTATCCCGGCTGCGGTGTCGATACGCCCAATCATTTCTATTCCTATTCGTTCGAGCCCAACAATGACTGGTCGCATTTTTTCGCCAAGCGGGACGAATTATGGCAGTATTTCGAAGGGGTCGCCGACAAGCACCAACTGCGCCGCAACACGCGTTTCGGTGAGGAAGTAACCGCCTGCAGCTGGGATGAAGCCAGCCAGATCTGGACGATCGAGGCCCGGCGCCCGGACGGCAGCCTGTATGTGATGACGGCCAACGCCGTGATGTCGGCGGTAGGCATTTTGAACCGGCCCAAGCTGCCGGATATTCCGGGGCGCGACAGCTTTGCCGGGCCGGCGGTGCATACCGGGCATTGGGACAACAAGTTCGATTGGCGCAGCAAGCGTATCGCGATGATCGGCACAGGCGCATCGGGGCATCAGGTCGGGCCGACGATCGCGCCCGATGTCGAGCGGTTGATGATATTCCAGCGGTCACCGCACTGGGTGGTGCCAAACCCCAATTATTTCGCCGAGGTTGCCGATGGCAAGAAATGGGTGCTTGCGCATGTGCCCTATTATGGCCGCTGGTATCGGTTTCAGCTGTTCTGGGCCTTTGCCGATGGCCTGCACCCGGCGTTGAAGATCGACCCGGAATGGCAGGACCCGGACCGGTCGATCAATGAGCAGAACCACCGCCAGCGCATCTTCATGGAGCGGCACATGACCCGCGAACTAGGGGCGGATTCGCCGCTTCTGGCCAAGGTTGTTCCGGACTATCCGCCCTATGGCAAGCGCATCCTGATCGACAATGACTGGTTCAAAATGTTGAAAAAGCCCAATGTCGATCTTGTCACCGATCAGATCGACCATATTGTGCCCGAAGGTATCGTGACGAAGGATGGCCAGATGTGGCCGGCCGATGCGATCATCTATGCCACCGGATTCCAGGCCAGCAAGATGCTGGCACCGATGAGGATCACCGGGGTCGGCGGCGTCGAGATCCATGATGTGTGGAAGCCGGACGATGCCACCGCCTATCTGGGCACGACCATCCCGGGTTTTCCGAATTTCTTTACCCTTTTGGGGCCGAATACCGGTCTGGCGCATGGTGGCAATGTGATTTTCATGTCCGAATGCCAGGTGCGGTATGTGATGATGGCGCTGCGCGAGGTGATCGAGGGCGGGCACCACAGCCTGGATGTGAAGCCGGCGGTGCATGATGCCTATGTCGCCGAGGTGGACAAGTTGCACGATGGCATGGTGTGGTCGCACAAGGGGCTTACCAACTGGTATCGCAACCCGGCGGGGCGGGTTTTCGCGGTATTGCCCTATCGGCTTGTCGATTACTGGAAGATGACGTCGACATTCACGCCGGCGGAATATCGTTTTGCCTGAAAGGGATAGCGGTATGAAGGTGATCAGCGCCGACCGGATCGAGACGCTGGCGGATTACCGCGAGATCGAGCGGCCGGTGCCGGTGCCTGGGCCGGGGCAGGTGCGCATCGCGGTGGCGGCGGTTGGTGTCGGCTATGTCGATGCGCTGGTCGCGCTGGGGCGGTATCAGGTGAAGCCCGCGCTGCCACATGTGCCGGGCAGCGAGATTGCCGGCCGCGTTGATGCTGTGGGTGAGGGGGTTGGTGACGGGGTTTCGGGGGTCGCGCCGGGCGATCGCGTGGTGGTGATGGGGAGCGGCGGCTTTGCCGAATTTGCCCTGGTGCCAGCGGCGAACTGCCTGAAATTGCCCGATGCCATGGCCTTTGCGGCGGCAGCGGCATTGCCGTTGAATTATCTGACCGTGCTGCACGGGCTTGGCGACCGGGCGCGGTTGCGGGTCGGTGAGACGGTGCTGGTGATGGGCGGGGCGGGCGGTGTCGGCAGCGCCGCTGTGCAAATTGCCAAGGTGATGGGCGCGCGGGTGATCGCTGCCGCATCGACGCCGGAAAAACGGGCGTTCGCCACATCGCTGGGTGCCGATGCGGTGATCGATACCGATCCCGATGGCTGGCGCGATCGGTTGAAGGGCGTTCTGGCGGGTGCGACGCTGGATGTGATTTTCGATCCGGTGTGCGGGCCGTTGTTCGAGCTGGCGTTTCGATCGCTGGGCTGGGGCGGTCGCCACCTGGTGGCGGGGTTTACCGGCGGGCCGATACCGGCGTTGCCGGCCAATCTGTCGCTGATGAAGGGGGCGGGCTTGATCGGAGTCGATGTCCGGCAGTTTCAGCTGTTCGAACCGGACGCGGCGCGGGCGCATCTGGCGACGTTGCTGGCATGGGTGGAAGAAGGACGATTGTCGCCGCCTGTCGGGCGTTGCTTTGGTTGGGATGAGGCAGGTGCGGCGCTGGAATTTGCCCTGAGTGGCAAGGGGCTGGGCAAGACGGTGCTGGTTGTTAGCGATGCGCCTGGTTGAGGCCCGCCGATGGCGGATCAGTATTTCCCAATGAGGACGGTGGTGGAGCAGAGGGGGATCGAACCCCTGACCTCAGCAGTGCGATTGCTGCGCTCTCCCATCTGAGCTACTGCCCCCGACCTGGTTTTGCCCTGGTTTCCCGCGGCGATGCTGGCGACGCGAGACGCAAGATATAATAAGCTGAAAAGGCGGATGCAATCGCGCGTTGCGAGCATCCGCCTTCTCAGCGTGGCCTTTTTGGGGCCTTGGTTTTGACGTCTTAGTAGGTCGCCCTCAGACCGAAACGGTAGGTCCGGCCGAAAGGGTTGCCGATGAACGGATCATAGCTGACTTCGAGCCGGGCCGCCGACGGGGCCTGGTTGGTGAAATTTTCCACCGAGAATTGCAGCTGGGTCTTCATGCCCGCGATCGGCAGATCGTAGGACGCGTTGAAGTCATGCTGCGTGTAGGATTTGACCTTGGCGCCAAAATCGGTGCCGCCAAAACTCGTCCTTGCACAGGGGCTGATTACGGCGCCCGTCGTCGCATTGATGCAGCGATCGTCGGTCACGCCGCCGATGTAGCGGACGCCATAGCGAAGGTTAACGCCGCTGAAGTTGTAGTTGACATAGCCGTTTCCGCGCCACCGCGAGATGGTGCCGGGATCACGGAAATAGTTGGAAAAGCCCGCTGCCGAATAGCCAGCCTGCACCAACTGACCGCGGAAGATGAAGTCGGCAATGTCGTATTTCAGGATGTAGGAGGCATTGCCGCCAAAGCTAAAGGTGCCGGGGCCGATATCCCGCTGATAACTGAGCGCGAAATCAAGACCGCTGGTCTTCACCTTGGGGCCATTGACCCAATCCGTCCGCACCCGCGAAATGTCGAACCCGGTGGTCACGCCCTGGACGCAGCCGCCCTGAAAGGTGATCAGATCGGCGAACACATTGCCGCAATTTGCAAAGCGCGTGCCATTGGCAGCGACGGCGCCGCTGGCAACCGACGTGGCGATTGCCTGTGCCGGCGTGGTGGTGATCCGGTCCTTGAAATCAAAGCTCCAGTAATCCACCGAGGCGGTGAAGCCCGATTGTTCGACGACCGCGCCGATGTTGTAGGTCAGGGCCTTTTCGGGGCCGAGGTTGTTCGGGTTGCCGTTGATATCGACCGATTTGAAGTTGTTGGCGGCGGCCTGGATGCCGGCCAGCGAGGTCACGGCGATGTTACCGACCTGGCGCGCCAGTGGCGCCCGGAAGGTGGTGCCGACCGACCCGCGGAATACCAGCCAATCCAGCGGTTTCCAGCGCACCGAGCCCTTGGGATTGAAGGTTGATCCGACAGATCCGCCGTAATTTTCGTAGCGGGCGGCGCCGGTCACTTCGAGCGTGTTGGTGATCGGCACCTTCACTTCGCCGAAGAACGCATAGACGCTCTGGTTGAGGTTGATCGGCCGCGAACCGCCGAGGAAGATGAAGGAGCCGACGCCATCAGTGGGCGTGCCGACGCAGCTTTGATCGCCTTCGCGGAAGCATGGGTTCTTGGTCAGGTCAGAGATCGCGCTGAGCGGACGGCTGCTGTAGCTGTTGGCGCGATACTGGAAGCCGAAGGCATAGCCGATCGGGCCGCCACCGATATCCCACTTCGATTCGCCCGAGAAAATCAGGTCGGCAACATATTGTTCTTCGACCTGGCGGGTGCCGTTTGGAACCTGGATATAGGAGACAAGGTCAGGGGTGTTTTCAGCGCCCGCGACATAAAGCGGATTGGTGAGTTTCAACGTCGGGTTGGACGGCCCGGCGTTGACGAACGGGTTGAACCATTGGCAGCCACCTTGACCCGGCGTGCCGGTCAACGGGTTGCAATTGGCGCCGCCGAGGCCGTTGAGGGCATTCTGCAGGCGCGATCCGACGATGCCGGGTGCATATGCTTCACGTTCCGAACGCCACCAGGTGAAATAGGTCTGGGCGCGGAAGCTGTCGGAAAAGTCGTAATCAAACCCGCCCGAGAAGCGATAGGCCTTGTTGTTGGCGGCACCGCGGCCGGCACCCTTTACAGGGTCGCGCGGGTTGCCGAGCCAGCCGAACGGACGCCAGAACACTGCGGTAATCGCCGCCAGCGGCCTCGTCGCGGTGCCGGCCAGCTGGCCATTCTGGGCGAGGAATGCCGGAACGCCGGGGTTGTTCGGCGACACGGTGAAAGCGTTGGCTGAACCCGAGCCCCGTGGTCCCTGGGTTGGCGGGAAGGCCGGCGAATAACCCAGTGAATTCTGGTCGGTCTGCGAATAGGTGCCTTCGGCGTGGAAGCGCAGGCGATCACTGAGATCGACATCGGCCTGCAGGATACCCTGATAGCGGTCTTCCTCCTCGATCAGATTGTCGAACGGCACGAAGCTGAAGCGGCAGATCGCGCCATCCTGAACGCCGCCGACGCCGGCGCAGCCCTTTTCGGGCACCACCGACGTCCCGCCGCCGACACCGGCATAGGTGACCGCATAGAGGCCCGGCGTGCCGAGCGCCGAAAAGCCGGATGGGTTGATGGCGTACGGAACCTGCGTGAACGACCGCGCCGTCGTGCCGAGTTCGGACCGGTGCTGCCAGCCGATGCCGCCCGACAGATTGACCTTGCCGAAGCGGTGGCCGGCGAACAGCGATGCCGTCCAATTGCCATTGGAGCCATCGATCAGTTCATAGTCGCCCTGCACCTGGACGCCGGAAAAATTCTTTTTGGTGATGAAGTTGGCCACGCCGGCGATGGCGTCCGAACCATAGGTTGCGGCGGCGCCATCCTTCAGAACCTCGATGCGATCCAATGCGAAGAATGGCAGCAAATTGGTATCGGCAAAACCGAAGCCCGGGGTCGAAATCGTGCGGCGACCGTTGACCAGCACCAGCGTGCGATCCGGGCCAAGGCCGCGCAAGTTGATCGAGCCGACGCCCTGGAAACCCTGTGATGCGGTGGAGAACTGGTTCGAATCGCCGAGCGAGGCGCCAACCGATGGCAGCGATTTGACGAATTCGAGTGGCGAGGAGATGCCGCTTGCAGTCAATTGTTCGGTGCCGAACACATCGACCGGCACGGCCGCGTCCTTGGGGGTGCCGCGAATGAAGCTGCCCGTTACGACCAGTTCTGGTGTCGCTTCGGCCGCAGCGGTGGCCTGTGCGTGCGCGGCGGTGCTGCCAAACCCGGTGGCAAGCACGATAGCGCCCATCGCGCAACCCGATTGAAGGATAGTTTTGAACATGTGTTTCGCTCCCCAACTTCGCTCTGCGCCGGCTGATTGAACTGGCCGAACATTTTCAGACGTCGGAATGTGACGGGAATGTCAGGCACACGTCAAGACAGATTAAACGCTGTTCAGCACCGCACCCTGTCGCATTTTTGCCATGCGCGTGAATAGTGCAACACTTGATGGTGGATAGCGCGGGCTCAGGCGGTCAAGAGCGCACTTGCAGCGTGTTTTGCTGGAGTGGCGACCTGCCTCTGGCTGCTGGCTGCGCGCTGCCCAACCGGGCTATGGCCTGTTGGGGCGACCGGAGCGTGGTGCGCGTTTGCAACATTTGCTGGCAGTCACGATCCTGGCGATACCATCAACGGGCAGCGCCGGGTGGTGCAGCCGCGATGCTGTTCATGCAGCGTTTTGCGGCAAAAGCCGTTTCAGTTGGGGAATAGCGCGATCAGGATGCCGTTGCCGCCTGCGACGAGCACGGTGGCGGATCGGGCGTTTTCGATGCGCAGCGCGTCGTGGCGGTCGAGCGACAGGCGCTGGCTGGCAATGTGTAATTCGGTTGGCTTTGTTGCGACGATCAGTGCGGTGTCCGATGCAAGAATTGCCGCTTCGGCGATGCGGTGCGCGGTGGCATGGACCTTCCCGCGTCGGGTCATGATGTTGAGGTCCGTGACAGGCGTGATGCCGGGGTCACCATGGGCGGGGGCATCGCCGGGAAAGCGGATCGGGTCGCCGTGGTCGTTCAACGTGCGGGTCTTGCCGGCGATGGTCAGGCGCAGGCTGCCGTCGAGGACCAGAAGCGTGCGGTCGATGCCGGCGAAGCGGGAAAAGTCGCCGGCGCGGTCAACCGTTGCGATGCTTACCCGCCATAGGAAATCTGCCGTGGTTGCGCCGGCCGGCGAAACCGCGATTTCGTGGGTGACTCCGCCACCGTTCAACCAGCGTGCCGTGCCGCGCCCGGCGGCGGGCAGCAGGGTGATGGTCGTCACAGGATGCCGGGCAGATCGAGGCCCCGTTCGCGAGCGCAATCCAGCGCGATGGCATAGCCCGCATCCGCGTGGCGCATGACGCCGGTTGCCGGGTCGTTCCAAAGTACGCGGCCCAGCCGTTCTGCGGCTTCCGGGGTGCCATCGGCGACGATGACCATGCCGCTGTGCTGGGAATAGCCCATGCCGACGCCGCCGCCGTGGTGGAGCGAAACCCAGGTGGCGCCGCTGGCAGTGTTGAGCAGCGCGTTGAGCAAGGGCCAGTCGGAAACCGCGTCCGAACCGTCGCGCATTGCCTCGGTCTCGCGGTTGGGGCTGGCGACGGAGCCGGAATCGAGGTGATCGCGGCCGATGACGATGGGCGCCTTCAGTTCCCCGGACGCGACCATCGCGTTGAAGGCGAGGCCGAGCCGGTGGCGATCACCAAGCCCGACCCAGCAGATGCGCGCCGGCAGGCCCTGAAACCGGATTTTTTCGCGCGCCATGTCGAGCCAGCGGTGCAGCGCCGCATCATCGGGCATCAGTTCCTTTACCTTGGCGTCGGTCTTGTAGATATCCTCGGGATCGCCGGACAGCGCCACCCAGCGGAACGGGCCGATACCGCGGCAGAACAGCGGCCGGATATAGGCGGGGACGAAGCCTGGAAAATCAAAGGCGTTGGCGACGCCTGCATCCTTGGCGACCTGGCGGATATTGTTGCCATAATCGACCGTGGGTACGCCGGCGGCGTGGAAATCCAGCATGGCGCGGACGTGGGTGGCCATGGATGATCTGGCGGCCTTGGCGACGCTTTCAGGGTCGCGCTCACGCTTTTCGATCCATTCGGCGACCGTCCAGCTGGCGGGGAGATAGCCGTTGACCGGATCATGCGCCGAGGTCTGATCGGTGAGCATATCGGGCCGGATGCCGCGCCGGAACATTTCGGGCAGGATTTCGGCGGCATTGCCGAGCAGGCCGACCGAGACGGGGGCGTTGGCGGTGCGTGCTTGTTCGATGATCGCGAGTGCTTCATCGATGCTGGTAGCGGCCTTGTCGAGATAGCCGGTGCGCAGGCGCATTTCGATGCGGCTTGGCTGGCATTCGATGGCGAGGCACGACGCGCCGGCCATCACGGCGGCGAGCGGTTGTGCGCCGCCCATGCCGCCAAGCCCGGCGGTGAGCAGCCAGCGGCCGTTGAGATTGCCGCCGAAATGCTGCCGGCCCATTTCGACGAAGGTTTCGTAGGTGCCCTGCACGATGCCCTGGGTGCCGATGTAGATCCAGGAACCGGCGGTCATCTGGCCGTACATGGCGAGGCCCTTGCGATCGAGCTCGTTGAAATGTTCCCAGGTCGCCCAATGTGGCACGAGGTTGGAATTGGCGATGAGCACGCGCGGGGCGTTGGCATGGGTTTTGAACACGCCAACGGGCTTGCCGGACTGGACGAGGAGCGTTTCATCGTCGTTGAGGCGGCGGAGCGTTTCGACGATCTGGTCATAGCTTTGCCAGTCGCGGGCGGCCCGGCCGATGCCGCCATAGACAACAAGTTCCTCCGGCCGTTCGGCGACATCGGGGTGGAGGTTGTTCATCAGCATGCGCAGCGGCGCTTCGGTAAGCCAGGATTTGGCGGTGAGCGTCGTGCCGGTGGCGGCGGCGATGCGGCGGCTGTTATCGGTTCGGTTCATCAGGCTTTCCCGGCAAAGGCGATGCAGGCGTTGAGCATGGCGGTGAGGGTGGCGGTGAGCGGCGCCGCGCGGGCGGGATCGAAGGGGCTGGGCCAGTTGGCGGCGCTGATCGGTGCGTCGGGTTCGGCCATATAGCCGCGGCAGGTGAGCTCCATCTGGATGGCGTGGATGCCCTGGGCCGGATTGCCATGGTGGCGGGTGGTCCAGCCGCCCTTGAAACGGCCGTTGGTGACATGGCTTTGCCCGGAAGCAGCGGCGATGGCAGCGATGGCGGCGGCGAGGGCTGGGGCGCAGCTGGTGCCATTGTAGGTGCCGATGTTGAATTGCGGCAGTTCGCCATCGAACAGGCGCGGAACGCGGGAACGGATGGAATGGGCATCGTACATTACCACATCGGTGTGGTGGCGGCGCAGGCGCGCGAGTTCGGCGGTGATGGCGGTGTGGTAGGGGGTAAACCAGATCGTGCGGCGGCGGGCGATTTCGGCGGCATCGGGGGTTCGGCCGGGATGGTAGAGCGGCTCGCCATCGAAGGTTTCGGTGGGGCAGAGCGTGGTAGTGGTCTGGCCGGGGTAGAGCGAGGCGCCAGAAGGATCGCGGTTCACATCGATGACACTGCGCGAGATGCCGGTGCGGATGGTGGTGGCGCCGAGGCTGATGGCGAAGCCGTAGAGGCGGTCGATCCACCAATCGGCATCCTTGCGGGCAAGCCATGGTGATTGCAGCGCCGGTTCGATATCGGGCGGGATATCGGTGCCGGTGTGCGGGAAGGCGACCAGCAGAGCCGCGTCACCGCGGTGGATGTGCAGCCAGCCGGTCATGCGAGGGTGGGCAGTGGCGCGGCGGCAGCGGTAATGATGGCGCCGCTGCGGACGAGGGCGGTGGCGATTTCCATATCCGGGTGGAAGTGCCGGTCGTCCTCCAGATGCGGCACCAGCGCGCGTAGTTGGCGGCGGACGGTTTCGAGGGTCGGGCTGGAGGCCAGGGGGGCGTGGAAATCGCAACCCTGTGTCGCCGCCAGCAATTCGATGCCGATGATCGCATCGACATTGCGAGCCATGTCGAGCAGCCGGCGGGCCCCATGCGCGGCCATGGAGACATGATCCTCCTGATTGGCCGATGTGGGGATGGAATCGACGCTGGCCGGATAGGCGCGTTGCTTGTTTTCCGAAACCAGCGCGGCGGCGGTGACCTGCGGGATCATGAAGCCGGAATTGAGACCGGGGCGCGGCGTGAGGAATGCCGGCAGGCCCGACAGCGCCGGGTCGACCAGCATGGCGATGCGGCGTTCGGTGATCGATCCGATTTCGCACAGCGCCAGCGCGATCATGTCGGCAGCAAAGGCGACGGGTTCGGCGTGGAAATTGCCGCCGGAAAGGGCTTCGTCGGTATCGGGAAAGATCAGCGGGTTGTCGGATACGCCATTGGCTTCTGTGGCCAGCGTTGCCGCCGCCTGGCGCAGCAGATCGAGGACGGCGCCCATGACCTGCGGCTGGCAGCGCAGGCAATAGGGATCCTGCACCCGCGCGTCATTTTCAAGGTGCGAGGCGCGGATGGCGGAGGTCGCCATCAGGGTGGCGAGCGCGGCGGCGGTTTCGATCTGGCCACGATGACCGCGCAGGGCGTGGATGCGCGGATCGAACGGCGCGTCGGAGCCCTTGGCGGCTTCGGTCGTGAGCGCGCCGGTAATGAGCGCGGTCTGGTAGAGGCGTTCCGCACCGAAAAGTCCGGCGAGGGCATTGGCAGTGGAAAATTGCGTGCCGTTGAGGAGCGCAAGGCCTTCCTTGGGGCCAAGGGCGAGCGGAGTCAGCCCGGCGTCGGCGAGGGCCTGTGCAGCGGGAATTTGAATACCGCCAACGAAGAAACTGCCTACACCGATCATCGCCGCGGCCATATGGGCGAGCGGGGCGAGATCGCCGCTGGCGCCGACCGAGCCCTGCGCGGGTATGACAGGGGTCATGTCACGCAGCAGGAAGGTTTCCAGCATCTGGGTGGTTTCAGGGCGGACGCCCGATGCGCCGCGCGCCAGGCTGGCGAGTTTCAGCGCCAGCATCAGCCGGATGACGGGGACCGGCGAGGGTTCACCGGCGCCGGCAGCATGGCTGAGCACGATGTTGCGTTGGAGCGTTGCCAGATCGGTGGTTTCGATGCGGACGCTGGCGAGTTTTCCAAAGCCGGTGTTGATGCCATAGACCGGTTCGCCGCGCGCGAGGATGCGTTCGACGGACGCGGCGCTGGCGGCGATGACCGGGGCGGACGCCGGATCGAGGCTTGCGGTTGCGCCTTGGTAAATGGCCTTCCATTCGGCGAACGTGACGGCGCCGGGGTGCAGAGTGACGTGTTTCATTGGCCCTTCCAGACGCGCGAATGGAGCGGGTTGAACCCCATGCGGTAAACAAGTTCGGCGGGGCGTTCGACGTCCCAGATGGCGAGATCACAGGCTTTGCCCGCGGTAAGCGACCCGGTTTCGGCGGCGAGGCCGAGCGCCATGGCGGCGTTACGGGTGACGCCCATCAGGCATTCATCGACGGTGAGGCGGAACAGCGTTGCCGCCATGTTCATGGCCAGAAGGATGCTGGTCAGCGGCGATGTGCCGGGATTGCAATCGGTGGCGAGCGCGATGGGGATGCCGGCGGCGCGCAGTGCTGCGACCGGCGGCATCAGGGTTTCGCGGACGTAATAGCAGGCACCGGGCAACAGCGTGGCGATGGTGCCGGCCCGCGCCATGGCGGCAATGCCGGCGGCGTCGAGATGTTCGAGGTGATCTGCGGACAGGGCACCGTAGCCGGCAGCGAGTTCGGCGCCGTGCAGGTTGGAAAGTTGTTCGGCGTGGAGTTTGACGGGCATGCCATGGGCGCGGGCGGCGGTGAACACGCGGGCGGTCTGTTCGCGGGTGAAGCCGATGCCTTCGCAAAAAGCGTCCACGGCGTCGGCGAGGCCCGATGCGGCGGCGGCCGGGATGATGTCGGTGCATATGAAATCGATATAAGCGTCGGCATTGCCGGCAAATTCGGGCGGCAACGCATGGGCCGCGAGCAGCGTGGTGACGATGCGGATCGGGCGGTGTTTCTCGATGGCGCGGGCGGCTCGGAGCATTTTGAGTTCGTCGTCGAGCGTCAGCCCATAGCCGGATTTGATTTCAAGCGTCGTGACGCCTTCGGCGATCAGCGCATCAATGCGGGGCAGCGCGGTGGCGACAAGTTCGGCCTCGCTGGCGGCGCGGGTGGCGTGCATGGTTGACACGATGCCGCCGCCAGCGCGGGCGATCTGTTCATAAGATGCGCCTTGCAGCCGCAGTTCGAATTCATGGGCGCGGTTGCCGCCGTGGATGATGTGGGTGTGCGGATCGATCAGGCCGGGGGTGATGAGGCGGCCGCCGCAATCGGTGGTTTGCACAGGATCGAAGGCCGGGGCGTCGGCGGCGGCGCCAGCCCAGAGGATTCGACCGTGGCTGGCAGCAATGATGCCGTTTTCGACGATTGCCGCCCCGGTCCGGTCACAGGGCAGCAGGCGCGCGTTGCGCCAGATGCGATCGCAGGGTTGAGAATCGCTGCCGGCCATGCGTTGAGGATTGGCGAAGGGCGGCGATTATGTCTAGACATAATAATCGAGCGAGCGAGGGGGGCCGGCATGGCGCTGTTTTTCGACCAGTTGCTGACCGGGGATGGCTGGCGGCGCGATGTGCGCGTCGAACTGGCGGCGGGGCGTGTTTCGCGCATCGAAATTGCCGGATGCACGGCGGGCGATGAACGCCATGCCATCGGGGTGCCTGGCCTGTGCAACCTGCACAGCCACGCCTTTCAGCGGGGCATGGCGGGATTGACGGAGCGGCGCGGGCAGGGGGTGAGGGCCGACGACAGTTTCTGGAGCTGGCGCGAGGTCATGTATCGCTTTGTCGATCGCATCGGCCCGGATGAACTGCGGGCGATTGCGGCGCTGGCCTATGTCGAGATGCTGGAAAGCGGTTTCACCCGGGTGGGGGAGTTTCACTATCTGCACCATGATCCTGATGGCCGGGCCTATGCCGACCCGGCTGAAATGGCGGTGGCGATTGCAGGGGCTGCGGCGGCGAGCGGTATCGGGTTGACGTTGCTGCCGGTATTTTATGCGCATGGCGGTTTTGGCGGGCAGGCGCCTCGGGCGGGGCAGCGGCGGTTTGTGCACGATGTCGATGGGTTCGGGCGGCTGCTGGCGGCGGTTCGTGACGCGGTGATGCCGTTGGGCGACGCGGTGGTGGGCATCGCGCCGCATAGTTTGCGGGCCGTCACGCCGACTGAACTGGCGGCGATATTGCCGCTCGCCGATGGTGGCCCGGTGCATATCCATGTTGCCGAACAATTGCGCGAGGTGGCGGATTGCCTGGCCTGGAGAGGAGCGCGGCCGGTCGAATGGCTGTTGGACAACATGCCGGTCGATGCGCGCTGGTGTCTGGTGCATGCAACGCACATGGCCGGGGACGAGGTGGCGCGGTTGGCGGCGAGCGGCGCGGTTGCCGGATTGTGCCCGATCACCGAGGCCAATCTTGGTGACGGGGTGTTCCCTGCGTCGGGGTTTCTTGGTGCCGGCGGGCAGTTCGGCATTGGTTCCGATTGCAATGTGTTGATCGATGCGGCTGCGGAACTGCGGTTGCTGGAATATGGGCAACGCCTGACGACGCGGGCGCGCAATGTGCTGGCGGATGCGGCGCAGCCATCGACTGGCGCGCGGTTGTTCGCCGGTGCGGTTGCGGGCGGTGCGCAGGCGCTGGGGGTTTCGGGCGGTATCAGGGTTGGCGGCAGCGCCGATATTGTTGCCCTGAACGGTGAAGATGCCGCCATGGTGGCGCGATCGGGGGATGTGTTGCTCGACAGCTGGATATTCGCCGGCCGCTCGACAGGCGTCGATACGGTGTGGCGGCACGGCGAGAAATTGGTCAGCGGCGGGCGGCATCGCGACAGCGCAGCGGTTCGTGCGCGGTATCGGGCGGTGATGGCGGCGGTGCTGTCGGCATGAACCTGGAAACCCGTATCCGCACCGATGTGGAGGCGCGCATCCGGTCGGGGGAATGGCGGCCGGGGCACCGGATTCCGTTCGAGCATGAGCTGACCGCGCAATATGGTTGTGCGCGGATGACGGTGAGCAAGGCCTTGCAGGCGTTGGCGCGCAGCGGGTTGATCGAACGGCGGCGCAAGGCCGGATCATTTGTCGCGCACCCGCATGTGCAATCGGCGGTTGTCGCCATCCCGGACATTGGATCGCGATTGCGGGCGCAGACTGGGGCGTACCGGTTCGAGCTGCTGGAGCGACAGGTTCGGGCACCGCGCCGGCAATCACCGGCGGAGGCGGCGCTGCATTGCAGGGGGGATCTGTTGGTGCTGGAGGGGCTGCATCACGCGGCGGACGAGCCGTTCGGGTTTGAATATCGCGTCATCAGCCTGTCCTGTGTGCCCGGTGCGGCAGCGGTGGATTTCAGCGCGACCGACCCCGGCGCCTGGTTGATCGGCCATGTCCCGTGGAGCGATGCCCGGCACCGGATCAGTGCCATCGCGGCCGATGCCGGGACGGCGGCGAGCCTGGCGGTTGCCGCGGGCACGGCGTGTCTGCAACTGGAGCGCTGGACCTGGTTGGCGGAAGGGGTGGCCGATGCGCGCGGCGGGGCCGGCGTCACCTATGTTCGGCAGGTATATCCCGGTCACCGTTATGATCTGGTCGCCGAATTCAAGCCATAGGGCGGTGATTGGGTGGCCGAGGTTGGGCCTGGATGCCCCGCGAGGATTCGAACCTCGATAAACGGAGTCAGAGTCCGTTGTCTTACCGTTAGACGACAGGGCAATGGCCGAAGCCGGCGCTTTTCCAGCGCGGATGCGTCGTCTAGGCAGGCTGTTCGCCCAAGTCAATCGGACTTGTCCCGGTGATGTGGATTTCCGCGCGGGTTTCGGCGTGGTGGGCCGGCAACTGGTGCAAAAATCGCATGGCATTTGCCAATCGGCCACGCACGCCCTAGCGTGGAAACAGGTTCCGGTTGGTCGAATGTGTGGTCGATCGGTGAAAAGATGGGAATAATACGGGATGCCGGCCTTTGCCGATCCTGCCGCGCCGACTGGTAGCGGCCAAGCGACGGAGCGGCGACCGCATGATGCGGCGCAGCGTCTGCAACGGCCCCCGCGGTTCGGGCGTGGCCGCAACTATGGCGCGCTTGATCTGGGCACCAACAATTGCCGGTTGCTGATCGCGCGGCCCGGCCCGGATGGGTTTGTCGTCGTCGATGCCTATTCGCGGGTCGTGCGGTTGGGTGAGGGCTTGCTTGAATCGGGCCGGCTGTCGCAGGCGGCGATGGATCGCACCGTCGGGGCACTTGCGGCCTGTGCCGAAAAGCTGGGGCGACGCGATGTGCGGTTGACGCGCAATGTGGCCACCGAGGCCTGCCGCCGCGCCGCCAATGGCGTGCAGTTTGTCGAACGGGTGTTCGCTGAAACCGGTATCGCCCTGGACGTGATCAGCGCCGCGGAGGAAGCGCGGTTGGCGGTGCTGGGCTGCCATATGCTCATCGAGGCCGATGGCCCGCCGGCGCTGGTGTTCGATATCGGCGGCGGTTCGAGCGAATTGATGCTGGTGGCGCCGGGCAGCAGCGCCGAAGGTGGCGGCGAGCCGGAGATACTGGAGTGGGTGAGCCTGCCCTGGGGTGTGGTTTCGCTGGCCGAGACCGAGCCGCAATGGCCCGACCTGACCGACCGCGAGGCAGCGTACAAGCGCATGCTCGGCCGGGTTGCGCCGTTGCTGGATGCGTTCGAAGCGCGGTTGGCGGCGCGGCGCATCGGCATGGTGCAATTGCTGGGCACATCGGGGACGATCACGACGCTGGCGAGTGTGCAGCTTGGCCTGCCGGGATATGACCGGCGGCAGGTTGATGGCTGTGCCGTGGAGACCGAGCCGTTGCTCGAATCGTGCCGGAGTATCGCGTTGCAGAGCGTGCAGGAGCGGGCGCGGCTTGCCTGCATTGGCCCGGACCGTGCGGAATTGATCGTTGCGGGTTGTGCGATCCTTGATTCGATCCTGGCGCGGTGGCCGGGTGGTGTGGTGCGGGTCGCCGATCGCGGCATCCGCGAAGGTATTTTGCGCACGCTGATGTCGCGCGACGGCGTTTGGGCGGCAGGTCGATGAGTGGTGCAGGTGGCGGTAGCGGCGCGAAGGGTGGCAGCGGCCCCGGCGGCACCGGTGGGCGGTCGCGCGGCGGCAAGGTGCGGGTGAAGACGGCGAAGCGGCGTACGACGTCATCGACCCGCTGGCTGGAACGGCATTTGAACGACCCCTATGTGGCGGCGGCTCGGGCGGCGGGGTATCGCAGCCGGGCGGCGTTCAAGCTCAAGGAACTGGACCAGCAATTCGGGCTGCTGGGGCAGGTGGAGCGGGTTGTCGATCTGGGCGCGGCACCCGGCGGCTGGTTGCAGGTGGTGCTGGAACGGCGGCCACGGGCCAAGATGGTGGGCATCGACCTGTTGCCGATCGAACCGATTGCCGGCGTCATATTTTTCGAAAAGGACATATTGGATGACGACAGCGAGGCTGTGATTACCGAGGCGCTGGGCGGGCTGGCCGATCTGGTGATGTCGGACATGGCGGCGAACACGGTCGGGCACAAACAGACCGACCATTTGCGCACCATGGGGTTGATCGAGGCCGGGCTGGACATGGCGACGCGGCTGTTGCGGCCGGGCGGCACGTTCGTTGCAAAGGTGCTGGCCGGCGGCGGCGATGGTGCGTTGACCGGGGCGTTGAAGCAGGCGTTTTCGACTGTGAAGCATGTGAAGCCGCCTGCGAGCCGCAAGGGTTCCAGCGAATGGTATGTGGTGGCGCAGGGGTTCAAGGGCGCCGGCATCGTGGCGTCAGCGGCGACACCGGTGACAGTAACGGACTGAACCGAAGCATCGGGGTTTGCATCTGGCGTTGCGTCGGGGCGCTTGCGCTGGCAATCACCATGGCATGAAGATCCTGATGATTCCGTTGTTGCTCGGTGCGCTTTTGGCGGGGGCGGGCAAGTGACGGCGCGGCAACCAGCCGAATGGTTGCCCCATGCGGCGACCTGGACCGCTTTTCCCTCGCATGCAGAACTGTGGGAGGACGATCTTGGCCCGGCGCAGGCCGAGGTGGCGGCGATGGTGCGGGCGATTGCAGCCGGTGAACGGGTGGAATTGCTGGTTGCCAATGCGGAGGCTGAGGCAGTGGCGCGGGCGATGCTGGCGGGGGCCGATGTCGGGTTCCATCGCTATGGTTTTGGCGACATCTGGCTGCGTGATACCGGGCCGTTGTTCATGGCGTCACCGGTTGGCGCGGCGGCGGCCGGGTTTCGCTTCAATGGCTGGGGCGGGAAATATGATCTGCCGGGTGATGACGGGGTTGCCGCCTTTGTGGCCGGTGAAGCCGGGGTGCCATTGGCCCGCCACGGCTGGGTGCTGGAGGGCGGCGCCATCGATTGTGACGGCACTGGCCTTGCGGTGACGACGGAGCAATGCCTGCTGAACCCCAATCGCAACCCGCGCATGGACCGCACCGAAGTTGAATCGCATTTGCGGCGGGACCTGGGGATCGACCGGCTGTTGTGGCTGGGCGACGGGTTGGCCAATGACCATACCGATGGCCATGTCGACAATCTGGCGCGGTTTGTGGCGCCGGGCGTGCTGGCGCTGCCGGTGCCGGAAAGCGACGATCCCAACCGCGCGGTGATGATGGACGCGCACGACCGGGCGCGGGATTTCGGGCTGGATGTGGTGGGCATTCCGTCGGCCGGGCGCATCGAGCGCGATGGCGAGATCGTGCCGGCCAGCCACATGAACGTCTATCACGCCAATGCGGTGGTGGTGGTGCCGACCTAGGGCGGCGCATCGGACGCCGCCGCGGTGGCGGCGGTGTCGGCGCTGTTTCCGGGCCGGGATTGCGTCGGGCTGCGCGCCGATCATATCCTGACCGGGGGCGGCAGTTTCCATTGCATCACGCAGCAGCAGCCGGCCTGAGATGCTGTATGCGCTGATCAAGGCGATTATTTCCGGGGCGCTGGTTGCCACTGTTTCGGAAACGGCGCGGCGCAATGCGGCTTTGGGCGCGATGTTTGCATCATTGCCGCTGGTCTCGGTGCTTGGCATGATCTGGCTCTGGCGGGATACGCATGACAGTGAACGGCTGGCGGTGCATGCATCTGCGACATTCTGGTATGTGCTGCCGTCGCTGCCGATGTTCCTTGTCATGCCCTGGTTGTGGCGGCATGGCGTGGCGTTCTGGCCGGGGCTGGCGCTGGGTTGCGCTCTGACGGTGGCGCTCTACATCGGCACCGCAGCGGCATTGGCGCGCTTTGGCATCAATATTTAGGAAGGGCGATATGCGCCAGATTTCTGTGGCGGGCCTGCAACTTGCGTTCAGCGGTGACCGGGACAGCGACATTGCAGCGACGGTTGCGGCGGTGAAAGCGGCGGCGGCGACGGGCGCACAGGTGATTTTGCCGCCCGAGCTGTTCGAGGGCCATTATTTCTGCCGGCACGAGGATGAAACGCTGTTCGCCAACGCCATGCCGCTGGCGCAGCACCCGGCGGTGCAGGCGATGTGCGAGACGGCGCTGGAGACCGGCACCTATATCCCCGCCAGCTTTTTCGAGCGCGACGGCCCGCACCATTACAACAGCCTCGCGATGATCGACGATGGTGGCAATGTGATGGGGGTGTACCGCAAGAGCCATATTCCGGACGGACCGGGGTATGAGGAAAAATTCTATTTCCGGCCCGGCAATACCGGCTTCAAGGTGTGGCCGACGAAGCATGGCGTGATCGGCGTCGGCATCTGTTGGGACCAATGGTACCCCGAAACAGCGCGGGCGATGATGTTGATGGGCGCCGAGGTGCTGATGTACCCGACCGCCATCGGTTCGGAACCGCAAGATCCTGACCTCGACACGCGGCGGATGTGGCGGCGGGCGATGCAGGGCCATGCCGTGTCGAACGTCGTGCCGGTGGTGGCGTGCAACCGCACCGGCATCGAGGAAGCGGGGACGCCGCACCAGCAGGATTTTTACGGGACGAGCTTCATCGCCAATGAGCGGGGGGATATTGTTTCGGAACTGGCGCATGGCGAACTGGGCATGGTGAGCGCGACGTTCGACCTGGATGTGGTGGCAAAGCATCGGGCGGCGTTCGGGTTTTTCCGGGACCGGCGGCCGGAACTTTATGGGCGGTTGGCGCAGGATATTTGACGTTCGGGTTCATGTTCTCTCGCTGAATTCATTGCGGTTCTTTTGAGAAGTCAGCCCCGGGAGGCCAAATCCTGACTTCTCGATTGGCGTTTTGTTCGCACCGTTCGCTGGCACGACATTGCGCCTGTTGGGCCAAACTTGTGTTGGCACGTGTCGATCGATCGGCGATGAGAAAGAGCGGATTTCAAACTTTCGGGTAGCATTGTTTGCGCCCTGTAGGACAGCACCCAAACACCCGGCGCGTCGCCGCTGTTGAATAGACGCCAAAGGCCACTTGCCGGGTTGGCACGAGCATGGGAACCTTTGCCGCGCAGGCGGGTCGGGCCATCCGGCACATCAGCACAAAAGGGGACGGTATGAAGCTGGGAACCATGGGTATCGTCGCGGCAATGGCGATTGCGGTGCTTTCAGCCGCGTCGGCAAGCGCAAAGGCATCGGCAAAGGCTGCGCCTGCCGCCGCCTTTGTTTCCCCCGCGTTCGCTGTGCCGACACGGGTTGCAACGCCGCAGTTCACACTGGTGCCGCTTGGCCCTGCCTTGGTGAAGATCGACTTCACCGCCTATATGTCGTCGATCGAACATTTGCAGAAGACGTTCACGCGCAGCACCGAATGGCCGCATCCGGGCATCACCGATGCCGATGCGATGCGCGACATGGAGGCCGAACAGGCCCGGTTCCAGCGCCGCGAATCCTTTGCCTATGCGGTGCTCACGCCCGACGGCAAGCGCGAGCGCGGTTGCATCTATATCTCGCCGAGCCCCGTTGCCGGCTATGATGCCGTGGTGCGGATCTGGGTTACCAAGGCCGAATATGACGCCGGCTTCGATGCCGCGCTGTACAAATGGGCGACCCGCTGGGTGACGACATCGTGGCGGTTCAAGAACGTCGCCTATCCCGGCCGCGCTATCGATTGGCGCACATGGGATGCCCAGATCGCGGCAAAACCGGCGGCGTGAGCGAGGCGGGAATAGGGTCAGTTCCCCATGGCGGCGCGTTTTGCCAGCACGCGTGCCCAGAACGCCGCCTCGCGTGCCGTCATTTCGGCGATATACACCTCATCCCGCCGTTCGGTGATCAGAAGGGCGGGGCGACCGGGGTGCCAGACCCAGAAATCGATTGCGGTGTAGCCGGTGACGGCGAGGCTGTGCTGGAGCTGGCCGATGTAGTGCGCCGGCACTTTGCCGCTGCGATCGACCTGGGCGTAGGTGGCGCTGCCGCATTTGATTTCGATGGCGCGGTCTGCTGCGAGATCGATCCCGTCGAGGCTGGCGCGTTGCCACGGGTTGGTGGTGGAGACGAGGCAGGTGGGCGTGACGGCGGTGCCATGGGCGCGGATGTAAAGGCGCCGGGCCTGGGCTTCGAGGCTGTTGTCTGGCCGGCGTTGCGGGGGTGTTGCACCGAACAGGTCCGCCACCACGGGTGCCGGGCGTGGCGCGCGGGCGGGGCCATAGCGTGGCGGCGCGACCTTTTCGGCGAACAGTGCCTGCGGGCTGCGCCATGGGTTCTGGCCCATCAGCGCCGGGGCGTCGGAACCGCCGATCCCATCGTGGCGCCAGCGCAGCCATTCGATG
>JBBQYI010000028.1:0-35245 GCA_038208825.1 Sphingomonadales bacterium | reverse complement strand
TGACATGGCGACTTGCCCTCACTATGTCACCCCCAACGATAGAATCGGGAGCGAACAATGAACCCCTTGGTGACGACAGAATGGCTCGCAGCCGAAATGGGCAAGAGCGATATTCGAGTCATCGATGCGACCCTGTTCATGAACGGTGCCGGCCGTGACGCCCGCGCCGAATTCGAAGCCGCCCATATCCCCGGCGCCGTGTTCTTCGACATCGACGAGGTTTCCGATACATCGTCCGATCTGCCGCACATGCTGCCGCCGCCGGAAAAATTCGCCAGCCGCATGCAGGCACTCGGTCTTGGCGATGGCAGCCGCATCATCGTCTACGACAACAGCCCGCTGAAATCCTCGGCGCGCGTCTGGTGGATGCTGACCCTGTTCGGCGCCCATGAAGTCGCCATTCTGGACGGCGGTTTCGCCAAATGGCAGGCCGAAGGCCGCAGCGTCGAAAGCGGCAAACCCATCGTCCGCCATCGCCATTTCACCGTCTGGGCCGACAAGAACCTTGTTCGCGACCAGAAACAGATGACCGAAAACCTGCGCACCAAGGCCGAACAAGTCATCGACGCCCGCTCCGCCGGCCGCTTTGCCGGCACCGAGCCGGAACCCCGCGCCGGCCTGCGTGGCGGCCACATCCCCGGCTCCAAAAGCCTGCCCTACACCGACCTGTTCAACGATGATGGCACCTACAAGCCCGTCGCCGACATTGCCGCCGCCTTCAAGACCGCCGGCATCGATATTGCAAGGCCATTGGTCGCCACTTGCGGTTCAGGCATCACCGCGTCCGTGCTGGCCTTTGCCGCCGCGCTGCAGGGCAACCACAAGGTTGCGGTCTACGATGGCGCCTGGACCGAATGGGGCGCCAGCGCCTCCAACCCGGTCGTCGCCGGCATCTGACGGTTGCACGCGCCGGGCGCCACCCCTAGCGTCGCCCGATGACCGACAGCCGCCGCCACCCGCCCGAAGACCTGTCGGCCTATGGTCCCGCCACACGGCTTGCCCATGCCGGTCGCGGCCCCGGTTATGCCGAAGGGGTGGTCAACCCACCCGTCTGGCGCGCCTCGACGATCCTGTTCGACAGCCTCGCCGCGCTGGATGCCGGCATCGCCGCGCCCGACAAGGGACTCTACTACGGCCGCCGCGGTACACCCACGCAATGGGCGCTTGAAAACGCCCTGACCGCGCTGGAACCGGGCGCCGCCGGCACCAAACTCTTTCCATCGGGCGTTGCCGCCATCACCACCGCCCTGCTCGCAGTGCTCAAATCCGGCGACCATGTGCTGATCACCGACAGCGCCTATGAACCGACCCGGCTGTTCGCCGACAACACGCTCGCCCGCTTCGGCGTCGAGACCAGCTATTTCGACCCCGATATCGGCGCCGGCATAGCGGACCTCATCCAGCCCAACACCACCGCCATCCTGCTCGAATCCCCCGGCTCGCTCAGCTTTGAAATTCAGGACATTCCCGCAATCACAGCCATCGCCCGGGCGCGCGGCGTGGTCACCATGATCGACAATACCTGGGCCACACCGCTGCGCCTGCAACCGCTGGCGCTGGGCTGCGACATCGGCCTGCAGGCGCTTACCAAATATCCAGGCGGCCACAGCGATGTGATGATGGGCTCGGCCACCGCCACCCCGGCGCTCTGGCCCCGGCTGAAGGCTGCCACCTACCGGCTCGGCCACACGGTATCGGCGGACGATGCCGCGCTCGTGCTGCGTGGCCTGCGCACCCTGTCGCTGCGCCTCGACCGGCAGGAGGCCAGCGCACTGGCTATCGCGCACTGGCTGGAATCGCACCCCGCCGTCGATCGCGTCTGGCACCCGGCGCTGCCATCCCATGCCGGCCATGCCCTTTGGCAACGCGATTTCTCCGGCAGCACCGGGCTGTTCTCCTTCGTCCTCAAACGCGGCAACCGGGCGCACACCGCGGCGCTCATCGACGATCTGGCGCATTTCGGCATCGGTTTCAGCTGGGGCGGCTATGAATCGCTCATCCTTCCGGTCGAACTCAACAATATCCGCACAGCGACCACCACACCGCTCCCCGGCCCGATCCTGCGCCTCTCCATCGGTCTGGAGGACGTTCCCGATCTCATCGCCGATCTAGCCGCCGGCCTCGACCGCTACGAGGCGCAATTCTGACCGCACGGCACCGGCGCACCCAACACCCCGCTTATTCCCTAGTCCCGGTCGCCCCCGCCACGCGCTAGGCTGCCGCAATCAGCGGAGATTTGACCATGAGCAGCGATTTTGCCGACCTCGACGCGCTCGGCCAGGCGGCACTCGTCGCCAGCGGCGGCGCCAGTCCCGCCGAACTGCTCGAAGCCGCCATCGCCCGCGCCGAAGCCAGCAACCCCAGCCTCAACTTCATGGCGCAACCTTTGTACGACCGCGCCCGCGCCGCCGCGAAATCCCCCTTTACCGGGCCATTTGCCGGCGTGCCGTTCCTCGTCAAGGATCTGCACATGCACATTGACGGCGAACGGTCCGGCGAAGGCAGTCGGTTGTGGAATGACTATCGCCCACACTATAATTCAACAGCCTATGACCGTATCCTTGCATCCGGTCTCAATACGTTCGGCAAGACCACCAGCCCTGAACTTGGCCTGACCGTCACCACCGAAAGCAAGGCAACCGGTCTCACCCGCAACCCCTGGAATCTGGCCCATAGCGCTGGCGGCTCCAGCGGCGGTGCCGCTTGCGCGGTGGCCGCCGGCGTCGTCCCCATCGCCCACGCGTCGGACGGCGGCGGCTCCATCCGTTGCCCCGCCGCGGCCTGTGGCGTGTTCGGCATGAAGCCATCGCGTGGTCGCATGCCGCAAGGCCCGAACGTCACCGAAAGCTGGCTGGGCCTGACCGTCGCCCACGCCGTCAGCCGATCGGTACGCGATAACGCCGCCCTGCTCGATGCGCTTTCCGGGCCGGAAACCGGCAGCCGCTATGTCGCCCCGGCCCCCGATGGCAGCTTCCTCGATGCCATGAAACGCGACCCCGGCCGCCTGCGTATCGCCCTGATGATCGCGCCGCTGACCGGCGTGCCCGTCCATCCCGAGGTCGAAGCCGCCACCCGCGACGCCGCCCGCCTGCTCGAAGGCCTTGGCCACCATGTCGAGGAAGCTACGCCCGATCTGTCCGGCGCGGCGCTTGGCGAGGCCATGGTCGCGGTCATCGCCGCCTGCACCGCCGCCGATATCGGCAACCGCCTCAAACAGTTGGGCCGCGACGATGCCGGCGACGATATCGAAACCGTCACCCAGATGTTCGCCCATATCGGCCGCAAGACCAGCGCCACCCAGTTGATCGCCGCCAACGACCTGTTCCAGCACGCCGCCATCGTCATGGCACGTTTCCTCACCCGCTACGACGTGCTGCTGTCCCCGGTATTCGCGCATCCGCCGATCGAGCTTGGCAAGATCGACATGTCACCCCCCGACATCGCCAGCTGGACCGCGAACATCACCGGCTACAGCGCCTATACCGCGCTCGCCAACCAGACCGGCCAGCCCGCCATGTCGCTTCCGCTGGCCATGAGCAGCACCGGCCTGCCGATCGGCATCATGGCCACCGGCCGTTATGGCGATGAAGCGCTGCTCTATGCCCTGGCGGCACAAATCGAGCGCGCCGCGCCCTGGGCCAACCGCCGCCCGCCGGTCTGAACCGTCCGCGGGCGCGCCAAAAACGGCCTACTCCACATCCTCGACATCCACGGCCTCGCCCGTCACGCGCTGGCTCAGCGCCGCCGCCATGAACGGATCGAGATCGCCATCCAGCACATCGGACGGCGCGGTCGAGGTGACGCCGGTGCGTAAATCCTTCACCAGCTGATAGGGTTGCAGCACATAAGACCGGATCTGATGGCCCCAGCCAATGTCGCTTTTGCCGGCTTCGACATCGGCCGCCGCGGCTTCGCGAATGGCCAGTTCCCGCTCATACAGCCGCGCCTTCAACATCTTCATGGCCGTGGCGCGGTTCTTGTGCTGCGACCGTTCATTCTGGCACGCCACGATCACGCCCGTTGGCATATGGGTGATGCGCACCGCCGAATCGGTGGTGTTGACGTGCTGCCCACCGGCGCCAGAGGCACGATAGGTATCGATCTTCAGGTCTGATTCCTTGATATCAATGTCGATATCGTCATCGATCTGCGGATAAATCCACACGCTGGCAAAGCTGGTGTGCCGCCGCGCCGCGCTGTCATAGGGGCTGATCCGCACCAGGCGATGCACGCCGCTCTCGGTCTTGGCCCAGCCATAGGCCTGCGGACCCTTGATGAGCATGGTGGCGTTCTTGATGCCGGCCTGTTCCCCGGCGTGAAAGTCGATCAACTCGACCTTGTAGCCATGGCGCTCGGCCCAACGCTGGTACATCCGGCGCAACATTTCGGCCCAATCCTGGCTTTCGGTGCCGCCGGCGCCGGAATTGACCTCGATATAGGCATCATTGTTGTCGGCCTCGCCCGCCAGCAACGCCGCCACCTTGTCGCGCTCGGCCCGCTCGGCAAGCGTCTTCAACGCGGCCACGCCCTCAACGGCCATGGCCTCATCGCCCTCGGCCTCGGCCATTTCGATCAACTCGGACGTGTCCGAAAGCTCGGTTTCAATGGCGCGCGTCGCCGCAATCGCCTCATCGAGCCGCCGCCGCTCCGTCATCACCACCTGGGCTGCCTTGGGAATATCCCACAGCTTCGGGTCCTCGACCCGCGCGTTCAGCTCATCAAGGCGTCGGAGTGCACGATCCCAGTCAAAGAAACCTCCTCAGCAGGTCCAATGCCTGCTTGATGGAATCAGCGTAATTCTGTGCCTCGGCACGCATGGTAAATATCCCCTTGGGTTGCACGCGGCATAAGGGCCGACGCGGTGCGGTGCAAGCCGTTCCAGCGGCGCAGGCCGGGCGATCCAACCAGCACCCGTGCGTCGTAAGTTTATTAAGTTGACCGTTTCGGGTGCATTTCACGAATATGCGGGGCGCCTCCAACGGCTATTCCACCTGCCAATATCGGCTGCGTCAGTTTCAACGACTGCATCACATTCGGGATAGCCGAATTCAAGCGTGTAGGACAGACCGGCCTAATCGCTTGAACCGCGAGTGCAGCGTCCGCTACCGACCCGGTTGTGGACGATTAACGAGCCGCCTTCCGATGACGGCAATTGGGCCGATGGCTGCCTGTCCGGTTTCGGATAGCGGACTAGCGCAAGCGGACATTCGTTCAGGCGCCAGCTTTGTTCGAAATGACCCAACACCCGGTCATTGAGGCTGGCTTGAGCACTAGCCGAAACCGGACGTCGGTTCAGGTGCTGCCTATTGGCTCGCAACGGCCGTTGATAGTCCACTCGAGCGACACCTGGCGACTGGTGCTGAAAACCTGAGCAAGATAGCGCGCGCCGATTGACCCGACGTTGGACCTGTATCACGCTGTGATATGACCTTTACCCGTATCATCGCGCTGGGGGCTGCCGTGGTCATGCCGGCGACCGCACACGCAGCTTCCTATCCAAGTTTTCAAAAGGCTGCCGCGTCGTACGTTAGGGCGGAAAAAATGCTTATGGATGCTGACGCCGCGGCAGACCGTGAGCCCTATGATGTTATCCACTGTCTTGCGGCACCAGCGACGGTTGGCAACCAACCCGGCGCGACCTCACAGATGGCGGTGATTGCGATCGAGGCCGCCGTCACCCGCGCTGACCTGCGGACGCTGGGCTATCCAACGGCAGTAATTGAGCGCGAAGTCGGCCACTGGGAAACCGCAACCCTGGCTTTAATCGCACGGAGCAACGAGGCCGATATCTATGCGAGATCGGAGGCATTGGCCCGAGGACTGGAGACGTGGCGAAAGTCAAACGCACCGCAGTTGCGACCGCTCGTTGCCGAGGGAGGTTGCGGCGCGGGCGAAGCTCCAGTGCGCTTTAAACTCCGCCCCTTGGGCCGGCTCGCATTGATCCCGCGCTTCTATTTTGCCGTCTGTCAGGCGGGCGGCATTGATCCATATGATCGTCGGCGCTGCCATGGCTGGGGTGAAGTCGCCATGGACCGTGATATCTATCTGTCAGGCAACTATGCGTACGCTGCATCTTGGGCGGACGGCCGAAGCCGGCATGGTGATTTGCGCATCGATCCCGGTGATGACGAAAAGACCGGACCGCCCATCATCCTCACACCGGAGCGATAGCGAATGGACGGCTATTTCAAAGACATCGCTCGCGTCCTCCTATTCGCTGCTGGCGCAGCTACGCTGCCGCTGATTGCCGCCTTCGCCGGGTTGCAGCCGCCTTGGCCCCCGGCTGTCGAATACGTCAGTGCGGTGTTCATTCTCATCGCAGCACTGGTGATGTGGGAATGGGCTCGCGGCGCACGTCGCGCCGTTCGCCGGCGGTTTATCCTCGCCGGCCTAGCACTGACCGTCATCGGTATTGGGGCCTATTTGCCGCTCTATTCGCAGTTTGTCGAACCGATCCCGGGCTCCAAAATCCGCGTCGTGCGCGGCACCCAATGCACCCCCCGCGCGCAGCTGGTGTATCCCGCCGACTGTCCCGAACTGCCGCGGGACGCGCTGCGCGATGCGGAGTGGGAAGCCAATGTCCTGTGGACGCGTAGTTCCATCATGCAGGTCCAACTCATCCTCGTTGCCGCCTGGCTGGCCTTCATCGCCGGCTTGATTGCGTTCGTCGGCGCCGTAATCGCCGGCCGACCAGTTACCGGAAAGAAAGCGCACGTCGCCAATTTGGCTCAAGACCCATAAAATGGATTACAGCGTGGCGGCTGGCGAGATCCACAAGACGACATTCACGCCTGCTTGAACGCACCCTGACACCGGTCGTTGGTTCAGGTCCTGCCGGCGGCCGTAACTGGGCCGTTAGGTGACAGGCAGGTTCCGGGCGACGCGACGCAATAGCTGCCGTTCGTTAGCTCAGACGGGACAACTGGATTCCCCTAGTTCACGACCCTATGCCGTCTGTCGTCTGTCTACCTATCCGGGTCTCCTTACGGACACGGCAAGCACGGCTGCTGTCAATCCAATTGTCGCCATTAGCGGCCCCGCCTGCGAACGACTGCTCCGGACAGTTCCGGACGCTCCGATCAACCTGCTTTATCTGAACTCGGGAACCGACGCCTCCGGCAAAGCCACCGTGGTTCAAAGCGCGACTGTGCGCGGGCCGGTGAGCCGGCTGCTCAATGATGAGTCAACATCGTCGAGCCATTCTATGAGTTCATGGGCGCTTGGTGTCGAATCTGCGTAGCGGGTAACGGCGACAGCGCTCGGGTGCTGCCGGTGGTCGCAGGCTCTCGGTCTCTCTCTGTATGAGAGCACGTGCCCGGCTTACTATCTGATAAGTCCACTGCTGCACAGGGGCGGGACACCCGTCGGACGATGCCGGAACCTTCGTTAATAAATTTGTTTGTTTGTTGCTGCTAGTCCAGTAAAGCTTCTTCTACACGGCCCGCGCACGTGGCCAGATCAATACGGGACCTTAGTGGCCTCGGCATCGTTGGAGGCACTCATGAACAGCATTGTCTGGCTTGTTGGCGCGGTCGTCATCATTGTCTTTGCACTGAAGTTTCTTGGTCTCTGGTAGTCGGCACGGCCGCGAGCGGCAGCCTGAGTACGGAAGAAACCAAGGCTGGCTGCAGCTTGCGGCATTCCTCTCGATTGGCAGCGCCTTACACCGATTTCCACGAAGTGGGACCCATGGTCCGGGAACGCGGTAAGCGCGACCGCGCGCCGCACGCTAGGGCGTCTGCTCAATGATGCGTCAACATCACTGAGCGTTCGGCTTACGGACAGTCCAAATCATGCCGCGCGAGGTCTGCTTTCCGGTTGCCCGCCAAAGCGTCTGTATGACCGCGATTGAGCGCAAAGCGGTAACGACGTGGTCTCGGTTCGAATATCAGCTTCGCACCAAAAACGGCCATCCCCGGCCCACAACCACCCCGCTAATAAATCCCGCCCGTATTCTCCAAAAATTCCGCGTCGCTGCGTACCCTGCCCTTGTGCGCCGTGTCGAATTCATTGGCCTTGCCGGTGCGGCGCGGTTCGCTGTCGGGTTTGAAGGCTTCCCAGATTACCGCGGCCTTGGGCTCGTTGGTTGGCCAGGCGTCGAACACGCGCTTTCCCGTGCGCCGCTCGATCCGCACCATGCGCACGCCGGGGGGAATGTTGAACGGCGTCTTTGGCGCGTCCTTCAGCACGTCCTTGCCAAATTGGTCCCAGATCGGCGCCGCTGTCGTGCCGCCCTGGGCAGCGCCGCCAAGATTGCGCGGCTTGTCGTAACCAAGGTACAGCGCCGCCACGAGATCCTGGGTGCCGCCCACGAACCACACATCCTTGGGGCCGCTTGTCGTGCCGGTCTTGCCGGCGAATGGCCGGTTCAGATCGAGCAACCGCGTGCCGGTGCCGCGCAGCACCACGCCTTCCATCAGGTGGACGGTCTGGAACGCCGTGCGCGGGTCCATCACCTGCCGCGGCGCGCTGCCCGGTCGCGGCATCGGCCCGCCATCCCAATCGGCGGCGGCACAGCCGGGGCAGGAACGATTGTCCCGGCGATAGATCACCTTGCCATCGCGATCCTGCACCATATCGATCAACGATGGCTGCAACGCCCGCCCGGCGTTGAAGATCTGCGCATAGGCGTTGGTCAGCTTCATCACCGTGGTTTCACCGGCGCCCAGCGCAATCGCCAGCACCGGCTGGTAATTGCCGATGCCCAGCGCCTTGGCCTGCGCGACGATCTTGTCCATGCCGGTGTTGAACGCCACCCGCACCGTCATCAGGTTACGGGATTGTTCGAGGCCCCAGCGCAGCGTCTGCGCCCCGGCGCTGCGCATGTTGCCGAAATTCCGGAAGCATTTCGTACCCAACGACCGGGTCTGGAACACGCAATAGGGCGCATCGACGACGATCGAGGATGGCGTGAAACCATTGTCCATCGCGGTGGCGTAAACGATCGGCTTGAACGTCGAACCCGGTTGCCGGAACGCCTGTGTGGCGCGGTTGAAGCTTTGGGTGCGGGCATCGAAACCGCCGACCATCGCCAGCACCCGGCCGGTATGCGGGTCTTCCGCCACCATGCCGCCCGAAACCTCCGGCGCCTGGCGCAGCGCATAGCCACCGCCGACGCGCGTCACCACAATGACATCGCCGGTTTTCAACGCACTGGACGCGGCGATATTGGTATCCCGCAACAATTGCGTCGCCGATGATCCCGGCATGGTGCCGGTGCTGCCATCGGTAAAGCCCAGCCGTGAATCGCTGCCGCTTTTGCCCAGCACAACGGCCTTTTGCCAAGCATCATAACCGGTTGCCACGGTCGCCGATTGCAACCGCCCCTGCCAGCCTTCGCCGGCATCGATATGCGCCGCCGGCCCGCGCCAGGCCCGGCCGCGTTCATAGCGCACGAAACCATCGCGCATGGCGCGTTCTGCCGCCGCCTGCATCACCGGGTTTTCCGATGTGCGAATCCACAGCCCGCCACCATAGACGCTGTTGCGACCGTCCTGCTCCGTTTCGCCGAACTTGGCGATCAGTGCGCGGCGCACATCCTCGGTGAAGTAATCCGACGGACGGCCCGCGGCAAACGAGCGGTTCGGCGCCGCCACCAATGGCTCGGCGGCGGCGGCATCATGCTCGGCCTTGCTGATATAGCCATTGGCGAGCATCTGACGCAGCACATAATCCCGCCGCGCCACCGCCCGGGCGTTCTGCGACACCGGGCTATAGGTGCTCGGCGCCTTGGGCAGGATGGCGAGATAGGCCATCTGCGACAGATCGAGTTCGTTCGCGGTTTTGCCGAAATAGGCCTGCGCCGCCGCCTCCACCCCATAGGAATTACGGCCAAGGAATATCTGGTTGAGATACAGCTCCAGGATCTGCTGCTTGGAAAACACCGATTCCATGCGCCGCGCCAAAATCGCCTCGCGCAGCTTGCGGGTGTAGGTAACCTCGTTGCCGATCAGGCTTTTCGCCACCTGCTGCGTGATGGTGGAGGCGCCGACGCGCCGCTTGTCGGTGAAGATCGATTCGACGTTGGTAAACACGGCGCCGAGGATTCCGACATAATCCAGCCCGCCATGTTCAAAGAACGTCTTGTCCTCTGCCGAGATATAGGCCTGCAAAAGGCGCGGCGGGATTTCGTTAAACGGCAGATAAATACGGCGTTCGCGGGTAAAGCTGGTCAGCACATCGCCGTTGATGTCGCGCACCGTCGATGGCAGCGCCGGGGCGAATTGCGCCAGTTCATTTTCATCCGGCAGGCCGCGCGCCGCAGCCCACAGCACGATGGCCGCCAGCACGGCCATCGCGACCACACCCACACCACCCCGGATCAACCATTTGCGCATCGAAACTCCCAACACTACCTCGTCGATAGCGGCTGCAGCCGTATCAGGGAAGCGCTTCAATCCCCCAGCAGATGGCGTTCGATGGCCATCGCGATGCCTTCCGCGATGGTGCGCTGGCCTTTTGCCGAAAACAGCACGGCGGCATCATCGGCGTTGCTGATATAGCCGGTTTCGAGCAGCACCGACGGCACATCCGGCGCCTTCAGCACGAAAAACCCGGCAAAATGGTGGAACTCGCCCCGAAAACGAATGCGATCCGACAGCGTTTCCTGCAGCACATCGGCAAATTGCACCGATACATTGCCTGTTGCCCGCCGCGACAAATCGATCATGATGTCCCCGACATCGGCCGACATGACCCCCAGGTTCAGCCCGCCGATGATATCGGCCTTGTTTTCGCGCGCCGCCAACCGCGCCGCCACCGCATCGGACGCCACCGCCGACAGCGTATAGACGCTCGCCCCCTGCGCCAGCGGGTTCGGCGCCGAATCGGCATGGATCGAAACGAACAGATCGGCCCGCGCCAACCGCGCGATGGTGACCCGGCCCCCCAACGGAATAAACCGGTCATCGTCACGGGTCAGCTTCACCCGCACCTTGCCCGATCGCTGCAACGCCCGCGCCGTCGCCCGGGCAATCGCCAGCGTCACGTCCTTTTCATAACCGCCGTTGATGCTGATGGATCCGACATCCTTGCCACCATGGCCGGCGTCGATCACGACCAGCGGCTTGCTGCCGGATCGCGGCCGGATGCCGGGCCGCTTGCGTGGAGGGCGCGGCACCGCCGCAGCTTCGCCCGCCGCCGCCTCGGCGGCTGCGTCGGCGGCGCTCATTTCCCCGGGGCCCGCCGGCAACGCGGCAGCGGCGGAACCGAACATGTCGGCCGGCAATTCGAACGCGCCCGGCCTTGCCGCAGCAGGTGCGGTAACGGGCGGCGCCGGTGCAGACGCGCCGCCGGTCGCCGCAACCACGGGCTTGCCACCACCGTTCGCCGGCACCGCCCCCGCCGCCGGCCCGCCGGTCAACACCGGCAACGGCTTTCGCCCCTTTTCCACATTGGCGGCAAAGGCGGCGTCGTCGATTCGGCGCAATTCCAGCGTCAGGCCGCCGGCACCACCGCGCGCCGAAACGATTTCCAGCGGCCGCGACATATCGATCACCAGACGCGCCATGTTGGGCGCAAACATCGCGGCGCGCAGCCGGGTGACGCTGCCCACACCATCCACCGTCACCGCCGCCGGGACTGTCACCGCGGGCATATCGACGACCAGCCGGTAGGGCGCCCCCAGCGCAAACTGGAACGCCACCGCGGGTGGTCCATCGGTGCCAACCGTAACGGCGCCCGGAACGATCGACAGCCCCGTCAATTGCGCCGCAGCCAACGGTGCAGACATCAACAGGTTCAAAAGGATCAGCCAGCGCAACACGCGGTAGCGGATAGGGGCCCCGGCGGCTGGCCGCAACCGTCAGCCTGTCACTTGGGCGCGGATACCAGCACGGCCCGATCGGCATGCGCCGCGATGAATTGGCCACGCGTCGCCGGTGGTGGCAGCATCAGCGCCGGCAGTTCATGGCCGGGCACCGGGGTAAAAACGAACACCCGGCGGGGTGGGCGCAACGGGTCAGGGCCCGGCTGCACATTCGTGATCGCAAAACCGATTCGCTGGGCTCGTGCTACCCCGGACACCGGCACCGCTTGCCGCACAGTGCCGGCAAGCGGAACCAGGGCAGGCGCCGAAACGACAGCCTCGGCAGCAGGCGCGGCCGCAACCGGTGCAGCCGCAACAGGCGCAGGCGACACGATCATGGCAATCACCAGCCCAAGCAGCACCAGCCCGGCCCCATAGGTCAGCCCCAGCCTGATTCCAGCCAGCTTTTCCCGTTGACCCATGCCCGTCCGGCTCCTTCCGCCGGGCAATATAATCACCAATCGCCGCGCCGAAATCCCCCTTTCGGGGGATTAGCGCTTTTTAACCACGCAATACCGCACGGCCTGCGTAACGAGCGCTGCTGCCCAGTTCTTCCTCGATACGGATCAACTGGTTATACTTGGCCAACCGGTCCGATCGCGCCAGGCTCCCGGTCTTTATCTGGCCGGTGCCACAGGCAACCGCCAGATCGGCGATGGTCGAATCCTCGGTTTCCCCCGAACGGTGCGACATGACAGTGCGATAGCCGGCACGGTGCGCCATATCGACCGCCGCCAGCGTTTCCGTCAGCGTGCCGATCTGGTTGACCTTGACCAGCAATGCATTGGCCAACCCGTCCTTGATGCCCTGCGCCAGCCGCACCGGGTTGGTCACGAACAGGTCATCGCCCACCAATTGGTGCGTTGCGCCCAGCTTGTCGGTCAACGCCTTCCAGCCGACAAAATCATCCTCGGCCATGCCGTCCTCGATCGACAGGATCGGATAATCCCGCGCCAGCGCGACATAATAATCCGCCATTTCCTCAGGGGTCAGCTTCAACCCTTCACTGGCCAGCACATACTGGCCATCGTGGAAAAACTCGGTCGCCGCCGGGTCCAGCGCGATGAACACATCCTCCCCGGCCTTGAAACCCGCCTTGGCAATCGCCGCCATCACGAAATCCATCGCCGCGCGGGTGCCCTTCAGATCGGGTGCAAAGCCGCCTTCGTCGCCAACCGCCGTCGAAAACCCGCCCGCCTTCAATTCACCCTTCAACGTGTGGAAAATCTCCGCGCCCCAGCGCACCGCTTCCGACAGAGTCGGCGCGCCCACCGGCATCACCATGAATTCCTGGAAATCGATCGGGTTGTCGGCATGGGCGCCGCCGTTGACGATATTCATCATCGGCACTGGCAACAGGCTGGCCGACACGCCGCCGACATAGCGGTGCAACGGCAGCCCGCGCGAATCGGCCGCCGCCTTTGCCGCCGCCAGGCTCACCCCCAATATGGCGTTGGCGCCAAGCCGCGCCTTGTTCGGTGTGCCGTCCAGTTCGATCATCGCCGCGTCGATCTCGCCCTGTTCCTCGGCTTCCATGCCCGACAGCGCATCGAAGATTTCGCCGTTCACCGCTGCCACGGCCTTCAGCACGCCCTTGCCCATGTACCGCGCCTTGTCGCCGTCGCGCAGCTCCACCGCCTCATGCGCCCCCGTGGAGGCGCCCGACGGCACCGCGGCGCGGCCGGTCGATCCATCTTCCAGCACGACATCGACTTCGATGGTCGGGTTGCCGCGCGAATCAAGTATTTCGCGGGCGTGGATGTCGATGATGGCTGTCATGGTCTGGACCCCCTAAAGGCTTTGCTGCGGCATTCTGCCAGCGGAATTGGATTTGCGTTGAATGTTGCGCTCCACGGCGTTGCGCGCCATCTATCCGGGGAACCCGGCGGCGGCAAATGTTTCGATGCGGCCCGGCATCGTTGCCTGCGCTTCATGTCGGAGGCGTTTTATTGGTTGCATCAGCAGTTTGCGCCTATGCTGGCCGCGCAAGCTTGGTACGAAAGACGTTGTGATGACAAAAGCCCAATCCCAAACTTCGTCGAACACCATTTCCGCCGATGAAAGCGAGAGCTTTGATGATGCCGTCGCCGGCCGCGACGCACCGCGCGGCACCAGCCTCGTTTCCGTCGCCGAAAGCCGGCTGATGGAACTGGCCGAAGACGGCAAGGCCGAACTGGCGCGCAGCTTCGACGGGCTGGTCATGCTCGCCCATGAATTCGCGGCAAAGCTGGACAGCAACAATATCGGCCCGTTCGGCGATTACCTGCGGCAGGCCGCCGGCGCGCTCGAAGGGCTGCAGGAAACGCTGCGCGACCGCCCGGTGGCGCATCTGCTCGATGATGGCCGCGATCTGGTGCGCCGTTCGCCGCAAATGGCCATCGGCGTGGCGCTGATCGCCGGCTTTATCGCGGCACGGCTGGTCAAATCCGGGACGAACCGTTGAAGAAACCAGCCCCCGACGACACCGAAAGTCTGCACGCGGCCGAACGCCCGGCGACAGGCCGCGCGCACCGCACCTCGGTCGGCGACCTGCTGCGCCAATTGGTTGATGATGTAATCGCCCTGGTGCAATCCGAAATCCGCCTCGCCAGCGGGGAGATACGCGACAATATCGCCGGCGCCGTGGGCAGCCTGGCAACCGTCGCTGCCGGCTTGATGCTGCTCTCGGTGGCGATGCTCTGCCTGCTCGGCGCGCTCGTCGTCGTGCTGGCCAATTTCACCGGCATCATCGGCGCGGCGCTCATCGTCGGCCTTGTCGCGCTGGTTCTCGGCATCGGGCTGATTTATGGTGGCGCGACAAGATTGAAGGCGACGGACCTTGCGCCGCGTCGGATGACCGCCAATCTGAAACGTGACGTTGAAAGCTTGAAGGGAGACTGACATGGCATCGGAACCGGTAGAGCGCTTCGCCGCCGAAGCCGATAGCGCGCGCGAACGGGTCGCCACCACCATCGACGCCATCCAGGAACGGCTCGATCCGCGCCGCATCCTCGGCGAAACGCTGGATCGCCTGTCGGGCGGCGGTGCGCAATTGTTCGGCACCGTCCGCGACAATGCCGGCACCGCCATGCGGCGCCACCCCCTCGCCATCGGCGCCGCCGTCGCCGCTGTCGGGCTGGCGCTGCTGGCCCGCTCGTCGCTGTCAAAGGCGCGGGTCGATATCCGCGACGAAATAGGCGATTACACCGATTATGACGATGGCTTCGGCTATGTCGAAACCGCCAGCGAAGCACCCGCCGACGCACCGACAGCCCGTTCGAGCAGCCAGCGCCTCGCCGCCGGTGCAGACCGTGCACGCAACCTCGCCGCCGGTGCCAGTAACAAAGTCGAATCCAACCCGCTGGTCTCGATCATCCTCGGCCTCGCCGCGGGTGCCGCACTCGGCGCCCTGTTCCCGACCACCGAAATCGAACGCAACATGCTGGCAGGCAGCACCGACGGCAGTTGATCGAGCGTCGGAACAGCTTCGATCAACCGCCAGAAGCTTGCTGGAGCCCCGCTGAAACACCATGATATTATCGCCGATTCACCGCGCATAACCACCGCAAAACCACCGCAAAACCACCGCAAAACCACCGCTGTACCTACGCTCAGGCTGCGAAATCTCCTCTGGGTGGCCATCGTATACGCATCCCGCCACCCTCCACCACCGCCGATTTTCCTTTCGCCCCGCGTGACTTAACCCGCGGTTCAGCGTCGCGGCGCCATAACGCCCCTGTCGTCCCCCCATCATCCGGCAGTCCTGCCGCCCAGCACACCCCCCCGCGGAGTCCATGATCCTGATGCGCAATCTCCCCTTCCCCACCCTCGTCGTCGCCATGGTTACCGCCGTGCTGCCCATCGTCACCGCAGCGCCCGCCACCGCGCAAATTGCAGCGGCGGGGCCAGAAACCGGCAATCCGGCGGCACAGGCCTTTGTCGAGCACCTCGCTGCCGATGCTTTTGCCCTGCTCCGCAACAAATCCGTGTCGCGTGAGGCCACCCGCAACAGCTTTCGCACCATGCTTCGCGACAATGTCGCGCTGCAAGACATCGGCAACCGGCTGATCCGTCGCCAACGCGCCACCATCACCCCGGCGCAATACGCCGCCTATCAATCGGCGCTGCCCGAATTCGTGCTGAATGCCTATGCCGACCGCCTCTATGATTATTCGGATGCGACCATCAAGACCGTGCGCACCATCACCCGCACGGCGGCGATCAGCGACGTCTACACCCGCGTCACCCGCCCCGGCAGCCAGCCAATCGACGCCATCTGGCAGGTCAAGCAACTGCCCGGCGGCAAGATGGTGCTCAACAATCTCAGCGTGTCCGGCATCAACCTGTCGCTGACGCAAGAGGCCGATTTCAATGCCTATGTCCAGAAAAACGGCTTTGACGCGCTTGTCAGCTTCCTCAAATCAGCCAACAATCGATCGGCCGCCGAAAGGAAGACCAGCTGACCAACCTCATCAACATCGCCGATACGGCCTTCATCCACCCCAGCGCGCAGGTCTATGGCGCGGTAACGGTGGGTGAAAACGCCTCGATCTGGTGCAACGCCGTCATCCGTTCCGAAACATCGCACGTCGTCATTGGCGCCTCGGCCAACGTCCAGGACTTTGTGATGATCCATACCGACCCCGGAAAACCGGTGATAATCGGGGATTATTGCTCGATAACCCACCACGCCACCTTGCATGGCTGCACGCTTGGCGACCATGTCCTCATCGGCATTAACGCCACCGTCTACAATGGCGCTGTCATCGGCGCGGGTTCCATCGTCGGGCAACACGCCTATGTCCGCGATGGCACCATCGTGCCGCCCAACTCCATCGTCGTCGGCTCCCCCGCCAAGGTCATCCGCACCCATGACAACCGGCTCGCCAACCGCATCAACGCCGAATTCTATGCCCTGAATGGCGCCGCCTACAAACGCGGCGACCACCGTGCCTGGGATGGCCCCGAATTCGAAACCTGGTTCGGGGACATGATGAAGCGCCTCGCACGCGAATATCAGTAACAAGCCGGTGGCGCTTGCCGCTGTCGGGCGTTAAAGCCTCCCGACATGAGCAAACTCCATCTCGTCTTCGGTGGCCGCGTCGCCGATCCGCAAACCTTTGATTTCGCTGAACCGGACAAGCTGGATGTCGTCGGCATCTTCCCCGATTACGCCTCGGCCGAAGCCGCCTGGCGTGCAAATGCCCAGCGCACGGTCGATGATGCGACGATGAAATATGTCGTCGTTCACCTGCACCGCCTGCTCGATCCGGGCAAAAGCGGCTAAAATCGACGTCATTCAGGGTGTCGCGTTATCCTGGGCTTGACCCGGGACTCATCATAACTCTCGAGACGCCAAAAACCGCCCCTGTTGCCAAGGGCGGTCATGCATCGCTGCCGAAATCCGTAAAGGTGCCGCTGGTCCGACGCGGGCCGAACCAGCAACAAACCCGGCTTATTCGCCGGCCTTCTTCAGGCCAAAGCCCGAGAAACGCTTGTTAAAGCGGGCAACCTGACCGCCAGCATCCAGCATCTTGCCAGCACCACCAACCCAGGCCGGGTGCGACGTCGGATCGATATCCAGCGACAGCGTATCGCCTTCCTTGCCGTAGGTCGAACGCGTCTGATAGCTGGAGCCATCGGTCATCTTGACGGTGATGGCGTGATAATCGGGGTGGATACCGGACTTCATGATCAGGGGTCTTTCTGCATGCAGCTGGTACCGACCAGCCAGATAGAGCGGGGGCGAATAGCGGGGAAGCACGGCAAAGGCAATGCCAGTCGCGCCCGGCCCTGCCGGAAGGCCCCCGGGCTTGCCCTCCCCCGGCGCATCGCATATCGCTGATCTTGGATGGTGCCGGCCCGCAAGGGGCGGCTAAGAGGGAAGCCGGTCGAAATCCGGCGCTGTGCCCGCAACTGTATGCGGCGAGCCCTTGCACCACATGCCACTGGCAAAGCGGGAAACCGCCGAACCGGGAAGGCGGTGCAAGGGCGTTCGAGCCGCAAGCCAGGAAACCTGCCATCCCCGGTCGTCCCATGCCTGCCGGGTCCAGCGGTGCATGTAACGGAATGGCGCAATCACGCGCCCTTCGTTTGCGGCGGCTTTGCTGCTGCCCGTGGCTGACAAGCCATGGAAACGAAGGGACATAACGTGCTGATATCCATTATTCTGGCCGCTGGTGCGGTTGCATCCAGCGACGACAATATCGTTTCCTTTGACAAAAATGCGGAACCCGTCACCGTTACCGCCTCGCGTGAGCCCGTGCCGGTCGCGTTGTCCGGCACCGCGCTCACCATCATCGAGCGCGCTACCATCGAAGCGCTCGCGCTGCCGTTGGTGAAGGACTATCTCACCCTCTCTCCATCCGTCGCCGTCGCCCAGACCGGGCCGTTGGGCGCCCAGACCCAGGTCCGCATCCGCGGCGCCGAGGCCAATCACAGCATCACCTTTATCGATGGCATCGATGTCACCGATCCCGCATCATCGGGCGAATTCCGCTATGAAACCCTGCTTTCAGGCGGCATCGACAGGATCGAGGTGCTGCGCGGCCCGCAATCGGCGCTATGGGGCTCCCAGGCCGTTGGCGGAGTCATCAACATCCTCACCCGCAGTGACACCGGGCTGTTTGGCGAAGCCGAAGGCGGCTCCCTTGGCACCTTTCGTGCCGGCGTTGGTGGCGGCTATGCCATCGCCCCCGAAACCACAGTGAATGGCCAATTGAGCTACCTCACCTCGCGCGGCTACGATATTTCCGGGCCTGGCGGCGATCGCGATGGCTATCAAAACCTCACGCTGCATACTAAAATTGCGTCGAAACCAACTCAAAATACGAATCTTTCTCTCGTCGCCCGCTATTCAACCTCGAACAGCAAGTTCGATGATTTCGACTACACTGCCGGCGTGCCACTCGATGCCCCGCTTGCTACCCGCAGCAAGCAGCTCGCCCTGCGCGGCACCGCCGGCATCGACCTGCTGGACGGTGCCTGGACGCATCAGGCATCGATCCTGTTCACCGACACGGCCAACATCAACCGAACCGCCGGGATCTTCCAGAACCGTTCCGACGGCGGCCGGCTGACCTTCCGCTACCAGACCAGCGCAAACTTCGAGACCGGCAGCGCCCGCCATCGCCTGACATTCGCGGCAGAACACGAACGCGAACGCTTCACCAGCGCCGCCGCCGATCCGACAGACCTTTCCAACCAGTCCCGCTCCCGCCTTCAGACCGGCCTTGTCGGCGAATACCGCCTCGATGTCGGCGATTGGCTCGGCGGCGGCGTCGCCGTGCGACGGGATTTGAACAACCGTTTCGCCGATTCCACCACGTTCCGCGCGACGGCAGCCATTCGCCCCGGCGCCGGTTTCACCCTGCACGGCGGCTATGGTACCGGTGTCGCCGATCCAACCTTCTACGATCTGTATGGATTTTTCCCCGATTTCTTCATCGGCAACCCCGATCTGTCCCCGGAACGCAGCCGCAGTTGGGAGCTAGGTGCCGGTTGGAACAATCAATCCTACAGAATTGATATTACATGGTATCACGCGACACTGGACAATGAGATCGTTTCTACTTTCGATTTCGACACCTTCCTTTCCGGAGTCGCGAACGCCACCGGCCGCAGCCGTCGGCAAGGCCTTGAAGTCAGCGCCAGCGCCAAGCCCGTCGATGGCCTGACCCTGTCGGCCACCTATGCCTATCTCGATGCGACCCAACAGACGGTCGCCGCCGGCTTGCAAGTCCGCGAAGTGCGCCGTCCCCGCCATTCCGGCGCGGTCACCGCCAGCTACACCAGCAAAGTCTTCGATCTTGCCGCCAGCGCGGCCATCACCGGCGCCCGCAATGACACGGATTTTGCCCGTTTCGTTACGGTCCGGCTCGCCCCTTACACGTTGCTTACCGTCAGCGGCGCCTGGCATATCAACCGCCATGTCGACCTGACCGCCCGCCTCGAAAATGCCTTCGACAGCCGCTATCAGGACGTTTTTGCCTATCCGACACCAGGCCTGACCGCCCATGCCGGGGTACGGCTGCGCCTGTGAAGGCACTGGCGGCCCTCGCATTGCTCGTGGCAGCCCCCGCTGCCGCCGCACCGCTGCGGGTCGCCAGCCTCAACCTGTGCAGCGACGAACTCGCGCTGCTGCTCGCCGCGCCCGGCCAGTTGGTCAGCATCAGCCGATTGGGAGCGGACCCGGCCGAAACGCCGCTTTCCGCGCGTGCCAGGGGCCTTCCCTCCAACCGCGGCCGGGTGACGGACATCGTCCAATTATCGCCAGATCTTGTCGTCACCAGCGGCGGTGATCCAACCGCGGCCGCCACCGCCCGGCGGCTTGGCATCGCTACGATCGAGTTACCCCAACCGCATAGTTTCAATGCATTGCGCGTCAATATTCGCACCCTGTCGAAAGCGCTCGGGCGAACAGCCACTGGGGAAACCGTAATCGCAAACATCAATGCCACGCTGGCCAGCGCCCCCGCCCACCGCGCGAGCGCACTGCTGGTTGCCGGCGGCGGCGTCACCATCGAACCCAACGGCCTTGCCGCAGCGTGGCTGGCAGCAGCAGGCCTGCGGCAACAACCTGTACCGCGCGGCCAGATCAGCCTCGAAAGCATCCTGAGCAACCCGCCGCAATATCTTGTAATTTCTGAGTATCGCGTCGCCCAAGCCTCCACCAACCAGCGGTGGCTCGCGCATCCCGCCCTCGCCGCCCTGCCGCCGAGCGTCCGCCGCCTCCGCACCGATGGTCGCGCCTGGACGTGTCTGGGCCCCAGCCTCGTGCCGGAAATCATCCGCCTCCGCGCGGCCATGGCAGCCAGGCGATGAACCCGCGCCGCCTTTCACTGCTGCTCGGCCTCGCGCTGGTCCCGCTGGCGCTCGCCTCGCTGTTCTGGGATCCGGCTATGCTCCACAGCGTCGCAGCGCGTGATCCCGGGCTGGCGCGCACCATCCTCATCGAACTACGCCTCCCCCGCACTTTACTCGCTCTCTTGATCGGCGGCAGCCTCGGCCTCGGCGGTGCCGCCATGCAGGGCTTGTTGCGCAACCCGCTTGCTTCCCCCGATGTGCTCGGCCCGTCCACTGGTGCCTCGCTCGGCGCCATCGTCGCCGGCTATTTCCTAGGCGGCGGCGTGTTCGGCGTGGCGCTGGGCGGCATGGCGGGTGCGCTGCTGGCGCTCGCCCTGTTGCTGGCGCTGGCGGGCCGCGGCGCCGCAACCAATACGCTGGTGCTTGCCGGAGTCGCCATCAGCGCGCTGGGCGGCGCACTCGTCAATCTGGCGCTCAGCCTCGCGCCATCGCCCTATGCGCTCTACGATGTGATGTTCTGGCTCCTGGGCTCACTCGCCGATCGCAGCCTGCCGCAACTGGCGCTCGCCGGGCCGATCATCCTGATTGCCGGCGGATTTCTGCTGGCCCGGGGGCCCCAACTCGATAGCCTGGCGCTCGGCGAAGACGTCGCGGCCAGCCTTGGCGTGAACATCGCGCGCCTGCGCTGGCTGGTCGTCGTCACCACCGGCATCATGGTTGGCGCCGGCGTCGCGGTGGCCGGCAGCATCGGCTTCATCGGCCTCGTCGTGCCGCATCTGGTTCGCCCGCTTGTCGGCAACCGGCCCGGCGCCGCCATGCTGCCCGGAGCGCTGGCCGGCGCCGCCCTGCTCACCGCCGCCGATCTGGCGGTACGCCTACCCGTCAACGGGCAGGAGCTCAAACTCGGCGTGCTGACCGCGCTGATCGGAGCGCCCTTTTTCCTCTGGCTAGTGGTCAAGGATCGATGATCGCCAGCCTGATTGCCCATGACATCGCGCGCCCGCCGATGCTGGCGCCGCTTTCGTTGCGCATTGATTCTGGCTGCGTCACCGGCCTGATCGGTCCGAATGGCGCCGGCAAGACAACGCTGCTGCGGGCGCTCGCCGGCCTCGGCGCTGGCCCCGGCCGCGTCACCATTGTCGGCGAGGCACCGGGCGACCTGCCCTCCGCCAAGCGCGCCCGCCGCCTTGCCTGGCTGCCCGCCGACCGCGATGTCGCCTGGCCGATGCGATCGGGCGATCTGGTGCAAATCGGCCTCGGCCCCGGCGCGCCGCGCGACGATACCGCCATTGCCGCAGCGCTCGCGCTGGCCGACGCCACCGCCTTTGCAACTCGCCGGGTCGACAGCCTTTCAACCGGTGAGCGCGCCCGTGTCCTGCTCGCCCGCGCGCTCGTCGCACGCCCGGACTGGCTGCTGCTAGATGAAGCGGTGGCCAATCTTGATGCCTATCACCGGCTCGACATCATGGCTCTGCTCCGCGCCGAGGCGGCGCGCGGTGCGGGCGTCCTCATCTCCCTCCACGATCTCGATCTCGCCCGCCGCCATTGTGACCGGCTGCTGCTGTTGCACGAAGGTGCGCTCGTCGCCGATGGCTCGCCGGCCGACGTGCTTTCCCCGGCAAACCTCGCCCGGGTATTTCGCATCCGCGAAACGCCGCTCGGGCTGGAAAAGGCCCCGCCCGTCTAGAGCGCTTCTGGTTCTGATAGAATCAGAACCAGAAGCGCTCTAGTTGTTTGTTTTGCCACGTTTTCTTAAGCGCCAGATGAAGAGATCTGGCTCGAAAACGCTTTGGCACGTTCCGCCCCGCCTCTTGCCGTAGCGCACCGTTCCTTTCATACCGCTGCCATGCTCAAGATTGGCCAACCGCTCCCCCCCGCCGCCCGCGCCAATACCGCTGCGATGGCGGAACTCGTCGCCGATCTGAAGGCAAAGATCGCCACGATCGCCAAGGGTGGCCCCGCGGCATCGCGTGATCGCCACGTCGCGCGCGGCAAATTGCTGCCGCGCCAGCGGGTCGAGGCGCTGCTTGATCCTGGCACCGCGTTTCTGGAAATCGGCCAATTGGCGGCCCATGATGTTTATGGCGAGGATGTGCCGGCCGCCGGCATGATCGCCGGGGTCGGACAGATCAGCGGTCGGCTGTGCGTTGTCGTCGCCAATGATGCGACCGTGAAGGGCGGCAGCTACTATCCGCTCACCGTCAAAAAGCACCTGCGCGCCCAGGAAATCGCCGCCCAGAACGGCCTGCCCTGCGTCTATCTGGTTGATTCCGGCGGCGCCAACCTGCCGCGTCAGGACGAAGTTTTCCCCGATCGCGAGCATTTCGGCCGGATTTTCTTCAATCAGGCCAATATGTCCGCCGCCGGGATCAGCCAGATCGCCGTGGTGATGGGCAGTTGCACGGCCGGCGGCGCCTATGTGCCCGCCATGGCCGATGAATCGATCATCGTCGAGGGCCAGGGCACCATCTTCCTGGGCGGCCCGCCGCTGGTAAAGGCGGCAACGGGTGAGGAAGTTTCCGCCGAGGAACTGGGCGGCGGCGATGTCCACACCCGGCTTTCGGGCGTCGCCGACCATTTGGCCGCGGATGACGAGGATGCGCTGCGCATCGCCCGCAGCATTGTCGCCACCCTGCCCGCCGCCAATCCGGTCCCGGCCCAGCCCATTCGAGCGCCGCTATTCGACGCCAGCGACCTGCACGGTCTCGCGCCATTGGACACTCGCCACCCGGTTGATGTCCACGAAGTCATCGCCCGCATCGTCGATGGCTCCGAACTGCATGAATTCAAGCCGCGCTTCGGCGAGACCCTGGTCACCGGCTTTGCCACGATAGAGGGCATGCCGGTCGGCATTCTGGCCAACAACGGCATCCTGTTTTCCGAATCCGCGCAAAAGGGCGCGCATTTCATCGAACTCGCCTGCCAGCGCCGCATCCCGCTGTTGTTCCTCCAGAATATCTCGGGCTTCATGGTCGGCAAGCGGTTTGAAAACGAAGGTATCGCCAAGCATGGCGCAAAGCTGGTCACCGCCGTCGCTTGCGCTGCTGTACCGAAAATCACCGTCGTCACCGGCGGCAGCTTCGGCGCAGGCAATTACGGCATGTGCGGCCGCGCCTATTCCCCGCGTTTCCTGTGGATGTGGCCCAATGCCCGGATCAGCGTGATGGGCGGCGAACAGGCGGCAAGCGTGCTGGCCACGGTCAAGACCGGCGGTTTCAAGTCAAAGGCCGATGAGGAAGCCTTCAAGCAGCCGATCCGCGAACAATATGACCGCGAAGGCCACCCCTATCACGCCAGCGCCCGGTTGTGGGACGATGGCGTGATCGATCCCGCCGATACCCGCACCATCGTCGCGCTCAGTCTCGCCGCCAGCCTGCAACGGCCGATCCCCGAAACACGGTTCGGCACGTTCCGGATGTAGGCGTCAATCGCGCGCGGCGGCCAATTGATCGACGATCCGCGCAGCGATTGCACCGCGTTGCGCCCTGCCGGAACGGTTGGTCGGCGCCTTGTAGATCGCCGAAAGCAGCGCCCGGTCATAGGGTGTCAGGTCATCGGGCCGCACCGCGCCGGCGTTGAACAAGCCCAGAATCGACAGCGCAGGATCGGCCTTTTGGCGCAGACTGGCCTGTGACAGCACCGCCATCGCCACATAGGCGGCGATGGCATCCAGCTTGTACCCGGTCGCCAGATTGACATCGACAAGCACGGTCGTCGCCACCGTGCTGACGCGGATATGGGTGTCGATCAGGCTGGATGAAAACCCATCAGTGAACAGCGTATCGTTGCCGCCGATCTGGGTCGGCGCCTCACCCGAACCGATTGCCGCGACGCTGACACCACCGCTAGTCGTCGCCGGGCGGCCATCAGGCGATTCGATCCGCAGCCCGTGCCACCAGCGCACCGGCAAAGCGCCCTTCACAATGGCATCACGATCCCCCGCCGGCATACCTGCCAGCACCACCGGGCGCCGCTCCACAATGCGTTTTGCAACGGCGGCGGCGTTGTCGGTAAAGCTGATGACGATGTTGGGCTTGCACTGCGCCGGTGCCACCGGCACCCCGGCTATCGTCGCGACATCGCGCAATTTACTGGCTACGCGCAGCGCCAGGCCATCATCAATACCGGCGACAACCGGGCAAACCGGCATGTTCCAGCGGGCATATTGGCCTGCCATCGGCACCGGCGGCAGCATTTTCACCAATTGCGACGCCGCCGCCCGCGCCGCCTCCGCGTTCAACCGGTTACCGGTAACGGTGATTGTCGCATCATCGGGCGCCGGTTGCGCAGCAGCCGAGACTGGTATTGCCAGCGCCAGCACCGCTGGCAACTCCAGCGCCAGCACCGCTGCCAACTCCAGCGCCAACCCCACAAATCGCATCAGCTTTCCATCACCACCGGTTCCAGCCCGATCGCATTGCCCAGCAACCGCAACCGGCGCTGCACGGTTTCGCCCAGCAAAGCGCCCTTCCCGCGATCGACCTGCAACACCACCGCATTGCCCTGGCGTGACAACCGGCTCGCCGCCAGCGCCGCCGCCGTACCGCCGGTCAACCGCTGCCCAAGCCGCAATGCCAGCCCCCAGCAGCGCGCCCGGGCCAGCAACGCGGGCGGTGCCAGCATCGCCAATTGCGCCAGCACAGGCGCACCGTTTGACCCGCCGAAACAAAAGTGCAGCGCCTGCGCCAATGCCGCGCGTTCCGCCGCGGTGATCGCCACCCAATTGCCGTGCAGCGCCACATCGACCCCGCGTTCGGCGCGAAAATCCGGGTGCGCGCGCCAGGCGATATCTGACAACAGGCACGCCGCCAACCGCAGCCGGCGCTCCACAGTGCGTTCCTCGCCATGGTCGAACAGGTCGCTCATCCAATCGAACAGCATGTCGCCATGTTCTGGAAACCGGCCCTGCCGCATGCCTTCATCACGTGCCGCGGCGATCAACGGGTCCAGCGCCTGCTGGTCATACGACAATTGCCCGAACAACAGACCCTCGCGCAGGCCGAATCCCGATGCAATGACCGAGGATGATCCAAGCCGCTTGACGGTCGCGGCCAGCAGCATGGCGGCGCCGGGCAGCGATTGCAGCCGCGACGTCGAAATATTCGGAACCGCCTTCAACGATGCCGTATCGATCTGCGTCAGGCTGCGCACCAGCGATGCCGGCGCTTCGGCGGGCATTTCATATTGGTGCACGATCGGCAGCGGGTGGCCGGTCTGGAAGATATGCACCTGCGCCAGCGCCCGCCACGACCCGCCGACCATGTAGAATGGCAGGCCCTTCCCCCGCGCCGCAAAATCGACCTTGTTGAGGCTTTTGCGGATGAAAGGCGCCAACGCCCGCCGGTCGCCTTTGCGCACCGCGTCGAGCCGCAACGAGCCGATCGGCAGCGAAATACGTTCATGCGCCTCGCCCCCGGCAACCCGGATCAATTCCAGACTGCCACCGCCCAGGTCGCCAACAATCCCCTCAGCCTCAGGGATACCCGAAATCACGCCCAGAGCTGCACCGCGTGCTTCCGCCTCCCCCGATATGGTTTCGATCTCCAGCCCGGTTTCGCGGCGTACCCGCGCGATGAATTCATCGCCGTTCGACGCCTCTCGCACCGCCGCTGTTGCCACGGTGCGCAACGATTCAACTTCCATCGCCGCCGCAAGCGCCGCAAACCGCGTCAAAGCCGTCACGGCGACATCCATCGATGCCTTGCCCAACTTGCCATTGGACGCTAGCCCCCGGCCCAGCCCGGCCATGACCTTTTCATTGAAAACCGTCGCCGGAATCCGCGTCAGCCCCTGGTAAACCACCAGACGCACGGAATTGGAGCCAATATCGATGATCCCGCTCAGGCCGGGCTTCACCGCGCTCGATGCCTCCGCTTCGCCGCGCCCGGCATCGTCCATCCCAGACGGCGCCCCGGCCCGGTCACTGCCGAACCATGCCGCTCGAAACAACTTCGTCACGCCAGACCGGCGGCATCGGTGGCGTCGTTCAAATCATCTTCCTCGTCATCCAGAACCAGTCGCGGCACCATGCCCGATCCCTTCAACGCGGCGCCCCGCCCCGAAAGCGACGGGTTGGTCATGAAATAGCGATGCAGGTTGAACGGCGGCTCATGCCCCTTCAACCGGCGATAGCTGCCATCGGCTCGCAATTGCCAGCTTTGCTCGGTGTCCTTCAGATTGGCCACCATCACCTGATCGAGCACCTGCGCATGCACCGTCGGGTTTTCGATCGGCACCATCACCTCTACCCGGCGATCAAGGTTGCGCGGCATCCAGTCGGCGCTTGAAATATACAGCTTTGCCGCGGGCGATGGCAGTTCGGCACCATTGGCAAAGGCGAAGATGCGGCTATGCTCCAGGAACCGGCCAACGACCGACCGCACGTGGATATTTTCTGACATCCCCGGCACCCCCGGCCGCAGGCAACAGATACCGCGGATGATCAGTTCGATCTGCACCCCGGCATTGCTCGCTTCATACAGCTTGTCGATGACGCCGGTATCGACCAGGCTGTTCAGCTTAACCCAGATTTCGGCGGGCCTACCGGCCAGCGCATTGGCGATTTCGGCATCGATCAATGCATACAGCTCGGCCCGCATCGCCAGTGGCGCCATGCCCAGCTTTTCCAGCTTTGTCGGCCGCACATAGCCGGTGATATAGTTCAAGACCTGCGCCGCATCCCGCGCCAGCAACGGATCCGCGGTAAAAAACGACAGATCGGTATAGATGCGCGCCGTTTGCGGGTGATAATTGCCGGTGCCAAAATGCACATAGGTGCGGATGCGACCCCCTTCGCGGCGCACCACCATCGACAATTTGGCGTGGGTCTTCCACTCGACAAAGCCATAGACGACCTGCACCCCGGCCCGTTCCAGCGCCGCTGCCCAGACAAGGTTCTGCTCCTCATCGAACCGCGCCTTCAATTCGACAACCGCGGTCACCGATTTGCCGTTCTCGGCGGCGTCGATCAACGCCCGGACAATCGGCGAGTTCTTGCCTGCCCGGTACAACGTCTGCTTGATGGCGATGACATCAGGGTCGGCCGCCGCCTGTTTCAGGAACGCCAACACCACCTCGAAACTTTCATAGGGGTGGTGCACCACAATATCCTTGGCGCGAATGGCGGCAAAGCAATCGCCACCATGCTCGCGAATGCGTTCGGGAAAGCGCGGGCTATAGGGTTCGAACTTAAGGTCGGGCCGGTCTTCATCCACCAGGATCGACAGGTCGGCGATGCCCAGTACACCGGTCACCGCCGTCGTATCGCGGTCGCCGACGTTCAGCGCCTGCTGGACCAGCTTGTACAGCGCCGGCGGTGTCATCGCCTCGATCTTCAGCCGGATGACTTCACCGCGCCGGCGCCGCTTCAGCGCGGTCTGGTAAAACCGCACCAGATCCTCGGCCTCCTCCTCCACTTCGATGTCCGAATCCCGGATAACCCGGAACGCGCCGTCGCCGATAAGGTCATAGCCCGGAAACAACTGCCCGAAGAACGCCCTGATCACGTTTTCAAGGCTGATGAACCGGCAGGTGCTGCCCGGCAGCCGCATGAATCGCGGCAACATTGACGGCAGCATCAACAGCGCCCGCAAGATCTCTCCATCGGACTGCCGCCGCAACTCCAGGATCAGGCTGAAACCCTTGTTGGGGATGAACGGAAACGGGTGCGCCGGGTCGATCGCCTGCGGCGTCAGCACCGGAAAAATCTGTTCGAGGAAATGCTTCTCCAGCCATTGCCGCTCATCCCGCGTCAACCGGTCGGCGGTGATGACATGGAAATCGACGCGTGACAGATCCTTGATCAACCCGCCCCAAACCCGCTGCTGGGTTTCCATCAACAGGTCGGCACGGTCGGCGATGGCGGCAAGCTGCTGCGCCGGCGTCATGCCTTCGGCACTCAACGTCTCGATGCCGGCGCTTACCTGACCCCGCAGGCCGGCAACGCGGACCATGTAGAATTCATCAAGGTTGTTCCCCGAAATCGACAGGAACCGCAGCCGTTCCAGCAGGGGGTGCGCCGGATTGGTCGCTTCCTCCAGCACACGGTCGTTGAACGCCAGCCAGCTCAGCTCGCGATTGAAATAGCGATCGCTGTCTTGCATCGGCGCAAAGGTATCAGGGCGTTTCGCGGTGGCCATTGCAAGGCTTTAGCGCAAGGGCAGGCCAAGGTCGATGCGCCGAACCACCTTTACAGCGCCAGATCGAGCTGGCCCTCCAGCAATTCGCGGGCCAGCGGCACAGTGATGTCGCGGCGCTCGGCCAGCGCCATCGCATCCAGTCGCGCCACCACATCGGCGGCGCTGGCAAAGCTGCGCTCGATCCGCATGACGAGATAGGCGATCACATCCGGCCCCACCCGAAGCCCAAGATCGTTGAACCGTTTTTCCAGTACGGCGGCGACCAGCGCATCATCCGGGTCCTCGATGCGCACCAGCGGCGTCGCCGCAAGGCGCGATGCCAGGTCGGGCAGGCTGTGCGCCCAGAACCGCGGCACGCGCTGGCCAATCAACAACAACGGCGCCTCGGGCGTCGCAGCGTTCCAAGCGTGGAACAAGGGCTCCCCATCAGCAACCATATCGGCGTCATCGAGCACCCGCCCGCCGGTGGCAGCAAAAAGCGCGCCCAGATGCGATTTCCCCGATCCCGCCGGCCCGACCAACACGGTGCGCGGCATCGGCCATTGCGCCGGCTGCGCCAGCCATTGCGCCACGATGCGGTTGCTGTCCGTTACCAGAAAATCCCCGGCACCAAGCCGGGGCGCATAACTAAGCGGCAAAGCCGGTTGGTGCAGCGCCTCGCCCATCGTCAGGCCGGCGGTGGTGCGGCCAGCGCCGGTGGCAACACGTCCGCTGCCAACGGCAGGGCGTCCGCTGCCAACGGCAGGGCCTCCGCGCCGAAATACTGGCTCGCCCGATATTGCGCCAGCGCCCAGCGCACGATCACCCCCAGCACGGCAGCAACGGGCACGGCGAAGAACACCCCCGCCAGCCCAGCCACTTCGCCCCCGGCAAACACCGCGAACAGCACCCAGACCGGATGCAGGCCGATGCGATTGCCAATGAGATTCGGCGTCAACACCGAGCTTTCCAGCGCCTGGCCAACAAAGAACACCCCCAGCACAAACCCCAACTGCAACGGATCAAGCCCATATTGGCCAAGCGCCACCAACAGGCTGAGCCCGACGGCTGTCAACACACCCAGGAACGGCACAAAACCAAGCACCCCGGCAAGTAGCCCCAGCACGATCGCATAGTTCAGGCCGATGACACTCCAGCCAACCGCGTAAAACATCGCCAGCGTCAGGCACACCAGCGATTGCCCGCGCACAAAACCGGAAAGCGCCGCATCGGATTGCGCCATCAACACCCGCACCACGGGCGCCAGGCGCCGCGGCCACCAGCCATTGATCCTGTCGAGGATGACCGGCCAATCCCGCAGCAGGTAGAACGCCACGATGGGCGTCACCACCACAAAGGTCAGAACGTTCACGAACGCCAGGCTGCCGGCGATGATCGCCCCAATTGATTCGCTCAACCAGCCAACCACGCGGCCTCCCATGGTGCCGATCAGATCCCGCGCGCTGGCTTCGAACGGGCTGTCGTGCAGCAGTTTCTGGGCAATCGGCACGCTGGTTTCGATCAGCTTTGGCATCGTCCGGATCAATTGCTGCACCTCGGCCTGGATGATCGGCGCGCTGGCCATCACGATCGCAACAATCGCGATAACGAACAGGAACAACACCAGCGCCGATGCCAGCCAGCGCGGCCAGCCCCGCCGCTCAAGTATTTGCGCCGGCGGATCAAGCAGATAGGCGACGACGAACCCGGCAACAAACGGCCCGATGACGGCGCGCGACATCCAGAACAGACCGGCAAAACCGGCCAGCAGCAACAGCCAGCCCCAATGAATACGCGGCAAGCTGAAACGGTCGGAAAGGCTGGTGCCCGGTCCGGTCGCCGGATCCACGGCTTGCGGCGCCGCGACCGCCAACGCCGGCGCGGCAGCAACAGGCGGCGGAACCGGCGAAACCGTCACTATTTCACCATTGGCTTTGGCGGCACCGGCTTTTCGGCGGCGCCGGGTCGCGGCAACAGGTCCACCGGCGCCGGGCCGCTGCCCGGTCGCACCGGCGCGGCCGGATTGGCGCCAACGCCGGGCGCCGGGCGCTTCACCGGCGGCGCAACAACGACATTGGTTGCCGAAGCAGCAGTGGTCGAAGCAGTCACGGCCGAAGCAGGCGGCACCAGCGGCGGATCGCCATCGCGACGACGACGCAGCACCGTCTCGCCATTCTCAGTCGACAATCGGAGGCCCCTCGCATCGAGGGCATAGGCAAGGGCATCACGGCTGCCGACATGGTTGATGATAATCCGCGTCGTGCCGCCCAGCGACAGGCTGGTAATGGTTGCGCCTGTCACGCCGGGGGTGCCGCGAATTTCCGTTTCCAACGCCGAGGCCGCAGCCGCATCGGGTGTCGACATCAACACCTCCATGCTGGCGATTGCCACCGCGCCGCCATCCGCAACATTCTCGTTCACCGCCACGCCGATCAATGGCGCCGGGGCCAGCAATGGTGCCATTTCCAGCGTCAGGTCAGGCTCTCCGCGCAACATGCCGGCGCGCAGGGCATCGCCATAGGCGGCGTCGATCTGGCGAACCCCGGCATCCAGCATCGCGGCGATGCCCGCATCATCGGTGGCGCGCAGCTGAAACCGCGCCAATTCCGTACCATCCGGGCCATGCCGGGCGATGAACAGCGTCGTCACCGGGCCACCGGGCCAGGCATGTGTCAACCGCGCCTCGGCGATCAAGACATCAACGGCGTCAAACCGGTTGAGGATATTGCGCCAACTCTCCCGGTCCGGCCGCCGCGTCTGCCAATTGGTCAGCAACAGATTGTCGCCCGCCGAACCCGATGCCACGACATAATCGATCGGCGTCACATTCTCCCGAAACCGCTGCCACGCTTCCAGCCACGGAGTCTTGGTCTGGTAAAGGGTGCGAACACCGCCATCGCTGTAGACCGGCATCAACAGCATCGGCGGCGATTGCAGGGTCGAAGCGCTGTCGCCCAGAAATTCCCGCGCCCGCGACCGGTCGAAAATCACGCCGAGCCGCGCGATATAGCGCGTCGTCGAAAACCGCTCCCCCTGGCTCTCGATCCCCGAAACCATCGAATCGAGCTGGCCATCCGACAAATGCGGTGCCGATGCCGGCGCGCTGCCGGTCAACCGCGCCCACAACATCGGCCAGGCCTTGCGCTGCACGATTCGATACGCGGCGACCCGCGCCGATTCGATATTGGGCGCCACCACATCGACGTCGATTCCTTCCACGCCATAGGCATTGCCACCCCCCTGCTGGGCAGCAGCCGGCACCCCCATGGCAAGCACGAGCAGCAGCAAAAGTCGGAAAACACGAACCACGACGCTGTTCTAACGTTCCGGCCCGCAATGCCAAGCGCTTTGCCTCGTGCCGCGCCCAAGCTAAGGGATGTCGCATGTCTGACAACAAGCCCCTCACCTATGCCGACGCCGGCGTTTCCATCGCAGCTGGCAATGCGCTGATCAAGCGCATCGCCCCGCTCGCCCGCGCCACCGCGCGCAGCGGCGCCGATGCCGAACTCGGCGGCTTCGGCGGCTTTTTCGATCCGCGCGCAGCCGGCTACAAGGACCCTCTGCTGGTTGCCGCCAATGATGGCGTCGGCACCAAGCTGAAGCTCGCCATCGAAACCGGCAAGCACGATGGGGTCGGCATCGATCTTGTCGCCATGTGCGTCAACGATCTTATCGTGCAAGGCGCCGAACCGCTGTTTTTCCTCGATTATTTCGCCAGCGGCAAACTCGATTTGGACACAGCCACCGCCGTTGTCGCCGGCATCGCCCAAGGTTGCCGCATCGCCGGCTGTGCGCTCATCGGTGGCGAAACCGCCGAAATGCCGGGCATGTACGCGCCCGGCGACTATGATCTGGCAGGCTTTGCCGTCGGCGCCGTCGAACGCGGCGAACAATTGACAGGCACCGATGTCGCGGCCGGCGATGTCATCATCGGCATCGCGTCGGATGGTGCTCATTCCAACGGCTTCTCGCTCATCCGCCGCATCCTGGAGCGCGGCGGCCATGATCTTGCCGCCGCCGCGCCCTTCGCACCCGAAACTGCGCTCGGCACCGCCCTGCTCACCCCCACCCGCATCTATGTCCGCGCCCTGCTGCCGCTGGTCCGCGCCCGCCGCATCAAGGCACTTGCCCATATCACCGGCGGCGGCTTCCTCGAAAACATCCCGCGCGTTTTGCCCACCGGCACCCGCGCGATCGTCAGCGCCCCCGAACTCCCCGCCCTGTTCCGCTGGTTGCGCAGCGAGGGCGATGTCGCGCCCGCCGAAATGGCCCGCACCTTCAATTGCGGCACCGGCATGGTCGCCGTTGTCGCCGCACCGGATGCGCAGGCCGTCATCGACGCACTGACCATCGCCGGCGAATCAGCCACCATTATCGGTCATATCGAAGCTGGCACAAAAGGCTGCGACGTCAGCGGCGCCGCTGGCAGCTGGGGCTCGGCAACCGCCTGGACCGCCAGCCATGACGGCTGACACGCCAAAGGCCCGGGTCGCGGTGCTGATTTCCGGCACTGGCTCCAACATGGCGGCGCTGCTCTACGCCTCGCGCCTGCAAGATTGCCCCTATGAGGTCGTGCTGGTCGCATCGAACAACCCCGAAGCCCCCGGCCTCGCCCTCGCCGCAGCTGAAGGTGTACCGGTGTTCGCCCGGTCCCACAAAGGCCTGAAACGCGCCGAATTCGATGCGATCATCGATTCCGAACTGGACCGCGGCGGCGCCACCCATGTCGCTCTGGCCGGCTATATGCGCCTGTTGTCATCCGAATTTGTCGGCAAATGGCAGGGCCGCATGCTAAATATCCACCCGTCGCTGTTGCCGGCGCACAAGGGCCTGCACGTCCATGAAGCCGTGCTGGCAGCGGGCGAAACCGTCTCCGGCTGCACCGTCCATTTGGTCACGCCCGAACTCGATGATGGTCCGGTGTTGGGTCAGACTCCGGTCGCGGTCCTGCCCGGCGATACGCCAGACACACTCGCCGCACGTATCCTGATCGCCGAGCACCAGCTTTATTCGCGTGTGCTGGCGGCGCTGGTCGCCAATGAAGCATTGCCCGAACGGCTGGTGGCGCAGGTCCGCCAACTGGCGCTGGCGCTACCCGAGGCCGATGAGGTGCTGTCACACGGCATGGCCTGTTTCGGGATCACCAAGGGCAAGAAATTCGCCTATGTCAGCCGCGACCATCACGGCGACGGCAAGACGGCGTTGCTCGTCAAGATCAGCGGGCGCGACGAACAGGAATCGCTGATTGAACGCGATGCCGAACGATTTTACCGCCCCGCCTATTTCGGCGACGGCTGGGTCGGCATTCGGCTCGATCTGGGCGATACCGATTGGCGCGATATCGGCGACTGGTTGCAACGCAGTTGGCAGGCGGTGGCGCCGCGGCGGCTGGCCGGGATGCTCGAATTCTAGGGTCGGGACCGGCACAGGGACCGCTGTCGACGTCGAACAAAAAGGAAGCGCCTGATGTTGTTACGGCTATTGGCGACTGTCGCCGGCACTATTCTGATCGCGGGCGCTGCGCCCGCCCCTGAATTCGCGATCGTCAAACCCGATCAGATCAAATGGCAGTTTGTGCCGAACAGCCCCGGCGTCATGGCGGCGGTGATCGACGGCAACCCTTTGCAACCGGGCATCTATGTCATCCGGGTCCGCTTCCCGCCCCATGTCATGGACCGGCCGCACCGGCACAGCCAGGATCGCCATGTCACCGTGCTCGAAGGCCGTTGGGCCGCCGGCACCGGGCCGCGTTTCGATCCGTCTTCGGCAACCGCAATGCCGGCTGGTAGCTATATGTACCATCCGGCCGGCGGCATTCACTGGGACGGATCGAACAGCGACGAGCCCGCCGTCGTGCAGATCATCGGCATGGGGCCGGTCACGTCCGAGGACGTTGATCCGACCATCCCGTCCTGGGTGAAACTCGACCGCTAACGTCAGCCGACGATTTCCGTCTGCGCAAAGAAGTAGGCGATCTCGATCGCGGCATTGTCGTCGCTGTCGGAACCATGGACGGTGTTCGCCTCGATCGATTCGGCGTGGACCTTGCGGATCGTGCCGGCATCGGCGTTGGCCGGGTTGGTGGCGCCCATGATGGTGCGATAGGCCGGCACGGCGTCCTCGCCTTCAAGCACCTGCACAACCACCGGCCCCGAAATCATGAAGGCAACCAGTTCACCGAAAAAGCCGCGCTCGCGGTGGACGGCGTAAAAGCCTTCGGCTTGGGCCTGGGTCAGGTGCAGGCGCTTCTGCGCTACAATGCGCAGGCCGGCGGCTTCGATCATGGCGTTGACAGCGCCGGTCAGGTTGCGGCGGGTTGCGTCGGGCTTGATGATCGAAAAGGTGCGCGTAATGGCCACGGGGGAACCTCGTTCATTGATTGGTCGGGATTGGGAAGGCGCCGCTCCCTAACCGTGGAACCGCGCCAAGGCAAGCACGATACCGCGCCGCAACAATTGGCTCAGGCCGCCTTTTCGAAACGGCCATCCTCGCCTTCGCGCCAATAAACCGGTTTCACATCCGGCAGCTTCACCAGAAT
>JBBQYI010000027.1:0-36302 GCA_038208825.1 Sphingomonadales bacterium | reverse complement strand
CATCGCCGCCAGCATGGCGCCTGGCGTGGGCAATATCTTGTCGGCGGGGTTGGCGGCGTGGCGGCTGGCCGAGGCGAACAGATAGACAATGAAGATGGCGAGCAGCGGCACGGCACCAAGCAGCATGGCGCTGCGCTGGCTTGGCCGAATGTTTACCCAGCGCATCGGGTCACTGGCCGCCGGCTGCCTGCTGCATGTAGGTCGGATCGAAACGCAGCTTTACATTGGCTGCATCGCCCAATGTCTTGCCGCCGGGAAAGCCGATGCCGATCGCATCGGGGCTGCGCGCGCCGGGGCCGAACAGGCCCTTTGAAAAGCTGAAGTCGCGCACCTTGGTCATGGTGGCCACCAGATCGGGTGCGGCCATGGCGGCGACGGCTTCGGCGGGCGTGGCGTAAAGGTGGGTGGTTTTCAGCTGCGCCTCGAACACTTCGGGTGATGCCCCCGACAATTTGGCCATGGCGGCGCGGGCGGCGGCGCCCTTTGCGTCATTTTGCTGCACCAGCCCGATGGTTTCGTACCAGATGCCGGCCAGCGCCTTGCCGAGGTTCGGGTTGGCCTTCAGCGTGGCGGTATCGACGGTGAGCAGATCAAGGATTTCTGCCGGGACCTGGTGCGAATCGAAGGCCAGTTTCGCGCCCGGCTGCTTGGTGAGTTCGGTCAGTTGCGGGTTCCAGGCCACGGCGGCGGTGGCGGCCGGGCTGGAAAAGGCAGCAACGATATCGGCGTCGGAAGTGTTGACGGTCTTCACATCCGACAATTGCAGGCCGACGGTCGAAAGCCCGCGCGCCAGGAGATAATGCGAGACCGACAGTTCGGCGAGATAGACGGTGCGGCCCTTGATATCGGCGAGCGAGGCGGCGTTCTTGAGGACGACGCCGTCATTGCCGTTGGAATAATCGCCCAGGATGATGGCGCTGGTATCCTTGCCGCCGGCGGCGGGGATGGTCAGCGCGTCCATGTTGGTAACGGTGACGCCATCCAGCTTGCCGGCGGTGAACTGGTTCACCGATTCGACATAGTCATTCACCTGGATGATGTTGATCTTGATGCCGTATTTGTCGGCCCATTTCTTCACGATGCCGGCCTGTTGGGCATAGGGCCAGGGCATCCAGCCGGCATAGATCGACCAGCCGATGTTGAATTCGGTGCGTTTTTCGGGTGCCGCCGGTTCGCCGCCGCCGCACGAGGCGAGGGCCAGCATCGCGGCCGCCGCGATTGCCGTGCGCGCTTTCGACAGCCAGCTTGCCATGCTTGTCCCTTGCCCTTTGCTCCAGCGGCCAAATTGCGGCGGAATGGTGCGCTTGTCCACTGGTTGAATATTACGTTCGCTCAATTCGGTAATAAGCGATATAGTGAGTTCATGCAGCCTGTCACCCCGTTTCGCACCGTCGCAATACGTCATTCGGGGCGGCGCCCCCCACGGCTTGCTGCCGCCGTGCTTGCCGCGGCGCTGTTGCTGGCCGGCGCGGCACCCGTTCCCCATGCACCGCAGTTTGCGCACTGGATCGACGGCACCACGGCGACCGAGCCGCAGATGCAGGTGCAGCGCATCGATGCCGACACCTTCGTTATCCGCCAATCGGTCAGGACCAATTTCGAAGCGCCGTTCCTGTACCTGTTGTTCGGGACAGACCGGGCGCTGCTGCTCGATACCGGCGCAGGCGGGTTGAAAATCCGGCCGACCATCGACGCGCTCATCGCAGGCTGGTGCGCCGGGCATGGCAACCGGCCGCTGCGGCTGGTGGTTGCCCATTCGCACGGCCATGGCGACCATCACGCCGGGGATGACGAGTTCCGGGACAGGCCCGATACCGATGTCGTCGGCCTGTCGCCCGAAGCGGTTGCGGCGTTTTTCGAAGTTGCCGATTGGCCGAACGCGCTCGGCCATGTCGATCTTGGCGGCCGGGTGCTCGATGTGATCCCTACCCCCGGCCATCAGCCGGCGCACATCATGGTCTATGATGCCCGCACCCGGCTGCTGATGTCGGGGGACATGCTTTATCCGGGCCGGCTGTATGTGCCGCTGAACAAGTTCGAGGACTTTCGCGCCAGCGCCGACCGGCTGGCGGCTTTTGCGAAGACGCACCCAATCCGCGCGCTGCTGGGCGCCCATATCGAGATGACGACGACGCCGGCCAAGGATTACGGGATGGAAGCGCCGACGCACCCGGCGGAACATGGCCTGGCGTTGCCACCGTCGGCGATCGGCGAATTGCAGGCGGCGACCCATGGCGCAGCCTCGCCACCTGTCATCGACAAGCACGCGGATTTCATTGTCTATCCGGTGCCGGCAAGGCCGGCTGGCTGAGCCGCAAGGCGATAACCGACCGGCCGCAGGCATGTCTGACCGGTTCAGGCTTTTCTGATTGTCGCTGCGAGCCAGCCGGACAGCGCCGAGATGCCGGCGGGCGGGATGGCGAGAGCGCACAGCACGGGTAGCCCCAGCACGACAAGCCCGCCAAAGCCATTGTTGGCCCACATGACCGGTAGCTGGGCCAAGGTGACGATCACGCCCGGCAGCCATTTTCGGCTGTTTGCGAACATGCCGGCCACTGCCGCCAACCCGAAGGATCCGGGATACCAGATCAGCCAATAGCTGGCGGCGTCCCAGGGCTCTGCGCGCCCGGTTTGATGGCAGACGAATTGCCAATAGGCCGCGCTGATGACGAGGGTGGCAAGAATGCCGGTGTGGCGCATGGCGATGCCCGATTGTCCGCGTGGCCCCATGAATATGCGCGTGGAGGCGGAACGCAAGCCATTGGCCGAACCGGATGGGCGTTGCTTGCCATGGCCGGAGCCAGCGCCGATGAACGCGCGATGGTGGACGATGGGCCGGGCGGCCGGGCGGGGATAGCGACGGTGCAAACACTTTCTGCTGGCCAAGCGCGGCGATTGGCTTTGGCCGCGCAGGGGTTGGGCAAGCGGCCGGAGGGGGCGGCTTCGCGGCGGGCCTTGTTGGCGTTGATCGGGCGGCTGGGGGTTTTGCAGCTCGATTCGGTCAATGTCGTGTCGCGCAGCCATTATCTGCCGTTGTTTTCGCGGGTTGGCGACTATGATCGCGCGCTGCTGGAGGATCTGGCCTGGGGCAAGCGGCCGGCGCTGATCGAATATTGGGCGCATGAGGCGAGTTTGATCCTGCCGAAAACCCAGCCGTTGCTGCGGTGGCGGATGGCGGATGCGCTGGCCGGCAAGGGCGTTTGGAAGGGGGTGGCTCGGTTTTTGCGCGAGCAGCCGGGGCTGATCGATGCGGTGCGGGCGCAAATCGTCGATCGCGGGCCTTTGGCGGCGTCGGAAATTGCGCTTGGCGACAAGGGCCAAGGCGGCTGGTGGGGCTGGAGCCAGGCCAAGCACGCCTGCGAATGCCTGTTCTGGACGGGCGAACTGACCAGCGTCACGCGGCGCGGCAATTTCGAGCGGGTTTATGGGTTGGCAGAGTCGCACTTGCCAGCGGCGGTGACGGCGGCGCCGACGCCGGCGCGGGGGGCGGCGCAGCTCGGCCTGTTGCGGATGGCAGCGGCGGCGATGGGGGTGGCGACCGAGCGCGACCTGCGCGATTATTTCCGCATGGGGCCGGCGGAAACCCGGGCGGGGATTGTGGCGCTGGTGGAGGCGGGTGCGCTGGAACCGGTGGCGGTCGCGGGCTGGGGCGAGCCGGCCTATATGGTCGCTGGCGCTGCTATTCCGCGCCGCATGGTGGGCCATTGCTTGTTGTCACCGTTCGACAATGCCATCTGGTTTCGCGAGCGCACCGAGCGCTTGTTCGGGGTGCGGGTGAAGCTGGAAATCTACACGCCGGCGCACAAGCGGCTGCACGGCTATTACGTGCTGCCGTTTCTGGAGGGCGATGCGATTACCGCGCGGGTCGATTTGAAGGCCGATCGCAAGGCCGATTCCAAGGCCGGGGCGTTGCTGGTGCAGGCGGCGCATGGCGAGGTGGGGGCGACGGCGGACACGGCCGAACGCCTGGCGGCGGAACTGAGGTTGATGGCGCAGTGGCTCGGGCTGGCGAACGTCGAGGTTGTGGGCCGGGGGGATCTGGCCCCGGCGCTGGCGGCGGTGCTGGCCTCGTCATGATCGGGTTGGCGCCTGTGACCCCCGGTTTTGCCACAAGCGGCTATTTCGCCGTGCTCCACCACGAAAGGGTGTGCACGTCATGGGCGCTGGTCCACAGGCCGCCGGTCGCATAGCGCAGGGCGCCGCTGCCGGCGGGTTTGCCAAGGCGGGCGCGGATTTCGAGCGATTTGGGATCGATGACCACGAAATTCTGGTCGTCGGTGGTGCGTAGCCAGACTGCCCCTGCGGCGGCATCGATGTCGCCATAAAGCAGGTTGGCGCCGACCTTGACCCGGCCCGATACCTCGCCGGTTTCGGCATCGATGCGGACGAGCGTGCCGTCGCCCTGCTCCTGCACCCAGACCGCGCCTTCGCCGGCGGCGAGGAAGCCCGGTTGCTTGCCGAGCGCGGTGCGTTTGACGACGGTGTTGGTGGCGGGATCGATGCGCTGGATGGTTTGCGCCGTGCTGCTCACCGCCCAGACCGAGCCGAAGCCGAATGCCATGTAGAAGCTGTCCCGGTCGACCGCCACGCTGGCGATGACCTGGTTGGTGGCGGGATCGACGCGGGCGATCTGGCCCTTGGCATCGCTGCCCACCCAGATCGATCCGGCGCCGGCGACGACGTTCAATTCACCCTTTGGATTGGCGATGCCGGTCGGGATGGTCGCGGTTATCCTGGCGGTGCGGATGTCGATGCGGTTGAGCGTCAGGTCCTTGCAATCGGCGACCCACAGCGATCCGGCGTCGATGACCATGGCGCCGCAGGGGTGCGCCATCGCCACTTCGGCTAGCTTGCCCTGCCGCGACCAGCGTTCGACGCGGCCCTTGTTGGTGGCCCAGACGCTGTCGCCGTCCACCGCCAGGAAATCGGCAAAGCCGGGAACGGTGAGGACCTGTTCCTCGTGCGGGAGCGGCATTGACACAGGGGGTGCACTGGCCATCGGCACAGGCGGATTGGCGGCACAGCCGGCGGTCATCAGCAAGGTCGCTCCCCAAAGCCAGCGCATCGATGCTCCTTTCAATCGCCGCATGATCCACCGGCGATGGCGCAAGATAGCCCCGGCAGGTCTCGTGTCGAGGTCCGTCGGGCTGCTTGACGTCGACACCGGGTCGTTCATACTGCGTTTACGCGGTGCAGGGTCTGACAAAGCTACGTCATTCGACCACCTTCGCGTTTGATCCTGCGGTTCTATGCTGTTGCTGTCAGCAGACTGATCGTTTGACTTGGCCGGGGTTGAATTTTCCATGAAAAAGATCGCGTTAAGTCTGGTGCAGCCTGGGTTCCTGGTTGCGATCCTGGCGTTCTGGATGTTGGCGCCGGCGGCATGGTCGAAGGGGCCGGTGGCTGTCATTGCGGTATCGCTGGTCACGACCGCGGCGATTCTCGGGCTGGAATGGGTCAGTGAGCGCCATGCGAGCTGGCGGTTGAACCGGCGCGAATTTGCTACCGATCTGTTCTACATGGTAATGAATTATACCGCGATTTCATGGGTTTCAACCAAGCTGGCGGAAGATCCGCTGAAAATGGCGAAGCAATCACTTGGCCTGACCACCGAATGGGCGATGCACATGCCCTTCATCCTGCAGGTCGCGATGGTGCTGGTGCTGATCGAGTTCGGCCAATATTGGATGCACCGGCTGATGCACAAGAATTACGTGTTCTGGCTGACCCATTCGCCGCATCATCACCTGACCCAGCTGAACGCCATGAAGGGCGCCGTCGGCAACCCCATCGAGCTGTTCCTGATCAGCCTGAGCGTGGTTGCGCTGTTCGATGTGCCGCTCGCCGCGGTGTTCTGCGCGGCCAACATGATGAATTCGATCTCGACCTTTGCGCACGCCAATGCCCGCACCTATCCGCCGCGCTGGTATTCGTTCCTGTTCACCACGATCGAGCATCACAGCCTGCACCATTCGGCGACCTATGAAGATAATTTCTGCAATTACGGCAATTCGCTGATCCTGCTCGACCGCATTTTCGGCACCTTTCGCGATGGGGCCGCCGAAGCCGTGGGCCAGGGCGAGCGCATCCGCCTGTCGATCTGGGAACAGACGATTTTCCCATTCCAGCCGTTGATCGACAAGATCAAGGCGCGGCGCTCTGCTGCGGCGGGTTGACGCACTAACGGCACCCCCGACAGGCGCAGCCTGTTGCCGTTATGACACAATTGTCACCGGTCGATAACGTCTACGTCAAACGCCCCATATGCCTCCCCCCGCGCGCTTCATAGCGTTTGTTGCACTGCGGCAATGACAGCAGTCTGCCGCCGCATTCGGGTCAATCAAGGGGTTTTACGATCATGGGGCGTAGTGGGTTCAGGACAGCTCTTCTGTCGGCAAGCATGTTGTCGGCAACGGTTATTGCCAGCCCGGCAATGGCCGCCGATGCCGATGCGGCTGCGGTAACGTCCGACGAAGCCATCGTCGTTACCGCGACCCGCCGGTCGCTGGCGCTGGCCGACGTGCCGATCAACATTGCGGCGCTGGGCGGCGAACAATTGGCCGAACAGCGGCTGAACGATGTGCGCGATCTGGGCGCCTTTACGCCGGGCATCACCATTACCGATACCGGGCCGCGCGGCGCCGGGACGATCGTGCTGCGCGGCCTCAGCGCCGATGACAGCAGCACCTTTGCCGACAATGGCAACAACGCCATCGGCACCTATCTGGGCGAGGTGCCGCTGTACCTCGATTTCAAGCTGATCGATTTGCAGCGGGTCGAGGTGTTGCTGGGGCCGCAGGGCACGCTTTACGGCCTTGGCACGCTGGCCGGAGCCATCCGCTACATTCCGGAACGGCCGGATGCGTCGGGCGTCAGCGGTTATGTTCACGGCCGGGCCTATGGTGTGAAGGAAAGCAGCAACTTCGGCTATGTCGTGGATGGCGCGATCAATATTCCGATCATCAAGGACAAGCTCGCGTTTCGTTCGGCCACCGGTTATTATTATGATCCAGGGTTCATCGATTATCCGTTTACCGTCGGCACCATCGGCGTGTCGCTGCCGCAGCCCGGTCCCGCGTCCAACCCGCTTGGCACCCCGGAGCAGCGCTCCGCCAACTTCATCCGGTTGAAGGACGTCAATTACGAAAAGACCATCACCACCCGCAACCAGCTTGGTCTGACGCTCGATAATCTGAAGGCGTATCTGACCTATGCCTATCAGGAAACCCGCACGGGTGGCCGGCAGGCGACCGGCGGCGGTGTGCTGGGCGAGGGCAAATATGAAGGCCCGTGGCGGGTGGCGGAGCCGGCGACACGCAAGGCGCAACTGGTCAGCCTGGAGGTCGAGGCACAGCTTGGCGATATCGCGCAACTGGTGTCGGCAACAGCCTATACGCGCACCGACAATCGCAGTTCGGTCGACGTTACCGACCTGCTGCTCGATCTCGATTATGGCTATGAAGGCTTTCCGGCGTTCACCGGCTTCACGCGGTCGCGGGCGATCAACAAGCAGTTCAACCAGGAATTGCGGCTGGTTTCGACCCATGGTGGCCCGTTCAGCTGGGTGCTGGGCGCTTTCTACAACAAGCTTGAAGGGTCGACGACCTATCGCGAATTCATCCCCGGCTTTGCGGCGTCGCCGACGGGGATCGATTTTGGCGTCATCCCCAACATCAACGACAATGAATATGCCTCGTTCGGCCGCAGCAAGACCGAGGAAAAGGCGGTTTTCGGCGAGCTGACCTATAACGTCACGCCCGAATGGCAGGTCACCGGCGGCATCCGCTATTACAACTATAATCTCAGCCGGTTCGGTGGTTCGGTCCTGCCCTATTACGATGGCCAGGTGAATGACGATCTGGATATTCCATCAAGCTCGGGCACGGCCAAATCGAGCGGCGTCGTATGGAAGGCGAACACCTCGTACAAGTTCGGCCGCGATGCGCTGGCCTATTTCACCTACAGCACCGGCTATCGCATCGGCGGCGCCAACACCGGCGCTGCGCCTTGTGTGCTGCCGCTCAACCTTGACCAGCAGAATATCTGCGCCTTGCCGGACGAGCTGTTTTACGGCCCGGACAAGACGCGGAACATCGAATTCGGCCTGCGTGTCGGCCTGTTCGAGAACCGGTTGACGACCAATTTGTCGGTGTTCCAAGTCGATTGGACGGGCATTCAGCTGAGCGGCAGCACCATCTATGGCGGCATTGGCATCCTGACCAACGGTGGCGCGGCGCGCAATCGCGGCTTTGATTTCTCGTTCAACGCCAAGGTTACCAATCGCCTGTCGTTGCGCGGTAACTATTCCTATCTCGATGCCAAGCTGACCGAGGATGTGCCGTCTCTGCTGCAGATACGCAACAGCCAGAACCCGCGGTTCCGGCCCAAGTTCAGCAATGTCGATGTGTTTGCCGGCGACCGTCTGCCGGGATCGACCAAGCATAGCGGTGCGATTTCGGCGACCTACACCCTGCCGGTTGGCGACAATGAGACGATCTTCAACTGGACGGCGACCTATACCGGCGACATCCTGACCCGTGTCGGCGGGCGTGGTTTCGGCGAAAAGCTGCCAGGCTATGTGATGAATCGCGCCTCGGTCACCTACAAGACGCCGGTGTTCGAACTGTCCCTGTTTGCCAACAATATCTTCAACAAATACGCCATTACCGGCGTCAGCAATGATCTCAGCCGGTTTGGCTTCGTCAATGGCGGCGTCATTTCGCGCTATTATGCGCAAAGCGTCGCTCGCCCCCGGGTTATCGGGGTGGAAGGCCGCTTCAAGTTCTGACCCCAGGCACGGACAAGCGGGAAACGGCCGGTGCGGATGCACCGGCCGTTTTCATTTTGGGGTCGGTTGATGGCGATGCGCGGCTCAGGTGGCGATGCCGGCGCCTTTGAAAAACGCCTGCACCGGGGCCATCGCGGTTTCGTGGGCGCGCCAGCGGGCGACGCTGTCCCGGTACATCGGGCGGCGGACCTGCGCGGCGCTTGGGGTTGCGACGGCGGCGCTGTTGGTGTGGAAATCCAGCGCTGCGTCGGTCCATGCAAGGCCGCAATGCGCGAACAGCCGGCGGCTTTGTGCCTCTTGCTCGGTGACCAGCGTTTCGTACTGGAGTTGCAGCACCCGGCCGGGCAGCAGCCGGTCCCAGAACGCCATCAACCGGTCGAAGCGGGCGAAGTAACGCGCCGTGTCGAGCAGATCATGGCTGTAAGCGTAATAGGCGGATGTGGTGGCGAACAGGTTCTTGTAGTTGCTCCACACCGTATCCATCGGGTGCCGCCGGAGGCAGACGACGCTGGCGCGCGGCAGGGCGCGGGCGATATGGCCGATGTAAAGGAAATTGGCCGGCAGCTTGTCGATGAAGCGGCCATCGGCGCGGCGGCGGTGCTGGCTGGCGCGCGCCATATAGGCGGCGCCGACGGCATCGGGTGACAGCGCGCCGGAGGCGGCGATGGTTTCCGGATCGGTGACCAACCGGCTGCGGGTGCCGGCCAAAAGCTTGATCGCCAGTGGCATCGCCTGCAATTCGCCGGCGCTGTGCACATCGGGGTGGGACGACAGGATTCGATCGACCAGCGTTGTCCCGGTGCGCGGCATGCCGGTGATGAAGATGGGCGCATCGGTGCAGGTGCTGGTGCCGGCGAAGAAACCGGGCTGGGCAAAGGCCGTCTCGATGGCGTCGAAGATTGCCGCGTCACCGGCGAAATCATAGCCGATGCGCGCCTTGTGGGCGGTGTTGGCGGCATCGAGATGGCGGAAGGCCGCGGCTGCGTCGCCGATATCTTCATATTCCTTGGCCAGGGCATAGCGGATGCGCAGCGCGTCGTCGGGCGCCGGTTGCCGGGTCAGCACCGCCTCCAGCCGTTGGATGTGGTTGGCTTCGCGGCTGGCCTTGGCGAGGCCCGACAAGGCATAATGGGCGCGGCCATTGGCGGGTTGCCGGGCGAGGATGGTTTCCAGTTGTGCGGCGGCATCCCTGGCGCGACCGAGGAAGCCCAGCGTCATGGCAAGGTTGTAGCGCAGTTCAAGATTGCCGCCGTCGCGCGATACCGCCGGTTCAAAGCAGCGCAGCGCCGCCTGGTGATCGCCCATCCGGGCGTGGATGTTGCCGATGGTATCGAAGGTGAGCGCGTCCTGAGGCCCCATGGCTTCGGCTGCGCTTGCGGCGGCGCGCCCCTCGGCATCGCGGCGCAGCAGGACCAGCAATCGCGCCTGCTGGGCGAGATATTCCGCGGTCGGCGCCAGCGCGATGGCAGCTTCGATATGGGCGAGGCCGGCGCTGACCCGGCCTTCGCTGGCATCGGCGATGCCGAGCAGGAAGCGCCCTTCGGCGGCCAGCGCCGCTTGGGATGCCCCGTTGGCGAGGTGTTGCGCCAACCGGCGCACCGTCGCCATGTCGCCACGCGCGAGGGCGTCGCGCGCCTGGGTATCGCGGGCGGCGCTCATGCGGCAGGCCCACGGTGGCGGCGGGGGCGCGCGGCGATCACGGGTTCAGCGTCTTGACCGCGGCTGCGGCTGCGGAAGCGCGGTTTTCGATGCCCATCTTTTCGAAAATCTGTTCGAGATGCTTGTTCACCGTGCGCGGCGCAATGCCGAGGATCTCACTGATTTCGCGGTTGGATTTGCCGCGGCTGATCCACAGCAGGACATCGGATTCGCGCTCTGTCAGGCCGTGGCGAGCGGCGAGCAGGCGTTCTTCGGCACCATCGGCAATATCGGCGATGCGGAACAGCCATTCGCCGGCGCTGCCGCGGCTGGACAGTGTGAATTCCAGCCGGCCACCGGGGACCGCGTGCCTGTAGACACCATGATCGGCGGCATCGGCGAGCCGGCGCAGGGTGGCGGCGAGCGGCATCCGTTGCGCGGCATCGGGCACCAGCCGATCAAGGATTTCGCGGGCGCCCGGCGTCGACCAGGGGATGCCGCCGGCCGGATCGATGGCCAGCACCGAACGGCCGCTTTCATCGAGCGCGGCGTGGCTGCCCCGGCTGATCCGTGCGTTGCCGAGGTGAACACGGATGCGGGCGAGCAGTTCGTCGATAATGATCGGCTTTGTGACATAATCGACCCCGCCGGCCTGCAAGCCGCGCACCACATGCTCGGTTTCCGTCAGCCCGGTCATGAACACCACCGGCAGGGCGGCCAGCCTTGGATCGGCCTTGATGCGGCGGGTGGTTTCGAACCCGTCCATGACCGGCATCATCGCATCCATGACCACCAGATCGGGCACCACCAGCGCCAGCGATTGCAGCGCCGCAGCGCCATCGCGGGCGACCAGTACGGTCACCCCTTCGGCTTCGAGCGCCGCGGTGACGAAGCGCAGCGATTCAAGCGTGTCGTCGACGACAAGTATTGTCGCCGTGCCGAGATTGCCGGCATTCGGATCAGCCATTTTTCGGATCATTCATGTGAATCGAGCAATCGCAGATAGCCGCCAAGATCAAACGCCCGCACCCGGTCGCGCAACTGTTCGACCATCGGCAGGCTGGCCGGAACATCACTGGCCAGCGCCGTCAACGCAGCCTCGATGCCCCGGACATCGCCGACCTGCCCGAGACGGCGCAAACTGGCAAGGCTGGGCGCGGCCACCGAAAGGTCGGCAACGGCCGATTGGCGGCTGGCAGGGCTGGGCGCGTCTGTTTGCCACACCAGGCCAAGCTGGCCGGCGATGGCATCGAGCAGGGCGCCGAGTTCGACGGGTTTGACGAGAAAGCCGTCGTGCGCCGCGGCGCCATCGCCGCCCGCTGCAAATTCATGGGCGTTGGCCGATACCAGTAGAATTTTCAGCGGGTCGCCGCCGGTTTTTGGCGCCACGGGTTCGATCGCCCGCAGACGCGCCGCGACTTCCCAGCCGGTCATGCCGCGCATCTGGATATCGAGCAGCACCAGATCGGGATTGCAGCGCAGCGCCAGATCGATGCCATCGGCGCCACTGGCGGCGGCGTAGATGGTGAAGCCGAGCGGTCGCAGCAGGCCCTGCATCACGGCGAGCTGCACCGGATCATCGTCGATCAGCAGGACGGTGCGGCGTGGGCCGACATAGCCGGTGACGGGTTGCTGCCGGGCGGTGACAGCCGCCGCCTCCGTGGGTTCGGCGAGCATCAGCCGCAGCCGGAAGACGCTGCCTTCTCCGGCCACGCTGGTGACCGAAAGATCGCCGCCCATGACCTGGGCGAGGACGCGGGCGATGGCCAGCCCCAGCCCGGTGCCCGGCTGGGCGCGGGCGGCATCGGCGCTGCCGCGTTCGAACGGTTCGAAAATACGATCGATCTCGTCGACGGGAATGCCGATGCCGGTGTCTGCGATTTCGAATTCGGCAACCAGCCCGCGGTAACGGATGGTGAGGCTGGCGCTGCCGTGCGGCGTATATTTGATGGCGTTGGACAACAGGTTGATGAGGATCTGCCGCAGGCGCTTTTCATCGGTGCGCACGAACGCCGGCAGGTTCTGCGCCGGCCGGTAATCGAACTGCATGCCCTTTTCGGCTGCCTGCATGCGGAACATCGCCACCAGCGATTCAAGGAAGGCGGGCAATGGCACGACATCGCGGTTGAGTTTGACGACGCCGCTTTCGATGCGCGAAATATCGAGCAGGCCATCGACGATGTCGGTGAGATGTTCCGATGAGCGCCGGATGATGCTGCCGGCCTCGTGCGGATCAACCGCATGATCGCGCTCCAGCAGCTGGGCATAGCCATAGATGGCGTTGAGCGGCGAGCGGATTTCATGGCTGACGCCGACCAGATAGCGGCTTTTGGCCAGATTGGCGGCTTCGGCGGCTTCCTTGGCGCCATGCAGCGCGGCATGGGTAAGCTTGTGCGCAGCGATTTCGGTGATCAGCAGGGCGGTGCGCTGACCGGCCTCGATCTCGGCAGCGCGCCGCCGTTCATGGGCCAGCACCAGCCACCCCGCCGCAATGCCCGACGAGGTGATCATCACCAGGAACACGACGCAGAGGGCGGCGAACAGTACATCGCGCCCGCCGGGCGCCACGTCGGCAAAGGCGCGGAAAATTGCGTAAAGGGCGGCCCCGCTGACCAGGGTGGCAACCGCCACGACGCTGATGAAGCGGCCAAGCGCTGTATCGGGCAGCCAGTTTGCCGGTGCCGACAGGGCGTGATGCTTCGCAGGCTGTGCTGGCGGTCCGTTGGTCATCATTCATCCGTCAGCCATTCGCTGCGGTGCGGTGATAGCATGGTTGCGCAAAGACAGAAGAGCGCAGCCGCAATGGGGCGCGATTCGCCACACGGCCGCGCAGGCCGTGGCCGATGGCTGCACAATATTTCAAGGAAGATGTTGGTGCGCCCGGAACGATTCGAACGTCCGACCCTCAGATTCGTAGTCTGATGCTCTATCCAGCTGAGCTACGGGCGCGTTGGGAGGCGGGAGATAGGCGAGCGCGAGCCAATTGGCAACAGTGCTTGCGACAAGTTTTTTCGGCGCTTGCCTGTGCGAACGCCGGGGGATAGCAGCTTGGGCAATGTTCAGGCCCTGCAACATGCTTCTGACGGTGGCTGGCGCGGCCATGCTGCTTGCCGGCTGTTCGAGCCTGAACGGCGGGCGCTGGCCGACATTGGCACCGCGCCCGGGCGAAATATCGCCGCTGGTGCCGCGAACGCCGCTTGGGGCCTGCGCCGGCTGTGGGCAGGATGTGTTCCCGGCGCAGGCGCAGGCCGCCCAGCCCGTGGCTGCCGTGCCGCGACAGGCGCCGGCGGATTCGGTTGCGCGGCTTGATGCCGTGGAAACGGCGATCACGGCGGTGGAGACCAGCCTTGCCGCGCAGAACGCTGTGGTGAACCGGGCGGTGGCGAGCGCCGCCGCAGCGCCCGGCAATGACGACCTGGGCGTGACCGCAGAGGTCGAGCGCAGCCGGTTGCAGCTGATGTATGTGGCGCTGGTTGCGCAGGATGAGGTGCTCGACGGGCTTGCCGACGATCTTGACGGTGTGGCGGATGCGGCGGCGTTGCGGGCGCGGCTGGCGATGCTGCGGGCGCGTATCGTTGCGCTGCGAGATGGATCGCCGGCCGGTTAGGGCAGCGTTCTGGCGGCAGCTAGCGGCCCTGGCCAAACACCGCGCGGCGGACGGCGCGGGCCACGAGATCGGCGGCGATGGTGCCGATTTCGGTGATGGCGACGGGGTCGCTGCCGGGGCCGGTTTCGGCGGCGGTGGAGATGACGAACAGGCTGTCGCCATCGAACGGGCAATGGATGGGCCGGATGCAGCGGGCGAGCCCGTCCTGCGCCATCATCGCCACCCGCTGCGCCTGGGCGCGTGTCAGCGGTGCATCGGTGGCGATGGCGCCGATCGTGGTGTTCTGGCGGGACAGGTTGGCGCTCGCGGTCAGTTTGGGCATGGGCACCGGGCCGTCGGGCGGCGCGCCTTCATACACCTCCCCAAAGCTGTTGACGGCGATCAGGGCGCCGATGCGGTGGCCGGTGGAGAGCAGCGCCGATACGCTGCCGATGCCGCCCTGCCGGCTGCCGGCGCGGGCGCCGTGACCTGCGCCTATGCGCCCGCTGGTATCGCCGCCGTAGCGCCCGCTGGTATCGCCCGTTCCGATCGCTTCGAACGCCGCGCGCGCCAGCCGGCGATAGGGTGGCTCCGCGCCCCATTGTTTGTCGCCACCATTTGCGAGATCGAATAATATCGCGGCGGGCACGACCGGCACGGGGGGCAGGCCCGGCCCCATGGCGAGGCCATGGCCGGCTGCGGAGAGGCAAAGGACGAGTTCATCGGCGGCCGCCAACCCGAATACCGTCCCGCCGGACAGCACCAAGCCATGGACTCGCTCCACCAGCGTCGAAGGATCGAGCGCATCGGTTTCGCGGGTGCCGGGGCCGCCGCCGCGTACGTCCACCGCCATCACGACGGGCCGATCGGGAACAATGACCGTTACACCGGAGTTTATGCGGTGGTCATGGGCGTGACCAATGGCAATTCCCGGCACGTCTGAAAAGCAATCCTGCATGGCCGCTGTTATCAGCGACAGTGCGGCACCTTGCAACTTGGTCGCGCAACGGGCAGGCAGGACGAGGGGGTTTGGAGACAGATTTTGGTTACCGCGCATATCAACCGTATCGGCACCGCCGTTCCCCCCAACGACGTGCATGATGCATTCGTGCGCTTTGTCGGCGGCATGATCGATGACCGGCGCAACGAGTTGATCTTCAAGCGCATGGTTGGCCGGGCGGCGATCGACCATCGATTTTCCTATTTCGTGCCGGCGGTGAATCCCGACCGGTTCATGGCCGATACCGAAGGATTTTATACGCCGGGCAGCTTTCCCGGCACCGGCGTGCGCATGGCGCGATTCGAGCGGACGGCACCGATGCTGGCCGGCGATGCGCTTGATGCGCTTGGGCTGGAGGGGGAACGGGAGCGGATTACCCACCTTGTCGTGGCGTCCTGCACCGGGTTCATCGCGCCGGGGATCGACCAGTTGATCGTCAAGGCGGCGGGGCTCAACCCCGGCGTCGAGCGGACGGTGGTGGGTTTCATGGGCTGTTATGCGGCGGTGAACTCGCTGCGGCTGGCGCACCATTTCGTGCGGTCCGACCCGGCGGCGCGCGTATTGGTCGTCAATATCGAGCTGTGCACGCTGCATTTTCAGGAAACCGGCAATCTGGAACAGCTGCTGTCGATGCTGTTGTTCGGCGATGGCTGTTCGGCGGCCTTGGTGACGGCGGACGAAACCGGCATCGCGCTGGATGATTTCCGATCGACGACCATCGAGGATTCGGGCGACGCCATCACCTGGCGCATCGGCGATCAGGGGTTCGACATGCATCTGTCGGGCGAGGTGCCGGGGCGGATTCAGCGCGCGTTGAAGTTTGAAAGCGAGCGCAATGATGGCGATGGCCTGCTGCGCGGCACACAGGTTGCCGATTATGATGTGTGGGCAGTGCATGCCGGCGGGCGGACCATATTGGACGCGGTCGAGAATGGCTTTGGCCTGCCGGGAGAGGCGCTGCACTGGTCGCGGGGCATATTGCGCGATTTCGGCAACATGTCGTCGGCGACGCTGATGTTCGTGTTGCAGCGCATATTGGGTGGTGCCGGCACGACGGTGGCCAAGGCTTCAAAGGGCTTTGGCGTGGCCTTTGGCCCGGGCCTGGCGGCAGAAAGTTTCCGCTTCACCACCGTTTGATCGGGGGTTGGCTGATGGACGCCGCCACGCTTGCCATGTCGGACCGGGTTGATTTCAGCCGCCGCGCCGTGCTGCCCGAGTTGATGGATGCCGATGATCTGCCGGCGCAGACCTATGCGGATGTGATCGGCGACCTGGCGGCGGTGAATACCGTTACGCTGGCAAGGGGTCCGACGCTGGCCTGGCTGGCGGTGGCGACAAGGGGCCTGACGCGATTCAGCCTGGTCGATGTGGGGTTCGGCCATGGCGACATGCTGCGCGCCATCGCGGTCTGGGCGAAGCGGCGGGGGATCGAAGCGCGGTTGACCGGGGTTGATCTGAACCCGCGCAGTGCACCGGTGGCAGAGGCGGCGACCGATCCGGCGCTGGGCATTCGATATCTGACCGGGGACGCCGCCGGGCTGGTCGGGGCGCCGGACTTCATCATTTCATCGCTGGTCGCGCACCATATGGGTGATGCCGAGCTGTGCGACTTCGTCCGCTGGATGGAGGCGACGGCGGTGCGCGGCTGGTTCATCAACGATCTGCATCGGCACCGGCTGGCGTGGATGGGGTTCCGCGCGTTGGCGGCGGTGCTGCGCTGGCACCCGATTGTGCGGCATGATGGGGCGCTTTCGGTGCGGCGGGCGTTTGTGCGCGGTGATTGGGACGATCTGCTGACGCGCGCCGGGCTGGGGCCGGGGTCGGTGCAAGTGCGCTGGCATGTGCCGTTCCGATGGGGCGTGGGGCGGTTGAAATGACGCGGCCGGTGATCATCGGCGGTGGGCTGGCGGGGGGCGCGGCGGCGGCGCGGCTGGCGATGCTGGGCCAAAGGCCGCTGGTGTTCGAGCGTGAGGCCGGGGCGCATGACAAGATTTGCGGGGAATTCCTGAGCGTCGAGGCCGGGCGGCATCTGGCGGCGCTGGGTTTTGACGTGGCGAAACTTGGGGGTGCGCGCATCGATACCGTGCGTGTGCAGGCCGGGAACCGCCGTGCCGAGGCGCGGTTGCCCTTTGTCGCGACGGGCGTAAGCCGGCGGGTTCTGGATGCGGCGCTGCTGGATCATGCCGTGCAACAGGGCGCGGACGTGCGGCGCGGCGTGGGTGTTCGGCACCTTTCCGACGGGCGCGCGGTGACGGCCGAGGGTGTTTTGGATGCGGGACCGTTGTTGCTGGCAACCGGAAAGCACGATCTGCGAGGGGAATCGCGCGATGTTTCGGGGACAATCGCGGGGTTGATCGGGTTCAAGATGTTTTTTCGGGCGACGCCGGCGTTGCGTGCGGCGTTGGCCGGCGTGGTGGCGGTGACGGTTTTCGATGGTGGTTATGCAGGTCTGCAGTGTGTGGAGGGTGACCGGCTGAACCTGTGCCTGTTGGTCGATCGGGGGCGATTCAGGGATCTGGGCGGGACATGGCCGGGGTTGTTCGCGGCGTTGCTGCGGGAGCCGGGGCTGGCGATGCTGGGCGATGCCGAGCAATTGCTGGACAAGCCGTTGACGATTGCGGCGGTGCCCTATGGGTTTCTGGCGCCGGCGGTGCCGCCTGATGCGCTTTGGCGGCTGGGCGACCAGGCGGCGGTGATCCCGAGTTTTTGCGGCGATGGCATGGCGATGGCGCTGCACGGCGCCCGGCTGGCGGCGGACATGCTGGCCGGTGGGGCGAGCGCGGCGCAGTTTCAGGCGCGGTTGCGCGGGGACGTGGCGCGGCAGGTGCGGCTGGCGACCGGGTTGCAGCGGTTCGCGTCGAGCAGCGTCGGGCGGTTTGCGCTGGTTGCCGGGCTTGGCGCGGTGCCGGCGGCGCTGGCGGCGCTGGCGCGCTGGACGCGGGTGGAGCCGGCGGCGGTGGCGCGCGCCGGGGCTTAGGGGTGGTTGCAATCTGGTTGCCTCCCTCTCCCGCAAGCGGGAGAGGGAGGCAACCAAACCGATATCAGGCGCGAGGTTCAGGGTTTCGCCGCGTCGCGGTGCTCCATGGTGGTGCCCAATGCCCAGCGGCGCTGGAAGCCGGGCCAGTAGTTGAGCGGCGGCTGGCCGGGTTTGGCGGTGGTGTCGGCGGCATCCTCGCCGGGCGTGAGCGGCCATGTGCCATCGCCGGCGTTGGCGACCGGCACCGCCAGATAGGCGCGTTCGGCGGTGATGCCCTTCAGCCGCCAATCGAGGAAGGCGGTAATCATATGGGCGTTGATGCCCAGGATCCGGTCCTTGCGCCACACCGGTTCGTCCTGCCGTTCGCGATATTCGAAGCGGCCGCGCAGTGCGGCGGGGGTTTCGTTGGTGGCGATGTTGTGGCGGGCGTTCTGGTAGGTGAGCAAATAACGGTCGCCGGCCAGCCCGTCGAACAGCCAGCGCACGCCGCCGCCATAATCGGCGACATCGTCATGGTCGCCATCGATGAACAGCCCGGGCGTGGAGACGTTGGCGAGGCCTTCGGCGGTGAAGATGCGCATCGGTTGGCCGCCGCCCCAGGGGCCAAAGGCGATCAGCGCCTTCAGATTGGCCGGCGGCGCCCGTGGCGCGAGCAGCGCGGCGAGGCCCGGGGGTGCCTGCGCGAACAACGGGCTGGCGGTGTTGGTGGTGGCGCCGGCGGTCTGCATCAGGCCATAGCCGCCCATCGAATAGCCGGCGAGCGCCAGATGGCCGGCATCGACGTGCGACCAGAACGCGTCTTTCCCCGCAGCAAGCCGGGTGATTTCGCCGATGACCAGGCGTTGATCGTCGGCGCGATGGGCGATGACGTTGATGAAGGAAAACGCCCTGGAGATGGCATAATCATCAAGGTCGCCATGATCGATGACCGCCACGACATAGCCCTTTGACGCGATGATTTCGGCCAGATCGCTGAACATCGCAGCGCGGTTGAGAAAGCCGTGGGAAATCACCAGCACCGGGAATTTGCCGGCGGCCATCGCGGCGTTGCGGGCGGCATGGCCGGGCACGCGAACGGTATCGGGGACAGAGCCGGCGGGGACGGAGGGCACCGGCGAGGTCTTGTAATCATAGCTCGTCGCCTGTTCGCCGCCGTTTGACGGGTACCAGATCAGCACCGGCAGCGTGCGGGTGCCGGTGGCAAAGCCGCCTTTCCCATCTGGTTTGGCGACATCGGCGCGGCCGGGAAAGGCCATGTCGAGTTGGCGAACGCCGATGGTCTGCGGGCTGCGGCCACCGAATTCGGGGGCGTCACCGAGCGGTTGCTGGGCCCGAAGCGGGGTGTGGAGTGGTGCCGCGACGAGCAGCAGGGTGAGGCAGAGCCGGCGGATCATCGTTCGTTTCTCCAGATGGCGAGGTCGTGCGGCGGGATGTGGCGGCCGCCGCGCATGGGTGTCGTCCTTTGGCGGGCCGATGCTGGCCGCGGCGGGATTGTCCTGCCGCACCGGCGGACGAGGCGCAACAGGCCTGCTGTGCCACGGGCAGGCATCGGTGCGGCGCTGCCTGTTGGTGCCGGGAGGCGCGCCTGATCGCGCTGGCGCTCGGGAGGCGACAGGCGCCGGACCCGGCGATCAATTCTGGCCACGGGGGCTGCGATGGCCTTGGCGGCGCAATGACCAAGAATCGACAGGCATTTCATTCAATCAACCTGTAGCTGGGCGCCTTTTACGGCCATGCAGGAGAGGTCGCCTCGACCATGGGCTCCTAAATGCGTTCTGGGTCGCATCTTTGCGATATTCGGCAATTTTCAGCGATAAATGATATTTTTCAATGTGTTGTGGAAAGAAACCAGTAGGAATTGCATTTAGACTTTCGACGGTAAAATGTAAATTTTCCTGTTAAATAGCATCCGCAAACAATTTTTTAGCTATTGTTTCGCGTAGAATTAACGGATATGGCGGATCAGGGAGTTGTCGATCTGAAGGGGGCCAGGCTGTGCAGCCTGAAACTTCAAGATCTTCGATAGCCCTGTATCGCAAAACTCGCTTGCGGGTGGCGCGATGATCAATCGACATCATGTCGAAAACAAGGGACCAGGGTAATGATCAATCTTCTTCGCAATCTCAAGAAAGACACCAGCGGCGCTTCGGCTGCTGAATACGCACTCATCGTCGCCGTTCTTGGTGGCTTTGTCGTCGCCGGTGCCGGCCTGTTCGGCACCCGGTTGAGCGCTGCCCTCGGCACCACGGGCACCGCGCTGCAGGCGCAGGCCACCGCCGGCGCTGCGATCGCTCCGTAAGCAACCGCTTCCGACGAACCCGCGCATGGCGACATGCGCGGGTTCAAGGACGATGCCGCCTAAGGCTTTGGCGCCATCAGATTTTGAAAATGACTTTGCTGCGATCGAATTGTCGCAACGGTTTCAACCATCACCGCAAGCTTGACGTCGATCAGTCGCGAGCGGAATCCTCATCCCGAAACGTGGTGCGTGCTGCACCAATTTGTGAAGCGCAGCCGGTTGGGCCGGTATTTGCCTGGCCATGCCTTGCATATCGGATGACATGGCGGCCTGTCTGCCGCTGATAACGGGTCTGTTTGGCGCCACCGCCATAGGGTCGGCCCGCAACCTCCAGCCTAAGCGGAAACGCCCGCACGGGAAGCAACCGCGCCATGAAGCAGCGAAAGGCGTCGGCTGACGCCGCCACAGTCATGCTGGCATTCCCGATTGTCGGCTTTGGAGCGGCAGCGTGGCTGCGCATGGGGCAGCGATTGGTTAATGAGTGGTAGCCGCCCGTGCCCGTGATGCGCGGTGTGCCGTTAACGATTGGCGGGCAATCGGGCCAGAGCCGACGCGGCGACAGTTGGGACCATATTGGACGCAAACATTGTCGGCCGGCGCCGTAAACTGAATTGTGATGGCTGTTTTCGGCACGCCCGACGCCAGAAATGGCCGACGCCGCATTCAGGAGCGGGTTGTTACGAAAATGCCACACTATCTATTTGATATTATTATTTTTCAATGGGTTAGGTTCATTTTCTGACTCTCAAGATATACAAACGAACGTAAGTAAATTGTAAAATTTCCTATGAATTAACATTCATAAACTAATTTTTTCTGTTGTTTCCAAGTGAAGGGACCGTTATTGCGAATCAGGGGGTACCGATCTGGGAGGGGGCAGAGTTTCGCCGCTTAACAACCCACATCCTCGGTCATCCTCTCATGTCGATCCCAGTAATGGGTGAAGCGTTCGTCAATCGGCGTCATGCCGAAAACAAGGGACCAGGGTAATGATCAAGCTTCTTCGCAATCTCAAGAAAGACACCAGCGGCGCTTCGGCTGCTGAATATGCGCTCATCGTCGCCGTTCTCGGTGGCTTTGTGGTCGCCGGCGCCGGCCTGTTCGGCACAAGCCTCAGCGCCGCTCTCGGCACCACCGGCACCGCGCTGCAGACGCAGGCCACCGCCGGCGCTGCTGTCGCGCCGTAAGCAATCGCTTCCAACGGGCTCGCGCATGGCGACATGCGCGGGCCCCAGGGGCGCGACCGACGGCGTTGAGGGCGTCGGTCATCCAAGGTCACAATATGAATCGCGCCGCGTCGCTTGATTCATGGGTGGCCACCTTGTGACCCACGGGTCGCCAACCATGGTGGACAGCTAGATGCGTAGGTCTTCGATCCTCATGCTCGCTGCGGCTATCGTGCTCGGCCTTGTGGCTGTATTTTTCGCACGAACCTTTTTGTTGCCCAGCGCCACGAGTGCGCCGGGTGGCTCCAATGTGCGCACCGTCTCGGCCGTCGTCGCGGCGCAACCCTTTGCCTTTGGCGAAAAGATCGTCGCCGAGAAACTGAAGATCGTGCAATGGCCGGCCGATGGCATCCCGCCAGGCAGCTATCAACGCATTGTCGATGCGGTTGGCGATGATGGCCGGGTGGCGCTGCGCGTCATCGATCCCAATGAGCTGCTCACCGAAAAGGCGGTTTCCGTAAAGGGCGCGCGGCTGAGCGCCTCGCCGTTGCTCGGCGCCACCATGCGCGCCGTTGCCGTGCCGATTGGCGAAGCGAGCGGTGCCGCCGGCTTTATCGTGCCGGGCGACCGGGTCGACGTCTATATGACCAAGACCGCCGATGGTGATGATCTGCCCTATGCCGACCAGCTGTTGCAGGGCGCGCGCGTCCTCGCTGTCGGCCAGGACAATAATGTCGGCAAGGACAAGCCAGAAGTCGTCAAGACGGCGACGCTCGAAGTGACGCCGTTGCAGGCACAAAAGATCGCGCTGGCGATGACCGTCGGCCAATTGTCCCTTTCGTTGCGCAATATCGCCGATGAAAGCCGTGTTCCCTTGCAGACGGCGCAGGTGTTCGACCTGAACGATGGCACGGTAACGCGCATCCTGCACAAGCCCAGGAGCAACCAGGGCGGCAACGCCGCGCCGGCACCGGCTGGCCCGGCCGGTCCTGCGGGTCCCGTCGTGCCGCGCGGTCCGTCGATCGAGATCTTCCGCGGCACTAAGCCGACGACCTATGCAGTGCCGGCGGGTTGATGATGAGCAACACAAATTCGATTTCCTGCACGATCTTGCAGAAAGATGAATCCTTGCCGTTGACCGGTTGGCCGAGAAACCGCACACCATCATCACAGGAATTGCGGGGGGCAATGATGATTATCCAGCGATGGGGCATGGCGGCGGTCGCAATATCGTCGTTGGCGATTTTCAGCGGATCACCGGCGCATGGTGAGGCCGTGGGTTCGGTCAGGATGGCCAGTGGCAGCGATGCCAGCACCGGCGCGACGATGGTGGTGCCGATCAACAAATCGCAGACGCTGCGTGTCGATCGTGCGATCGGCAAGGCGGTGATCGGCAATGACGAAATCGCCGATGTGCTGCCGGTGTCGTTGTCGTCCGTCTATGTGCTGGGCAAGGCCATCGGCTCCACCAACCTCAGCCTGTTCGACCGCAAGGGCGCGTTGATCGCGGTCGTTGATGTCGTGGTCGGCCCCGATACCCAGGGCTTGAAGCGCAAGCTGGCCGAATTGTTGCCGACCGAGGCGATCGGCGTGACGGTTTCCAATGACTCGGTGGTTCTGGATGGCCGCATCAGCAGCCCCGCCGCCGCCGAGCGCGCCGCGTTGCTGGCCGAAACCTTTGCGCCGAAAAAGGTCATCAACATGATGTCCATCGGCACGCCGCAGCAGATCATGCTTGAGGTGCGCTTTTCGGAAATGTCGCGCGGGACGGTCAAGGAGCTTGGGATCACCAGCTTGAGCTTTGGCAATGGCCTGACCAATGCAACCGGAGGTGTAACCTCGCCCGGTTTTGCCTCGGGTGCCTCCGCGGGCGGGTTTCGGGGAACGATCGGCTTTCCGCTCAGCAACCTCAACTTCACGTTGGACGCGCTGGAGCAAAAAGGCCTTTCGCGGACGCTCGCACAGCCGAACCTGATCGCGCTTTCGGGGGAAACGGCATCGTTTCTGGCCGGCGGCGAATTCCCGATTCCGACCGGCGTGACCCAGAACGGGCAGATTTCGATCACCTTCAAGGAGTTCGGTGTTTCGCTGCGGTTCACGCCGACGCTTCTCGAGGATGGCCTTATCAACCTCATTGTGGCGCCCGAAGTCAGTTCGCTGGATCCCAGCGCCGGCATCACGCTCAGCGGTGTCAGCGTCCCCGGTCTTAAAACCCGTCGGGCTCGGACGACACTGGAACTGCGCGATGGCCAGGCGTTTGCCATGGCGGGGCTGATCCAGACCGATTTCGCCGATACGGTGAATGCGGTGCCGTTGCTGTCGAAGGTGCCGATCATCGGCGCGCTGTTCCGCTCGACTTCCTTCAATCGCAAGGAAACCGAGCTTGTGATGATCGTGACGCCGCGCATCGTGCGGCCTGTGCCTGCCGGTGTGCTCGCCCAGCCGAGCGACAGGGTGCAGGATCCAAGCGATATCGACCTGTTCCTGCTCGGCAAGTCCGAGGACAATACATCGGTTCGGCAGCCATTGCCGCTGCCGGGGCCGCCCAGCGATATCAATCGCCCGCGCGTTCCCGCGGTGGAGCCCGGCAAGGCAGGCGGCATTTCCGGCGAATATGGCCATATTGTGAGGTGATGATGGGCAAGACTTTGTCAGAACTTCGCCAATTGGCCCTGGTGGCAGCGTTGATGCTGCCGGCTGCCTGCGCAGGCGATCCTGCGGTTGGCACCGCCGTGCAACGCAACATCGCCTTTCAGGCGGTCGATCTCGACCCGCATTATGCCGGTGTTCCCATTGAAGGCGGGAATGGCCAACGCAGTGTCGATGCCGTGAAACGCTATACCAGCGGCACCGTGAAGGCACCGCCCGACACGATTACCAGCGCGGCGCCGAAGTAAGGGTTTCCAGCGGCGCCAGCGGGCGCATGCTGGCGGGAGAATAAGCGGGAGAGAGCGCGTGATTTTCGGCCAGACAGTCGCAACAAACGGTACGGAGGCAGACGCCGCCGCTGCTGCACTGCGCGTCTGCATCGTGCTTGATCCGGCGACGGCTTCGCTGCTCGATGCCGCCCGGCTTTCGATGCCCGATACCGAAATCCGGGTGCACGGCGGCACGCTGGCGTCGTTCGGTTCGGACCCGGCATTGCTGCAATGGACCGACGTGCTGATCAGCCAGGTCGATCCCGACAACGCTCGCAGCCTTGAAGAATTCGAACGCTTTGTTCAGGACAACAGCAGCCGGATGCCGGTGGTTGCCGCGGTTCGCAACCTGACCGTGGCCATGACGCGGCGTGTATTGCGTTCGGCCGCCGTGGATGTGTTGCCGATCCCGTTCACGCCCGACGAACTGCACCAGGCGATCGAAACCGGCCGGGAACGCCGCGTCCTTGTCCGCCCCACGGCGCGTCCGCGCGGCGGCCGTATCATCACGATGATCGGTGCGCTTGGCGGCATGGGCACGACGGCGCTGACGGTGCAGGCCGGCATGGTCTGGGCCGAAAAGAAAAAGGTCTGCCTGATCGATCTTGATGTGCAGTTCGGCAATGTGGCGCTGTACCTCAATCTGCGACCGCAGTTGACGCTTGCCGATGTCATCGATGCCGCTGATCGTCTGGATGCCGAATTTCTGGCGTCGGTCGCGGATGTGCACCCATCGGGCATGAATGTGATTGCCTGTCCGCCCGATATCATGCCGCTGGACGCGCTGACGCCGGAATTCATCGACCGTCTGCTTGATGTGGCGACACAGGCCTTTGACATTGTGCTGCTCGATCTGCCGACCGCGTGGATCAGCTGGTCGCTGGGGGCGTTGCAGCGCTCGGATGCCATTTGTCTGGTCACCAATGTGTCGGTAGCCGGCGTCCACCAGGCCAGGCGGCAATTGGAAATGCTGGACGCCAATGGCTTGTCCGATCGAGTGCAGGTGGTTGCCAACCGGGTGACGCATTCGTTGTTCGGAAAGCTCGATCTTTCGGAAACCGAAGGCGTGCTGCGTCGCAAGATCAACCATTCGATCGTCAATGATTTCCCGACTGTCAGCGGGGCCATCGACGAGGGCAAGACCTTTGCGGCGATCAAGATGAAATCGCGGGTCGAAAAGGATCTGCGCGCCATGACCAGCGCCATATTGGCGCAGGTCAGCGTTGATGCGGCAGGTCGGTCATGATCTGGCCGACCCGCAAGACCGCCGGTGGCACCGCAACATTGCAGCAGCCGAGCGCAGCTGTGCCCGATGTCCCGATGCCGGCGCCAGCGACGGCACCGGCATCGCCCGCCACCGAGGCGCGTGCCAGTGCAGCGGCGGCGGCAGCGGCGCGCAAGGCCGATCAATACACCGATCTGAAGGTGCAGATGCACCAGAAGCTGATCGAGCGGATCAATCTTTCGGCGCTCGAATCACTGACCCGTGAGCAGGTTGGCCGCGATATCGGCGATATCGTCCAGGAGATGCTGAAGGAGGTCAATCACGCCCTCAATCTGGTCGAGCGGCGGCAGCTGGTCGAGGATGTGCTCGACGAATTGCTCGGGTTGGGGCCGTTGGAGCCGCTGCTGAAGGATCCGACGATTTCGGATATCATGGTGAATTCGGCAAGCATGGTGTTTGTCGAGCGCCGTGGCCGGATCGAACGGGTCGGTACCCGATTTGCAGATGACAAGCATCTGCTCCGCATCATTGCAAAGATCGTCAGCAACGTTGGGCGGCGTGTCGATGAATCATCGCCGATGGTCGATGCGCGACTGCCGGACGGCAGCCGTATCAACGCCATTATCCCGCCGCTGGCGCTGGATGGCCCTGTGCTGTCGATCCGCAAATTTTCCAAGACGCCGATCGATCTCGACAAGCTGGTCGGATTCAAGAGCATGACCGCGGATTGCGCCGAAGTGTTGCGCGGCGTGGTTGCCAGCCGCCGCAACGTGCTGATTTCGGGTGGCACCGGTTCGGGCAAGACGACCATGCTGAACGCCATGTCGGCGTCGATCGAAGACCATGAGCGCATCGTCACCATCGAGGATTCGGCCGAGCTTCAGTTGCAGCAGGCCCATGTCGTGCGGCTGGAAACACGCCCTGCCAACGTTGAAGGTCGCGGTGAAGTCAACCAGCGCGATCTGGTCAAGAACGCGCTGCGTATGCGGCCGGATCGCGTGATCCTGGGTGAAATCCGGTCGGGCGAGGCCTTTGACATGTTGCAGGCCATGAACACCGGCCACGATGGTTCGATGACCACGGTGCACGCCAATACGCCGCGCGATGCGCTTTCCCGTGTCGAACAGATGATCGGCATGAGCGGTATCGATATCAGCCCGAAATCGGCGCGGGCTCAGATTGCCTCCGCCATTCACGTGGTGCTGCAGCTTGAGCGATTGAGCGACGGCAGCCGCCGCCTGACCTCGCTTGCCGAAGTGACCGGCATGGAAGGCGAAATCATCCTGATGCAGGAGATTTTCAAGTTCCAGCGCGAAGGCATCGACGAAAACGGCAAGGTGATCGGCGAAATGCGCCCGATGGGCATCCGGCCCAAGTTCATGGAACATCTGAAGGCGCGCGGTATCGACCTGCCGTCGTCGCTGTTCGACCCCTACAAGCGCCCGGCGAGTTGAACCATGGCCTATTTTGACGGCACCTCGATTTTTTATTGCATCGTCTTTCTGGCGACGGTGCTGCTGATCGAGGGCGTTTATCTGTATTGGCGCGATGTGCGCGGGCCGCAATCGCGGGTCAGCCGCCGGATGCAGCTGCTGTCACAGGGTGCCAGCGGTGCCGAGATTCTTGAATCGCTTCGCCGCGAAACCTCGCGCGCGTCTGAATCTTTGGTGCCGGCGGTTATCGACTATCTGGAGGTGCGGCTGACACAGGCGGGCATGCGCTTTTCCGCCGAGCGACTGCTCAGTATCATGCTGGGCGTGACCGTGCTGATCGGCGTGCTGTTTCCGATTATCGGCGGGGTGACCGGCCAGATTGCATCGGTTGGTGCCGTTTCGATGCTGGTCATCTTTGCCGGCGGGCTTGGTATTGGCCTGCCGTTGATGATCATCAACGTCAAGGCCGCCAAGCGCATGAAATTGTTCGAGGCGCAGTTTCCGGTGGCGCTGGACATTTTCGTGCGTGGCCTGCGCGCCGGCTATCCGGTCTCCAGCGCGCTCGAATTGCTGATTACCGAAGTCCCCGATCCGATCAGTTCGGAGTTCGGCATCGTCGTTGCCGAAATGAACTATGGCTATAATTTGCGGGATGCGTTGACCAACCTCGCCCGGCGTGTGCGCACCCAGGACATCCAGATGTTCGTGGTGTCGGTGGCCATCCAGTCCGAAACTGGCGGCAGCCTTGCCGAAATCCTCGATGGGCTTTCGAAGGTGATCCGCGATCGTGCATCGATGGTTTTGAAGGTGCGGGCGCTCGCCAGCGAGGGCAAGATGACCGGGGCGCTGTTGAGCGCGCTGCCGCTGGGCACCTTCATCGTCATGTTTGCCACCAAGCCGCATTTCTATCTGGATGTGGTTGATGATCCCTGGTTCATGCCGGGCGTTTTCGGCATGTGCTTCTCCTATGTGTTCGGCATCCTGTTGATGCGACGCATGATTTCGATCAAGGTATAGGCGATGACCGAGACAGTCATCCGGGCGCTTGTCATGGCCCTTGTCTTTGGGGCGGTGGTGCTTGTCATTCTTGCAGCGGCGCCGCTGTTCGCACGGCGGACCGATCTCAACGCCCGGCTTTCGGGCCAGGTGGCGGCGCGCGCTGCCGAAGGGCCAAGCCTGCGCAGCGATGCGGCGGGTTCGGTATGGGCGCGACTGATCGCCGAAGTTGAAAAGCGCGGCCTGTCGTTGACCGATACGAAGGCCGATGTGCTGACCGAAAAGCTGATGCTCGCCGGTTACGACCAACCATTTGCGGTACGCGCTTTTGTGCTTGCCCGCACGACGCTGACGCTCGCCATCCCGACGATCATGTTGTTGGTGATGCTGGCGTCGGGGGCATGGCCAACGCCTGGCAAGCTGTACATGTTCATCATCGGCGGCGCGCTGTTCGGGTTGTATCTGCCCAATATCATCATCGGTTCGCGGGCTTCCAACCGCAAGGAAGAGATCCTCAACGGCTTTCCCGATACGCTCGACCTGATGCTGGTCTGCGTCGAAGCCGGATTGGGCATCGACGCTGCCTTCAGCCGGGTTGGCTCGGAGATCGTCAAGTCACACCCGCTGCTGGCGCGCCTGTTCGCCAATGTGTCGCTTGAACTGCGTGCAGGCCGGTCGCGTGAGGTGGCGCTGCGGACTCTGGCCAAGCGGACCGCGGTGCCGGAGATCAGTGCCTTTGTCACCCTTATCGTTCAGTCCGACAAGCTGGGTGCCAGCATCGCGCAGGCCTTGCAGATCTATGCGGGCGAAATGCGCGAGGGACGCCGCATGCGCGCCGAGGAAAAGGCCCATCGTATTCCGGTGCTGTTGTCGGTCCCGTTGGTTGTCTTTCTTCTGCCGTGCATGGTCGCGGTGTTGCTGTTGCCCGCAGCGATCCAGATGAAAATCGGCATGGCAGCGAGTGCAAAAAATGCCCCAGCGTCGCGTTGAACCCATGAACGGCAATGGCCGCCGCAAGGCGAAGCCGGGCATGCAGGTCGCCGCCGTCGGGCTCGCCGTGCTCGATGCCGGCTCGCTGCAGGCGCGCACCCACCAGATCGAAGGCATCCGGCTGGCTGCAACCGCCATGCCGGCCGCCGATGCCGATGCCTATCAGACGGCGCGCGGCCTGTTGGCGATCGGCGATGTGCCGGGGGCGATGTCGGCGTTTCGCCAGGCGCTGGTGCAGTCACCGCAATCGGTCGATGCGCTCAACGGGCTTGGCGTAACCTATGACCGAATGGGGCGCTATGACCTTAGTCGCACCTATTATGAATCGGCGCTGGCGATCGATCCCGGCGCGGTTCTGGTGCTCAACAATCTTGGTTATTCGCTGTACCTGCAGCATGACTACAAGGCAGCGATCCCGATCCTGCAACGGGTCATGGGCTCCACGGATGCTGCCGCGCGGGCCAACGCCCAGCGGCTGTTGACGCTGATTTCGGCGCAGATCCGCAACAATGCCGCCGCCGCCAGCACGGCAATAGCGCTGCGCGAGATTGCGCCGGTGAATGGCGAAGTCCGGCTTGCCATTGGCGGGCAGTCACGTTCGGTTAGCGTTGCAGATGCGATCGTGGCGGGCGACGCCGTGCCGGCCAAGGGCAAACGTCGCGCCGGCGCGGTGCCGCAGGCTCAGGCTGTTGCCAGCCTGGCGACCGAGCCTGCGCCGCATGCCCGGATCGAGCAGAGCAGCAATGGCGAACAGCGGCTTGTGCTGGGTGGCCCCGCGCCGGAGCGTGTGCTGACCGCCAGCCTGGGCGATGCCGCGGTGCTGGTGCTGGTGGCGCCGGCCTGGACCGCCGGCGACGAACGCGCGCTGGCGGTTGCCGAAGCCGCGCGCGACCGCATGGAGGCGCGCGCTGCCGCTGCCGACGTTGCCGCGCTGTTCCCCGCCGAACCCGAAACGGTCGCGACCGCATCACTTGCCGACGCTGACACAGCGGCCCGGCTGGCGGCCGAATTCCCGACAGCGGCCACGGATACTGACGCCGCTGCGGTTCCCGCAGAACTGCAGACGCAGGCAGTCGTGGCGGCCGCAACGATTGCGCCGGCGCCCAAGCGCAGCAAGCGCCGCCGTGATGCGCCTGCTGATGTGACGGCGATTGTCGCGGTGGCGCAGACCGATGTTCGCACGTTGCAACCGGCTGCCGAAACGACGCCATCGGCGTGGTTGTTGGCCGGCCATCGGCTTGACCGGCCGACCAAGGCGCGCACCATCGCAGCCAACAGCCCGCGCGAGAGCGCCGGTTTGCTGGCATTTGAAAGCGATGATCGCGACCTGAACGCTTTTGCGGCACGCATGACCGGTATCGAAGCCCCGCCGACGGTTGTCAGCGATGCCGAAGCAGTGGCCCGGCTGGAAACCTTGCTGGCGCGACTGCGCAAGGCGTGATGGCCCGGACCGGCGTGCGCGCTGGCAAGGCGATCGTTGCCGTCTTTGCTATTCTGGCGCTGCCGGCCGCGGCTGAACCGCTACTTGTCGCTGTACCCGCGGCGGCTGCACCGGCACCTGCGGACGGCCCGGCGCCAGTGGCTGCCGCGCCCGAACAGTCCGAATTCGCCATTATCGATGCCGCGATTGCCGATGGTCGCCTGAATGCTGCCGCCGAGATCATCGGCCGGGCGGCGGCGCGCGCCGACAGCCCGGCGCTGCGCCTGCGCGTTGCCGAACTGGCATTGGCGCGGGGCACGCTGGCGGATGCCGCGACGGCGTTCATGGCTTTGGTCGCGCCCGGTGCCGGTGGGGTCGCTGCCGAGCCTGCCATTGTCGCGCAGGCCCAGCAGGGCCTGGGGCTGGTGCGGTTGCGGCAGAATGATCTTGCGGCGGCGACAGCGGCGCTCGATGCGGCGCTGGCGATCGATCCTGCGCTGGTGCGCGCCTGGACGGCGCGCGGCATCATTGCCGACAAGACCCGCGATTTTGCCACCGCCAATGCCGCCTATGGCAAGGCGTTGGCGCTGGCGCCGGAATCGGCTGTCGTGCTGACCAACCAGGGCTATTCCCTGTTGTTGCAGGGTCGCCATGCGGAAGCGGAGGCGCAGATGGCGCGTGCGGTCGTGATCGACCCCAATCTGGTCGCGGCGCAGACCAACCTGCGGCTGGCCCGCGCGTTGCAGGGCCGGTACAAGGAGGCGTTTGCCGGGGCCACGCCCGATCGGCTGGCGGCGGCGCTGAATACCGTGGGCTTTGCCGCCATGGTGCGCGGCGATTATGCGACGGCGGAAACCTATTTCAACCGGGCCTTGTCGCAGAATAGCCGCTTTGATTCGGTGGCATGGGCCAATCTGCGATATCTGAAGGACATCACCCACCCGATGGACCCCGCCGCAGAAACACCGCCGGCGCATTGATGGCCGGGTTGGTGAAGGGGTTGTGATGACGATTGCCGGGTTGCCGCTCGCCGATATGTTCGCGCTGATTGCGTTGCTGGTGCTGCTGGCGGCTGCGCTGGCGGATGTGCGCAGCTTTGAAATCCCCGATATGCTGTCGATTGCCCTGCTGGTGACGGCGGCCTGTTACGGAGCGGCAACGCCGGGGTTCGGCTGGGTATCGCACATTGCCGCGGCGCTGGTGATGTTCGGCGTTGGCCTGTTCATTTTCAGCCGCGGCTGGATGGGTGGCGGTGACATCAAATTGCTGGTCGGCACCGCAGGCTGGGCCGGGCTGGCCGGATTGCCCATGCAGCTTGCCAGCGTGGCGCTGGCGGGCGGTGTGCTGGCACTGGTGCTGCTGCTGTCGCGCGGGGTCATGGGGCGCGTTGGCGCGGGCGACCCCGAACGATTGCCAAGGGTGTTTCGCCGGGATGCACCCATGCCTTATGCCGTGGCCATCGCCGCCGGCAGCTGGTGGTGGGCAGTGGTCGTCTGGCCGATCCGGTAACGACCGGGCGGCGGGCTGGTACCGACTTAAGCGCAAACACGCCTAGCGTTGCGGCAGCGTTCGGCCCGTTGCGTCGGCGATGGCGGCGTAGATCTTGCCGATGTCCGATGTCAGCAGTGTTGCTGCCAATGCCTCGCCGTCGTGATCGCCGAGCAGGCGCTGGATCATGGTTTCGAACATGACGCAGAACCGATTTGCCTCGCCATGGAAGGCCGGGTCCTGCTGGAACAGCCGCGCCATCTGCCGGGCCACGTCACGATCGAGTTGCGGGGCCAGCGCCTTGGCAACGACACTGTTGTCGCCGCGCAAATGGCGTTCCCAATCGGCATCGCTGATCGACAGGCGGAGCAACCCGGCGACATCGACCGTGGCGGCTTCAAGCTGGCGGATGATGCGCATGGCATAGGCCGCCATCGAATCGCGGGCGCGCACCGTGAAGCGGGTATCGACTTCATCGATGCGCGCCTCGACGGTATTGATGGTTTCGACGAGCGACAGCATCAGGCCGGCGAGCCGACCGGCGGTGTGATCGCCGGCGCTGGCGGCCCGTTCGGTCGCGGTTTCGATGGCGGCGAGATGCGCGCGGATCGGCATGCCAAAAGCGGCTTCGGCTCGCTGGCCGGTACTGTTTTCCAGCGTGCTGACGGCTTCATCGACGACGCGCGCGAGGGTGGCGCGCATCTCGGCGGCGGCGGCTTCGGCGGCGGCGGCGATGCGGTCAATTTCGCCGCCCAGGCCGGCGGCGACGCCCTGGCTGGCGGCGGCGCTGGCGGTTTCGATGTCGGCGAGCGCGGCGCTGGCCGATTCGAAATGGCCAGTGAGATCGGCGGCCATGCGGGCCACGGCCTCGCGTTCGCCGGCCAGCGTGGCGGCGGCTTCGCCGACGAGAGCCGATCCTTCGGCCACGGTGGCGCCGAGCGCCGATACCGCGCCGGACAGGCGTTGCGATTCGGCTTCCAGCGCCGCCATCGATTCGCGGGTGGCGCTGAGCTTTTCGGCAAGCAAGGCTTCGATTTCGGCGACCGTGTGCCCGAATTGCCCGGTTTGCGATTCAAGGCTGGCGAGTGCGGTGCCGGCCGAATTGATCGGTGTCTGCAAGGCGGTGAGGGCGGTTTCGATGGCATCGACACGGGCGGCCATGTCATCGGTGGTGGCGGCACTGCTGGCGCGTGCATCGGCCAGCCGTTGTTCGAGCGCATCGACATGGCCGCTGGTGACGCTGCCCAGCGATTGCACGACGGCGACACCGGCCTCGCCCGTGCTGACGAAACGGGATTCGAGCGTCGCCAGCCATTCTTCCATCGAGGCGCGCAGCCGGTCGCTTTCGCTTTCATGCGCGGCGATGCGCGTCTGCAGATCGTCCGACGTGCGCCGCAACATCTCCAGACGCTGGTTGAACAGCCGGGCGCCATCATCGCCAAGCAGGCCGAGATGCTTGCCGGCGCCTTCGACGCCGCCGGTCATCGCTTCAAGTTCCGCCACGACGCGCTGGTGGATGCCATCGACGGCCGCCGTGGTGCGTTCCAGCACGCCATCGATGGCGGCATCGAGCGCATAAGCGCGTTTCGACAGGGCAGCGGTGTTGCGGGTGGAGGCTTCGTCGATCTGGGCGAGCAGGCCGGTGAGCTTCGACAGCGTCGATTCTGCCTCGGTCACCGCGCCATGGTTGCGGCTTTGCACCGCCGCCATCATGGTTTCGACGGCGCGGAACTGCGCGGCGCTGTCGGCGCTTACGGCGCGCAACGTGGTGTCGACAGCGGCGATGGTGCGCTCCAGCGCCGGCAGTGCCTCGGCAAAGGCGGCGACGATTTTCCGGGTTGATTCGCCGCCGGCAACAACGCGCGCGGCGGATTTTTCCAGCGCGGCGGCGTCTTCCGACAATTGCGGCAGGTGCGCAGAGCCTGCCAGTGATTCGATGCGGGCGCTGCTGCTGGCCAAGGCGGCGTCGAGGGCCTGCGCCTCACGGCCCAGCGATTCGGCCAGGGTCCGGGCTTCGTCGAGACGGGGTTCGAGATCGGCGAGTGCCAGGCTGCGGCCGGCGTTGGGCAGCAGGGCGGCGACAAGCGAGAGCAGCGCGGCCGGCGGCAGCAGCGCCTGGGCGATTGCCGCGACGGCATGGACGGAAAGCGACGGCGGCGGTGCCATCACAAGATCGACAAGAACGGCCGCGGCCCAGACGATACCAGCGGCCAGCGCGCACCATAGCGGCCATCGGCGTTCAAGCCGGATCGATAACAGCAGTGACTCCAACGCGACGCCCCCCGGGTATTGGGCGTGGAGTCTAGGCAATGCCCGCCGACAAGTCATCGGCTTTCCGCATCAAGGCGGCAGAACGCGGTTCGAACGAAAACATTGGCAAAAACCTGCCGACGGGGGTGCGAAAGCCGGTGCGCCTGTGCCATTGTGCCGGAAATCGGCCCCGTTATGGGCCGCAATCGCGCGTCGGGGAGCCACAGCATTGCCATGATGACAGCCGTTGCAGCCGCGCAATCCGCCGGGTTCGGCAGGCGTGTTGATGGCGGGGTGACGTGAGGATCGCCTTTGATCATCAGATTTTTACGTTGCAGCAGCATGGAGGGGTTTCCCGCGCCCATGCACGTCTGGCGGGCGAAATGGCGTTGGCGGACAATGATGTCCGTATCGTCGCGCCGTTGCATATCAATGCCTATCTGGGTGATCTGCCCGCAACGATTGCGCCGGGGCGGCGGATTGCGGCGACGCGGAACGGTGGGCGGTTGGCGCGGGGTGTGAGTGCGTTGGCGGCGGGGCCGCTGCTGGCGCGGTTCGGGCCGCAGATCGTCCAGCAAACCTATTATTCGGTCCGCCGGACCGCCCCGACGCGGGCGCGGGTGGTGGTGATGGTGTACGACATGATCCACGAAAAATTCCCCGAAAGCTTTCCGGCGGACGATCCGACCGCGGCGATGAAGGCGGCGGCGGTGGCGCGTGCCGACCATGTGCTGTGCATTTCGGAAAGCACAAAGGCCGATCTGGTGGCGGCGATTCCATCGGCGGCATCGAAATCGAGCGTCGTTCTTTTGGGCTTTGACCCGGTGCCTGCCGGGCTTGCGCCGGTGGCGGCGGGGCGGCCCTATCTGTTGTTCGTCGGGCAGCGTGGCGGTTACAAGAATTTTGCCGGGCTGTTGGCGGCCTATGCGGCGTCGCCGGCGTTACGGGCGGATTTCGATCTGTGGGCGGTCGGCGGCGGCGGCTTTTCGGCCGCGGAAAGCGCGGCGATTGCGTCGCACGGCCTTGCCGGACAGGTTCGGCAGCAGGCGGCCGATGACTTGATGCTGCAGCGTTGCTACGCAGGGGCCAGCGTGTTCATCTATCCCTCCCTCTACGAAGGCTTTGGCATCCCGCCGCTGGAGGCCATGGCGGCCGGTACGCCCGTGGTGGCGATGCGCGCCAGTTCCGTGCCCGAAGTGTGCGGCGCGGCCGCCGCCTATGCCGAACCGGGCGATCCCGATTCGCTGCGCCGCGCCATTGAAGCGGTGGCATTGTTGCCGGAAACTGCGGCGGCGCTGGTGGCAGAGGGCGGGCAGCGGCTGGGCCGGTTTTCGTGGGCGCGCGCCGCGCAGGACGCCGTGGCCGCGTATCGGACGCTGTTGTGAAAACCGCGCTGGTCTGTGGCATCGGCGGCCAGGATGGCGGTTATCTGGCGGCGTTGCTGCTCGATCGCGGGTATCGGGTGATTGGCACGTCGCGGGATGCGCATGGCCATGAATTCGGGCAGCTGGCGGCGCTGGGCATCCGCGAGCGGGTGAGCGTGGTTTCGATGGCACCCGATGATTATCGCAGCGTCATCACGGCGGTGGCGCGGGCGGCGCCCGATGAAATCTATGCGCTGGCCGGGCAGAGTTCGGTTGGCCTGTCGTTCGAATTGCCGGCCGAAACGCTGGAAAGCGCGGTGTTCGGCACGTTGAACCTGTTGGAGGCCATTCGCCATGTCGGGGCGCCGATCCGGCTGTATCATGCCGGATCATCGGAGTGTTTTGGCGATCTGGGCGGGGCGTCGGCCACGGAGGCAACGCCGTTCCGGCCGCGCAGTCCCTATGGCGTGGCCAAGGCGTCGGCGCACATGCTGGTCGCCAATTATCGCGAAGCCTATGGCCTGTTCGCCTGCAACGGCATCCTGTTCAACCATGAATCGCCGCACCGGCTGCGGCGGTTCGTGACCGCCAAGATCGCCGACGCGGTGCGCCGGATCGCTGGTGGCGAGGCGATGACGCTGCAACTGGGTCGGCTGGATATCGTGCGCGACTGGGGATGGGCGCCGGAATATGTCGAGGCGATGTGGGCGATGCTGCAACAGGATGTGGCCGATGACTATATCATCGCCACCGGGCAATCGTGC
>JBBQYI010000026.1:0-37245 GCA_038208825.1 Sphingomonadales bacterium | reverse complement strand
ACCGCATCGAGATCATGTTCGGCCGTCTCAAAGACTGGAGGCGCGTCGCAACACGCTACGACAGGTGCCCGACCGTATTCCTGTCCGCCGTCGCTCTCGCCGCGACAGTGATGTTCTGGCTATGAGTCCTGACCCTAGGCGGCAAGTTTGCGATGTTGCAATCGGCGATGCCGAAAGGTTTGCCAACGCGCCATTCTCGCGCCCTCGCTTCGATTGTCTGACCTGCGGGATGCGCCTTTTCAACGGGTAAGAATCATCCGATCCGGCAGACGCACAAATGAGCCAACTCACCGACAGCCAAAACCAATTACAGCCGGCCATAGCAAGGCACGCTTCTTCGCCATTGCTGACGCCAGAGAGCGATTGGCGACAAAATCGAACCGTCCACACTCGACCGCCTGACCAGCACCGATCCAACCAGAGCAAGGTCGTGCGCGATCTCGATAATTTGTCTGCGGCCACCGAAGACGTCGTACTGGTGGCGCGAAAATCGGGATAAAATGACCATTGCCGTCGTCCGGCTCAATTTCGGCCAGGTACAGGATTGAGGTGGCAAAGGTGTCTGCAATTCACTGGCACCCGACATGGATTGTCCAGTTGGAGCCGATCGAATCAATTGACCTTCTTCGATACACGCTGACCGGGATACAACAAACGCAGAGATGCCGGCGCCCCGCACTTCTTGATAAGGCTGGACACGAGCACGGCGCGCGTTTTCACGAGTGAAACAGAAGTGAGCGGAAACACCCGCTCGCGAGCCACTTCATCGCCCGTGAACGGCTTGGCGTCCTTCGGCGTGCTCGCGCCACCAAGGCCGAAGACCATGAAATTAAGCAGATCGGCCAGTTCATCATTGTCGGTGACACGCGAGCGGGCAACGTTGGGCAGGTGCAGCAGGTATGCCCGCGCCTCGGGCGTGCACATGAACCAGCCTACACGGCCGCGCAGCGACGGCAGGTCGGCTGGCGCCGCATCACCCTGGATACCATGGCAACCGCCGCAATGTTCGACATAATCCGACTGGGCAAGGTTCATTTCGCGTGGATAAGGCGCGGGCCCCGTAGTCGTATCTGCGCCAGGATAAGATGCACTCTGAGCGAGGGAACTGGCGTGTGCCAGCAACGCAATGGACGCTGCCGTCAAAATGCTCGCACCCATCTTGCCCACGCGGACCGCTCCTGCGCTATTGCGCCTTGCCGACCAGGACACCTGTAGAACAGTGATATTCCATGCTCTTGGTGCCAAAGCACCAGATCACATCATTGTTCAATTGGGGCACGTAAAGCTGGGTTTCACGGTCGGTGTTGTCGCAATCGCACTGGCCGCAGCTCGGTTTGCCGCAACAGTCACGATAGGCGATCAGATAAGCCTTGCCATCATCGGGGTTGATGCAGGTTCCCACCCATGACACCGGCGACGGCTCGGCGCCCGGTGGGCACGAACTGACACCGCCACCGCAGCACGAGCACAGAAAGCCGTCGATGGCGCAATAGCGCCAGTAATCGCACTTGGTGTCGTCCTTCGTCTGCGCGTTACGGGCAAAGGCGGTCTTGGCTTCGGCCGATCGCTCGGGCTTGGCGGCATTGGCGCGGCTGACGGGCAGCAGCGGGAACACCGGTGCCGCGACAATGGTCGCCCCAAGCCGGGTCAGCATAGACCGCCGCGATGTGCGGCCGGCGAATTTGCGAAGCAGCTTTTCGCCAAAGCCGTCGAAATCGAAACCTGTCATGGTCGGTCCCCCTTGATGTGACGGGCTGGGTTCATGCCGCATGGGCCTTGATGCCGGGCGCCTGGCGGCTCGCAATATAGTCCTGAACGTGCGGCACACCCATTTCGTGCGAAACGATCAGACTTTCGAGGTGCTCGCGACTATTTACGAGGCCCTTGGCGAGCACTTTGCCAGTCGCATCGAGGAGCACGGCGTGCGGCAGCTTGTCGACTTCGAAAGCGCGGCCGACCTCATCGCTGTTGATGAAAGGAAAGGCGCCCATGTCATGCTGGGCAATCATCTCCCGTTGCGCTGCAGGATCGTCGTCACCAATGAAAACAAGGTCAACGCGTTCCGCCTTGGCGAAGGACTTAGCGACGGGAATCAGCGACTTGCAAAGCGGACATTGCGCCGAAACGAACATCAGCAGCCGCAGAGACGCTGCCGGCAGCGTGCCGCCGATGGTCATCGCGGTGCCGTCGAGACTGGTGACATGAAGGTGCGGTGCCGCCTCCCCGACTGCCGGACCCTTGCCGGCGTCGAGCGCACCCGCAGGAGCGACGCGGACGTGCAGCACCCCGACCTGCCGCGCCAGCGCCAGCCCGGCGATGCCAAAAGCGATTATGACAATCCATTGCAGGACTTCGGAAACGATCAGCGCTGTCATCATGCTCGGCCCCTACCCTCGCGAACTGCTAAGCCGCTGCGTCGGCAGTGCACTGATTGTATTGATCATCTGCACCAGCAGAAAAATGCTGAGGCCCGCCAGCGCAGCGACAACCAGATCGGGTACAGAAAGGTTGCCGCCGCCAGCCAGGCGCGGCGCCAGCGCCAGCGCAAACAGCAAGTTGCGGATCACATGCCCCCAGCCCAAGGACTGGCGCAGCGCCGCATGGCCGCAACCGCAATCGATATGTCGTCGGCCGCGACGGATGTTGATCGCCATGGCAGCGGCAAATACCAGCAAAAGCGCGATAGCGGCGATCGGCGCCGCGGGGCGGTCTCCGAACAACAAGCTTGTTGCAACAACGATCTCTGTCAATGGCAACAAAAACGCGACGGGCGCGACAAAAGACGCTGGCAGTAGCCGATAATTGGCGATGACGCCGGGCAGCAGCGCCCGGTGCCGCAGCTTTTCGATACCGGCGACCAGAAAGATCAGGCCGATGGCGACGCTAGCGGCAAAGCCGGCGATCGGGAGAAGAGACACCGGCAACGTGCTTCAGCGCGCGCCAGGGACAGCGATGACACCGCCGCCGGCACGATCCATCTCGAACTTCTGTTCAAAGCTGGTCGCATCGATCACCCAAGTAGTCGATCTGTCGCCACTGGCGAAGATCAACGGCTTGGCGTCCTGAGTCACTTCGATATTGTCGGCCGGCTTCTTGAGCGGGAGACGGCGGACGACTCGCTTGTTGGCAATATCCACCACCCAGATTTCGGTTCCCGGCTCCTTCTGGGTCCAGTATTCGCCCATGTGCATGAGGACATATAGTCGCCCCGACGCGCGGTGCAGAGCCATCGGCTGTCGGCCACCCGGCAGCCAGTTGATATCGAGCGGCTTGGTGTCACCCGGGCGAAGCCCGGCAGCAGCCTGGATAGACCAGGGCGCAGCTATTGAAGGCGTCGTCCCGATCTTGGCCTGGTAAATCAGACCGGTGTAGCTGAGAAAGGTCGCTTCGGCCTTGCCACGATCATAGTTGAAATTGTCGAAAATCGGGTCATTTGTAGCCGAGAAGAATGACGGCGTGTGGGTGACGTTCGCCGCGCGGCCATTGAGTGCCACGGTTGCGATCGAGCCATCGCCACACAAGGCCGAAAAGCCAACGCCAGGATTGGGCAGCAGACTGGCGCAACCGGGCAAATCAACCGTCTGGACGAATTTGCGCTTGCCAAGATCGATGACATTCACTGAAGATGCCGGGCTGAGATTATAGACAAATCCAGTCTTGCCGTCATCGCTGATGACGAAATTATTGTTGCGCGCGCCAATGAGCAACCGCCCCGGCATCGGGATTTCCGCAACCAGATCAAGCGTTGTCGGATCATATACCGTCACCATGTCCTGGCGGGTACCGCGCAGCACTTTGGTCCAGATCGTTTCCGAGACGTAATAGAATTTGTTGGTTGGATCGAGCCCGAGGTCCGACCATTGGCTGGTATTGACCATGCCGACCATCTTGCCGGTATCACCGTCGAAAATGCGAGTGCCACCAGAACCGAAGCCACCACGAACATAGGCCCAGTGCGGCGATTGCGTCGGCAACTTGTGGACGAACGCCTCTTCGGATTCGAGCACCGGTGCTGTGCCAGCGACCGCCTGAGCCGCAGCCAGCGCGGGAACCATGGCGCTGCCAAGCAGGGCAAGGGCGAAAAGCCCGGCCGAAGCTGTCGAACCACAGCAAAAATGCGGGATGGTCATGGTCGCGTCGAACCCCCTGGCCTTGAGTCCTGTCATAGTCACCGCGCCCCTGAGCCAACTGCAGGCCGGACCAAAACAACGCGGTAGCAATCCAAACTGGACGGCTGTCAAGTTTACGTCAAGGCCTGTTTCAGGATCTCCGCAAGTTTTTGTTGCGATGCGAAATCATGGCAGAAGCCGCGACGCATGATCGCAAACCGGCCATCTGCCACCAACGCAACTCGGGGGCCGACAATCGCCATGAGAGAACTTGCAACAACACCTTTTGCGCTGACAAAGCTTTACCCCATCTTGCCGTTGCCGGCGAACGGGACACCGCGGCGGGAGGCGCCACCGCATAAAGGGACGCCAGAGCAGACGTCCTGCAACGTGCGTGTAGCGACGAGCGCGGCCGACCCTGCGGCAGCAATGCCGACAAGATCGACCCCGAGCTACGAAGGAGCATTGGCTGCGGCGAGCCGTCGGCACCTATGGACGATGCCGTCGATGCTGGCGGCGCCGCGCAACGGATCCCGGTCTTGGCGGCGGGCCGATGGCCAGAGCCGTCAGGTTAATCGTACCCTTGGCTACTCGCCGTTGCTGGCGTATGAATTTCAATCGAAGCGCCGAATGTCGTTTGCTGTTATGGTCTTCGCAAGATGAACGAGGGCCTTGGTCGAGATCGCCTTCATCCAGTTGCGCCGGTGAGCCCAAACCTTGCCATGGCCAACAAAAATCGTCGCCCCCTCAATCGACGCGCTTATGAAACGCGCGACGGCGTCAACTTCTTCCGGCGTCAGTGCCGGATTGAGCGGGGCCACTGCCTGGGCGATCTGATCATGCGCCGAGCGGTAGAAGGCTGCCACCCGGTCGGCGACGACGGGATTGTGGTTGGACAGCGCCCAGAGCTCTGTAAACAAATGGGTCGAGCGCTTGCTGCCGAGATCGTCGATGCAGATTTCGATCAAGATCGTCAGTTGTTCTTCGGCGGTTAGCCCCGGCCGACGCGCGGTTTCATCGAGGAGCGACTCGTAGAATTCCAGCATTTCTCCGAGGAGGAGTTGGATCAGTACCTCCTTTTTTGGGAAGTGGTACGACAGATTGCCAACTTTCATCCCTGATTTGGCGGCAATGCGGCGCAGCGTGAAGGCTTCCGCTCCCTCGTCGATGAGCACAGCGAGGGCCGCCTTGAGGATGAGATCGACGGTTTCGGCGCCACAGGAATAGATTCCGGGTCGAACCGCGGCCAATTTCGATCGGGAAGAAATCATTAACAGGCCTCGGTGTCAGATTAGGATTGGCACAGCTTTGGCCGCCGGCGCGCTTCCGCTTTTACGACGTCGCGATCCTGAGCCGATGCAAATGGGAAAGTGCTGACAATCAATGTCTTCCAGCACAAAACATACCTGTATGCCCGTCCCACGCCATATCCGAACCTGCTCTTAGCCTCAACGCTACGTCACGGCTAGCGGCTGCGTTGACAACTCGACCCCTTGACGAAACCTTGAAGCTTGTCCAAAATTTTTTGAGCAGTAGGTAAAAAAGTCAAAAGATCTAAATTTATTTTGGCCCAACTGCGGAGGGGATCGAGCGGTTTCGCTTCGGCGGCTCCGGCTATGGTGTTTTTTACAGGTAGGGGCGTTGAAAAGGTGATTGATCGGTTCGCCACAGGTCTTTTGACACGGCTCGCATATGGCACGGCTGCAGCGGTCGTAGGTGCTGCACTTGCAGGCACATCGGCCAGCGCCGCCCCTAAAACTACCTATCTCGCTCGCTGTTCGATGTGCCACCAGGCCAACGCCGAGGGGCTGACAGGGCAGTTCCCGCGACTCGCCGGGCGCGGCGCCGCGATCGCCCGAAGCCCAGAAGGCCGCCACTATCTCGCCCGTGTCGTCCTGCACGGCATGTACGGAACAATAAATGTCGATCGCCAAGCCATCACCGGGCTGATGCCATCAATGGTGGCGATGACCGATGCAGAGATCGCCGACGCGCTCAATCATGTCATTTCCACAGGCAAGACTGCCAAGGCCGCGGCGCCGTTCAAGCCTGCCGAAATCGCCGCCGTGCGCGCCGAGGGCAAGGTAACCGGCAGCCAAAATGCTGAACTACGCCAGAAACTGGTCGCCAGCGGAACTGTCGAATGAGCCGCAACGTCGTAAGCTGACCTTGGGGGTGTTCTGTAACCAATGACGATTTTGCTCAACGTGAATGGCATACCGCGCAAAGTGGCCGCCGACCCGGATAAGCCGTTGCTTTGGGCGCTGCGTGAGGATCTGGCGCTGCTGGGTACCAAGTTCGGCTGCGGTGCCGGTCTGTGCGGTGCGTGCACGGTCCACGCTGATGGCGAGGCCGTCCGTTCATGCCAGATCAGCATCGCGGATGCAGCAGCGCTGAAGATCACCACCATCGAGCATGTCGCCAGCACCGCCGCCGGCAAGCGCGTGACAGACAGCTGGCTCGCGCTGGACGTGCCGCAGTGCGGCTATTGCCAGGCTGGGCAGATCATGTCGGCTACCGCACTGCTGGCACATACAACGGCGCCAAGCGACGCCGACATCGACGCCGCGATGAGCGGCAACATCTGCCGATGCGCCACCTATGTCCGCATACGCGCCGCGATCAAGCGCGCCGCAGGGGGCGCGGCATGACCGCGACGCTCGATCGCCGCACTTTGTTGAAGGCGAGCATCGTCGCCGGCGGCAGCCTCATCTTTGATCTGGCTGCACCGTTCACCACCGCCAACGCCGCGGGTGCGGTGCCGATCAACGCCTTTGTGCGAATTGCCCCCGACAACAGTGTTACGATCGGGGCGCATTATCCCGAGATCGGCCAGGGCGTCAGGACGATGCTGCCCATGTTGATCGCAGAGGAAATGGATCTCGATTGGTCACAGGTGCGCGTCGAGCCGACGCTTGCCGATGAAAAACGCTATGGCCAGCAGATCACGGGGGGGAGCGAATCCACGCCGCTCAACTGGATTCCGATGCGCCAGGCCGGGGCTGCGGCGCGGGCCATGCTCGTGGCGGCGGCGGCAGCGCGCTGGGGCGTTGATGCCACAAGTCTGACCACTGCGTCCGGTACCATCAGCCACGCGCCCAGCGGCAGGCGGCTGCCCTATGCAGCGCTGGCGGAGGCAACCGCGAAACTGACGCCGCCGGATGCCGCAACCGTCCCGCTCAAAAAGCCGACCGACTTCCACATCATCGGCACGTCGGTGATGGGCGTCGACACCCCTGCCATCGTGGCCGGGCGACCCCTGTTCGGGATCGACACCGCGTTGCCAGGCCTTGCCTATGCGGCGATCGAGATGTGCCCCGCATTTGGCGGCTCCGTCGCTAGCGCGTCGCTTGCCGCGGCGCGCGGCCTGCCTGGCGTCCGCCACGTCATGACGCTCAATACGGGTATCAACCCCGACGGCCCCGCCGATGCCGTAGCCATTGTCGCCGACAGTTGGTGGACCGCCAACAAGGCGCGCGCCGCGCTCGACATCCGCTGGGCCGATGCAGAGCAGCGCCGCCATTCAACCGCCGGCTATGCCAAGGCCGCGGCTGCGGCAATGGCCGCAACGCCAGGCGAAAGCCTGTTAAAAAACGGCGATGCCCCCGGTGCCCTCGCCAGATCGGCGCGCATCATTGAAGCCGATTACCACTATCCCTTCCTCGCACACGCCACTCTGGAGCCGCAGAATTGCACGGCGCTGTGGAACGGCGAGACGATCGAAATATGGGCGCCGACGCAATGGCCCGAAGACGGACGGGCTTTGGTTGCCAAGGCGCTTGGCCTGGAGCCGGAGGCGATCAAGATTCATCTGGTGCGCGCCGGTGGCGGTTTCGGCCGGCGCCTGCAAAACGACTATATGATGCAGGTCGCACAGATCGCCCGCGCCGTTCCGGGGGTGCCGATCAAGCTCATCAACAGTCGCAGCGACGATATCCGCCACGATTTCTACCGCCCGGCCGGCTGGCACCGGCTCAAGGCCGGCATCGACGCCAGCGGCCGCGTGATGGCTCTTACCGATCATTTCATTACCTTCGGAAGAGACGGCAAGACGGTCCGAGCCGCCGAGTTCAACCCGGCCGAATTTCCGCTCCAGGTGATTGGGCATATCGATGTCGGACAATCGTTGCTCGCCACCAACGTGCCAACCGGCTGGCTGCGTGCACCAACATCGAATGCCATGGCCTTCGTCTTTCAAAGCTTCCTTGACGAGGTTGCCGCCGCTGGCGGGCGCGACCTGCCGACGCTGATGCGCGACTTGCTGGGGAAACCGCGCGAGCTTCCGGGCAGCGATGGCCTCCCGGGTTTCCATACGGGCCGGGCGCGCGGCGTTATCGACAAGGTGTGCGCGATGGCGGGCTGGCCCGCCGCGCCGGGGGGCAAACCGCGCGGTTTCGGCTTTTATTTCAGCCACCGCGGCTATTTCGCCGAAATCGTTGAGATCAGTGTCGGCAAGGACGGCCTGGTTGCGGTCGAGCACGTGTGGGTCGCTGCTGACATCGGCAGCCAGATCATCAACCCCATCAATGCCCGCCACCAAGTCGAAGGTGCGATCATCGACGGGCTGGGACAGGCGCTCGCCGGCCAGGCGATCGAAATCGTCGATGGTGCCGTGATTCAGGCAAATTTCGACGGCTACCCGTTACCGCGGATCGATACGACCCCTGCGATTACGCTCGAGTTCCTGATCACCGATTTTCCGCCCACTGGACTGGGCGAGCCATCGCTGCCGCCGGTCATCCCGGCGCTCGCCAACGCCATCCACGCCGCTACTGGAAAGCGCATCCGACGCCTGCCGATCACGCCTGCGATGCTAACCTGAGGCAGCATCGTTTTCCAACCGAAGGGACTGAGACATGGACACAATCGCAACCGCCGAGGCTTTCTTCGTCGCCTGTGAAACCGGCAAGGGCTGGGCTGGCTGCGCTGCCCATTGCCATCCCGATGCCGGTTTTTCGGCCCAGGCCGACGCGATCGCCGCCATCACCACGCTTGCCGATTATGCGGAATGGATGAAGGGCTTGCTCGTGCCCGTGCCCGATGGCGCCTACCGCCTGACGGGGTTTGCCCATGACGCAGCGCGCGACACCGTCATTGCCTCTGCGGTCTTCACCGGGACGCACAGCGCCGCAGGCGGCCCGTTGCCACCCACCGGCAAAACCGCCGAATCGGACTATGTTTATGTCATCAAGATGGAAGGTGGTCGCGTCCGTCACATGACCAAGGTGTGGAACGACGGCTGGGCACTACGCCAGTTCGGCTGGGCATGACGTCGATACCCGGCCAACGGAGAGCGTGACGCCGACCTTGGGTAGACCGTGCACCTGAGTTTTCCCGTACAACCTGTCCAGCATGTTTGTTGTCCAACCGGGATAGCGCAAGCAGCACAAATATCTGATTTTTCGTGCTTTACTTGCTGTAGAACGCAGATACCTGACTGCAAGGAATGCTACCTGTCGTCCTGTGGCGCTTCGGGGTAGCTGTCCACAACCGGGCCCAGCGCATCTGCCAGCGGCCCGAGCCAGGCTTCGTAATTCTTCCACTGTTCAATACCATCGGTGAAGATCGGCTGCCTTACCTGTTCGGAGCTCGCGGTCCGCACGGGGCGATCATTTTTGTAGAATTCGAGACATGCATTTTCAAACGGCAGGCCGAGGTAATCCAGTAACCGGCGGACTTCATGTTCGGTGTTGGCCACCATGTCTTCATAAATGACGCGGTGCACCGCTCCTGGCACGGCCGCGTCAAAGGCGGTCATCAACCCGACATAGTCGCGATAGTAGCGGCCGATCTCGGCGAGATCGTATGAAAAGACCTGGCCGCGCGCGAAATGCTGCTTCCAGCCCGAAAAGCAGCAGGACATTGGATGGCGCCGGGCGTCGATGATCCTAGCATTCGGCAGGATCATCCTGATCAGCCCGACATGCTGCCAATTGTTGGGCATCTTGTCGATGAACAAGGGCTTGGCGGTCCGACGATGGATACGGGTGCGCTCGATATATTCCTCACCCAACCGCTGCCGGTCCGCCGGCGTCAGCGACGCAATCATGGTGCCGAAATCCGTGAATTCGCCCTGGTCCACCCGCGCCTGCAGGCGGCTGGCGATCATCATCATTTCGGGCAGCTCCATCGTCCCTTCCACCTGCCTGTGGCTGGAAAGTATCTGTTCGACCAGCGTCGAGCCCGAGCGTGGCAAGCCTACAATGAAGATCGGATCGGGTGCGAGGCAGCCGCCAGCACCCAGTTGCGCAAGACGGGCGGCAGTAAAGACTCCCGCGGTGACCGCCGCTTCAGCCGAAAAGGCATCAGCATCGTATCGCAGCAGCGCTCGCCGCCGGCGGTTGCCTTCTTTATAGTGAAGGAAGGCAGCGGCGAATTCCCCGGCGTCTTCAAGCGCTTTGCCCAATGCAAAATGCAGGTGGTACACATCCTCGGCATTGTTGGTGCCGGCAGGTTTCGGCGAACCGAGAGCCCGTTCCATCAGCGCAATGTCGTCGCTGTCGAGTTTGACCGTTTTCAGATTGGCAAGGCTCCACCATGCTTCGCCCATGTCGGGCTTGCGGGCCACCGCCTGCCGATAGGCGTTCACCGCCTCGCCCTGCTTGCCCAGCGTTTTCAGCACATGGCCGAGATTTTGCCATAGTTGCGGCTGGTCGGGTTTCTGCGCCAGCAGCCGTTCATAGATGATGCGGGCGCCATCCTGATCACCGAGGCGAACGAGAACCGATGCCTTGACCAGATCATGACCGGGCGTCTGCACCGGCGACGCACAGAGTATTTCAGCGTGCTGAAGCGCTTCGACAAGCCGGTTGGTCTGGACCAGCAGGCGAATGAGGAATTCGCGCGCCATGTCGAAACCGGGGGCGCTGGCCACCGCTCGCTCGACCATCGCCAGCGCTTCGGTCATGTCGCCGCGCCGCCAAAATATTTCTCCCAGCAGCCGCAGTGCCGGCGGATCTTCGGGTTCGCGTTGCAGCCGCTTGTCGAGGATGGCCGCCCCATCATCGAGACGCGCTTCATTCATCGCGACCGCAGCTTCGAGCAAGCCAGGATCGCGCGACGATGCCTGAACCCCGGCAAGGTCGGCGCGCCAAGCCGCATCCGTGTTGCCGATCTTGCGCGATTCCCTTGCCAGCAGGAACCACCCCCCCGCGACCGCCGGCAATTGCCGGGTCAGGCGTTCGAGTGCGCCGATGGCCGCTTCGCTGGCACCTGTCTCGCTCGCGGCCAGCGCGAGTTCCCAGGTAACCGCAGGGACCGCCGGCTGACTGCGGGACAGCACCGCCAGGCGCAGCAATGCGGTCGCCGGCCGGCCCAGCCGCCGCAAGGCCTGGCACGCCAGCAACTCGGCGGGCGGCAGGTTCGGTGCCTGCTGCAGTATCAGTTCCGCGGCGGCCAGTGCCACCTCGGGTTGCGTTTCGAGGCACTGCGCCGCATCGGCCAGAGCCTGTTCAATTGGCGCTGGCCCGGCTGCCGACCGGTCACTGTGTCTGGCCACCATCAGCGATTCCAACCCATTTTTGGCACGGTAAACCGGATTTTGCACCTGCACAATCACCAGGCATTGCTGCAGCGCGAAATAGGGATTGACTCTGAGTTTTGTTGCAGCATTATGAACCTTGACAACTGTCCAGACTGCCGCAGGTTTGAGGGGAAGTTCCAAGATTTCAATATCGTATGCCGTACGATTTCTTCGAGCGTCTTCTGACATTCCGGCAATCGGCTTGTGGTGCGTATACGGTTTGTGACTGAAACATCGGCGCCTCGAATGTGCTGAAAGTCGCAAGAACAGGGGTGCAACTGACCAAGGTGACCTGGGGAGGTTGTACAGTTGTTAACGGGGGTCCTGAAGCCATGACAATGCCATCGCGCCGCAACTCGCAGTTGTTCAAGATGCTCAAGCTGACAAGCATCCTGTCGGGCATCATTGCCCCGGGTGCCGTCTATGCCGCCGAAGCGGGCGATGCAGCCGCAGCGGCCGTGGACGCTGCTCCCAACGAGGGTCTGGGTGAAATCATCGTGACCGCGACACGGTCCGCCCAGAGCATCCAGAAGGTGCCGATCTCGATCCAGGCGCTGACGGCGGACACGCTGGCTGACCGGCAGGTCAAGGGCCTATCCGATTTCGCCGCCCTACTGCCCTCGGTGTCCTTTGCTGGCCTCGGGCCGGGCCGCAACGAAGTCTATTTCCGCGGTATCGTGCCCGCCGGCGGCGCCTATGCATCGTCCGGCTTCTATCTCGATGCCATCCCGATCGCGGGCGGCGAGGTCCCCGATGTTCACATTTATGACGTGGAACGGATCGAGGCGCTTTCGGGGCCGCAGGGCACGCTGTTCGGTGCGGGGTCGCTCGCCGGTACCATCCGGATCATCACCAACAAGCCAAAGCTCGGCAAATTCGAAGCCGGTTACGACCTTGAAGGCAATAAGTTCGGCCCGGGCGGCTTCGGCGGTCAGGCACAGGCCTTCATCAATGTGCCGATCGGCGACACTGTCGCTATCCGCGCCATGGGGTATTACCGCCACGATGGCGGCTATGTCGACAATACGCCCAACAACGGCCAGTTCAACGATGGCTCTCCGTCGGTGCTGAACCTGGGCGACACCAATCCGCTGACCAGCTTCACGCTCGACAATTCGGCGATCGCCAAGAAAAACTATAATTCGATCGATGAAGTCGGCGGCCGCCTGTCCCTGCTGTGGGAACCGGCCGATGGCTGGAAGATCACGCCGTCGATCACGGCGCAGCGGCAGATTGCGCGCGGCTATTTCGGCTATGATCCGCGTCTCAGCGACCTTGAAGTTCATGATTATGATACGACCCGCAACGACGATAAATGGTATCAGGCATCGCTCAGCATCAACGGGCATATCGGCGATTGGGAACTGGTTTCGGAAACCGGTTATTTCCAACGCCAGCGCAAGCTGCTGAATGATTACACCTACTACAGCGTTACGTATGATGGTTTCGGCGGCGGATATGAAAGCTATCTGCAATTTTTCGACAAGTCCGGTTGCACCGGCTCGGGAGAGTCGCTGCGATGCACCAAATTGCTCAACCCGACACAGTTTTACCAGAGCGACACGCGCAACAAGAGCTTCACGCAGGAAGTCCGGCTGACAACGCCAAAATCATGGCCGTTTGACATTACGCTTGGCGGATTCTTCCAAAATCAGAAGGTCGAGATCAACGACGATTATGCCATCCATGGTCTCGGTCAGTCCCCCGGCTACACGGCTTCCTGCGCGTACAGCCAGACCTTTGACAGTCGTGGCGATCCGGTTTGCGAGGGCAACATAACCAACCTTGACGGATTTGGCATTCCGGAATCCCAGGGAGGCACGCTGGTGCTCGGCTCGCCAGCGGTCAAACGCGATGCGTTCTACCTTCAGGAACAGGATACCCGTTACAAAGATTATGCGGTGTTCGCCGAGGGCCATTACAACATCACGCCGACGCTGAAGATCACTGGCGGCATCCGTTATTTCTGGACTGAATCGCAGCGAGTCGGCTTCCTTGGCGTAGCCGGCTCAGCGGCGAATTCGGGATCACTGGACGTCGCGACAGGCGGCCAGGGTTGCTCGGTACCGTTCCCAGCCCCACGCCTGACATGCCTGAACACCAACCGGACCGCTGCCGACCAAGTCGGCCGCTATCGCGAACAGGGCGAAACCCACAAGGTTGCGCTCGATTGGCAGTTTGCACCGTCAAAGCTGGTCTATTTCAACTATTCGACAGGGTTTCGACCCGGCGGCTATAATCGGCCGCTCCGTATTGGGCGAAATCCCGGCGTCGTTGTCGCGGCACCGAGTTACAATTCTGAAACGCTTACCAACTTCGAAGTCGGCATCAAGACAACCTGGAACAATATTTTCAGGTTCAACGCCGCTGTTTATTTTGAAAAGTGGAACAATATTCAATACGGCGTTATTATTTCTGGCGCCCAGGGCGCCGGCTTTACCGGCAATGCCGGCAATGCCGAGGTCAAGGGCATCGAATATGATGCGGAGCTGAAGCTTGGAAAGTTCACGATTGCATCCTCGGGTTCATTCAACGATGGCAAGTTGAAGGGCAATTTCTGCAATTTCAACGCCGATGTGATCGCCGGGACGATTTCGCAGTTGACGACATGCGCCGTCGGGACACCAATCCCCGGGTCCAGCCCCGAAATTCCCAGCGTCGCAGCGGTCGATGGCACCCGTCTGCCGCGCCAACCGAAGTTCAAGGGCACGACGACGATACGTTACGATACCGAAATCAAGAGCTACAGCGCCTATGTGCAAGGCGCTGCACTTTATCAGACCAGCGCTACCCAGAATTTGAACGTCGACGACAACGCACTGTTAGGTAACACGCCTGGCTTTGTGTCCTTCGATTTCTCGGCGGGCATCAAGAAAGGCAATTGGAGCCTCGATCTGTTCCTCAACAACGCCTTCGATAAGCGCGGCGAATTGACCAGGAACACCTTCTGCTCGATCCAGCTGTGCGCCAACTCGTCGCGCACCTTCTTCATCAGGCCGCAGTTCTTTGGTATCCGTCTCGGCCAGCGTTTCTAGCCAACCACGAATAACGACACGCACCCGCCTCGGCACCTGCCGGGGCGGGTGTCTTGTGTCTTCGTTGCGAGCGCGGGAACTTTGGAGCGTCTTCTAAAGCGCAATGGGGATCAGCACGCACGCCGCCAGCGAAAAAAGCGATGGTGTAGCAGCCAACTGCCCACCACAGGTTCTGGTGCATCTTGCGCTGCGTGGTGCGGGCAGCCGGCCCAGCTAGGCTCAGGACCAATTGATCAGAGCCATAAGATGACGGAAGCGGCGATTGCGATGGCCGACTGGACTTCGTTGCCGCAAAGAGCGTTGGTCGTCTCGTGAATCGCGTGGTCTGAAGCCCATGGCGGGCACGCCGCGTCAGCATCCAAAATCGCAGATTAACGCACCAACCAAGTCGTTCGAGGCCTTTGGCCAGGCCCTGCCCATCACCTGCAACAAGGATATTTTCTTGCCGCACATATTACGTGTTCGGCTGGACTACCCCGAGCTGAAGCGCAAAGTACGCGCGTTGGCCGAGCAGGTCCGAGCCGGGGTGGTGCTGATCGAGGCCCGGCGGGTCCATATCCCGTCCGATGTCACTTCGCTCCACGACTTTCTGCACGAATTTGCCATGTTCCCAAAGGGCAAGACCGACGACCAGGACGACAGCATGGCTCAGGCCCTTGTCCATATCGGCAAGCCACCCTTGGCCGAAAACTGGATCAAATATACGCCCAACCAAGATTTGAGGCGTTATGGCCTCAAGCCGGCGGAACTAGCGACTGCATTCGACCATATCCACCTCAACACCGAATTTACAAGTTACATAGGTCGAAACGTATTTCGTGACGAGGACGGGTTCTATCACTGCTCCATGGGCGAGTGGGATAGCTTTTGCATAATACAGGTAGTTAGCCTGATCGTTGAAACCGAATGATCGAGGCCAAAAATTGCTTTGAACCTGCCCCGATACAGCGGGGAGGTCTTGCCTCAGCTGAGTGCCGATTCTGCACCATGCCCGATGTCGGGCAAGGCGCCGGCCGCCATCTGGGTCTTAACATGATCGATGAAGGCGCGCAGCTTGGGCAGCACCTGCGCACGGCCGGGATAATAGAGGAACAACCCCGGGCTTGACGCTGCAACATGGCCGAGCACTATTTCGAGTTCGCCTGACTCGATTTCGGCCGACACCAGCGGTTCGGACACATAGGCAAGCCCGAGCCCGCGCCGCGCCATCGCGATTGTCGATTGCATGTCGTTGTTGATGATGCGGCCCTTTACGGCAACATCGATGCTGCGTCCCGCCTCGCTGAACCGCCAGGGTGCCAGGATGCCGCTTTGGAAGCGCATGCGTATGCAATCATGCTGCTTCAGATCTGCGGCGCATAGCGGCCTGCCGCAGCGCTGGATATAGCCTGGCGTGCCAACGACGATGAACCGGAACGCTTTCGAAAGCCGCACCGCGATCATGTCGGCATCAAGCATTTCGCCGATCCTGATGCCGGCATCGAAGCCACTTGCAGCAAGATCGATCAGCCCGTCTTCGGCGGTAATTTCAACATCGACATCAGGATACAGCGCGCAGAAGCTGGCGATGATTGGCTCGATGACGATCGGCACAACGGCGCGCGGCATGTTGATCCGCAACAGCCCGGCTGGCCGGTCCCCCAGCGTGCGCGCACTGTCCCATGCTGCCACCAGCCCAGCAAAGGCTGGGCCGGCTTCGGCCAGCAACCGCGCGCCAGCCTCGGTCAATCCTACCGAGCGGGTGGTGCGGGTGAGCAGCGCCACGCCCATCCGAGCTTCAAGTGCGCGCACTGTCTGGCTGATAGCCGAAGGGGAGACACCCTGGTCCTCGGCCGCGGCCCGAAAACTTCGCCGCTCGGCCACGCGCAGGAAAGCCTCGATGCCATCGAGCAGGTTGCGCGGGATTGTGTAGCTGTTCTTCACGGCTCACCGAGGATTATATGGATTATGCTTTTCCTGAGTGTGACTTAAAACCTGTTCATCGGCAACGGCAATCCCGCCGAAAACAGGAAGGATCTTTATCATGACCATCAACATCGATCGCATCACCATTGCAGTCCTGCTCGCCACCGCCATGCTGCCGTTCGCCGCCTTCAGCCCTGTGCAAGCCGCGCCGGCGCAAAGCTGTGCCGTCCAGGCCGAGCAGATCCGCACGCTGGCCACAACCGCCGAGCCCAAGGCTGCGGCCAAGGCGCTGCGCACCGCACGCCTCGCCGAGCAGCTGTGCGCCGAAGGCGGCCGGTTTGAAGCGGGCAAGAAGTTCACGCTGGCGCTGAACCAGCTCGATAGCTCGGTGCAGCTCGCAAACAAGCGCTGAGTTCACGCGCTGAGTTCAAGACCCCCCGGCGGCTCGCGCTCCCCACGCAGCCGCCGGTTTTTTGTTGCTGCAACGCCGCGAAGAGCGAAAAGCGCTGAGTAGCTGCCAGCTAGGCTGACAGAATCCGCCATAAAGCCTCCTCAGCCGCTTCAGCACCGCAGCAGCGCCATCGGCGCCGCGAGTCCGCTGCCATGCCCTTATGCGAGCCTAGCACCAGCATTCCTCGCGTCGGCCCCTTGCACTTTCACTTGACGATCCCAATGCCCGTCACTCGTTCTCACAAAGCTGCAGATCCGCACCAGCGGGCCACATCGCGGCGGGTTGCCATTTGGCCGCGGACACCTCTTCCATCTGCTCAAGAATCGCATCTATCGCGGCGAGATCGTCCACAAGGGCGCCGTCTATCCTGGAGAGCATGAACCCGTCGTTCCGCTCGCGCTGTGGGATGCCGTGCAGGACAAACTTGCCGGCAACGGGCCTGGCGCTAGCACCAAGGTGCACGCTGCCCCTGCTGCCTTGCTGACCGGGATCCTCGTCGATGGCCTCGGCCGACGCATGACGCCGAGCCAGTCGAACAAGAAGACCAAGCGGTACCGCTATTATGTAACGTTACCGACCGAGCCCATCGACCAGGAGCGTCCGGTATGGCGGGTGCCGGCACACGACCTTGAACGGATTGTTGCCGATCGGCTGGTGGCGTTCCTTGAGGACCCGCAGGCGATCTTGTCTGCGGTTGGCACGGCGAGTGCCGATGCACAGGAGGCTCGATCGGCGATCGAAGCCGCGGCCGCGGAAGCGGCGACGCTGCAACTCACAGCGACGGACGAACGAAGCCGCATGGTGCGCGAATGGGTCGCTGCGGTCCGGCTCGATGAGAGCCATGTCGAGATTGATGTTCGGCTGGCGACGCTGGCAGGTGTCGAGCCGATCGAAGAAACGGCGGCCAGCATCATCACCCTGTCAGCAGCGACCGAACGCGTGCGCATAGGTCATGAGATCAAACTGGTGGTTCCCGCCGTTCTGGATACTACGCCAACCGGGCGCGACGACCGGCTGGCCAGGTTGATCGCCGAGGCCTTTGTGGCCCGCGAACGTGTGCTCAAAGAGCCAGATCGGTCGATCGATGAGATTGCCAAAAAGCTAGGTCGGTGCCGGACCCGGCTGGCTACGCTCGCCGAATAAGCTTTCTTGCGCCCGATATCATTGCCGCCATCCTCGCAGGGCGCCAACCGGTGTTGATCACCCGCCAGCGCGTGATCAACACCGAGCTGCCGATCAGCTGGTCGGAGCAGCGCACCCTGTTCGGTTGCGCCTGAGGTCGGTCGGCCCCGCCACACATCAAAGTCACTGCAGTCGGAATTTAGCGACCAGAGACTTTTGTCAGAAGTCGCGTCTCGACCCGTCGAATCAGAGACAAATATGACTGCAGGCCCGATTTAAGAGCGGCGCAGAATCGTCGTATTCCGGGGAAAAATCCTGGGACATCTCGGGAGGATCTGTCCCACCCCGGGACAGGCTGACTGGCTGGTGCGGCCAAGAAGACTCGAACTTCCACGGCCTTTCGGCCACAACGACCTCAACGTTGCGCGTCTACCAGTTCCGCCATGGCCGCACGACCATCTGTCCGGGGGCTAGCCCCGTCCGGTAGGAAGCGGCGGGTAGCAGAGCCGCAGCGGCTGCGCAACTCCTCTCATCACGCCCGCCCCACCGCCGGGCCTAACAGGGCAGGTTTCCAACGTTTCGGGGTACATCCGTGATGCGATTGGCACAGAATTGGCCCGTCGACCCATTGAACGACGAATTGGCGCGGAAGCGCGACCCCGGGATGGTTTCGACCGTGTTGAACCGGACACGACAATTCGTGCAGTTCCACACCGAGACACCAGGCGGATAACTGATCATGATGCGGTTGTTTTCGACAGCGATGCGGCGATGGCCGTTTCCAGATGGGCCAAAGGTATTGATGCCTTGCAGATCGCCGCGGATGAGATTGTTGCGCACCACGATGTCGCTCACCGCCGGCTGCACTCGTGTGGCCCAGATCTGCACCGCGTCGGGGTGGTCACCATCGACAAAATTTGGCTGGCCACGCACCCCGGTGCTGCGTACGGGGCGAAAATCCTCGAAATTATTGCCTTCGATCAACACGCGGCTGGTGCCTGCCAGATCGATGCCATCGGAGCGGATGCGCAGGAAATGCGAATTCCTGACAATGATGCCGTCCGAATCGCTGGCCAGAAAGCCGCCCTTGGCATCGGTAAAGGTCACGCCCGAAAAATCGACACCATGCGACCGGATAATGTCGACGCCGCGGTTGTTCGGTGCTGGCGCATCGCGGCCGCCAGGCGCCCGGATCGTGCCACCACGCCAGATGATACCCTTGCTGTCCCATATCCGCACGCCCGCCACATCGGCCCCATCGGCGACGATCGTTACCGGCGGATCGAACGTCTGGCCGCGGATTTCAACGAATGGCTGGGGCCCCGGCGCCAAGCGAACCGTCGCACCCGAGGCCAACCCGGCGAGCGCGGTCATCATCATCAATATCTGCATCGTTCGGCCCAATGAAAAAAGGCCGCGACACGACCCAAAACTGCGAACAGCTTTAGGCAGGAAGGTCTGAAGGAAGGCTTAGTCGCGCATCGATCCCGACGCTGTTCATGCACGGCCTGCCGCCGCCCGCATCAGCCAAGGGTCGGGTTCAGCGCCCGGCGCGAACCGAAAGCGTCGTCGCGTCGGCCGGAAAGCCCGTTACCGTGCCGGCAAATTCGACTTCGTGACCAGGCGCGAGCGAAGCCACCGGCGCAGCGATACTCCAGCGCAACGCCACACCGGCGGGGCCGGACAATGTCGCCTTCAAGGGAGGCACCCGCGCATCGTGATCGGTTCGATTGTGGATCGTGCCGCTGATTTCGAGCAGGCGCTTGCCAGACGGCAAAAGCGTCGTCTGCCCCGCCACACTCACTTCCAATGGTGAAGGCGACTGCATGCGTTCGATGAAATCGCCCAGCATCGGCACCGCAGACAGGTTTATCTGCCCCAGCCACAGCCCCGCCGCAGCCACCGAAAGCGCAATGCCCGCGATGCCCGCCAACAGCGTCTTTATCACCGCAGCAGCCCGGCCAGGTGACCGTTCTGCACAGTCATCGTCCTCGTCGGGTTCGCGGCCACCCTCGAAATGATCGGCCTCGCCCAAATCAACCGATTCCGGCGGTTCGATGGCCACCGGCGTCTGCCAACGTGCCCGCATCTGTTCCTGCACGGCAGCAAAGGCCGCTTCCTCATCCGCCTCGGTAATGCGACGCGGCGGCGGTGGCGGTGCAGGCGGCGGTGCAGGGGCAAGCGAAGCAGCCTCCGCCGCAATCGCCACCTCGCCGGGCACTGGCACCCAGCGATGATCGCAAGCCGCACAACGCAGCCTGGCGTTCCGCGCCAGGGCTGCATCGGAAAGCCGGTATTTGGCGCCGCAATTGGGACAGTCGACGATCACGTTCTTTCTCTACGGCAAGTCAGCGCCGCCCGAAAGGCCCCGATTCGGCACCGGTGGCAACACCGGATGACGCAACACCGGCTTGCCTCACGCGCCCGGCTCGGCAATAGCATCGGCATGCACGACATAAAGCGCATCCGCGCCGATCCAGCCGCATTTGACGCCGCCCTCGCCCGCCGTGGTGCCGGGTCCGCGGCGCGCGGCATCGTCAATGCTGATGAACGGTTGCGCAGCATCCAGACCGAACTGCAGGTGGCGTTGGCTCGGCGCAACGATGTGTCCCGCGATATCGGCACGGCGCGGCGAAACGGCGATGGCGACGCGGCCGAGGCATTGATGGCGGTCGTCGCCAGCCTGAAGGAGCGCATTCCGGGCCTTGAACAGGCCGAGCGCGATGCGGCTGCCGAAATCGAGGCGCTGCTGGCCGCCTTGCCCAACCTTGCCGCCGATGACGTACCCGCCGGCCTGGATGAAAGCGCCAACTGCGTTCTCGGCGAATTCGGCACGCGCCCAACTTTCGATTTCAAGCCACTTGAGCACGATATCGTCGCCGCGCGGCTTGGCTATGATACCGAAGCCGCTGCCCGAATTGCCGGCACCCGCTTTGCCGTCCTGAAGGGCGCGCTGGCCCGGCTGCACCGCGCGCTCGGCCAATATATGATCGACGTGCAGACCGAACGGCATGGCTATGCCGAGGCTGTGGTCCCGTTGCTGGTCCGCCCAGAAGCAGCTTTTGGCACTGGGCAACTGCCGAAATTTGCCGAAGATCTGTTCCAGACCACCGATGGCCGCTACCTCATCCCCACCGCGGAAGTATCGCTGACCAACATGGTGCGGGAAACGATTATCGAGGACGACGCACTGCCCATCCGGCTGACCGCGCTGACCCCGTGTTTCCGTTCCGAAGCCGGCAGTGCCGGGCGCGATACGCGCGGCCTGATCCGCCAGCACCAGTTCGAAAAGGTCGAGCTTGTCGCCATCTGCACCGGCGAACAGGCGGCGGCCGAACATGCCTATATGCTGCGGTCGGCAGAAGCCATTCTGGAAAGCCTTGGCCTCGCCTATCGCCGCGTGCTGCTGTGCGCCGGCGACATGGGCTTTTCGGCCCGCAAGACCTATGATCTCGAAGTCTGGTTGCCCGGTCAGAATGCCTGGCGCGAAATCAGCAGCATTTCCGATTGCGGCGATTTCCAGGGTCGCCGCATGAATGCACGGTTCAAGACGCGCGGCGAAAAGGGCACGCGTGGCTTTGTCCATACGCTCAATGGTTCCGGCCTCGCGGTCGGCCGCACGCTTGTCGCGGTGATCGAAAATTGCCAGCAGGCCGATGGATCGGTGCGAATTCCCCAGGTGCTGCACGGCTATATGGGCGGCACCACAGTTATTTCACCGGCCTGAACCGCCACCATTTCCGCCGTCTCGCCCCGACCTGCAACGAAAGCCTCTCCCATGCGTATTCTCGTCACCAACGACGATGGCATCAATGCCCCCGGCCTTGTCGCGCTGGAAGCAATTGCGGCGGCGTTGTCCGACGATGTCTGGGTAGTGGCACCGGCGGAAGAACAATCGGGCGCCGGCCACAGCCTGACCCTGTCGCAACCGGTCCGCCTTACCGAAATCAGCCCGCGACGTTATTCGGTGCGCGGCACGCCCACGGATTGCGTGATGCTGGCTCTGGGTGCCGTGCTGGTCGATCACAAGCCCGACCTGATCCTGTCGGGCGTCAACCGCGGCGGTAATCTGGCCGAGGATGTCACCTATTCGGGCACCGTTTCGGCGGCCATGGAGGGCTGCCTCGCCGGCATCCGCTCGATCGCGCTCAGCCAAGTGATGGCGGATTACACCATGGGCAAGGAGGATTTTTCCACCGCGACCGTCCACGGCGCCGAGGTGCTGCGCCGGGTCCAGACAATCGATTGGCCCGAAGGCGTGCTGATCAACATCAACTTCCCGCCCGTCGCGCCAGACAAGGTGGCCGGTGTTCGCGTCACCGAGCAGGGTTTTCGCGACTACGGCAACATCCACCTGATCAAGCGCACCGACCCGCGCGGCTTTCCCTATTACTGGCACGGCTATGGCAAGGAAAAGGCCGTTCCCGACCATGAAACCGACCTGAAGGCCATGCACGAAGCCTGTATCTCGGTGACACCGCTGCACCTCGACATGACCCACCGCCCGACAATGGCAAGCCTGACAGCGGCATTGAAGCCACTTGCCGAAGGGTAAGGGGCCGCGGCGCACGGTAAAAAGGCCTGCTGTCGGCAAATAACAGCAACGCCGGCCAACAGCCGCTGCGGCGAAAGCTGTTGCGCCAACTTGCACCAGTGCCAGCGCAGCCGGCATGGCGAAACCGCGCCATGGCACCAATGCAAAACCGGCCGCGCCGGAACTTCAAAAAAGAAAATGCCGGGCGCAAGCACCCGGCATTTCTTTATTTACATCCGACCGAAGCCGGAAGATGGCTTCAGGCCGAAACGACCCGGCTGTTGCGTGCGCGGCGACGAACGGAGACACCGACCAGGCCAAAGCCGAGGACGAGCATCGCCCAGGTCTGCGGCTCAGGCACACCAACCACCCGCGGTGCAGGATCGCTGGAGAAGCTGCCGGTCGCTGTAGCGCGGAAACTGCCGAGCGCCTTGCCCGTTGCGTTGCTCAGGCCCCGATTGACGTTGGCAACCAGCGAGACAATCGAAGTCAGCGAGAGCGACAGATCGCGATCGGAGGTGTTGGTAAAATCAAGGAAATCGGAGGTGTACGTAATGGTCGAGCCCGAGGTCGTCGAACCCGAAAGACTGCCAGACGTGCTGAACTGCTGGCCGAAGATGGAAGTCTGATTGAAGGTGCCCGACAGAAGGTTGGAGCCAGCGGCGTAGATCGTCGTGCCCTTTGTAATCGCGGTCGTCGAAATAAAGGAGAACGACCCGGCAATGTTCTGCTGGATTTCGAAGCCCAGCATCGTGGTGGCCGGGCTGTTCAAAACCGTCGCATTCAGCGTGAAGATCGCCGGCACGTTGGTGACGAAAGTCGAAAGGCTGTTGAGGAACGAGAAGGTAACGCCAACGCCGCCAGGCACGGCCAGCGACGGACGCACATTGATCGCGCTGTTGGTCGTCGAAATCGTGCCACCAGTGCCGTTGTTGATGTAGTTGCGCGCGTTCCCACCCGTACCATTGTTCAGCCAGAACACATTGCCCGAGCTCGATGCGTTGAACGAAGCAAAGGTCTGCACCACGGCGGCGGCCGGCGAGGTTGCAGCCACCAGGCTGGCAGCGAACACCGAACCGGCGAGAAGCGTCTTGGTGAAGGTCATGGTCCGGGTTCCTCAAAATTGACGCCACGCATCGGGGCACGCCCCAACAGGTCGCAATTACACTACAGCGTGGGCCATGCAAAAATCATGCCATCCGCAACAACCCCTCTAACCAACTGTGAATCATTGCTTCAACATAATTTACATTCTCGCATGTGTAAGAAATTCCGACACTTTTGGCCCCTTTCTGCCACCATCGTTGCAAGCGCCGCCGCCAATCTCTAGACCATGCTCGCGATGCAGCAGCCCCTCAACTCCCGCCTTGCCGCCGGCCTTGCGATCGTCGTTCTGACAGGCTGCACGATACCGGATGCCCGCCGTGCGCCGGCCAGCAACCCCACGCCGCCGCCGTCCGCAACGGCCACCCCCGCGCCCCAAAAGTCGGTCTGGCAGGCCCGCCGCGTCGTCCCCGATGCGGTCACGGTGCCGGGCGGCCGACTGCATATAGTGAAACCCGGCGAGACCGGCATCGCCATCGCCCGCGCCTATGGCGTCGAATGGCGCAAGCTGGCCGAGGCGAACCATCTTTCCCCACCCTATCTGTTGGAGGTCGGCGACAGACTGATGCTGCCAAGCGCAACGGAAGTGGCGACAATGAGCGTCGAGGCCCGGGCCCGCGCCTTTGCTCTGGATATCGACGACATCATCACAGGCGGCGACCCCGCGATCCCCACAAGATCGCCCCCCCCGGCCCGGCCACCTGTCGCCATTGCCGCCACAACCCGCGGCGCCCCCGCCCCGTTGCCAGCCACCCCTGCGACACCGGCAAACAACGATGGCGGACAGTTCCTGTGGCCGGTCAACGGGCGCATCCTGTCGGGTTTTGGCCCAAAACCGGGCGGGCGCTTCAACGATGGCGTCAATCTGAAGGCGTCTTCCGGCGCCCCGGTCCGCGCTGCGGCCGACGGTATTGTCGCCTATGCTGGCGACGGCATCCCCGGGTTCGGCAATCTCGTGCTCATCAAGCACGCCGGCGGCTATGTCACCGCCTATGGCCACAACCAGGCGCTGCTCGTCACCCGCGGCAAGCAGGTGAAGCGCGGCGAGGTCATCGCCCGCGCCGGCGCCACCGGCGCGGTGACCGAGCCACAGGTGCATTTCGAGCTGCGGCGCGACCGCGTTCCCGTCGATCCGACCCGGGTCATCGGCGGCCGTTGATCGGCACGCGGCACCGCAAAGCGCGGCTTGCCCCTTGCGCGCCGGCCCGCAAACGGCAATGCGCGGGACCATGAGCCTCATTCTCGATACAGCACCGCGCGTCGGCATGGTTTCCCTGGGCTGCCCCAAGGCGCTCGTCGACAGCGAACGCATCCTCACCCAGTTGCGCGCCGATGGCTACGCATTGTCCGGCGACTATGCCGGTGCCGATGTCGTCATCGTCAATACTTGCGGCTTTCTTGACAGCGCCAAGGCCGAAAGCCTCGAAGCCATCGGCGAGGCCATCGCCGAAAACGGCCGGGTCATCGTCACCGGTTGTCTTGGCCATGAAGCCGAAACGATTCGCGCCCGTTTCCCCGGCGTGCTCGCCGTCACCGGGCCGCAGCAATATGATCAGGTCGTCGAAGCCGTGCGCGCCGCCGCGCCACCGGTGAAATCCGCCTATCTCGACCTCATCCCCGATGCCGGGCTGAAACTCACCCCGCGCCACTACAGCTATCTGAAAATTTCCGAAGGCTGTGACCACCGCTGCGCCTTTTGCATCATCCCGTCGCTGCGCGGTGATCTCGCCAGCCGCCCCCCCGCCGCCATCCTGCGCGAGGCCGAAGCGCTGGTGAAGAACGGCTCGAAGGAACTGCTCGTCATCGCCCAGGACACATCGGCCTATGGCGTCGATCTGCGCCACGCCACCTCCAGCCTCGGCGGGCGGCCGTTGCGCGCCCATATAACCGATCTCGCCCGCGAACTCGGCCAGCTCGGCGCGTGGCTGCGGCTGCACTATATCTACCCCTACCCGCACGTCGATCAGTTGATCGGGCTGATGACCGAAGGGTTGGTGCTGCCCTATCTTGATATCCCGTTCCAGCACGCCAGCCCAGCCGTGCTGCGCGCCATGCGGCGTCCGGCCAATGAGGCCAAGGTGCTGGACCGCATCGGCAAATGGCGCGCGCAGGTGCCGGATCTGGCGCTGCGGTCGACATTCGTTGTCGGCTTCCCCGGCGAAACCGAGGCAGATTTCCAGTATCTGCTCGATTGGCTGGAACAGGCCCAGATCGATCGCGCCGGCTGCTTTCGCTACGAAGCGGTCGAAGGCGCGGCGGCAAACGCCCTCGCCGGCGCCGTGCCGGAATCGGTCAAGGACGAACGCTGGCACAGTTTCATGGCCGCCCAATCGGCCATTTCGGCGCGCCGGCTGGCGATGAAGGTCGGCCGTGATCTCGATGTGCTCATCGATGCGGTCGATCATGACGGTGGCGCCACGGGGCGCAGCAAATATGATGCGCCCGAAATCGATGGCGAGGTCCATCTGCGTGACGCCGGCGGTATCGCGGTCGGCGACATCGTCCGGGTCCGCATCGAAGAAGCCGAGGATCATGATTTGCTGGGGGTGCCGATTTGACCGATTTTTCCGCCCTGCTGGTCGCCGATGATGGCGCGCCGGCCATATCGCTGGCGCTGGTCGACGCGGCCGGCCTCGATGGCTGGCTGCGCGACCAGAGCGAACGAACCCGGGCCTTTGTCGCCGCACAGGGCTTCAAGGCGCGGCCGGACGAAATGGCGTTGCTGCCCGGCGAAAACCCTGGCGACTGGTCGGCGCTGGCCGGCGTCGAAGCCGCCGAAGCCGGCCCCGGTAGCTGGGCGCTGGCCGCAGCCGCTGCAAAACTCCCCGCCGGCCGCTATCGCCTCGCCGCGCCGCTTGGCGCCGCTGGCCTTGGCTGGTTGCTGGCCCAGCACCGCTTCACCCGTTACCGCGCCGCCACCGGCGACACCGGCCCGCGCATCCTGTTGACAACCGACGCCGCCGGCATCGGCGAGACCTGCCGCATCGCCGCCGCACAGGCGCTGGTCCGCGATCTGGTCGACACGCCGGCGTCGGACATGGGGCCAGGCGAACTTGCCGATTCGGTGCTGTCCGTTGCCCAGGCCATCGGTGCCAGCGTCGAGGTCATCCGCGGCGAAGCGCTGCTCGCCGCCAATTTCCCCGCGATCCACGCCGTCGGCCGCGCCGCGTCGCGCAGCCCGCGCCTCATCGACATGCGATGGGGCGATACGTCGCACCCAAGGCTGACAATCATCGGCAAAGGCATCACTTTCGATACCGGAGGCCTGAACATCAAGCCCGGCAGCGGCATGGCGGCGATGAAAAAGGATATGGGCGGCGCGGCGCACGCGCTGGCTTTGGCGCGTCTTGTCGCCGAATCGCGGCTGCCGGTGTGCTTGCGGCTGATCATTCCGGCTGCCGAAAACAGCATATCGGGCGACGCCATGCGGCCCGGTGATATTCTGCAGACCCGCGCCGGCAAGACCATCGAAGTCACCAATACCGATGCCGAAGGTCGGCTGGTGCTGTGCGATGCGATCACCTTGGCGGCCGAGGAAAATCCCGACCTTATCCTTGATTTTGCAACACTAACCGGTGCTGCGCGGGTCGCGCTGGGGCCACAACTGGCGGCGTTCTTCGCCAATGACGACACGCTTGCCACCGATTTCGCCAGCGCCGCCGAAGCCGCTGGTGATCCACTATGGCGGCTGCCGTTGTGGCCGGGCTATCGCGACATGCTGAAATCGAGCGTCGCGGACATGGTGAACTCCGCCGAAGGTGGCTTCGCCGGCGCCATAACGGCGGCGCTGTTCCTTGAAGCATTCGTTCCGGCAGGCACGCGATGGGCACATTTTGACACCTTCGCCTGGAACCCCGCCACACGGCCCGGACGGCCGAAAGGCGGCGAGGCGCTGGGGCTGCGCGCTGCATGGGCGCTGGTAAAAAAGCAGTTTTCCGCAGCTTGATCATGGAGGTGATGCAAGAATATCGGCGACTGCCCCGTTTGACGTTGCTCCGGATCGGCCTTTACTGTCGGCGAGTGAGAGTAGAGCAAAAGGGTGTTCGCGATGTTGCTGCAGGGCAATCATGGAGGACTGACAAGCTGGCGCGGAACATTGTTGCGCTACGTCCAGTCTGGTCAGCCGGACCTGACCAATCGCCAGATGGCGCTCATGCTTGTCGTCGGGCAGGAACAAGGGCCACACACCGTGCGCGGCCTTGCCGCACGCCTGGGCGTTTCAAAACCGGTGGTTACACGGGCGCTCAACAGCCTGTCGGCACTGCAACTGCTGCAACGGCGCCGCGACGAAAGCGACAGGCGCAGCGTGTTCATCGATCTGACGCCGGATGGCATGGATTTCCTTGCCGCTTTCGCGGACATGATCGCCCATGAACGCATCGGAGCCACCACCTGAGGCATGGCCTGCTGCCACGGCCGGATCATTGCCCGCCCCAGTGGCTGCGCCTGGCATCGCGCGTCTGGCCGGTCCGCGGCCACGGCTCGATCCGCGCAACCATATCGCCCGGCCCGATCTGGTGGATGTGGCGCTCGCCGGTTCGGTTGCCGCCGCCCGTTACGTCGTCCCGGCTGCCATGCGCTGCACGGTGGCCCGAACGGCCGTGCGCAGCGCCGGCGCCGCCAGTGCGGTGGCGGTTTCCGAACTGCTTTATGGCGAAGCTTTCGACCTGTTCGACATCGCCGGGGAATGGGCGTTCGGGCGCAGCGTCCATGATCATTACAACGGCTGGGTGCCGGCTGCGGCGCTCACCCCGATCGCCGATGCCGCGCCCGGTCCCGCAACCCGCACCATAACCGCTCGCCTCGCCCCGCTTTTTTCCGCTGCCGATATCAAATCTTCGGTGCTGGCCGAGCTGCCCTTCGGCGCGCGTGTCACCGGCCATCCCGGCGACCGTTTCCTTGCGGTCAGCGGTGGCGGCTATGTCCACAACCGGCATTTCGATGCGCTGTCCGCCGATCCGCTTGGCGTGGCGCGGCGTTTCACCGGTGCGCCCTATCTCTGGGGTGGCCGCACGCCGCTGGGCGTCGATTGTTCGGGCCTGGTGCAGGTGGCGCTGGCCGCCTGTGGCATCGCCGCCCCCCGCGATTCCGATCAGCAACGCGATGGTCTGGGCCACGCCATCGCCATGGCCGAACGCAGCCACGGCGATCTGGTGTTCTTTCCCGGCCATGTCGGCATCCTGTCGGGCCGGGACACGCTGTTTCACGCCAACGCCCATTGGATGTCGACGGTGGAGGAACCACTTGCCGATGTCATCGACCGGCTGGCCGCCGCGGGGGTGGCCGAGCCGGTCTCGGGGCTGCGCCGGATCTAGGGCCAGGCCTTACCTGGGCTTGACGAACTTCAGCGTCATGCGATCCGATTCGCCAATGGCGGTGTATTTCGCCTTGTCGTTGTCGCCTTCGGCATAGTTCGGCGGCAGCGTCCACACGCCCATCGGGTAATCGGCCTTGTCGCGCGGGTTGGCGTTGATTTCCGATGCGCCGACCAGCTTGAATCCGGCGGCCTCGGCGATCTTGCGCACATAGGATATCTTCATATAGCCGCTTTCCTGCATATCGGCGTCGGGGCGCGATTCCGGCAGGCGGTGCTCGACAATGCCCAGCGTGCCACCCGGCTTCAACGCCTTGAAGAATGCCTTGAAGGCATCGGGTGCAAAGCCTGCGCCATACCAGTTATGCACGTTGCGAAAGCTGAGCACCGCATCCGCCGAACCCGCCGGCGCAACATCATAGGCGCCCTTGCCGAACGCCGTGACCTTGACCTTGCCATAGATGGCGGGCGCCGTTGCCAGCTTGGCCTTGAACCGTTCGACCCCGGCTGCCGATCCCTTGCTGGCGGCGGGATCGTTATGAGCAGCATAATATTGTCCCTTGTCATTCAGATAGGGGGCAAGAATTTCGGCGTACCAACCACCCGACGGCCAGATTTCGACAACCGTGTCGTTGGGCTTGATCCCGAAAAACGCCAGCGTTTGCGCCGGATGCCGGGCCGTGTCCCGCGCCTTGTTGGCGGCGCTGCGCTGGCTGCCGGCGATGGCGGCGTCGATCGGGCCGGCAGCGGCCGGGACAGCAGTGCCAACGACAGCCGCGACGGCGGCGGCGATCACGACAAACGGGACGAAGCGCTGCATCAAATTCTCCTGAAAACGCCACAACCATCGCGGCTTGGCTTTGATTACGACTTGCACTAGCGAATTGCGATGGATTCGCAAATCACCTTTGCGCTGTTTTTTGGCGGAATTGCCATTGTCGTCATCGCCAGCCTTGGCGATCGCGCCCGCCGCAGCGCCCCTTTGGCCTGGCACGCCCATCTGCCATGGCACGCTATCATCTTTGCAGGGGCAGCGGCGGCATTGTTCGGCGCTGTCCATCTGGCAACACTTGCGCGTTACGGTGGAATCTGACGAGCATGGCCATCAGGCAGAACATAATTGTACCGCATCCAGGATATACAAATCTCGGCTGTTAAGGTTAATAGTATTCACCATCTTATCAGGCATAATTGCCGCCATTAACCTTCTGTCCCGATTGAACCGGGTTTTCTCATATCTTACCAGGATATTGCCCGCTGCGTTTCCGCGGGTCTTGAGGAAATGCCGCCATGTTGCATCGCGTACCCAAATTTGCCGCGCCCGCCATCGCCATTGCGCTGCTTGCTGCCGCGCCCGCATCCGCCGCCACCCTCACCAGCAGCCCTGGCGCCCCGGATCCGGGCCTTGCCGGCGGCCAGCAAATGCTGGTCAGCTTTGATGCGCCCAATGCCGCCGGCGTCACCGAGACCATGACGGGCAAGGTCATCACCGGCCCCGGCTCCACCAGCGGCGTCCGCGCCGCGCCGGCGGGCACGGGCAATGGCGCCTATCAATCCATCGCCACCGGCGGTAGCGCGCTGTTCGATTTCGCCGTCTGGGCCAATGGCCGCGGGCTGGCCAGCCTCAGCCTCTATTGGGGCTCCATCGATACCTATAACTACATCGATTTCCTCAATCCCCAGGGCGCGCTGGTCGGCAGCATTTCCGGCAGCGACATGCCGTTGTCCAACGGCAACCAGACCATCGCCATGACCAACCGCCGCGTCTTGTTCGGCTTCACGCCACAGGAAAATGTCACCGCCATGCGCCTGCGTTCGACGGGCAATGCCTTTGAATTCGACAGCATCGGTGCCCAGGCAGGGGCAGGCGCCGTGCCGGAACCGGAGGCCTGGACGCTCGGGCTGATCGGCGCCACGCTGGTCGGCGGCGCCATGCGCTACCGCCGCCGCCACAGCGGCCCGGCCTTCGCCACCGCTTGACCGGTCATCGCAAAAAGGGTGCAGCCACTTCCGCCGGCACCCGGATTGCCCGGCCGCTGGCCTTGTCGACCAACGCCCAGATCGTCGCCGCGCGCGCTCGCAACCGGCCATCCGGCCCGGCAATGTCGACAAAGCGATCGAACCGCGCGCCCTTGGGCGTCCCCACCCATGTCGTCAGGACCAGCGTTTCGCCGGCCAGCGTCGCGCGCAGATAATCAATCTCGTGCCGCGTCACGACCCAGATATAGCGATCGGCATCCTCGGCGCGCGCCACCGCCCGCCAGTGCGCCGTCGCCACATCCTGCACCCATCGCAGGTAGACGGTGTTGTTGACATGCCCCAGTTCATCGATGTCGGCGGCAACGGCCACCACCGGCATCGAAAAGCCGGTGCGGTCAGCCGGCGGCGGCATCAGCCAACGCCGAATTGGCGAGGATGAAGCTGTATTCCTCGGCCAGTTCCTCCAGCGCCGAAAACCGCCCGGATTTGCCGCCATGGCCGGCGCCCATGTTGGTCTTCAGCAGCAGAATATTGTCATCCGTCTTTGTCGCGCGCAGCTTTGCCGCCCATTTCGCCGGCTCCCAATAGGTGACGCGCGGATCGTTCAGCCCGGCGGTGATCAGCAACGGCGGATAGGCCTGCGCCCGCACATTCTGATACGGGCAATAGCTGCGGATCAGCTCGAATGCCTTACTATCGGTGATAGGGTTACCCCATTCCGGCCATTCGCCCGGCGTCAGCGGCAGCGTATCGTCCAGCATGGTGTTGAGCACATCGACAAAGGGCACATCGGCGACAACGCACTGCCAGATATCGGGGTCGGAATTGATGACCGCGCCCATCAATTCGCCACCCGCCGAACCGCCGCTCGCCGAAACGCCGCCCATCGCCGACCAGCCGCCGGCGATCAGCCCCTTCGCCACATCGACGAAATCGTTGAAGGCATTGGTGCGCTTTTCCAGCTTGCCATCCAGATACCAGCCATAGCCAAGGTCATCGCCGCCGCGGATATGGGCGATGGCAAAGGCCATGCCGCGATCGAGCAGGCTCAACCGGCTCGCTGAAAACCCCGGCGAAATCGCAATGCCATAGGCACCATAGCCGTACAGGTGCAGCTTGCCACTGCCATCCATCGGATAACCGCGCCGATACACCACCGACACCGGCACCTGCGCCCCGTCCCGCGCGGTCACGATCAGGCGATCGGTGGCATAAAGCGACGGGTCATAGCCCGATGGCACTTCCTGCACCTTGCGCGTCACCAGCGTCGCGGTGGCCACGTCATAATCGAACACCGTCGCCGGCGTGACCATCGAGGTATAATGCAGCCGCAGCAGCGGCGCGTCCGGCTCCGCATTGCTGCCGATCCCGGCGGTATAGGATGCCTCGGGGAATGCCACGGCCACATCGCGACCATCGTCAAAACGCAGCCGCACCTGGTCGAGCCCGTCACGCCGGGCATTGATCGCCAGATAGGACGCGAACACCACCGCCCCCCGCAGATAATCGCGGTCGGTCGCGGGGATCAGCTCGGCCCAGTCCCCAGGCGCGGCAATCTTCGCCGTCACCATGCGGAAATTGGGGTGGCTATCGTTGGTGCGGATAAACAGCGTGTCGCCGCGCACATCGACATCATAGGCCACCCCCGCCGCACGCTCGCGCACCAGCAGTGGCGGCGCCATTGGATCATCCGTGGGCACCAGCCGGATCTCGCTGGTCACATGGTCGCTGCTCGCGATGATCAACCAGCGCCGGTCCGTGCTGCGCCCGACGCTGACGCCAAAACCCTTGTCGATCACTTCCTCATACAAGGTCGCATCATCGCCACTATCGCCCAGCCGGTGCAGCCGGATGCGGAACCGCCGCCAATTCTCATTGACCTCGGTCCAGGCCAGCGCCGCCGAATCCGCCGTCCACACAGGCACACCGACGCTCTGCCCGGTCACCGTTTCGATATCCGCGCCCGTCGCCAGGTCGCGCACCTTCAACACGAACCGCTCGTCGCCCGATGTGTCGACGGCATAGGCCAGCAAGCGGCCGTCCGGGCTGACACTGCTGCCGCCCAGCCGGAAATATTCATGCCCCTCGGCCAGCGCCGGCTCATCGAGGATCAGCGCCTCCGCACCACCCGAAACCGGCCGCCGCAGCCATTGCCGGTATTGCCCGCCCGGCTGGAACCGCCACCAATATTCGAAATCGCCATCCTTCACCGGCACGCTGGCGTCGTCCTGCTTCACCCGGCCCTTCAATTCATCGAGAATCGTGCTGGTTAGCCCCTGCAACGGCGCCATATTGGCCTCGAAATACGCATTTTCGGCCTTCAGATAATCCAGCACCGCCGGATCATCGACTGTCGGATAACCCTTGTCCCGCAACCAGTCCCAGGGATCATCCAGCGTCACGCCATGGATGCTGGTGCTGTGCGGATGCCGGGCGGCAACAGGTGGCGCAAGGCCGGGAAGCGGTTTCATCGGGGCTTTCTATCAGCGCGCCGGCCCCACGGCTGCGCCATCGCGAACGCTGGCGCCGCCGGCACGGCCAGCCTATGTTGAACCGCCATACCCTAGAACGAGTATTCCCCATGTCCAATACCAGGGACCGGCTCAACGCCCTCCATGCCCAGCTTGCCGCCGATCGGCTTACCGGCTTCGTCATCCCGCTCACCGATGAACATATGAGCGAATATGTTGGTGCCTATGCGCAGCGGCTGGAATGGCTGACCGGCTTCGGCGGTTCGGCCGGCTCGGCGGCGGTGCTGGGCACCAGGGCCGCCATCTTCACCGATGGCCGCTACACGCTGCAGGTCCGCGAACAGGTGTCGGGCGATCTGTTCGAATATCAGGATGTGCCCAAGACCAGCGCCGCCGAATGGCTGGCCAACCACGCCGGCCCCGGCGACCGCATCGGCTATGATGCCTGGCTGCACACCAGCGGCTGGGCCAAATCCACCGCGGCGCAGCTGAAGGCCCGCGGCGCCGAACTCGTCGCCGTCGCCCGCAACCCCATCGATTCAATCTGGCAGGGTCGTCCCGAGCCCAGCAACGCCCGCCTCGAAATCCACGCCGATGCCACCGCCGGCCGCACATCGGCGCAGAAACGCGCCGATGTCGCCAGCTTCCTCAAACAGCGCGGCGACGATGCCGTCGTCATCACCGCCCTCGATTCGATCGCCTGGCTGCTCAACATCCGCGGCCGCGACGTGTCGCGCACCCCGGTGGCGTTGGCGTTTGCGATCGTCCGCGCCGATGCCAGCGTCGATCTGTTCACCGCACCCGAAAAAATCACCCCGGAAGTCCGCGCCCATCTCGGCCCGGATGTCCGCTGCCATGATCGCAGCGCCTTCGAATCCGCGCTCGCCGGCCTTTCCGGCCGCACGGTCGCCGCTGATCCGGCAAGCGCCGTTGCCGCCATCTTCACCGCGCTGAGGGCCGGCGGCGCCGCCGTCGATGAAGTCCGCGACCCCTGCGCGCTGGCCAAGGCCATCAAGAACCCCACCGAAATCGCCGGCACCATCGCCGCCCACCGCCGTGACGGCGCGGCGCTGACCCGTTTCCTGCACTGGTTCGATGGCGAGGCGCCAAAGGGCGGCCTCACCGAATTGTCCGCCGCTGCCAAGCTACGCCAGTTCCGTGACCAGACCAATGTGCTGGAGGACCTCAGCTTCGACACCATCTCCGGCGCCGGCCCCAATGGCGCCAGCCCGCACTACCGCGTCTCCGAAGCCAGCAACCGCGCCATCACCATGGACATGGTCTATCTCGTCGATTCGGGCGGCCAGTATCGCGACGGCACCACCGACGTCACCCGCACCATGATCGTCGGCACGCCCACCCCCGAAATGCGGGATCGCTACACCCGCGTCCTGAAGGGCCATATCGCCCTCGCCAGCACCATCTTCCCGGTCGGCACGCGCGGCGGCCAGATCGATGCGCTCGCCCGGCAATTCCTCTGGGCGGCCGGGCTCGATTACAACCATGGCACCGGCCACGGCGTCGGCAGCTATCTGTCGGTGCACGAAGGCCCGCAACGCATCGCTTCGGCACCCGGCGCCCAGGGCACCGACGAACCGCTGGTCGCCGGCATGATCCTGTCCAACGAACCCGGCTATTACAAGACCGGCGAATACGGCATCCGCATCGAAAACCTGGTGCTGGTCGAACCGCGCAGCGTCCCCGGCGCCGAGCGCGACATGCTGGGCTTTACAGAACTTACCCTCGCCCCCATCGATCGCAACCTGATCGACACGGCGCTGCTGTCACCCGCCGAACGCAACTGGGTCGATCGCTATCACGCCCGCGTCCTCGCCGAAATCGGGCCGCAGCTCGACGAATCGGGCGTCGCGTGGCTCACCGAAGCGACTGCTCCCCTATAGGTTCACTTCGCCCCTCCCGCTCGCGCGGAGGGCTGGGGGTGGAAGGCGACGGGCCCGGAAACAAACCCCGGGCCCTACGCCTCCTCCCGCTCATCGCCCACTTGCGGACCGCCCGCCGGCACCGCTGCCGCGCGATCCCGCGCCTTGCGCTTCAACAAATTCGCCCTGAGCGCCGCCGTCAGCCTCCGCTGCCGCGCCGCTTCGCTCTCCGCATCGCCATTCTTGCCCATTTGCACTCTATAACTTGCGCTCTGCTTTCTTGACAGCCCGCGCCCCCTCGCCCATAGGCCCGGTCCTTCGCCGGATTGCTGTCGTAGCTCAGTGGTAGAGCGCATCCTTGGTAAGGCTGAGGTCGGGAGTTCAATCCTCCCCGACAGCACCGGCGGACTTCCCTTCATCCGGCACGATATACGCGGCGACCTGACACGCGATGCCCTAGCCCTTTTCGGCTATAGGGGGTAAAGCTGGTTTTCAACGTCGTAATATCTGTCGAAGGTATCGGTCATGGGCTCGTTCAGCCTCGTTCACTGGGTTATCCTCATCATCGTCGTCATGCTGCTTTTCGGCCGTGGTCGCGTGTCGGATCTGATGGGTGATTTTGCCAAGGGTATCAACAGCTTCAAAAAGGGCCTCGCCGAAGGCGACACGCCACCCGCCGCCAACGAACCGCCGGCGCAAGTTACCGCCGCCCCGCCCGAAGCCCCGGCACCCAAGGCCAAGGCGCGGCGCTAACCGGCCCGGCGCCGGCGCCCGGCGGCAACAATGTTTGGCATTGATTCATCCGAACTGGCCATTATCGCGCTGGTCGCCCTTCTCGTTATCGGGCCAAAGGACCTGCCGCGCGTCATGCGCATGATCGGTCAATGGATGGCCAAGGGCCGCGCCATGTCCCGCCACGTCCGCGCCGGTTTCGATACGATGATGCGCGAATCCGAACTCGCCGAAATGCAGGAACAATGGGCCGCCCAGAACGAAGCCATCATGAAGGCAACCGCGCTGCCCGACCTGGGGCTGAAAGGCCCGCTCGCCGAAATCGATTCCGACGACTGGACGACGCCCGCACCACCGCTGGCGCCAGAAGCAACACCGCCGCTGGAGCCCACACCAGCCCAGGCGACGTTGGCGCTCCCGTCTGACGACAACACCCCGCGACCGCTGTCGGTCAAGCCCCGCCGCGCCAAGGCCAAGACCAGCCTGCCCGAAATGCTGGCCCCGGAACCGAGCCTGATCCCGGACGAGGCCGCGCCGGCAAGGGCGGTGCGGGCAAAGGCCACGCCCGCAGAAGCAGCGCCGCGCAAGGCGGCACTTACCAAACCGATGCAGGCGAAACCCGCCCAACCGAAGCCTGCCCAGCCCAAGCCCGGTTCCGCAAAGCCAGTCCCGGCTCCCAAGGCCCAGCCAGTAAAGCCAGCCCCGCGCAAGGCGAGCCCAGCCAATGCAGCACCGGCTAAAACAACCCCGGCCAGAACAACCCCGGCCACTGCCGCCGCGCCCAAACGGGCTGCAAAATCGGCCGCTAAATCATGAGCGACGATTCCGCCGACATCGAAGCCAGCAAGGCACCGCTGCTCGATCATCTGATCGAACTGCGCACCCGGCTGATGCGCTGCGTCCTTGCCTTTGTCATCTGCTTCGCCATCGCCTTTTCCCAGGCCGGCAAGGTGTTCGGCTTCCTCGTTCAGCCGCTGGTGCAGGCCTATGGCCCCGGCACGATGGGCAAGCTGATCTACACCAAACTCTACGAAGCGTTCTTCGTGGAGGTAAAGGTCGCCGCCTTCGCCGGGCTCTGCCTCGCCT
>JBBQYI010000025.1:0-39337 GCA_038208825.1 Sphingomonadales bacterium | reverse complement strand
GCGACGGCCAAAGGGCGTACCCTGCGCCGCTTGAGGAACGGACGCGCTGGTGGCCTTGCCGCACTGTGCGCAGCGGCAGGCCAGCCTGCGGTGCCGCCGGACAAGGGGCTTTACCTCAGGCAGGTCGATCTCGTCATATTCACCAATCACCTCGCCGACCGCATCTCCGCCAAATGGCAGGCCGCAATGCTGGCAATGCGCCGGGCGATAGTTTTCGTGCGCGTCGGGCGTTTTGGCCAGCGTGCGGGCGTGTCCCTTATGCCCCGGCTTGGCGCCACCAGGCCGAGAACCTTCCCGCTTGCCCTTCCAGTCGGTCGACGGTGGCTTTGATGATGTCCGCGATGTCTTGCCCGGGCGCTGCAGACCGAGCAAAAGATCGATCAACTCAGGCTTCGTAAGCTGCTCAAGTTCCTCGCGATTCATGGATAGTGTGAATCATAGAAGGGACCCCTTGGCAAGGGGGTGGGTAATTACCGTCGAGGCACAAACTCCGCGGTAACAACCGGGTGATTACGGTCTTTTGCACAGCCGGCCTGAACATCGGCTAACGAACGAGTTCACAAAACATTCACGCGGTGGCTAGCATAAAGGCAATACAGGCGCATCGCCCTGCACATTATCGGCCTTCCGGCCTGTTCCCCGTCGGATCGTCGCAAATCTGGGGTTTGGCACATGAACCGTTTCATTCTCACGGTCTCCGCCGCGGCTGCTGCCGCCATGCTTGCGGTGCCGGCACTCGCCGACGACCATGGTGACCGCGGTGGCTGGTCGGGTCATTCGGATCGCGGTGGCTATGACCGCGGCTCCTATCGCGGCGGCGAAGGCTATTACAACCGTGGCGGTGGCTATAACGGCGGCGGCTATTACAACCGAGGTGGCGACCGTGGCCATTATGATCGCGACGATGGCGATCGTGGCTATCATCGCGGCGGCGGTTATGCGCGTTTCAGCTATGGCTACGCCCGCCCGGCCTATGGCTATGGCGGTGGCTATTACGCCCGGCCGCGCGTGCGTTATGCCCGGCCCTATTACAACAGCGGTTATTATGCCGCGCCGGTCTACTATGGCGGTTATGACAACGCCTATAACGGCGGCTATAACGGCGGCTATAACGGCGGCGGCTATTACGACGATGCCTATTACAACAACGGCTATTACGGTGGTTATGGCCAGACTGGCTATAGTCAGGTCGTGATCAGCAGCGGCCCCCGCTACGGCTATCGCGATCGCTATTACGACAATTGCCGCTCATCGGGTGCCGGTGCCGTCATCGGCGCCATCGCCGGCGGCCTGCTGGGCAACAGCATCGCCGGTCGCCATGATCGCGGTGTCGGCACCGTCGTCGGCGCCGGGCTTGGTGCAGTGACCGGCACGGCCATCGAACGCAGCGACCGCTGCGGCTATTGATCTTCGTCTCCGTCGCCCGCGCCTGATCGTTCAGGCGTGGGCGACGGCGGCAAGAAACGCCTCGCCATAGGCTTCCAGCTTGCGCGCGCCAACGCCGGCAATGCGGCCCATTTCCGACATCGATCGCGGCCGGGTCGCCGCCATGGCGCGCAACGTCGAATCGTGGAAAATCACATAGGGCGGCAGGCTCGCCGCCGCCGCCAATTCGCGGCGGACAGTGCGCAGCGCCTCAAACAACGGCGCATCGGCATCATCCACCGCCGTCGTCGTCGCCCCGCCGCGAACCCGTTTGGGCCGATCGGCAACCACCTTTACATTGACGGCGACTTCGCCCTTCAGGATCGGCCGCGCCGCCGGGCCAAGCACCAGCCCGCCATAGTCGCCATCGCGCACCAGCGCCTCGCCGGCCTCCAGCTGCCGTGCCAGGCTTTTCCAGCCATCCGCCGACATTTCCTTGCCGATGCCGAACACCGAAAGCTTGTCGTGGCCGAACCGGGTGATCTTTTCGCCGCCCTTGCCGGTCAACACATCAATCAGATGGCCAACGCCAAACCGCTGCCCGGTGCGAAACGCCGCCGACAACAGCTTGCGCGCCGCTTCGGTCGCATCGAGCAGTGCCGGCGGGTTGATGCAATTGTCGCAATTCCCGCACGGTGCCGGCCGCGGCTCCCCGAAATATTCGAGCAACGGGATACGCCGGCAGCCGCCGGTTTCCAGAAAGGCGATCAGCGCATTCAGCCGCCGCGTTTCCTCGGTCCGGCGCAGCTCCCCTGCCTCACCGTTCAAATTGGCATTTTGCGCGATAAAGCCTCGCGCCCGGGCAATGTCTTCCGCCCCCCACAACAGATGTGCCACCGCCGGATCGCCATCGCGCCCGGCGCGGCCGGTTTCCTGATAATAGGATTCGATGGATTTCGGCAGGCCGATATGGGCGACAAAGCGCACATCGGGCTTGTCGATGCCCATGCCGAACGCGATGGTCGCCACCATCACCATGTCTTCGCTGGAAACGAAATCGGCCTGGTTGCGGGCGCGGGTAACGGGGTCCAACCCGGCGTGATAGGCGCGGGCGTTGACCCCGTCGCGCACCAGCCGTTCGGTCACCTGGTCGGTTACGGCGCGCGTGGGGGCATAGACGATGCCTGACCGACCCGCCTGCGACGCGATAAAGGTCGAAAGCTGCCGGCTGGCATCATGCTTGGGCGCGACTTCGTATCGGATATTGGGCCTGTCGAACCCGGCAACGACCATGTTTTCGGGCGCGATGCCCAGCTGTTGCAGGATATCAGCACGGGTCGTCACATCGGCGGTGGCGGTCAAGGCGACGCGCGGCACACCGGGCAGGGCATCGCACAGCGACTTCAATTGCCGGTATTCAGGGCGGAAATCATGGCCCCACTGGCTGACGCAATGCGCCTCATCAATGGCCACCAGCGCGATTTCGGCGCGGGCGATCAAGGTGCGGAACCCCTCCATCGCGGCGCGTTCGGGGGCGACATACAACAGGTCCAATTCGCCATCGCGCAACGCCCGGATCACCGCGTCGCTGTCGGTCGATTGGCTGTTCAACGCCCCGGCGCGCACGCCAAAGGCCCTCAGCGCGCGCACCTGATCGGCCATCAGCGCGATCAGCGGTGAAATAACCAGCGCACAGCCGGGCCGCACCAGCGCCGGGATCTGGTAACACAGCGATTTGCCCGATCCCGTTGGCATGATCGCCAGCACGTCGCGCCCGGCACAGACATTGTCGATGATCGCCTCCTGCTGGCCGCGAAAGGCCGGGAAGCCGAACACGGTGTTGAGGATGTGGCGCGCTTGGGTGTCGGGCTCGGTTTGGCGGGCTGTATCGCGGGCTGGGGCTTGATCTGGCATGGGCGTCGCAAGCGATAGCCGGTCCGGCCGCGGGCTGCTATGCCAAAGCCATGTGGTTTGAACGGATTTTTGCGGGAAGTGTTATCGCACTGGCGCTTGCCGCAGCGGTATCGTCGTTGCGACCGGACGTGGCACTCGCGGTGCCGGCACCCCAGGCGCTGGTGATGTCGACTACGGTCCTGCCGCTCGATCGGGAGGACGCCGCGCGGGATCGTATCGGCATGCTGCGTTTCAGGGGCGCCATCCAGATTCGCGCCGCCAACCCGTTGTTTGGCGGCATTTCGGCGTTGCGCGCCGGCGGCCAGTCGGGGGACGGAGAGCGGCTATTGGGGGTCTCCGACACCGGCAACTGGTTCGCGTTCACCACCACCGAGCGGAATGGCAGGCTGGTCGGCGCGACCGACGCGCTGCTGACCCCGGTTTTGCACCCCGATGGCCACCCCGCCGTCACCAAGGCCGATGGCGATTCAGAAGCGCTCGACTGGAACCCTGCGACCGGCGATGCGACCATTGTCTATGAACAGGATCACCGGCTGGTGCATTTCACCGGCATCGATGCCAGTCGTCCCGACAGCCTCGCCGCCGTGCCGGTCCGCACCGAACATCTGACCGAAATGACCGCCTGGCCGCTCAACAGCGGCGGCGAGGCCATGGCGATCCTGCCCGGCGGCGCCCGCATCGTCATCGCCGAAACCGCGCGCCGGCCCGATCGCAGCCGCACCGCGTTGCTGACAAGGGATGGCGTCACCACAGAAATCGGCGTCGAAGGCATCGAGGATTTCAGCCCGACCGACGCCATCGCCTTCGACGACCACCGCATAATCGTCCTGCACCGCCAGTTCAGCCTGTCGGGCCAGGGTGCGGCGCTCACGCTGATCGACCTTGCCCCGGCGCTGGGCGGTACCCAGCCCAAAACCGTGCTGCCGTCCATCCTCTTGGCGCGCTGGTCGCCGCCGCTGCTGCTCGACAATATGGAAGGACTGGCGCTGGTCCGCCGCGATGGCCATTGCTTTGTCTATCTGGTGTCGGACGATAACCTCAGCAGCCTGCAACGCACCTTGGTGTTGAAGTTCGAACTGCCCTGCACGATCGGCTCAGCGCCGGGTAAAAAGCCGGAATAAAGCCGCAACGCCTGCTCTACGTTACCGGTCGCGCCGCCCGCCACATCGCCCAGAAATGCGGGCCGTCGGGCACGTCGAAACTGTCGGTGACTTCAAAACCAAGCGACTGGTACAGGCCGACATTGGACGGCGTGGCGGTTTCCAACGCCGCCGGCAGGCCCTCGGAATCGCATTGCGCCAGCCGGGCGCGGATCGCGGCGCCGCCCAGGCCGCGCCCCTGTTGTTCGGGAGCACAGCCGGCATATTGCAGATACCAGTGCGGCGTCAGCGGGTGATGCGCCTCCAGCGCGGATTGCAGGGACAGCGCACGCGGCAAGGTCAACCCAAAGGTGCGCAGCAGCGGCAGCAGGTGCAGCACCATCGCCGATGTGCTGGTCTTCCACTGGCCGGGCGGCCGCCACATGGTCGCGGCGGCAATGCCGCCGCCATCCGCCAGCGCCAGCGACCACAGGCCGGGATCGGGCTCCATACGGGTGCTCAGCGTGAAAAAGCGGGCCAGCCTGACAATGCGGTCGGCGCGATCCGGGAACAGCCAGGACATCGCCGGATCATCGATGAAGGCGCGCGCCAGCACATCGGCAACAATGGCGCGCTCGTCCGGAACCGCCGGGCGGGTGACAATCGGCGGCCGCTTGCCAGGTGACGTCGCGGGAGCGGTTTCGGTCATCCGCCGTGTCTGGCAGCAAAATCAGCAAATGAAAACGGCCCGGCGTTACCGGGCCGTTTGCAGATGGTCTGGCGCCAGCCGATACGGCGCGCCGGACGAATGGGCCGAATCAGGCTGCCGGGGTTTCGGCGACAACAGCGGTCGCGGCAACCTTCTTGGCGATCTCGCGCTTCAGGCGGGCGGCGCGCACGCTCAGCTTTTCAGCGCGGGTCTTCAGCAGCCAGTTATCGAGACCGCCGACATGTTCGACCGAACGCAGGCCGTTCATCGACACACGCAGCTTGACCGAACGGCCCAGCGTTTCGGACATCAGCGTGACGTTCTGCAAATTCGGCAGGAAGACACGCTTGGTCTTGTTGTTGGCGTGGGAAACATTGTTCCCGACCTGGCGACCCTTGGCGGTCAGTTCGCAAACGCGCGACATCGGTGCAAATCCTTGAATTGGTCAGCAAGCTGGTATCGAGCCTCGATCCGGCAGGACCAGCGGCAAGCGCGGGCCAATAGCCGACCGGCACCACAAGGTCAACCATGGGCGCCGGGAATCACGCCTGGAATCACGATGGCCGGCGGACACAAGCAACAGGATCGGCCACCATTGCGCCGCCTGTAGATGCTGGGGCCTTCCCCCGCGGCAAATCGCAAGCTAGACCTTTGTCGTTCAGGGACAGGTTAGCGAATGCCATATTTTGCCATCCACTGCATCGACAAACCCGATTCGGGTGAATTGCGCGCCGCTACACGGGCCGCGCATCTGGCGCATGTCAACGCACTGGGCGACTCGGTGCTTGTCGCCGGGCCATTGCTGCGCCCGGACGGGCGACCAATGGGGTCGCTGCTGATCATCGATTTCGACGATCGCGACGCCGCTGTCGCCTTCACCGCCAACGATCCCTACCATATCGCCGGCCTGTTCGAGAGCCGATCGGTGACCAACTGGCACAAGGTCCTGCCCTGAATCCTGAACGCTGAAACCAGTGCCTGACGGTCAGGCGATTTCGATACCCTGGGCCGTGACGGCCGCGCGCAACTCCTGCCGCACATCGACGCCCGGCGCATCCAGCCAGCCGCGCATCAGCGCCTTCAGCGCGCCCAGATCAGCCGATCGCACCATCGCCTTGATCGGCCCGACGCCCGCCGGCGTGATCGACAGTTTTTCAACCCCCAGCGCCATCAGCGCCAGCGCCTCCAGCGGGCGCCCGCCCATTTCGCCGCACACCGTCACCGGCACCCCGGCCGCACCGGCCTCGCGCACGATGCGGCGCAACACCCGCAGGATGGCGGGGGACAACCAGTCATAACGGTCGGCCAGCCGCGGGTTGGCGCGATCGGCGGCAAACAGGAACTGCGTCAGGTCGTTCGTGCCCACCGAGACGAAATCGGTCATCGGCAACAGGGTATCGAGCGTTTCGATCAGCGCCGGCACCTCGATCATCGCACCATAGCGGACATGTGACGGCACGGCATGGCCCTGCCGTTCCAGCACAAGCCGCTGCTGTTCGACCAGCGCCTTTGCCTCGGCAAATTCCCATGGCTCGCTGACCATCGGGAACATCACGTTCAACGTGCGGCCGGCGCCGGCTTCCAGCAGCGCCCGCGCCTGCACCTTCATCAACCCGGCGCGGCCCAGCGCCAGCCGCAGCGCCCGCCAGCCCATGGCCGGGTTCTCGTCATGCTCGCCTTCGCTCAACAGATAGGGCACCGCCTTGTCGCCGCCGATATCCACCGTCCGGAACACCACCGGCCGGTCGCCGGCGGCATCAAGGACCGTCTCGTACAGCGCCTGCTGCCGCTCGCGGCGGGGCAGGGTGGCAGACACGAGGAACTGGAATTCAGTGCGGAACAGCCCGATGCCATCGGCGCCCGTCAGGTCCAGCGCCTGAGCATCGCCCGCCAGCCCGGCGTTCATCAATATCTCGATGCGCTGCCCGTCGCGGCTGACCGCCGGCAAATCCTTCACCTTTGCGTATTTTTCGGCCTGCTTGTCCTGCAACACGCGCATCGCTTCATAGGATTTGATCATCGCCGTGGCCGGCCGCACCAATAGCGAACCATTGCCGGCATCGACGATCAGCTCATCGCCTTCACTCACCTCGGTAAACAAACCGCGGACCCGGCCCAGCACCGGCACGCCCATGGCGCGCGCCACGATGATGACGTGTGCCGTCAGGCTGCCTTCCTCCAGCACGACGCCGCGCAGGAACCGCTTGTCATATTCCAGGAGTTCCGCAGGGCCCAGATTGCGGGCGATCAATATGGTATCGCCGCGCAGGCCCGATGCGGCGGCGGTGCCCAATTGCCCGGAAACGATGCGCAACAGCCGGTTGGACAGATCATCAAGATCGGTCAGCCGTTCGCGCAGATACGGGTCATCGATCGACCGCATCCGCGCCCGCGTCCGTTGCTGCACGCGTTCGATGGCGGCTTCGGCGGTCAGGCCGGTGTCGATGGCTTCGTTGATGCGCCGCGCCCAGCCTTCATCATAGGCAAACATCTTGTAGGTATCGAGCACGTCATGATGATCGCCACCGGCGGTGAATTCGGCCTGGCCCATCATCGAATCGATCTGCTCGCGCATCCGCGTGAACGCCGAATAGACGCGGGTGCGCTCCACCTCGATATCGTCAGCGACCGTGTGCTCGATAATCACGCGGGGCTGGTGGAACACCGCCGTGCCGCGCCCCAGCCCGTTGACCAGTTTCAGCCCGGTCAGCCGCACCGGTTCCGAGCTGGCGGCGCGCGCCTGCGCCGCTTGCGCATCATCGACCAGCCCCGCGCCATGGATCAATTCCGACAGCACCATCGCCACGGTCTGCAACGTCTCGATCTCGATCTCGTCATATTCGCGCGGCTCGCGGTGCTGCACGGCCAGCACGCCGATCGCCGATTCGCGCCGCACGATCGGCACGCCGGCAAAGCTGTGGTAATTGTCCTCGCCGGTTTCGGGCCGATAGGCGAAATCCGGATGGGCGCGCGCCTCGGCAAGGTTCAACGGTTCGCGCTTTGCCGCAATCACCCCGACAAGGCCCTGACCCATGCTCAGCCGGGTCACATGCACCGCCGCCTGCGACAGGCCTTGCGTCGCATAAAGCTCCAGCATGCCCTCGCGCAGCAGATAGATCGAGGCGACTTCGCTCGAAAGCTCATCGGCGACGATGCGGACCACCTGGCCCATCTTGGCTTCAGCGCCGGTCTTTGCCGCCATCACTTCGTGAAGGCGACGCAGAATCTCGCGGGCGGCGCTGACAGCGGCCATTATGCGGCCGCACCCAACAGGGGCGGTGCGCGGCTCGACAATGCTGTTTCGGCCTCGGCAACCAGTTCGTTGATGATGTCGGCAACGCTCTGTTCGGCGGTTACCATGCCCACTGACTGCCCCGCCATCAGTGATCCGTTCTCGACATCGCCATCGACCACCGCGCGGCGCAGCGCACCCGCCCAATAATGTTCGATCGCCAATTGCCCGGCGGCCAGATCCATCTCGCCGCGATCCACACATTCGGCGATCTCGCGCTGCTTGGCGGTAAACGCCTCGGTGCCGGCATTGCGCAGCGCCCGCACCGGAATCACCGGCAGCCGCGGGTCAAGCTGCACGCTCGCCACCGCATCGCGGGCGGACGCGCGGAAGAACGCCTTTTTGAAATTGGCGTGCGCAATGCTCTCAGCCGAAGCGGCAAAGCGCGTGCCGAGTTGCACCCCCGACGCCCCCATTTCGAGAAACGCCGCAATGGCAGTGCCACGGCCGATGCCGCCGGCAACGAACACCGGCACATCGGTAATCACCGGCAGGATTTCCTGGGCGAGCACGTTCAGCGATACCGGTCCAATATGGCCGCCCGCCTCCGACCCTTCGATGACGATCGCATCGACACCGGACCGCACCAGCTTCTTCGCCAGCGCAGCCGTCGGTGCAAAGCACATCAGCTTGGCGCCCGCGGCCTTGATGGCGGCAATGGCGGCACCCGATGGCAGCCCGCCGGCCAGCACGATATGGCTGACGGCGTGTTTGGCGCAGATCTGGATCAACTCATCCATCTGCGGGTGCAGCGTGATCAGATTGACGCCGAACGGCTTGTCGGTCAGCGCCTTGGTCGCGGCGATTTCGGCATCGAGCAGCGCCGGCGGCATCGATCCGCAGGCGATCACCCCAAAGCCGCCGGCGTTGGAAATCGCCGACACCAGATGCCGTTCCGAAACCCAGGTCATCGCGCCGGCCATGATGGCGTGGCGGCTGCCCAGAAAGGCCCGGCCACGCGCCGATAGCTGGTCGAGGCGGCTGGCGCCGGTCATTCCGCTGCCTCCGACGGGGCATCAAGGCCATAGGCGGTGTGCAGAACTCGCACCGCAAGTTCGACATATTCCTCGGCGATCAGCACGCTCACCTTGATTTCCGACGTGGTAATAGCCTGGATATTGATGCCGCGATCGGCCAGCGCCGTGAACATCGTCACGGCGACACCGGCGTGGCTTTTCATGCCGACACCCACCACCGATATCTTGGCCACCGCTGCGTCGGACAGTACCTTGGCATAACCGATGACGTCATGCGCCTTGGCCAGCGTATCCAGCGACAGCGGCAATTGCGTGCGCGGCACGGTAAAAGTCACATCGGTGGTGCCTTCGCCCTTGGCAATGTTCTGGACGATCATGTCGACATTGACGTTCGCCGCGGCCAACGGGCCAAAAATCGCCGCCACCACGCCCGGCCGGTCGGGCACGCCGACCAATGTCACCTTGGCCTCGTTGCGATCATAGGCGACGCCGGCGATCAGTTCGCGTTCCATGTCTTCATCCTCATCGACAACCAGCGTACCCGGCGCATCCGAAAAGCTCGATAGCACCTGAACGCGTACTTTTTCCTTCATCGCCAGCTCGACTGATCGTGTCTGCAGCACTTTTGCGCCGACAGACGCGAGTTCGAGCATTTCCTCATAGGTGATGCGCGCCAGCTTGCGGGCGCGCGGCACGATCCTGGGGTCGGTCGTATAGACGCCATCGACATCGGTATAGATATCGCAGCGATCGGCCTTCAGCGCCGCCGCCAGCGCCACCGCCGATGTATCGGAACCACCGCGGCCGAGCGTGGTGATCCGCGCATCATTGGTCATGCCCTGGAACCCCGGCACCACCGCGACTTCGCCGCGCGCCATCGCCGCCAAAACGGCATCGGTGCCGATATCCTCGATCCGAGCGACGCTGTGCGCGCTGGAAGTATGCACCGGCAATTGCCAACCCAGCCACGACCGCGCCTTCATCCCGGCGGCCTGAAGGGCGATGGCGAGCAGCCCGGCGGTAATCTGTTCGCCGGCCGCGACCACCACATCATATTCGCGCGGATCGGCGAGCGGCGACGCCTCGCGGCAAAAACCCACCAGCCGGTCGGTTTCGCCGGCCATGGCCGATACCACCACCGCAACCTCGTTGCCGGCGTCGATCTCTCGCTTCACCCGCGCGGCGACGCCGCGAATGCGCTCGGTGCCGGCCATGGATGTGCCGCCGAATTTCATCACGATGCGAGCCATGGGCCGGGCGAACGTCCTTTACACCAAGGCGGCGACGTGCCGGCCCTTTGTCTGTACCTGTCCGTCTGATAGAAATGCCCGGCACCCTTGGCAAGCAAGCCCGCCTTGGGCCCGATGAGGATTTGATGTCAATTGACCAACGGCCACTGGCGGCTGCCAGTATTTCGCCCGGCGAGGCGGCGTTTTTCGGCAAGCTCGCGGATGATTGGTGGAACCCGCGCGGCACCTCGGCGGCGCTACACCGCATCACCCCGCTGCGCAGCGGCTTTGTGCGGGACAAGGCCATCGCGCATTTCGGCGGCGATCTGCGCAGTCGGCGGCCACTGGCCGGGCTTGCGGCGCTCGATATCGGCTGCGGCGCCGGCCTGATGTGCGAACCGCTGGCACGCATGGGTGCCGCCACCACCGGCATCGATGCGGCGCCCGAAAACATCGCTGCTGCAACCGATCATGCCAAAATCGGTGGCCTGTCGATCGATTATCGCGCCACATCGGTGGAGGCACTGGCCGCCGAAGCGATTGCCAGCGGAACGCGCCACGACCTCGTTACCTGCCTCGAAGTCATCGAACATGTCGCCGACCGCAACAGCTTTTTCACCGGGCTCGCTGCGCTGGTGAAACCTGGCGGGCTGGTCGTCCTCTCAACGCCCAACCGCACCGCGACATCCTGGGCGGTACTGATCGCTGGCGCCGAAATGATTACCCGGCAGATTCCGCGCGGCGCCCATGATTGGCAACGGTTCATGACGCCGGATGAATTAACCGAGGCCCTCGCCACCGCCGGCATGAAGGTTATCGACACCGTCGGCCTGACCTGGCGTCCAGGCAAGGGGTTTACCCTTGGCCTGGACACGTCGGTCGATTATTTCGTCACGGCGGTGCCAAACTGATTATCCGTGCCTGATCACCAGTAAAGCCCGCGCACCGCGCTGATCACGATGCCATTGGCAAGGCTGATCAGCAGCGCATCCGGCCCGACCCGCACCCAACGCGTGCCGCGATAGGCCGGCGGCAGGCGATAATAGCCGGGATCGTTGATCCAGTAACCACCGCCGAAATAGGACCGAGGCAACCGGATACCGACGCCATAGGGCTGATACCGATAGCCACGCGGGTAGAAATAGGCCGGCGCGCGGTGACGCGGCCCAGACCAGCGCCAGTCATTCTGACGCGACTGGCGGAAATCTCGCTGGTCAAAACGGAAATCGCGGCGGTCATCGCGAAAATCGCGGCGGTCGTGCCGGAAATCACGCCGGTCATCGCGGAAATCGCGCCTGTCCTCGCGATAATCGCGGCGATCGTGGCGATAATCGCGCTCATCGGCGAGCGCGGGGCCTGCCAACATCATGCCGGTCAGCCCGGCCAGCAAAAGCGTACGCATGCTACTCTCCCAGTCCGCGCCCAGCAGCGGGCGTGGTTACAAGATCGCAATAAACGCCTGAACCGGTTCTGAGCGATGCCTTTAGCTATTGTTCAGAAAAAACCAGTGCGCCAGCCCGGCCAGCGCCGCCAGCCCGAGAACCGGCAGCATCCCGAGCCGCCCCAGCAGCAACAACGCCCCGGCCGCGATGCCGACCGCCCAGCCATCGATCGGCCCGCCGGGCAGCCAAAGCTGCAGCGGCCCCAGCGCGGTGACGGCAACGGATTTGAACAGCACGTGCAGCGCGAACCACAGCCCAAGGCTGGCGACCACCCCGACCACCGCCGCCGTCACCCCCTGCAGCGCACGCGCCAGCCGCGGCTGCGCCAGCAGCCGGTCGAACTGCGGCGCCAGCGCCAGCACCAGCGTGAACGACGGCGCAAAGGTCATCCACAACACCAGCACCATGCCGATCGCCGCGCCTGCGCCGGGCGCCCAGGGCGTCCACGGCCCGGGGATGCGGTGCCCGGCAAGCGCGCCGACGAACTGATAGGTCAGCACCAGCGGCCCCGGCGTGGTTTCGGCCAGCGCCAGCCCGTCGATGATTTCGCTTGGGGTCACCCAGCCATGGCCGGCCGCACCCTGCGCGACATAGGCGAGCCCGGCATAGGCGCCGCCAAAACTCGCCGCCGCCAATTTGGCAAAGAATTGCCCGACATCGACAAGGCCATGGTCGCTGCCAAGCCATGCCGACAGCAGCAGCAACGGCGTCAACCACAATGCCACGCCGACCAGCAGGGTGATGGCGGCGGTGCGCCAGCGCGGCGGCGCGCGCTGCGCCCCGATATTGCCTCCCGCATCGCCGCCGGCGTCGTTCGCAGCATCGTTCGCTGGGGCAGGGGACGCCACCGCAGGGCCATGAGCCGCTGGCGCTCCCAGTGCGCCGCCGGCAACACCGCCAATCGCCGCCGCCACCGCGATGATCGCCGGAAACGGCACGCCGAACAGGGTGATCAGCACAAAGGCCACGCCGGCCAGCATCCATGCGGCGCGCGTCCGCAACGTGCGGCCGGCCAGCCGCCGCACCGCTTGCGCCACCACCGCGACGACCGCCGCCTGCACCCCGGCGAACACCCCCGAAACCACCGGCTGCGCCCCGAAACCGATATAGATCCATGCCAGCCCGGCCATCACCACCGCACCCGGCAGGATGAACAACATGCCTGCAATCAGGCCGCCGCCGATGCCGCGCAACCGCCAACCGCACCAGGTCGCCAGTTGCTGCGCCTCCGGCCCCGGCAGCAACATGCAGAAATTCAGCGCGCCCAGAAACATCGCCTCGTCGAACCAGCGCCTTTTTTCGATCAATTCACGGTGCATGGTGGCGATCTGCCCCGCCGGCCCGCCAAAGCTCAAGATGCCGATGGTCAGGAACGCCCGCCAGAATCGGCCCGCGCTTATGTCAGCTTGGAAGCGGGCGTCCTTCTGTGTCATCCATGACCTGCAACTGACCGGAGACGCATGTCATGACACAGGCCCTGCGCGGTATCCACCACACCGCCTATCGTTGCCGCGATGCCGAGGAAACCCGGGCGTTTTACGAAGGCGTGCTCGGCCTGCCGCTCGCCGGGCTGGTGATCGAGGAAAAAGAACCCGGCTCGGGCCGCAAGAATCCGTTCGTGCACATCTTTTTCGCGCTGGGCGACGGCAATTACCTCGCCTTTTTCGATGCCCCCGGCAGCGTCACGCCCGACAGTTTCAAACCCGTCCATGGCTTTGATCGCCATGTCGCGTTCGAAGCCGGCGACGAAGCAACGCTCAACGGCTGGCTGGAAAAGCTCAACAAGGGCGGCGTGCCGTGCTTTGGCCCGATCGACCATGGTTTCGTGAAATCGGTGTATTTCTTCGACCCCAACGGGCTGCCGCTGGAAATCACCACGCGGGTCGCCAACCATGATGCGATCATGGCCGAAGAACTCGCTGCCCACCGCGCCGGTCTCGCCGAATGGACCGCCGCCAAGCGCGCCGCCAGTGCAGCCGCCACTGCTGCCACCACCAGCCCGGCAGCCGCCGCTTGAGCGCCTATGCCCGCATCCCGCTGATCATCGGCTTTCGCGAGGAAGTCGGGCTGCGCGACACTTACGGCGGCATCGATGGCGTCGTCGCGCTGCAGGCCCAGCATCTGAAGCCCGAAACCGCATCCGATACCATCGTCGTGTTCATGCACCCGATGGGCATCATGCATTACCTGCCGCTGCCCGGCGCGCTGGCGGCAGCCGGCGTCCATGTGCTCAGCGCCGTCTCGCGCTATCCCAACAACGACAGCGCGCTGATCATGGAAAAGGTCGTCATCGATCTTGGTAAATGGGTCGATCATTGCCGCACCAAATTGGGTTATAAGCGTGTCGTCCTTGGCGGCTGGTCGGGCGGCGGCAGCCTGTCGCTCTATTATCAGGCCGAAGCCACCGACCCGAGCGTGCATTGCACCCCCGCCGGCGATCCGCCCGATCTGACCAAGGCCAATCTGCCGCGCGCTGATGGCGTCATGCTGTTGGCGGCGCATGTCAGCCGGGCGCACACCCTCACCGAATGGCTCGATCCGTCGATCATCGATGAAAATGATCCGATCAACCGCGATCCGGAATGGAATCTCTACGATCCGCGTTGTGCCCAGCCGCCCTATTCCGAAAGCTTCCTGCACGAATTCCGCGCCAAGCAGCGGGAACGCAGCCGCCGCATCACCCGTTGGGCGCAGGCGACATTGATGGATCTGCGCGACCGCGACGGCCCCCATGCCGAACGCGCCTTTGTCGTCCACGGTACCATGGCCGATCCGCGCTGGCTCGATCCTGCCGTCGATGCCAACGACCGCACCCCCGGCCGCTGCTATCTCGGCGATCCGCGGCTGATCAACGATTCGCCCGGTGGCCTCGGTCGCTTCACCACGACGCGGTCGTGGCTCAGCCAGTGGAGCCATGACGAATCAAAGGGAGATGGCGTCGCCTGTGGCCCGCGTATCGATGTGCCCGTGCTGGTCATCGGCAACAGAGCCGACGATGCCTGCACCCCGTCGCACACCCAGCGGCTTTACGATTGCGTCGCCCAGGTGCCACGCGAGCTGCACATCGTCCAGGGCGCCACCCATTATTACGCCGGGCAACCGGACAAGCTGGCCGAGGCAACAGGCGTGGTGACGGACTGGCTGACGCGCCACGGCTTTGGCGGCTGAGCGGGGACTGCGATGACCACCACCCTTCTCGCCGCCGGTTTTCATTTCGGCGAATGCCCGCGCTGGCATGATGATCGGCTGTGGTTCAGCGATCAATGGGGAATGGCCGTGCATTCGGTCTCGCTGGCCGGTGATCTGCGCACGGAATTTCGCCATGACGACCGGCTGTCGGGTCTCGGCTGGCAACCCGATGGTACCTTGCTCGTCGTCTCGATGCACCGCCGCCAGTTGTTGGCCCGCCGCGCCGATGGTCTGCTGGCGCTCCACGCCGATCTCTCGGCCCTCGCCACCGGCCATTGCAACGATATGGTCGTGGATGCCGGCGGGCGGGCCTATGTCGGCAATTTCGGCTTTGATCTTGATGCCGAAGTCACCGCGCGTGGCATCGACAGCGTTTTCGCCGACCACCCGACCGCCAGCCTGATCCGGGTCGAGCCCGATGGCCGCGCCAGCATTGCCGCCGACGATCTGCACTTTCCCAACGGGGCGGTAATTACCCCCGATGGCAAAACGCTTATCCTCGGCGAAACGCTCGGCCGCCGCTACACCGCTTTCCGCATTGCCGCCGATGGTGCGTTGCATGATCGCCGGCCATGGGCCGATGTCGCACCGCGGGTGCCCGACGGTTGCGCGCTCGACAGCGAAGGTGCGATCTGGATGGCCAATCCCATTGCCCCCGAATGCGTGCGCATCGCGCCGGGCGGGGCGGTGCTGGCGGTGATCGATACCGGCCAGCCCTGCTATGCCTGCATGCTTGGCGGTCCCGATGGCCGCACCCTTTTCATGCTGACCGCGCCCAGCTTCATGTCGAGCGCCGTTTCAGAGCCCCTTGGCGAACTCCGCATCGCGACCGCTCCGGCACCCCATGCCGGCCGGCCCTGACCGCGGTTACAGGAACCGCGCCACCACTTCCCGGTAGCTTCGGCTCACTTTTACCTGGGTGTTCGAGCCCAGCACCAGGAAACATTCACCATTGGTGTGCGGCTTGACGCTCTTGATATTGTCGAGGTTGACGATGGTCGATCGGTGGATGCGCTGGAACTTGCGCGGGTCGAGCCGCTTTTCCAGATCCTTCATGGTTTCCCGCAGGATCAGCGTCTGGTCGGCGGTATAGATGCACATGTAATCGCCAGCGGCGTCGATGCGCTCGATCTCGCCGACCTCGACCCGGAAAATCTGGCCGCGGTCCTTGATGTTGAGCACCCGTTCATAACGGTTGGCCGCCGGCGCATCGCCCTCTGCCGCCAGATCGTCGGGCACCGAATCGGGCGCCACTTCGGTCAGGATTTCCTTCAGCCGTTCGCTGTCGCCGCTGCGGCGTTTTTCGCCAAGGCGGCTGCGGACCCGGTCGATGGTGGCGGCGAGTCGCTCCTCCTCGACGGGTTTCAACAGGTAATCGACGGCCTGGGCGTCAAAGGCCTTCAACGCGTGCTGGCCAAAGGCGGTGACGAACACGAACAGCGGCGGTTCGATATCGGCAAGCCCGGCGACAACCGAAAAGCCATCAAAGCCCGGCATCTGGATATCCAGGAATACCAGATCGGGCTTCAGCGTCTTGATCGCCCGGATCGCCTCGCGGCCGTTGGCGCAGCGGTCGACGATCTCGATATCGTCAAACGGTTGCAGGCGAAGCTCTAGCCCCTGAATGGCGAGCGGTTCGTCGTCGACGATGATAGTGCGAATGGCCATGGTTGAGCGCTTTTCCTATTGGGCCGCGATACGCTGCGGTCCTGGTGTCGGCGCCCCCGATCGTGAATCTGCGCGGCCATCGCCCCCGACGACTGCAGAAATGTCGGTCTGATATGGAATGTCGATCAGCACGATCAACCCCTTTGGGCTGTTTTCGGCCAGTTCGAGCCGATGATCAAGCCCATAAGCCTGTGCCAGCCGATCCCGGATATTGGCCAGCCCGACTTGCGTCCCCCCCGTCGCACCATCGGCATTCGCCGAAACCGTGGCGTGCAGGCCGGGGCCGGTATCGGCGATGGTGAGCACCAGCCGATCCCCCATCCGCCGCGCATCAATCAATATGTCGGCGCCGTCCTCGCTGGGCGTCACCGCATATTTGATGGCGTTTTCAACGATCGGCTGCAACAGCAGCGATGGCAGCCGTGCCTCCATGACATCGGGCGCAATGTCGAACCGCGTGCGCAACCGGTCTTCGAAACGGGTGCGCTCGATATCGAGATACAGCTTCAACGCTTCGGCTTCCTGCGCCACCGTCGCCAGCCCCTCGCGTTCACCGACCAGACTATAGCGCAGGAACGACGCTAGCCGGGACAACATGGCATTGGCGCGCTCGGTCTGCTTCAAAAGCACCAGGGTCGAGATGGAATTGAGCGTGTTGAACAAAAAATGCGGGTTCAATTGATAGCGCAACATCTCAAGCTGCGCCGAATTGGCCTGCCGCGCCACATTGATCATGCGTTCCGATTGTTCCGACAGCAGCAGGTAATAGTTGATGCCGTAATACAGCCCGCTCCACGCCCCCAACACCGAAAAATCGAGCAAGATGGCGCCCAGGAACTCGATACCCTGCGGCTTCCAGCCCGGCTGGTAAAAGGTGGCATGCGCCCAGACCTCCAGCACGGAAAACAGCGCCGACGCCGCCCCCAGGATGACCAGCGAAAGCGTCCACACATAAAAAGGCTTCATCACGATGATGCGGCGATAGGCGGCGGCCATCAACAGGGTCAGCGAAAAACCCGTGGCGGTAACGATTGTCGCCGGCAGGATGAAGCCGATGCCCATGGAATTGGCGAGGCCCGACAGCGCGCGCAGCAGCAGATAGGCGCCCCAGCCGCCACTCTGGAGAAGCCAGAAGGCACGGTTCTTGTCGTGAAAAAAGCCGTGTGTGCGCAGATCGTCGAGCATGTCACGGCGAGTGTAGCCGAAGACGGCCCCGGCTTCATACCCCGTCCGCAATGATCGCGGCGCAGCATCCACCACAGGCAGCGTGGCGGGGGCTGTTGCCGATGCCAGGGGGCTATTGCCGACGGCAATGGGGCGCTACAACGCCGCCATGTCCCTGACCGCCGAACAACTCCGCGCCTCGCTTGATCATGTCGCGGCCGCCGAACCGGCCATCGCCGCCGCCCTCGCCAGCGCCGGCTATCCGGAACCGCGCGGTCGATCGCCGGGCGCCGGCACCATGATGCGCGCCATTGTCGGGCAGCAGGTCAGCACCAAGGCCGCTGCCAGCATCTGGAACAAGCTGGAAATCGCCTGCGGCGGGGATATGGACGATCACGCCCGCATCGCCGAAACGCCGATCGACGTGCTGCGCAGCGCCGGCCTTTCGGGGCAAAAGGCCAGTTATGTGCAGGGCCTCGCGCAGACCATTGCGACCGGCGGCATCGATTTTCACAATCTGCCCGCCGATGACGACGAAGCCATCATCGCGCTGACCGCCATCAAGGGCATCGGCCGCTGGAGCGCCGAAATCTATTTGTTGTTCGCCGAAGGCCGCCCCGATGCGTTCCCGGCCGGCGACCTCGCCGTGCAGATCGAACTCGGCAAGATCCTGGGGCTTGCGGCCCGCCCCACCGAAAAACGCACCCGCGAACTCGCAGAGCCATATCGCCCGCACCGCGGCGCGCTCGCCATCTTCCTGTGGCACCACTACAACATCGTCGCGCTGTAAATGCTGCACGATATCACCAGCGCTGCGAACCCGATCTTCAAGTCGCTGAAGTCGCTGGTTGAAAAAAAGGGTCGGCGCGAACACGGGCTGTTCCTCGCCGAAGGGTTGCGGGTGTGCACCGAAGCGCTGCAGACCGGCCATGTGCCGAAATATCTGATCTTTGCCGAAGATGCCGAATCGCACCCGCTGACCGCCGCGCTGATCGATGCGACCATGGCCGCCGGCAACATGGCGATCCGCAGCACGCGTGACCTGCTGCACCGGCTAACGGGCAAGGACAATCCCGGCGCCGTCGCCGCCGCCTATGCCATCCCCGACACGTCGCTGGCGCGCATCGACCGCGCCGCGGCGCCGATCTGGGTGGTGGCGGAAAACCTGAAGGACCCCGGCAACCTTGGCACCATGCTGCGCACCTGCGACGCCACCGGGGCGGGCGGCATCATCCTGCTCGATCAATGCTGCGACCCGTTCAGCCTGGAGGCGGTCCGTGCGTCGATGGGCGCGCTGTTCACCCGACAGGTCGCGCAGGCCACGGGCGACGCGTTCTTCGAATGGCTGCGCGCAGGGCCGGCCCAATTGGTCGGCGCGGCGCTGGCCGGCAACACCGTCGATTACCGCCAGCACAGCTTCACCGCGCCGACGTTCCTGATCATGGGCAATGAACAATCGGGCCTGCCGCCGGCCTATGTCGCGCACTGCGACGCGCTGGTGAAAATGCCGATGAAGGGCACCGCCGACAGCCTTAACGTCGCGGTGGCGACCGCCGTGCTGCTCTATGCAGCGCTGGCGCAGATGGAGCCGCTCTAAAGGTGCCTTGATCCTCGCTGAAACGGCGCCGGCCCGCTATTCCTTGCCCGCTTCGATCAACGGCAGCCGCTTGCCGGTGCTGCCGTTTTTCAGCGATCCGCGGAACACCAGCAGCGTCGCCCCGGGTTGCAGGACGGTCAGGATGGCGCGGCGAAATGCATCCGGCAGGCGCACACGGCCATGCTCGGCATGGCTGATCTCGCCGGGGTCGATCGCTGGCATGCCGGGCAATGGCAATCGGAACCAATGCGCGCCATCGGCATCGATCGATTTCAGCGAAAAGGCTTCGGTCTGCGTGACCGGCCCGTCGATGCTGACGGTGCCAGAGCCGATTTCGACACCGTTGCGCAGCACGACCAACCGGTGATCACGGCCGCTGATCACGATCGACACCGGGCCGCCGGGTGACTTTTCGGGCTGCCAGCGGAACGGCGCGGCCGAATCGGAATCGCCCGGGGTCGGCGGCTGCAATACCGCCGGCAACGGTGCTGTTTCCGGCACCGTCGCGTCATTGGTAACGACAACCGTCAGCCCCAGCCGGGTGATGCCGAAAAGCGTGCGGGCGAATGCCAGCGGCAGCCGGATGCAGCCGTGCGAGGCAGGATAGCCCGGCACCCTGCCGGCGTGCATCGCGATGCCGCTCCAGGTTAGGCGCTGCATATAAGGCATCGGCGCGTTGTCATAGATGTTTGACTGGTGATCGATTTCCTTTTGCAGGATGACGAATACGCCGGTCGGGGTTTCATGGCCGAGCTTGCCCGACGAAATCGTCGAAACGCCGATCGGCACACCGTTGCGATACGCATAAGCTCGCTGTGTCGTCAGGCTGACAATGATCATCACCGGCCCGGCCGGCGCAACATCCGGCGCCCACAGGAATTCGCCCGGTCGCAGCGCTTCCACGGGGCCGTCGGCCGCCTGAACAGCGTGCTGCGGGTCGGCTGCGGGCTTTGGCTGGATCGCACTGGCCGCATCGCCGGGCAACAACAAGGCCATGCAAAGGCACAAGCCGGCGACCACTCCCACTGGCGAACTGGCCGGCAGATTCCTCGAATTATCGCATTCTGGCGTCATTTTTACCCACAATATCCGGTTTGCGGCGGCAATCGCGATGGACTGGATTGCACTGCCGGCTTGCTGTCACCATGTTCGCAACGTGGACCCTTTGCGTTCGCGATTGAACCCGGTGTTAATCTTGCCTCTCGATGAAAACATGCGCCGATCGTCATCTGCTGCCGGATTGCTGAGCCGGCGGCGAATGCTGCAATCGAGCGTGCTGGCTTTGGCGGCGCTCCATGCGCCCGCTTTTGCCGTCGATGATGACCAGCCGGACGCCGATCTGCTGGCCCGCGCTGAGGCTGCGCTTGCCCGTCATCGCACCCGTTTCATGCAAGTCGATCGCATTGGAATCGTCGATTTCTCAAGGCCCTCCAGTGCGCCTCGGCTGTTCATCATCGACCGGGCAACCCGCCGCACGGAAGCGCATCTTGTCGCCCATGGGCGCGGTTCGGATCCTGCGCATACCGGCTGGGCGCGGCGCTTTTCGAACGAGCCGGGCTCATTTGCATCCTCCAGCGGTGCCTATGCGACGGCGGGTTACTACACCGGCGCGCATGGCCGTTCGATGCGCCTGCAAGGGCTCGACCCGGACAACAGCAACGCCGAACCACGCGCCATTGTCGTTCACGCCGCCTGGTATGTAAGCCCCGAAATCGCCCGCACGACCGGTAAGCTCGGGCGTAGCGAGGGCTGTTTTGCGGTATCGGCCGCCAGCCTCGACACCGTTCTCACCCGATTGGGCCCCGGTCGGATGCTGTACGCCGACAAGGCCTGACAGCCGAAAACCCTGCCTATTCGGCGGCGATCGCGGCTTGTTCTTCCGCCTCCGCCTGTTGCAGCGCCCACATTTCGGCATAGCTGCCGCCAACTGCCAGCAACGCTTCATGGCTGCCGCGTTCGATGATTCGGCCGGCACTCATCACCAAAATCTCATCCGCGTCGGTGATCGTCGACAGCCGGTGCGCGATGACCAGCGTCGTGCGACTCTGCGCCACCGTGCCAAGCGCCGACTGGATGCCGGCCTCCGTCGCCGAATCGAGCGCGCTGGTTGCCTCATCCAGGATCAGGATCGCCGGGTCCTTCAGGATCGTCCGCGCGATGGCGACGCGCTGTTTTTCCCCGCCCGACAGCTTCAGGCCCCGTTCGCCCACCTGCGTCGCATAGCCATCGGGCAGCGACAGGATGAAATCATGGATCGAAGCGCCGCGCGCCGCCGCCTCGATTTCGGCCGGGCTGGCATCGGGCCGGCCATAGGCGATGTTATAACCGATGGTGTCGTTGAACAGCACCGTATCCTGCGGCACGATGCCGATGGCGCGGCGCAGACTGTCCTGCGTCACCTCGGCAATATTCTGCCCGTCGATGGTCACGGCGCCGCCCTGTATGTCATAAAACCGGTACAGAATGCGGCTCAGCGTCGATTTGCCGGCGCCCGAATGGCCGACAATGGCGAGCTTCTTGCCCGGCGGCACATCGAACGACACATCGTGCAGGATCTGTCGGCGCGGATCATAGCCGAAATCGACATGGTCAAAGCGGACATGCCCGGCCCTGACATGCAGCGGCGGCGCGCCCGGCACATCGGCAATCTCGGTCGGCGTGTCGATCAGCCCGAACATTGCCTCCATGTCGATCAGGCCCTGCTTGATCTCGCGATAGACCATGCCGAGCATGTCCAGCGGCCGGAACAACTGCGCCAGCAGCGTGTTGACCAGCACCAGGTCACCGATGCTGAACTTGCCCTGGCTCCAGCCCCAGACGGTATAGCCCATGGCGCCGGCCATCATCAGATTGGTGATCAGCGACTGGCCGATATTGAGCCAGGCGAGCGATACCTCATTCTTGGTCGCGGCATCGGTGTAGCGCTTTACGGCAAGGCCATAGTTATGGTTCTCATGCGCTTCAGCGTTGAAATATTTCACTGTTTCGTAATTCAGCAGCGAATCGACGGCGCGCGCTACAGCCTTGTTGTCGCTGTCCACCATCTCGCGGCGCAGCTTTGACCGCCACTCCGTCACCTTCTGCGTATAGGTGATATAGGCCGCGACCATCAACAGCACGACTGCGACCATCGGTGGGCCAAGCTTGACCCAGAAGATGATGCACACTGCCGACAGTTCAAAGATCGTCGGGAAAATGTTGAACAGGATGAAATACAGCATCGTATCGATGCTCTTGGTGCCACGCTCGACAACGCGGGTAAGCGATCCGGTGCGGCGTTCCAGGTGAAACCGCAGGCTGAGCTTGTGGATGTGCATGAACACATCCTGCGACAGCCGCCGCGCTGCGGTCTGCCCGACAAGTTCGAAAATGGCGTTGCGGCTGTTGTCGAACAACACCTGTCCGAAACGGGCGAGCGCATAGGCGCAGACCAGCGCGATTGCGACCTGCACGCCATCCGGCACACCCGCCGCCATGCGATCGACAGCGCCCTTGAAGGCGAACGGCATCACCAGCCCGGTGGATTTGGCGAGCAGCACCAACAGCATGGCCGCGACGACACGGGCGCGCAGCATCGGCTCGCCGGCCGGCCACAGATAGGGGATGAAGCGGCGCAAGGTGCCGAAATCGGCCTTGCCCGCGGGGGGAGTCGTGGTGGCTGCCATGAAACGCATCGCGCCAATGTGGCGACGCCGGCGGTGTGACGCAACGGGCAATGCGGCACAGCAGCATATCCGCAGCGGGACGGCGCTGTGCCGTGTTGCATCCGCGCGCCGTGCCGCCCATGGTTCGCCGATGCCCCGTCGCCCCCCGCCATCCCCGCCCGGCCTGCCCAGCCGTGAGGCCATCATCGATTTCATCCGCACCCAGCAGGATAGCGTCGGCAAGCGTGAGATCGCCCGCGCCTTTGGCCTGCACGCGCAGGATAAGATCGCGCTGAAATCATTGCTGAAGGAAATGCAGGAGGCCGGCGAGCTTGATGCCGGGCCGGGCCGCACCCTGCATAAGGGCGGCGGCTTGCCACGCGTCACCGTCATCCGCATCATCGAGGCCGGCGACGAAGGCCCCATCGCGGTGCCCGACCGTTGGGACCATCCCGGCCCGCCGCCGCGCATCCGGGTGATCGAGGGCAAGCGCCGGGCGGCGCATGGGGTCGGCGATCGGCTTCTGGCGCGTATCGAGGAACAGGGCCGCGGCTATGCCGCCTTTGCCATGAAGGCGCTGGCCAAGACCGACGAATTCGTGCTCGGCATCCTTCGCAAGGAGGCGCTCGGCTATCGGCTGGTGCCCGTCGACAAACGCGCCCGCAGCGACCTGGCGGTGTCCGATCCCGGCACCGCCAATGTCGGCGATCTGGTGCTTGCCGAACCCGGCGGCCGGCCGCCCCGCCAATATGCGCGGGTGGTGGAGGTGCTCGGCGATCCTTTCGCGCCGCGCTCCTTCTCGCTCATCGCCATCCACGCCAAGGGCATCCCGCACCGGTTCGACGAGACAGTTCTGGAGCAGGCCGACGAGGTGGCGCGGCAGCCGCTGGGCGATCGTGAGGACCTGCGCGCGCTGCCGTTCCTGACCATCGATCCAGCCGATGCGCGGGATCATGATGACGCGGTATGGGCAGCCCCCGCACCCGACGAACAGGGCCATGTCAACGCCATCGTCGCTATCGCCGATGTCAGTTTCTACGTCCGCCCCGGCACCTCTCTGGACCGGTCGGCGCGGCAGCGCGGCAACAGCGTCTATTTCCCGGATCGCGTCGTCCCCATGCTGCCGGAAACACTCAGCGCCGATGTCTGTTCGCTGGTGGAGGGGGAGGACCGCGGCGTGCTCGCCTGCCATCTGGCGATTGCGCCCGATGGCAAGATCGTGTCGCAACGCTTCAGCCGGGCGGTGATCCGCTGCACTACCAACATCGCCTATGAAGAAGCGCAGGCGACCATGGAGACCGGCGCAGGCACGCACCTTGCGACGTTGCAGCCGCTATGGTCGGCTTGGGCGCTGCTCAAAAAAGCCCGGGATGCGCGCGAACCGCTGGCGCTGGACCTGCCGGAACGGCGGGTGATGCTGGATGCCATGGGCCGGATCACCGGTATCGAGGTGCGCCAGCATCTGGACGCGCACCAGTTGATCGAAGATTTCATGATCGCCGCCAATGTCGCCGCGGCCAAGGCGCTGGAGGCCAAGAAAGCCCCGTGCATGTACCGCGACCACGAACCGCCGGGCCGTGAAAAGCTGGTGGCGCTGAAGGATTATCTGGAAACCTTCGGGCAGAATTTCGCCATGGGGCAGGTCATCCAGCCGGCAACCTTCAACCGGCTGCTGGCGCGGGTGAAGGGGGAAGATCACGCCGAACAGGTGATGGAACAGGTGCTGCGCACCCAGACCCAAGCCTATTACAGCCCTGATAACAAGGGGCATTTCGGCCTGGCGCTGGGCAGTTATGCGCATTTCACCTCGCCCATCCGCCGCTATGCCGATCTGGTCGTGCACCGCGCCCTGGTGACGGCCTACAAGCTGGGCGACGGCGGTCTGGGCGAAGGCGATGCGACCGCGATGGGGCGGACGGCGGAGCATGTGTCGATGACCGAACGCCGCGCCATGGAGGCGGATCGCGACACCACCGACCGCTATGTCGCGGCCTATCTTTCGACGCGCATCGGCGAAACCCTGCCGACGCGGATCACCGGCGTGCTCAAATTCGGCTTTTTCGCGCAGGTCATCGGGTTGGGCGGCGACGGGCTGGTGCCGGTATCGACTCTGGGCGACGAACGCTTTGTCTATGACGAGACGAGCAAGGTGCTGGAAGGCATCGAAACCGGCACCCGCTATGTCGCCGGGCAACGCCTCGACCTGCGGCTGGCAGAGGCCAACCCGATCACCGGGGCGCTCCGCTTCGAACTGCCGCTCGGCGAAGGCCAGACCGCCCCGCCGCGCCGCGACCGGGTCTTCAAGGGCCGGCGGCAAGGGCAGTCACGGGTGCCAAAGGGCGTGCGGCGGGGGCGGTAACGCTGCGCCGTTGATAAAGCGTTCCCCTCTCCCGCTTGCGGGAGAGGTCGAGAGACGGCGTAGCCGGCCCGGGTGAGGGTGTTCTTCTTGATACGTAGTGCGAATACACCCTCACCCGCCGCGTGCTACAAAGGTCGCCTCCGCGACGCCGCGCGTGTCGCCTCTCCCGCAGGCGGGAAAGGGGGCACTCAGCCCGCCTGCACCCGCGCGATCATGCGATCCACCACGCCTGGGAGCGCGCTCAACGGCACCCCGCCAGTCTCCACCAGTGCATCGTTGAAATCGCGCAAATCCCATTTCGGGCCCAGTGCCGTCTTGGCCCGCTCGCGCTGCTTCAAGATCTCGTTGTGGCCGATCTTGTAGCCACAGGCCTGGCCGGGGGATGCGCAATAACGGTCGATTTCACTCGTCACGGCGCGGCGGTCGCGGCCGGTTTCGGCGACCATCGTGTCGATGGCCTTGTCGCGGCTCCATTTCATCGCGTGCATGCCGGTATCGACGATCAACCGCACGGCGCGGAAACGCTGCGCCTGCAAATAGCCAAGCCGCCCGAACGGATCATTGGCATAAAGCCCGAATTCATCGACCAACTGTTCCGCATACAGCGCCCAGCCTTCGACAAAGGCATTGAAGCCGGTCAGCGAGGCCATCGGCGAGACGATATCCGGATACTCGGCGATATAGGCGCCCTGCCAGGCATGGCCCGGAATGGCTTCGTGCGCGGTCAATGATGCCAGCGTCCAGGACGGCCAGAACGACATGGTTTTGAGGTTGATATAGTAAATCGCCGGGCGCTTCCCGTCGGGGCTGGCAAAGTTCATATAGCCCAGCGCCGCGCCGTCCTGGATATCCACCGGCACGCGCTTCACCTGCACATCGGCCTTCAGGCCCAGCTTGGAAACCTTGGTCAACAGCGGCCGGATGGCGTCGATCTTGCCCTGGACCTGGGCAATAACGGCGGCGCGCCCGGCGTCGCTGTCGGGTTGCAGGAAACGCTTGTCATTGGTCAGCTTGGCGATGCGCTCGCCGACGCTGCCCTTTTTCAGGCCCTGCGATTTCAGGATCGTGTCCATCTCTGCTTCGATGGCGCGGTTCTGCTCCCAGCCAGTCTTGTGTATTTCGGCGGCGGTCAGGCTGGTCGTCGTCTGGCTTTTCAGCATGTATTGATAATAGGCCTCGCCATTGGGCAGCTTCCACACGCCAGCGTCGTTGGTGGTGTTCAGCGCCTTTAACGCCGCCATCTGGCGATCGAGCGCCGGATAGATCGCATCGGCGACAATCTTTGTGGCGCGGTCGCTCGGATCGGGCAGGCCGAGCTTTTTGGCGCGGGTGGCGATCGAGGTGACGAACTTGGTCAGCCGAGCCGGCACGGCGCGCATCTGCGCCTGTTGGCCGAGCACGTTTGTCACGATGAACGTCGGCGGCACCACGCCCTTGGCGGCATCGGCGGTGATCCGCGCGGTTTCATCGTCCAGCGCCTTGGCGACCTGGCCGAGCCGGCTGAGATAGGCTTCGGCCCCGGCGGCATCTTCGACCCGGTGATAGCTGTCGAGGAATTCGGCGATCTGGCTGTAGGTGCCGTTCTGCTGGGTGACGACATAGGGGATGCCGCCGCCGGTGCCGGACTGGCCGAACGGGAATTTTTCGCCCTCCGCCGCAATGCCCAGCGCCCATTCGGCGGAATCATAATTGTTGATGTCGGCGCCCTGGAACTGATCGCGGGGCAGGCAATCGAGCAGGCGCTTTGCAGTGGCATAAACCCGTCGGTCCGCTGCCTCGCCGGCGGGGGACAGATCGCTCAACTGCGTGGCAAGCGCGGCGTTATCCCCGCGATCCGAACCCAGCAACGTGGCGGTTTCGGGTGACCGTTGCAAAATGGCAGCGGCGATGATCTTCAATGCCGCGTTGAGCACGCCATCGCCAGCCGGGGCGCCTGCCATAGCAGCAGCGCTCGCCCGGCCCGGCAACAAGGCAAAGGCACCAACCGTCGCGGCGCCGCCAAGCAGGGCACGGCGCGTTGCATTGAACATCAGCATCGATTTGGTAACCCTTGGTCAGATTATGGAGACCGGCGGCGTGTTGCTGCCCCCGGCGGAAGATTCTGCGGCGGCCGGCAATTCCTTGCCGCGCAGGCCGCGGGCAAACAACAACCGATCGGCGCCCTTGAACCCTAACCGCCATATTATCGAACCGTAAACCCCCAGAATTATGAACGGTCCGATAGCAAGCTGCGCCCATTCCGGCGCCCGCAACATCAGCAGGCCGACGGCGATCGCCGGCAACGCCGCAATCGGCATTATCCAGCGCCAGCCGGCAACGCTGGCACCCAGCCGGCGTGACAACAAACGCGTCTTGACCAGCGTCAGCAACAGCGCCGAAACCGCCAATCCGGAGGCAGCGCCGACGCCACCATAACGCGGCACGAGCAGCAGGGAGACAGCAATCTGAACGAGGACTCCAGCCAGCGACCACATCAGATTTTTGTTGCGGGCAACATAGATCAACGCTGATTCAGCGACCGCCGCCTGCGCCGCCAGCAACTCGACGATCAGCAGCACGATCAGCACCAGGCCGCCGCTGGCAAACACCGGCCCGAACAGGCCCATCGCGGCCCGCGCCGTGATCGCGAACACCAGCACAACGCCCAATTGCGCGGCGCCCACCCAGAAACTGATCTGGCGGACATGCGCCGCCACCTTGTCGATGCGATTGAGCGCCAGATTGGTGGTGAGCACCGGCGCGAGGATCGGATCGAAGCTGGATTTCAGCCGTTGCGGCAGCGATGCGATCTGTTGCGCGACGTAATAGATGCCGACGATTTCGGCGCTGGCGAAGCGGCCGAGGATAAAGATATCGAGCCGCCGCGCCCCCCATTCGGTGATATCGGCCCCCGCCAGCGGGAAATTGGCGCGCAACAGCCGCACCAGCGCGCCGATCTGCGGTCGCCAGTGCGGCGCCCAGCCGAACGCCCGCGCGGCCGGCCATACCGAGGCAATGGCCGCTGCGACCATCGACAGGATATAGGCAATGGTCAGCCCGTCCGGCCCCCAGCGCGTAAAGCCCAGCCCCAGCGCCGCCAGGCTGAGCACCCAGGGTTCGACCAGTGAGCGTGCTCGTACCGTCGCGCCGATATCATGGCGAAAGGCCAGCGCCGCCAGGCTGATGTCCGACAACACGATGGCGATGATGATCAGCGGGAAATAGCGTTCCAGCCCGGTGACCGCCGATAGCGGGAACACGATCTTGGGCAGCGCAATAAGGAAAGCAGCCCCGATGCAGGCGGCAATCAACGATACCAGCAGCGCGTCATAAAAGGCGTGCGCCTCGGCATCGCTGCGGCTGTTGCCGGCGCTGCTGCCGCGCAATGCCATGTCTTCGGCAAGCCCGCGCTTCAGGCCGAGCGTAGCGAGCATCGCCACAAGTTCGACAACCATGGTGGCATAGGCATAACGGCCCAGCGCCTCGGCGCCATAGGCAGGCAGGCGGCCGGCGATGAACAGGAACGGAAACCGCGCCGCCAACCGCAAGACATAGCCCAAGAAGCTGGTGCGGCCGCCGCGCGCCAGTTCGGCGGTTTCGGCGGCTGGGTTGGCCTCAGCCGCCGACATGGACGCGCCGGTAGCGGCCATGCAGGTACAAAAGCGATTCGCGATCCGCCGCCTGGCCCAGCCGGGTGACGCGGCCGACGATGATGCGATGGTCGCCGCCATCATGATCGGCGTGCAATGTGCAGGCAAAGGCCGCCTTGGCCGTGGCGAGGATCGGCAGCCCGTCCCATTCGTCCCATTCGGCATCGGCGAATCGATCGACACCCTTTTTGGTGAAGCGATCGGCGACGACCTGCCCGTCCAGATCGAGGATGTTGATGGCAAAGCGGCCGGTGTCGCGCAACGCCGGCAGCGCCGATGCGGTGTTGGCCGGGCAGAACAGCAACAAAGGCGGATCCAGCGACACGCTGGTGAAGCTGTTGGCGGTCAGGCCGAAACGCGTGCCATCGGCGGTGCTGCCGGTCACCACGGTAACGCCGGTGGCAAAACAGCCAAAGGCATCGCGCAACAGGCGTGGATCAAAGGGGGGCTGGGCATTTTCCATGATGCCGAACCCCTAAAGCCTGCACAGCGTGGGTCAACGGCGAAGCGCATTGTCGCGCATTGTCTGGCGGCGATCACGTGCGATTTGGGCGGTGGCACGGCGCCGATTTCGATGAATGTCGAAATCCCGGGCGTTGGAACCGGGTCGCCGTGGGGCGCGCAGCTCGCGACACATCCCGGGGCTGGCCAATCGGCGTCCCTGCTGCGATATATCCCGCCGGATATATTGCTTCTGAGGCCAGATGATCGTGCGCCTGTTCTTGCTGCCTGCCCTGTTGTTTATGCTGCTCGCCCCGGCATCGCTGTTGCGCGCCGCGCCGATAAAGGTATTCGCCGCCAGCAGCCTGACCGAGGCGATGGGCGCCGTTGCCGATGCCTATGCCGCCACCGGTGCCGAACGCCCGGTGCTGGTATTGGCCGGCACGCCGGCGCTGGCGCGGCAGATCATCGCCGGCGCGCCTGCCGATGTGTTTGTCGCCGCCGATGCGCAATGGATGGACGCGGTTGCCGCCGCCGGCGCCATCGATCCGCGCAGCCGCCGCGACATTGCCGGCAACCGGCTGGTGCTGATCGTGCCGGCCGACCGGCCGCGCCGGGTACGCATCGGGCGCGGTTTCGATCTCGCCGGTCTGGTCGGCGCCGGCCGCTGGACAACGGGGGACCCGGATTCGGTGCCGGTCGGCCGCTATGCCAAGGCGGCACTGACCAGCCTTGGGGCGTGGGACGCGGCGGCGCCGCGGCTGGCGCGCGCCGAAAATGTCCGCGCCGCGCTGGCCTTTGTCGAACGCGGCGACGCCGCCGCCGGCATCGTTTACGCAACTGATGCGCTGGCATCGCAAAAGGTTGCGGTGGCGGGCGTGTTTCCGGCCTCCAGTCATCCGCCGATCCGCTATCCGGCGGCCCTGGTCCGCGCCGGCGCCAATGCCGGCTCCAGTGCCGAGGCCCGTGCTTTCCTCGTCTTTCTGGCCGGGCCAAAGGGGCGGGCGATCCTGCGAGCACAGGGCTTTGTAGAGCCGGGGCTCACGCGGCCATGACGGTGGCGCCTTGATCCTGGCGCCCCTGTCGCTGGCCGAAACCCAGGCCATCATGGTCAGCCTGAAGGTCGCCGGCCTCGCCACATTGGGCGCGATGCCGCTGGCGTTCGGGCTGGCGTTCGTGCTGGCGCGGCGGCGCTTTCCCGGCAAATCCCTCGCCGATGCGCTGGTCAATTTGCCGCTGGTGCTGCCGCCGGTGGTGACCGGTTATCTGCTGCTGCTGGCGTTCGGGCGGAACGGTTTTGCCGGGCAGGCGCTTTCGGCGCTGGGCATTTCGGTGCTGTTCCGCTGGACCGGCGCGGCGATTGCGGCGGGCGTCATGGCGCTGCCGCTGATGGTGGCGCCGATGCGGCAGGCGCTGGACAGCATGGACCGCCGGTTGGAGGCCGCGGCGGCGACCCTTGGCGCGTCACGCTGGCGGGTGTTCGCCACCATCACCGTGCCGCTCATTCTGCCGGGCATCATCGCAGCGGTCGTGCTGGGCTTTGCCAAGGCGGTGGGCGAATTTGGCGCCACCGCGATCTTTGTGTCGTCGATTCCCGGCGAAACCGAAACACTGCCCCTCGCCATCAACGCGCTGCTGCAGGTGCCGGGGCGGGAGGCATCGGCGCTACGGCTGGCGGTGCTCTCCATCGCTATCGCCTTTGCGGCGCTGGTGGGCGCGCAATATTGGCAGCGCCGCGCGGCGCGGCACCGGACATGATCGGCGCCGCATGAAATTCGATGTTGATATTCGGCTGCGGCGCGGTGATTTCTCCCGCCACATCGCCTTTCAATCCGATGCAGCGGTAACGGCGCTGGTCGGGCCATCTGGCATAGGCAAAACCAGCATCCTGCTCGCCATCGCCGGGTTGGTGCGGCCCGAATCGGGACATATTCGCGTCGCCGGGCGGACGCTGTTCGACGCCGCCGCCGGTATCGACATGCCGCCCCGCGATCGCGGCCTTGGCGTGGTGTTCCAGGATGGGCGGCTGTTCCCGCACCTGCGGGTGCGCGCCAATCTTGGCTATGCACACCGCGCGTCGCCCGTAGCGATCGATGCCATGGCCGAACGACTCGGCCTGTCGGCGCTGCTCGATCGCTGGCCGCGCAACCTGTCGGGCGGTGAAGCGCGGCGGGTGGCGCTGGGCCGCGCCCTGCTGGCGCAACCGGCGGCGCTGCTGCTCGATGAACCCCTGTCCAACCTCGATCCGGCGCGAATAGCCGCGACGCTGGAATTACTTGCCGAAGCCAGCCACAGCCTGCCGTTGTTGCAAGTCACGCATGTCCTTGCCGAAGCCAAAGCATTGGGCGCCACGGTTGTCACAGTTGCCGGACCATAAAATGTCGCACCCCTATTTGTAAAACTTGACTTGGTAGGGATTTGTTAGGAATACGGTTCATCTACTCGCCGTATCCGCGCTGCCTTGGCGCGGCCCGTTCGCGGTTTGCGGCTGGTAAGGGGGAGCGTGATGCGGCTGGCGATTCTCGATGATGATGCAGCACGCAGCGGTGCGATGGCGGCACTGCTGCGCAAGGTTGGCCATGGCTGTTCCCAATTTCAGGAGAGCACCGCGCTGATACAGGTGCTGCGCCGCGACAATTTTGATCTGGTGCTTATCGATGCCGATCTGCAGGGCAATGCCGCGGCGGACACAATGCAATGGATCGGCGCGAATGTGGCGGCACCGCCGGCGATGATCCTGCTGGCAACCGCGGGCAACGCCCCGGCGGTGCAGGAAACACTGGCCGATGCGATCGTTGAAAAACCCGTTGATCCCGCCACGCTGCGTGCCACGGTCAAGGGGTTGCTGGCGCTGCGGCAGCGCTCCGCCGATGCCGCCATGTCGGAAACCTATGGCGACCATGTCTTTGACGTGATGGCGATGTCGGTCACCGTCGGTGGCCGCCCGATCGAATTGACCGCCAAGGAATTCGGCCTGGCGCTGATGCTGTTCCGCAACCTGAACCGCCCGCTGTCGCGTGTACAGATCATGGAAGGCGTCTGGGGCCGGATTCTCGACGTATCGAGCCGCACGCTAGACGCCCATATCTCGCAAATCCGCAACCGGCTCGGCCTGCGCCCCGAATATGGCCTGCGGCTGTCGTCGATCTACAGCTTTGGCTATCGGCTGGATGTGGTCGATGTCCTGCAGGCGACCGGCTAGACCCGATTGCCCCCCCCTCTCCCGCAGGCGGGGCAGGGGCGCTTGACCCGGCCTAGATCACCTGCCGCCGCAGCCATTCGCGCACCGCCGGCCCGACATCGTCGCGGGCCAGCGCCAGCGCGATATTGGCGGTGATGTGCCCCGCCTTGTCGCCGCAATCGAAACGCGTGCCGGTAAAGGTCAGCGCGTGGAACGGCTGCACGCCGATCATTTCGGCCATGGCGTCGGTCAACTGGATTTCATTTCCGGCGCCGCGCTTGCCGGCGGCAAGCACGCCCATGACTTCAGGTTGTAGGATATAACGCCCGATCGCGGCCAGCCGTGACGGCGCCGTGCCGGCCTTGGGCTTTTCGACAAGGCCCTTTACCTCGGTTATCAGGCCATCGACCGCGCCGGGCGTGACGATCCCATAACGGCTGGTGTGTTCCTCCGGCACTTCCAGCACCGAAATGATATTGCCGCCCAATCGTTTATAGGCGTCGTGCATTTCGGCCAGCGCCGGCGCGGCGGGTGACCAGAGCAGTTCGTCGGGCAACAGCACGGCAAAGGCATCATTGCCGGTTATGTGCCGCGCACACCATACGGCATGGCCAAGCCCGGCGGGTTCCTGCTGGCGGACATAGGCGATCTGCCCGGGCGACAACTGGGTTTCGTCCAGAACCGCCAGTTCGGCGGTTTTGCCCTTGGCCTTCAGGCTGGCGACGAGTTCGCCGGCGACATCGAAATAATCCTCCAGCGCGCCCTTGCCGCGCGCCGTCACGAAAACCATCCGCTCGATACCGGCGGCCAGCGCCTCGTCAACGGCATATTGCAGCAACGGCCGGTCGACGACGGGCAGCAATTCCTTGGGCACCGCCTTGGTGGCGGGCAGGAAACGCGTGCCCTGGCCACCCACCGGAAATACCGCTGTTGTTACCGGCTTGATCGTCATGCTGCTTCCCCCTGCGCGGTGCGTGACGGCCAGATTATAGCCAAGGTGCCTTCGCATCCAGCGCCAGCATCGCCGCCGGCTGGTTGCGTTCCGAAACAATCGCCCAGCGATCGCCGCTGACCATCACTTCGGGCACCAGCGGCCGCGAATTATAGGTGCTGGCCATGGTCGCGGCATAGGCGCCCGCCGTCATGAAGGCGATGCGATCGCCGGCGCCGACGGTTTCGATATCGCGATCGTCGGCAAAGGTATCGCCGGTCTCGCACACCGGGCCGACCACGGTTGCGGTCATGCGGCCGCCGCCGGGCCGCAACGCCCGAATGTCGTGCCAGGCGCCATATAATGACGGGCGCAGCAGGTCGTTCATGCCGGCATCGGCGACGACAAAGGTTTTCGTCGTGCCCTGTTTGACGAGGATGACTGTCGATACCAGCACGCCGGCATTGCCGACGATCATGCGGCCAGGTTCGAACATCAACCGAGCCGACCAGCCGCGTGTCGCCCGTGCCACCATGGCCGCATAAACCGCAGGCGAGGGCGGTGCCGGTTGGTCATGCCGATAGGGCACGCCCAGCCCGCCGCCGACATCGATGCGGGTGACAGGATGCCCGGATGCGCGCAGGCCATCGGCAAGTTCACCCAGCCGGCCGATGCAGGATTCGATCGGCCCCAGATCGGTCAACTGGCTGCCGATATGCGCGGCAAGGCCAACCGGCTTAAGCGACGCATGGCCGGCCGCCATCACAAAGGCAGCGGCGGCGCGTTCGATGGGGATGCCGAACTTGCTGTCCTGGCCGCCCGTCGAAATCTTGGCATGGGTGTGCGGATCGACCGCCGGGTTGACGCGGATCGCCAGCTCGACCTGTGCGCCCCGCGCCGCCGCAACTGCCGCCAGCATGGCGATTTCGGCCTCGGATTCGACATTGAACTGCAGGATGCCGGCCTCGATACCGGCGGCGAGCTCGTGCGGCTGCTTGCCGACGCCCGAAAACACGATCCGGTTGGCCGGCACACCCGCCGCCAGCGCGCGGGAAAGTTCACCACCCGACACGACATCGGCACCGGCACCCAGCCGCGCCAGCGTCGCCAGCACCGACAGGTTGGGATTGGCCTTTACCGCAAAGGCGACCAGCGGATCACCGTCGCCCAACCCCGAAACCGCGGCGGCAAAGACATTGTAATGCCGTTCGATCGTGGCCGATGAATAACAATAAAACGGCGTGCCGACTTCAGTCGCCAGCGTTTCCAGGCTGATGCCCTCGGCGTGCATCACACCGTCACGGATTTCGAAATGGTCCATCAGCGGGTTCCCGTCGGGGGCAGGTTGAAGCGGTCATCGGGCCGCTCCTCGGATTTCTGGACGGGATCATCGACCCGGTTGGGCTGCGACTGTGGCGGCAATTTCAGCATTTCCTCGGGCGTCGGCGCCTCCTTGGCACCGGCGGCCTGAACCGGCGCCGGTCGCGGTGGCACCGGGGTCAGGTGACCCTGCTTGCCGCACGCCGAAAGCCCCAGCGCCAGCAACAGCAAAGGCACCACCGCCCGCCTCACCCGACGCGCGCCCGCGCGGCGGCAATGGCGGCGCGCACATTGGTGGGCGCGGTGCCGCCAAAGCTGGTGCGGCTGGCAACCGAAGCCTCCACCGACAAAACGCTGCGCACAGCGGGCGTGATCCGCGCATCAATGCCGGCCAGATCCTCGTCGGACAGCCCATCCAGCATGACGCCCGCCACCTCTGCCGTCTTTACCGCGCGCCCGGTGATGTCATGCGCCTCGCGGAACGGCACGCCCGCCTCGCGCACCAGCCAATCGGCCAGGTCGGTTGCGGTCGAATAGCCGCCGGCGGCGGCGGCGCGCATCCGCTCGGGCACGAAATTCAGGCTTTCGACCATCCCGGTCATCGCCGCCAGCATCAACGTCAACAGGTCGTGCGCCGCAAAAACCGGCGGCTTGTCGTCCTGCATGTCCTTGGCATAGGCCAATGGCAGCCCCTTCATCGTCGCCGCCAGCCCGGTGAAATGGCCCAGCAACAGGCCCGAATGGCCACGCACCAGCTCCGCCGCATCGGGGTTGCGCTTCTGCGGCATGATCGATGAACCGGTCGACCAGGCATCCGGCAAAGTGACAAAGCCATAGGCCGGCGTCGCCCACAGGATGATCTCTTCGGCCAACCGCGACAGGTGCAGCCCGCACAACGTCGACGCCGACAGATAATCCAGCGCGAAATCCCGATCCGACACCGCATCCAGGCTGTTGGCCATCGGGCGATCAAAGCCCAGCGCCTTCGCCGTCATGTCCCGATCCACCGGAAACCCCGTGCCGGCGAGCGCCGCGGCGCCCAACGGCATTTCGTTCAACCGCCGCGCCGCATCGCCGAACCGCGAACGATCCCGCGCGATCATCTCGACATAGGCAAGCAGATGATGGCCAAGCGTCACCGGCTGCGCCACCTGCAAATGGGTAAAGCCGGGCATGATGGTGCCGGCATGGTTCTCGGCCCGCGCCAGCAGCGCCAGCGTCAGCGCCTTCAACCCGGCATCGGTTTCGGCGCAGGCGGTGCGCACCCACAGCCGGAAATCGGTCGCCACCTGGTCATTGCGCGACCGCGCCGTGTGCAACCGGCCGGCGGCGGGGCCGATCAACTGCGCCAGCCGGGTTTCGACCGTCATGTGAATGTCTTCGAGCGCCAGATCCTCCGGCACCCCATTGGCCTCATATTCGGCCTCGATGGCGTCCAGCCCGGCCAGAATCTGCGCCACATCATCGGCGGCAACGATACCCTGCGCCCCCAACATGGCGGCGTGCGCCCGCGATCCGGCCAGGTCCTGTCGCCACAGGCGCTTGTCGGTGCCGATGGAGGCGTTTATCTCCCGCATCACCGACGCCGGGCCGCCGCCGAAACGGCCGCCCCACAAAGGATTGGATGAAGCGATGTTTTTCAAGGCCGGTGGCGTCGAGATCGCAAGGCTCCTGATAGCGGCAAGCGTGGCGGTGACCCTCACCGCCTGCGATGGCGGCGATAAGGGAACCCCGGCCGCATCGCAAGCGAGCTACGGCGCGGCCGAGGCGGCAACCCTGCCGGTCAACACCATCGATCGCAGCCATACCGGCACCCCGGCCCCGGCGCTGGCCTTTGAAAAACGCGGCGGCGGCAAGGCCAGCATGGCCGATTTCAAGGGCAAGCGCGTGCTGGTCAACCTGTGGGCGACATGGTGCGCCCCCTGCATCGCCGAAATGCCGGCGCTGGATTTCCTCGCCGTGCGCACCAAGGGCAAATTGACCATCCTGCCGATCAGCCAGGACAACGCCGGCTGGAAAGTCGTCGACCGGTTCTTTGCGTCGAAAAAGTTCCTGGCGCTGGAACCGCGGCTCGATGTGGATGGCGAATGGGCCGATGCGCTGAAGGCGCGCGGGCTGCCCATGTCGGTGCTCTACGATGAAAAGGGCCGCGAAGTGTGGCGCGTCGCGGGCACGCTGGATTGGGGATCACCCAAGGTCGAAGCGGCGCTATAGCTTTGATTGCGGCAAGGTCGAACCACCCCTCTCCCGCCTGCGGGAGAGGTCGAGAGCCGCGCCTTCGCGGCCCGGGTGAGGGTGTTTCTTGCTTCAAAGCGCGGGGGCGGATTCGCCCGCAGCGGGTTAGGCGGTTGCAGTGAAGGGCATGGGCAAAGCCCATGCTGACGTCGGACGGGTTCGGCGGGGGTTCCCCGCCGCCCCGCCGGCCGGGCGCGGCGCCTGTCGGCGCGCAGTGCTTGCACTGCGCGCACGCGGCGCTCGCTTAGTGATTCATCGCGTCGAAAAAGTCCTTGTTCGTCACCGAATCCTTCATCTTGTCGAGCAGGAACTCCACCGCATCCACGGTGCCCATCTGCATCAGGATCCGGCGCAGTACCCACATCTTGGCCAGCGTCGTCTTGTCGACGAGCAGCTCTTCCTTGCGGGTGCCCGACTTGCCGATATCGATGGCCGGGAACACGCGCTTGTCGGCGATCTTCCTGTCCAGCACGATTTCGCTGTTGCCGGTGCCCTTGAACTCTTCGAAAATCACTTCGTCCATGCGGCTGCCGGTATCGATCAGCGCGGTTGAAATGATGGTCAGCGAACCGCCTTCCTCGATATTGCGCGCCGCACCGAAAAACCGCTTCGGCCGCTGCAACGCATTGGCATCGACACCGCCGGTCAACACCTTGCCCGAACTTGGCACGACGGTGTTATAGGCGCGGCCAAGCCGGGTGATGTTGTCGAGCAGGATGACGACATCGCGCTTGTGCTCGACCAGCCGCTTGGCCTTTTCGATCACCATTTCGGCGATCTGCACATGGCGCGTCGCGGGTTCGTCGAAGGTGCTCGAAATCACCTCGCCCTTCACCGTGCGCTGCATGTCGGTAACTTCTTCGGGGCGTTCGTCGATCAACAGGACGATCAGATAGACTTCGGGGTGGTTCGCCGAAATCGCCCGCGCGATGTTCTGCATCATCATCGTCTTGCCGACGCGCGGCGGCGCGACGATCAGGCAACGCTGGCCCTTGCCCAATGGCGCGACCACATCGATGACGCGGCCGGTCTTGTCCTTGATGGTCGGATCATTGCTGTCCATGTTGAGTTTTTCATCGGGGTACAGCGGCGTCAGATTGTCGAAATTGACCCGGTGGCGCACCACTTCGGGATCATCGAAATTGATGGCGATCACCCGCACCAGGCCGAAGTAACGCTCGCCGTCCTTGGGGCTGCGGATTTCGCCTTCGATGGTGTCGCCGGTGCGCAGGCCGAATTTGCGGACGATCTGCGGCGTCACATACACATCGTCGGGGCCGGCGAGATAATTGCTGTCGGCCGAGCGCAAAAAGCCGAAACCGTCGGGCATGACTTCGATGGTGCCGGTGCCGGTGATTTCATTGCCAGCTTCGGCGGTGGCCTTCAGGATGGCGAAGATAATGTCCTGCTTGCGCAGGGTGGAAGCATTTTCAATGCCGAGTTCTTCGGCCATGACCACCAGCTCGGCCGGGGTTTTGCGCTTCAAATCGTGGAGATGCATTCAGGGGTCTTTTCATAACAGTCCGGGCGCTGTCGGGGGTCAAATAACCAGCGATGGCGGGACACAGGGACCGCACACCAGGACGGCTGCGGTGAATCGCAGGTAGTGCGCCATCGCCCGCCGGTCAAGCGGCAAGGCGGCATCCGGTGGCGTTTGGATTCCGGCTCAGCGGCCGATTACCCTGAAGTGCGGCGTGATGGTGCTGCCCGTACAGCCCAGCGTATTGCCCGGCCTGAACACCGGCTTGTAGGCAAAGTGCTTGACGGCACTTTCGGTGCCGGGGCCAAAGACGAATGGTGGTGACGCGATGATCGTGCGCACATTCGTCGTGTTGCCATCTGCGGTGATGTCGAAGCCGACGCGGGCAAAGCCGCCGGTGCCCCAGCTGATCGCATCCTGCGGAAACGCCCTTTCCGTCACCGTCGCATTGGTGGCCTGGGGCCGGATGTCGATCAACGAACATTGCTCGGC
>JBBQYI010000024.1:0-40894 GCA_038208825.1 Sphingomonadales bacterium | reverse complement strand
ACAGACGCTGATCCCGGTCGATATGGACCAGGAAGAAGTCGCGCTGCAATTCCAGAAATACGCGCTGATTTCCGCCGCCGTCGTCGATGGCGAAGGCCGGTTGTGCGGCGTCATCACCGTCGATGACGTGGTCCATATCATTCAGGAAGAAGCAGGCGAAGACGCGCTGAAACTGTCGGGCGCCGGCGATGGCGACATCAACGAACCCATCGTCGATACCTTCAAGGTGCGGGTCGTCTGGCTGGTCATCAACCTTGGCACCGCGGTGCTGGCAGCCATGGTCATCGGGGCGTTTTCCGGCACAATCGCCCAGATGGTGACGCTGGCGGCGCTGATGCCGATCGTTGCATCGATGGGCGGCAATGCCGGCACGCAAACGATGGCGGTGGCGGTACGGGCGCTTGCCACCAACCAGTTGACCGATTCAAACGCCCGCCGCGCCGTTTGGCGGGAAGTAAGGATTTCCCTGCTCAACGGCGCCACGCTGGCGGCGCTGATCGGCGTTGGCGTCGCGCTGATCTTTCACAGCCCGGCGCTGGGCGCGGTGATCGCCGCCGCCATGATGATCAACAATATCGTCGCCGGGCTGGCCGGCATGCTGATCCCGCTGGGGCTGGAACGCGCCGGCGTCGATCCGGCCGTGTCATCGGCGGTGTTCGTGACGATGTGCACCGATGTCATGGGCTTTCTTGCCTTTCTCGGCCTGGCCACGCTGGTCGGGGTCAAGGCGCTGAGTTGACACCATGCTGCACCTGACCAAGGTAGCCGTCGGCTGCCCGGACATCGAAACCCTGGCCCGGTTGCAACGTGAACGCTGGGGCGATGAAGCCTGTTCGCTCACCCGCTTCATGCCGAAACGCGCCCCTGAACTCATCGGCGGGTCGCTGTTCTGGATCATCAAGCACCGGCTGGTGGCGCGCCAGACCATCCTGTCGCTGGCCATGGTTGAAACGCCCTGGGGCACCAAATGCCGCATCGACCTCGCCCCCGGCCCGGCGCCGGTGGCGCAAGTACCACGCCGCGCCCATCAGGGCTGGCGGTACATGGAGGCAGCAGACGCCCCGGCCGATGCGACAGCCGCCGGGGATTCGGACGCGCTGCCCGTCGGCATGGTCCGCGAACTGCAATCGCTGTGGCTGATCTGACGGACGCTAGAACAGCGAGAATGCATTGCCGAAATTGTGCAGCAGCACCGGGATCAACAGGCTGCCGGTGCGCAGCCTGATCCACACGGCAATGAACGCCGGAATCGCCGTCAGGGCCATGGTCGCCGGATCAAGGCTGTAGTGCCCGCTGGCATAGCCAAAGGCATGGGCGAGGCCGAACAGCGCGCAGGACAGAACCGCGCCCCACCCCCAATCCACGCCAAGCAGCCGCTTGCGCCCGGCGAAGGCCCGATCCAGCGCGAACAGCAGAATGCCGCGATAAAATGGTTCCTCCTCCAGCCCAGGCATGCTGAGCTGGAACGCGATGGTTTCCGGCGTCGCGCCGCCCCCCGGGAATAGCTGCGCCAGCCCGACAAAGAACAAGCAGTAAAGGATGGCGACCGGGATGCACGCCTTCAGGCTGCCAGGCGCCTGCGCCAGCGTCAGCCCTGACCGGCGCCAACCGAATGCCGGCAATGCGGCGACAATCAGCGTTGCGGCAAGCGCCAATATCTTGCCCTGCCAGTTCCATTCGGCCGCAGGCACAAGATCCGGCAAAAGCCCGTAACCGCGCGTCAGCAGAAAATCGTTCAACAGCACCAGGCCCGCCGCCGCCAGCAACCAGCGGGGCGAAAACCGATCCCGCCGCGCCATGCCGATTACGCCGCCAACAAGCAGCAGCAGCGCAAGAACGCCGGCAATCCCCAAAAACCCGTTCATCCAGGCATCGCTAGCGGATGCGCTTCACCGGCGTCGCGCGGCCCTGCTTCAGGAACACCAGCTTGTAACCACCCAGCAGCACGCGCTGGATCTTCACCTTGTCGCCAACCCGCACGTTGGGCAGGTTAACCGTGTCCGCCTGTTTCCACACCTGACCATTGTCGAGCAGGAACACGCCCAGCCCGGAACTGTTGGTCAGCACCTCGGTGATGCTGGCTTCCAGTTCCTGCAAATCGCGCGGGTCGGCAACGAAACGCTCGGCACTGCGCGCGGCCACGCCTTCGGCGCCAAAGGCTTCCCGCTTGGCCTTGGCGAGTGCAACGGCATCGGCCTCGGCCTTGATCTTGGCGGCAGCGGCGGCAGCGGCGGCTTCTTCGGCGGCGATACGCGCCGATTCTGCCGCGCGCTTCTGGCTGGCTGCGCGGGCCTCTGCCGACGAATCAGCAACGGCGGCGTCGTAACAGGCCAGCCGTTCGGCATCGCGGGCGATGGTGGCGCAGGCGATGATGTCCGCTTGTGATTGGGCCAGCGCCGGCCCCGCCGTCAGCAACGCCATGCCGATTGCGGCTGCAACGATCCTGCGCATCGATCAATCTCCCCTCGCGGCGCTGGCTTCGCACGGCCGCTTCATGATGCCATCTCTAGCGCCGCCGGAAGCAGTGGTCACGCAAAGGTTGACGTTTGACTGTCCCACTGCGATAAGACACCTATGTTCTCGCCGGACCGCCCGATCTATCGACAGATTCGCGATCTCATCGTGGCCCGCATCCTTGCTGCCGGTAACAATGCGCTGCTGCCATCGGTACGCGCCCTTGCCGCCGAAGCCGGGGTCAACCCGCTCACCGTCGCCAAGGCCTATCAGGACCTGCAGGCCAACGGCCTTGTCACCGCGAAAAAGGGCGTCGGCCTGTTCGCCGCCGATGGTGCCGCAACAACGCTGCTGGCCGCCGAACGCGCCCGCTTCATCGATGAAGAATGGCCTCGCGTCCGCGAACACATCGAACGCCTCGGCCTTGACGTTGCGGACCTGCTCGAAAGCGCCTGAGGGCACCCCCGAGCAAATCCGCCGGCCTGCCCGGCTGCCTCCGACCCCCTATGCCGCCATCCCCTGCCACATCGCCACCGCCAGGTTGAACGCCCGCGGATCCCCCGTCGTCGTCGGCGCCATGCGGTTCATCGCATAGGCAAAGCAGCTGCGCGCCTTCAGATCGACGATCACCAGCGATCCGCCATAACCGCCCCAAAAGGCGCTTTCATTGTTCGGCAACGGCACCGCGCCGCCTTGCAAGCCATAGCCCATGCCATAATGCACCGGCATGCCGAGCACCATGTCCTCACCCATGATCTGCGATTCGAGCACCCGTCGCACGCCGGCTTCGGACAGGATGCGCTTGCCGTTCGAAACGCCGCCATTGGCCACCAGCGTCTGCACCAGCGCGACGGACCGCGCATTGCCCTGGCCATTGGCGGCCGGAATTTCGGCGCCGCGCCATTCGCGGGTGCGGGTTTCACGCGGATCGACCGGCGGGTTGGTCGCCATGTTGGCGGTCAGCGGCCGGTCGGTCATGTCGGCGATGCCGCCGCCCTTTGGCGGCGGGATCAGTTCGGCGACCCGCGCATCCTCGCTCGCCGGCAGGCCGATGTGGAAATCCGCCCCCAAAGGCTCGGCGATTTCGGTGCGGAACACCGTGCCCAGGCTCTGCCCGGTGATGCGGCGCACGACTTCGCCGACCAGATAGCCCTGCGTCACGGCATGGTAGCCGGGTGCCGTGCCGGGTTCCCAAAACGGCTTTTGCGCCGCCAGCAGGCCCGTCACCTTGTCCCAGTCATACAGGTCGGCCTTGGCCATTTTCTCGTGAAAGCCCGACAGGCCGGCGCTGTGGGACATCAATTGCGCCACGGTCACATCGGCCTTGCCGTTGGCGGCGAATTCCGGCCAGTAACGCGCGACCGGTGCCGCAAAATCCAGCTCACCGCGATCGGCAAGCAACAATGCCGTCAGCGCCGTCATCGTCTTGGTCGTCGAATAGACGTTGACGATCGTGTCCTTCTGCCACGGCTGCGTCGCCGCCGCATCGGCATGGCCGCCCCAGATATCGACGACCATCTCGCCATCGATGGTCGCGGCAAAGCTGGCGCCGACCTCGTTACCGCCTTCGAAATTGGCAGCAAAGGCGGTTTTCACACCGGCAAAACGCGGGTCGGCATGGCCATGGACTTCGATCATCTGGAATTGCCTTTCAGGGGTATGCGATGGAATCAGATCGTGACGTCGGACGGCAGCGGCGATGCACCGACCAGTCGTGTGTAGGTTTTCAGCGCAAAGCGATCGGTCATGCCAGCTATGAAATCCGCGATATGCCGGGCGCGCGCCGGCTCGTCCGGCGGTGTCGCTGCGGCCCAATCGGCCGGCAGCGCCGCCGGGTCAGCATGAAAGGCCGCGAACAACCCCTCCACCACCAGCTTTGACGGATCACGCAACGCCGCGACATGCGGGTGCCGGTACATACGAGCGCGCAAAAACGCCTTCAACACCGCGGTTTCGGCGCGCATCTGTGGCGACAGGCCGATCAACGCCCGTCCGGCAGCGCGCACATCGGCGACCGTCGCCGGCGCCACCTCGGCAATCCGCCGCCGGCTTTCGGCCAGCAGATCGTCGGTCATCCGGCCGATCTGGTCCCGCACCAGTTCGGGCACCAGCCGCCGCCGCGCCGTCACCCCCGGCCAATGCGCCGTGACGCCGCGCCAGCTTGCCGCCGTGAACGGCACCGCTGCGCATAATTCTTCCATCGTGAACAGGCCGGCACGAATGCCATCGTCCAGATCGTGATTGTCATAGGCGATATCGTCGGCCATCGCCGCCACCTGCGCCTCCAGCCCGGCATGGCTGGCCAGATCAAGCGGATAACGCGCATCCGCCTCCTGCATCGCCCAGGTTGGCTGGTAAATCGGGCCATTATGCTTGGCCAACCCCTCCAACGTCTCCCAGCTCAAATTCAGCCCGTCCCAGCCGGGGTAACGGTTTTCCAGCCTTGTGACGATGCGAAGCGTCTGGGCGTTGTGATCAAACCCGCCATAGGGCGCCATCGCCACTGCCAGCGCATCCTCCCCCGAATGGCCGAACGGCGGGTGGCCAAGATCATGCGCCAGCGCCAGCGCCTCGGTCAGATCCTCATCCAGACCCAGCGCCCGCGCCAGCGTGCGGGCGATCTGCGCAACCTCCAGGCTGTGCGTCAGCCTGACCCGGAAATGGTCGCCATCGGGCGCCACGAACACCTGCGTCTTGTACCGCAGGCGCCGAAACGCGCTGCTATGCACGATACGGTCGCGGTCACGCTGGAAAGGCGTGCGGGTTGCCGACACCGCCTCCGGATGCAACCGGCCCCGCGACTGGGCATGCAACGTGGCGTAGGACTTCACGTGCCAGCAATCACGGCAGCGATCATTTCGCCAGTTCCGCATCAAAGCCCGTCGTCATCACCGGCGTGTCGCACACCGTCGCCGAATAACGCGGCGCCGGCGCCGGCTGCACCACCCCGCCAACCTCGATAAAGGTGCCGCGCGCCGCGTTGTGCGGGTGCGACGGCGCCTCCGCCATGCTCAGCACCGGGGCAAAGCAGACATCGGTCATCTCCATCAACGCACACCATTCGTCGCGGGTCTTGGTCAAAAACAGCGCGGTCAGCTTGGCCTTCAACGGCCCCCAGGCCGAACGGTCCATCTGCGCATCGAAATCCTTGTCATCCACCAGCCCGGTCAGCCGCCGCAATTCGGCATAAAATTGCGGTTCGATGCTGCCGATGGAGATCCATTTGCCGTCGCCGGTTTCATAGGTGTCGTAGAAATGCGTGCCGGTATCCAGCATGTTGGTGCCGCGAGTGTCGCTCCAGATGCCATTGGCGCGAAAGCCCCAGATCATGCTCATCAACGTCGCCGCGCCATCGGTCATCGCCGCGTCGATCACCTGGCCCTGCCCGGTTTTCTGGGCATGCAACAATGCCGAAACCATGCCGAACGCCAGCATCATGCCGCCGCCGCCAAAATCCCCCACCATGTTGATCGGCGGCGTCGGCTTTTCCCCGGCCCGGCCATAGGCGTGCAGCGCCCCGGCCAGCGCGATGTAGTTGATGTCGTGCCCGGCGGCGGCGGCATAAGGCCCCGTCTGCCCCCACCCGGTCATGCGGCCATAGACCAGCCGCGGATTGTCGGCGAGCAACACGTCCGGCCCCAGCCCCAGCCGCTCGGTCACGCCGGGCCGAAAGCCCTCGATCAACCCGTCGGCGGATTTCACCAGGTCGCGCACCCGAGCGTTCCCCTCCGGCGATTTCAGATCGATCCCGATCAACCGCCGCGACCGCAGCAACGGATCACGCGCGTCGATCCGCGCCCCGGGCCGATCGACGCGAATGACTTCCGCCCCATGGTCCGCCAGCATCATTGCCGCAAACGGCCCCGGCCCGATCCCGGCGAGTTCGATGATCCGCAGTCCGCTGAGTGGTCCGGCCATGATATCTTCCCCGATTTGCTTTCGCCTCTCCTGCCACGCATGTCGCAACCGTCAAGCACCAAAGCGGCTTGCTTGCTGTAACCGGCAAAAACGGCGCCGCGAACTCGGGTCAACATGGCTGGCGCATAGTCTGCGATTGCCTGATCGCCGGCTTGGGGTAGGATGTTCGGCATGGAAGCAATCTACTGGGTCCTGACCTGGGCGTGCCACCGCCGCTGTCCGCATTGCTATGATGATCGCTTCCGTCCCTATGTCCGGGACGAGCTGAAGCGAGTCGTCGGCGAAGGCCAGGCGGCCTACGCGCGCATCCTTGCCAATCTGCCCGATGATTTCAGCTATGCGGCCAAGGATGGCAGCCGCAAGCGTGGCCTGCTGGTGCTCGCGGGCGGCGAATTGCTGATCGACGGCGTGCGCGAGGAACTTTTCTACCCGGTCCTGGCTGCTATCCGGCAACGCTGGGGCGATGCGGCACCAAGAATATCGGTGCAGACCACCGGCGACGTGCTCACGCCGCAATATATTGCCGAGATGCTCGAACGCGGTGTCTCGACAATCGCCATCGCCAGCATCGACGATTATCATGTCGGCCATCAGGGCGAGGGCAAATTCGCGCTGATGGAAAAGATCCGCGCCATGATGGCACCGTTTGGCATTGCCGAAGTCGGGCTGGGCGGTGTCACCGATGACCGGCTGAAAGCACCCGCTCCCGGTCGACGCCGCGACGATGGTCCCAGTTTCCTGTTCTTTGGTGCCCAGCCTGAATTGTGGATCGGCGAATTATGGCCCCGCGGTCGCGCCTGGGCCAACGGGCTTGTCACAGCAAATTATGAAACCAATTTCTGCGCGCGCTGGAGCGGCGGCAAAAACTTTCTCAACCATGGTGAGGCCGGCAGCGAAATCGCCATCGAACCGGATGGCTCGATCTACCCCTGCTGTCTCAAAACCGGCGCTGCCTTGGGAAAGCTGACGGAGGAGCGGCTGGTCGATATCCTCGACAGCCTGAAGGGCCACCCCGCTTTCGAGGCCATCAATGCCGGCGATCCAGAGGCGATGGGGCTGCATATCGGCTGGAGCCGCGACGATTATCGTGGCGCCTCCACCGTTGTAGATCCCAAGGGGCGCGCGATCAGCAACGTCTGCCTGGGCTGCGACGCCTTTTTCAAGGCGCATCTGGCCGGCGAAATCATCCGTATCCGCACCGGTCGGCTCGACGCCCGCGCTTGATGCCGGGCAATAGGCGGCTGGACCAGCTCAACGCCAGAGCGCTTTACGCCAACGTCTCGATGCCGCGCGCCGGGCTAGGCCGCGCCAGTTGCACGCCGGCCATTGCTGCGGCAAAATCGCCACGCATCAACAATCGCCACGCATCAACAACGGCTGCACCCATGACCATCACCATCTGGCACAATCCGAAATGCGGCACCTCGCGCAACGTGCTGGCGATGGTCCGCGCCACGGGTGTTGAACCAACCGTCGTCGAATATCTCAAAACCCCGCCCGATGCCGTTACGCTGGCCCGTGTCGCGGCGGCGGTCGGCGGCGCTGCAAAGCTGATGCGGGCCAAAGGCACACCCGCCGAACAACTTGGCCTCGACAAGCCGGGCACCAGCGACGCGGTGATCCTGGCGGCGATGGCCGAACACCCGATCCTTATCAATCGCCCGGTGGTCATCGCGCCGCGCGGCACCATCCTTGCCCGCCCGTCGGAACGGGTGCTTGCGGTGCTGGATGGCAGCCTGCCACCCGGTTTCCTCAAGGAAGACGGCAAGCCCGCAACCCGGCCATGATCCGCGCGGCCCGGCCCGGCGACGCGGACGCCATCGCCGCCATCTATGCGCCCGCCGTCACCACCGGCACCGCAACCTTTGAGCTGGTGCCGCCGGATGCCGCCGAAATGGCCGCCCGCATGGCCCGCGTCGCCGCCCAGAACGCCCCCTGGCTGGTGGCGGAGGATGCCGGCACCATCACCGGCTATGCCTATGCCAGCCCGTTTCGCGACCGCCCGGCCTATGCCCGCACCTGCGAAACCTCGGTCTATGTCGCCCCCGGCCAGCACCGGCGCGGCGTCGGCAAACAATTGCTGGCGGCGCTGACAGCGGCCGCCCGCGCCGCCGGCTATGCCGAGATGATCGCGGTGATCGGGGATAGCGGCAACGAGGCATCCATCGGCCTGCACAGCACCGCCGGCTTCACCGAGGCCGGGCGCCTGCGCAACGTCGGCTGGAAATTCGAACGCTGGCTCGATGTCGTCTATATGCAGAAAAGTCTTTGATCACATGACATTGGGCTCACGGGTGTTGGCCGTCGGCAACGGCTCCGAAATCCGGCCCATCGACGCGTCGGGCTTTGCGCCAACTGGCTGTTCGACAGCGCCTTGAATCGATCTTGTTGAGGTTGAAATGTCATCCCGGGCTTGACCCGGGACCGAGTTTTCCTTGCAGACCGCCAAAACAGCAAGAAGCTGGGTGCCGGTTCAAGCCCAGGATGACAGTCCACAATCGTTGACCGTGCAATCGAGTCTAAACCCGCACCAACCCGCCCATCGGTTGCACATCCCGCGCAAATACCGTCCGCGCCACCATTGCCGGATCAAGCCCGAAATGTTCCGCCGCCAGCCCGGCGAACAGGCCCCTCAAATCCGCCGTCGGCCGCAAGTCCCGGCCTTCGAACAATTGCCCCGCCGCCAGCCCCGGCCAATCGGCGATGACCCGGCCACCCTTCAGCGCCCCGCCCGCCAGTATCGCCGCGCCGCCAGTGCCATGATCGGTGCCGCCGGTGCCGTTGGGCGCCGCCGTCCGCCCGAACTCCGTCGCCGCGACGATGACCGTCCGCGCCCAATCCGCGCCCAGCCCGGTATGCAGCGCGCCAATCACCGCATCCAGCCCGCGCAACGCCTGGTTCAACCGCCCCGCCTGCCCGGCATGGGTATCCCAGCCGCCAAGCTCGATCACCGCGACCCGCGCACCATCCGGCTTGGCCAGGAACGTCGCCGCCAGCTTGCCCAGCGCTGCCGGGTTGGCGCGCCCCTGCGCATCGGCGCCCGCCGCAGCGCGCGCGTCGATCGCCTGCGACCAGAGCGCGTGCAGTTGCGCGTCGCCGGCATACATCGCCCCGGCGCGGCTGATCAGGTCATCATCCGCCGCCGGCAATACCGACGGCGCATAGGATGTCGCCGCCGCCACCCCGCGCAGCGCCATCGGCACGGTTGGCGAAATCGCCACCGCCGGCTCCCGGGTTCGCGGCAGCAGCGGCAACAGCCGGTTCACCCAGCCATCGCGCAGCGCATAGGCAGCGGTGCCGCCGGTCTCGAGCACATTCTGTGCATCAAAATGCGATCGCGCCCGGTACGGCGACGAAATCGCATGGACGACCGCCGCCTCACCCTTGGCATAAAGCCCCGCCGTTTCCACCAGCGCCGGGTGCAGCATGAACATCCCATCCAGCCGCACCGGCGCCCCGGCATTGTCTGGCGGGCCGAATTTGCCGCGCAACGCCGCATAGGCCGGATCACCGACCGGCATCGCCACCTGCAGGCCATCCATCGCACCGCGCAGGATGATGAAGACAAAGCGCCGGTCCCCCGCCACCGCCGCCAGTGCCGGCCGCGGATCGAGCAGCGCCACCGCCGCAAGGCCGGCACTGCCCAGGAAGAATCGACGGTCCAGCATCGCTACCTCCGCAGGAATTCTGGCGATGCCAGCAACAGCGCCAGCCCGGTTTGCGGCCGGTCGGCCCGCTCTATCGCCGCCGCCGTCGCGGCGCTCAACACACCCGGCAGGATCCTTGGTGCCAATTGCCGCGCATCGATGCGGTCGCCCACCACCTCGGCGATGCGCCCGGCCAGTTCCACCCTGCGCAGCAAGGCATCGGCCGCGGCCCAGCTTGCCGCGATATCGTCCCATCCGGCGGGCGAGCCTGGCCGCCAGATCGGCTGGCCCAGCTCCGCCAGCGCGCCGACGATCTTCAGATCAGGCGCCGTCCGGCCACCCACGGCGCGCAGCGCCGAAATCGTCCATTCCCACGGCGTCTTGAATTTCGGCGTCGCCACCGCCCAGCTTTCGGGCGCCGCCACCAGCACGCGATACATGGCCATCAGATCGCCGCCACTTTCAACATGCGCCGCTGCCAGCCGGTCAACCAAGTCCGGTGGCGGCACATCGGCAACGAAATGCCGGGCCAGCTTTGTCGCCAGATGCCGCGCCGCCGCCGGATGTACCGCCAGATCGGCCAGCATGGCGCGCGGCTGCGCCTCCCCCGCCTGTGGGTAGCTACGGCCCAACAGCGTCCGCACCCCCGGCTGGTGCCAGCCCGTCTGAAACACGAAACTGCCGTCGGGCGCCTCTATCCCCACCGGCCGACGCACGAAACCGCCGACGCTGAACCCCGACAGCGCCGCCGCCAGTTCCTGCACATCGCCCTGCCCATAACCGCCATCGACACCCAGCGTGTGCAGTTCCAGAATTTCGCGGCCCAGATTTTCGTTGATCCCGAACTTGCGCCGGCCACCTCGCAGCGGTGCAGCCTGCGCCAGCGGCGAATTGGGGCCGATCGATTGCGCCTGATCAAGATACAACAGCATCGCCGGATGCCGTTCCACCGCCAGCAGCATGTCGCCGAACCTGCCGGCGATGTGCGGCCGGATCGCCTCGAACTCCAGCGTTCCGGCCAGGCCGATGGTCTGCAACTTGTCCGCCGAAACCGCGAAATGATTGGCCCAGAAATGCACCAGCCGCTCGGCAAATGGCGTATCGGTGGTCAGCGCCGAAACAATCCGGGCCCGCGCCTGCGCGCCATAGCCATCGCGGAACTGCCGCCGCAACTTCTGCCGGAGATCGGCGCGCATGTCCTTGCCATTGGCGACGTCACCCAATGCTTCGGCCATCTGCGGCGTCACCGGTTCGCCGGTCCTGGCCCCGGCGTCGGCCGGGCCGCTGCCGCGCTTGTGCGCGCCCGCCTGCACGAACGGCCTGATCTCGGCCAGATAGCTTCGGAATTCCGCCGCCATTGCCGCACTGCCCGGCGCCGCGGCGATGGCCTGTGGCCGGGCATCAAAGCGATCGAACTGGCCCAGCAACCAGCCCTGTGGATCAGCCACCGGCGTATCACCGGGGCGAAACCCCAGCCCAAAGCGGTTGGCGGCGATGGCGCCGGCGTTCAGCGGGTTTGCGACCATGGCCATCATACGCCGCTACGCCCGCAATCCCCCGCCCGGCACGCCGGCCGCACGATCGCTCCACACAAAAATGCCCCCGCGCATTGCGGCGCGGGGGCAGTCTCGTTCAGGGTATGCTGTCGCTGCCCCCAAGGAGCAGCATGGTTCGCTTCAGTGTATCAGCTGTTGATCTGCCGCTTGAAGAACGGCGGAATATCGACATCGGGCGCTGCCGCCTGCGGTTCGGGGGCAAGCGTTGCGAGCGGCGCCGCCTTGGGTTTGGTGCCGCGCGACAGGTTCATCATCTTTTCAAACAGCGTCATCGGCCGTTCTTCCTCCGCCTCGGCTTCGGCGACAAGCTCGCGTTCCGGCTCAACCTGCGGGATTGGCACGGCAGCGGCCGGTGCCGCCACGGGCACGTCGCGCGGCGTGAAACGGAAGGTGTCGACAGGCGACACATCTTCCAACCGCTCCCCATCGACAGCCAGATCGATTTCATCGTCCTCGATCGCGTCTTCGATATCATCCTCGATCTGGGCTTCCGGCAATCTTGCCGCGGCGAACCCGTCCACCGCGCGCACCAGTGCTGCATCGGCGACCGGCGGCACTTCGATGGCGGGCGGCATCGTCACTTCGGGCACGGGCGGTGCCGGGGCGGCAGCGGTTGCCGTGGGGCCGAATATACCCGACGGTGGGTTGAACCCGGGGCTCGCACGGGGGCGCGACGGCATGGGAACGGGGCGGCTGGCGGCATCGATGCCGGTAGCGACGACGGAAACCCGCATCACCCCGTCCAGGTCCTTGTTGAATGCCGAACCAACGATGATGTTGGCATCGGGGTCGACCATGTCGCGGATGTGCGTCGCCGCTTCATCGACTTCCATCAGGCGCAAATCGTCGCCGCCGGTGATGTTGATGATGACACCCTTGGCGCCGCGCATCGAAACTTCATCGAGCAGCGGGTTTGCGATGGCCTTTTCCGCCGCCTCGATGGCGCGTCGTTCGCCGGTCGCCTCGCCGGTGCCCATCATCGCCTTGCCCATTTCGGACATGACGGTGCGGATATCGGCAAAATCAAGGTTGATCAGGCCGGGCATGATCATCAGGTCGGTAATGCCGCGCACGCCCTGGTGCAGCACCTGGTCGGCCATCGCGAACGCTTCCTTGAAGGTCGTGTTGGCGTTGGCGATCAGGAACAGGTTCTGGTTGGGAATGATGATGAGGGTATCGACGACCTTTTGCAGCTCGGCGATGCCTTCCTCGGCGGCGCGCATGCGCTTGTTGCCTTCAAAAGTGAAAGGCTTGGTCACGACACCAACCGTCAAGATGCCCTTTTCACGGGCGGCGCGGGCCACGACCGGCGCGGCGCCGGTGCCGGTGCCGCCGCCCATGCCGGCGGCGATGAAGCACATGTGCGCGCCTTCAAGGCTGGCCTCGAGCTGATCGAGCGTTTCCTCGGCAGCGGCGCGACCGATCTCCGGACGGGCGCCGGCACCCAAGCCTTGCGTGATCTTCATGCCCAGCTGGATGCGGGTTGCGGCCTTGCTGGAAGCGAGCGACTGGGCATCGGTATTCGCAACGATGAACTCCACGCCCTGAAGGTCGGCGTTGATCATGTTGGTGACAGCGTTGCAGCCTGCACCACCCACCCCGATGACGGTAATCCGCGGCTTGAGCTCGGTCAGCGCGGGCCGTTCAAATTCCAGCATCTCGTATCTCCCCTTCCATGCACATACTATATGAGGTATTCCACACTTCCAAGCGCCATCACATGCTGCCGCGCAATTTTTCGATCATGGTAAGCAGCCGGCCGCCGCCACCCGTCGGCTTCGGCGGCGCCGAGTTGTGCCATATGTCAGGCACTTCGGCCGCTGCGAACAACACAAGCCCGGCCAAGGTGGCAAAGGCCGGCCCGCTTTGCGCAGGCGGCAGTCCGGTCAATCCGCGCGGTCGGCCGATGCGGACGTTGCGGTTCAACGATCCTTGCGCGAACTCGGCGATGCTGCGCAGCTCGGCACCGCCGCCGGTCAGCACCAATTGTCGCGCCTGCGGCCCGGTAAAGCCCAGTTCGTCAAGCTTGCGCGCGATTTCGCGAAACAACAGGTCCAGCCGGTGGCGGATGACGCCGACAATCTGTGCTCGCGGCACCCGCATCGGTTCGGATGTGCTGTCCTCGCTCATCGGCGGGATTTCCACCGCCTCGTGATTGTCCTTGGGCACCGCGATCGCCGAACCATCCAGCGCCTTCAACCGTTCGGCATGACTGCGGCGGGTGGCAAAGGCAGATGCCAGATCATTGGTAATGTCATCGGCCCCCATCGGAATCGCTGCGACACCCACCAGCATGCCGTAATTGTGCACGGCGATCGTCGTCACCCCGGCGCCGATTTCGATCAGCGCCACACCAAGCTCGCGCTCTTCGCGCTCCAGCGTCGAAAGGCTGGCGGCAACCGGCGAGGCCACCAGCGATCTGAGACCGATATGGGCGTTCTTGATGGCGCGATCGAGGTTCTTCAACGGCGGCGTATCGGCGGTCACCACATGGATATCCATGCCCAGCCGGTCGGCATGGAAACCAAGCGGGCTTTCCACCCCCGGCTGGCCATCCAGCGCATACAGCGCCGGCTGTGCATGAACGACGGTGCGGCCGCGCGGATCAATGCGCGTCCGCCCGGCCTCGCGCAGCGCCACCATGTCGGCGGCGGTAATGCTGGCCCCGGCGATATCGATTTCCGCCGTCGCCACGTCGCTGCCCAGATTGCCGGCTGAAATGGAGGCATGGACGAACTCCACCTGCACGCCTGCCGCGCGCTCGGCCTGGTCCATCGCGCCCCGGATCGCTGCCTCGGTGCGTTCAAAATCCGTCACCAGCCCGCGCTTCAACCCGGCACATGGTTTTTGCCCGGTGCCGATCACGCGCGGTTCGCCATCACCGCCGGCCAGCACGATCAACGCGGCGACCTTCGACGTGCCAACATCGAGCACGGCGATGGTGCGTTCGGGGCTGCCTTTGGGCACAAGGGGAATCTTCGGGGCCATCAGATCGTGTTCGCCTTCTGGGCCTTTTGGGCCTTTGCCGCCGCTTCCAGCGCGGCCTTCACCGCCGCCCCCCCGACCGTCATGCGGCCCGGCACGCGCATGTCAAATCGTTCGAAACGGCCGCCCAACAGCTTGCTGTCATCATCAAGGCTGGCCTCCAGCCCGGCAAACCGCTTGATCGCGGCGCGGGCGGCAGCCGGCGTATCGGGCAGCGCCAGCGTTTCGCCGGATTTGAAGCGCACGTCCCACCGGCGACCGCCCACCAATATCCCGGCATCTACTCGATCGACCAGGGTCGGTGCCGCCGCCGCGATCGTCAGCATCTCGCGCACCCGGTTGTTGGCACCCGGCCCCACCACCACCGGCAGGCTGGCAAAGCGTTCCAGCCGGTCCCGCGTCAACACCTGGCCGGAAATGTCGATGGCGGCGAACCGGCCCTGATGCTGCCACAACGCCACCGGTCGCCGCTCGACGATCTGGATCGAAAGCGTATCGGGCAATTGCCGGCCGACGCTGGCATCCGCCACCCAGGGCAGCGCCAGCAACCGGGCGCGGATCGCCGGCAGGTCGGCGGTCAACATGGCATTGCTCGAACCTGAAAGCGCCGCATCATACACCGGCAGGCGCTGCATTTCCTTGGTGCCGCTGACTTCGACATGGCGGATTTCAAACCCGGCCATCGCGCTCTGCCGCACCGTTTCGGCCCACCAGCGTTGCGGCAAGCCCGCCAGCATCGCCAGCGCAACCGCCGCCGCCATGGACAGCAGCGCCACCGAAATCACCAGGTTGCGCCGCAGGGTCAGCGCATCGACCGGCAGGTTCATCATGGCGCGCTGCGGCTTGCGTTGCGCCACCGGCTTGCGCTTTGGCGGCTTGGCGCCGCGCTTCATGGCTACCGTCGTCATGCCGCCACCGCCGCATCGATCAACATCTGCACCAGCGCTTCATAGCTGATGCCGCGATATTTCGCCTGTTCCGGCACCAGGCTGAGCGGGGTCATCCCCGGCTGGGTGTTGACCTCCAACAGAAAAAGTCCGGCCTCGCCATAGGCCGGGTCCCAGCGAAAATCCGAACGTGACGTGCCGCGGCAACCCAGCGCCCGATGTGCATCCAATGCCATTTTCAGGCAGGCCGCCGTGATCGCCTCCGGCAGTTCGGCAGGGCACATATGCACCGTCAATCCATCGGTATATTTGGCGTCATAATCGTAAAAGCCCTGCGTCGGCTGCAATTCGGTCACCGCCAGCGCTTCATCGCCCAGCACCGCCACCGTCAATTCCTTGCCGGCAATGAACGGCTCGGCGAGCAGTTCGGCAAATTCATGCCACGGCCCCTTCACATCCCGGCCTATGGGATTGCCGTAATTCGACGCATCGGTAACGATGGCTACCCCCACCGAAGACCCCTCGTTGATCGGCTTCAACACATAGGGCCGCGGCATCGGATCGCCGGCAAACAGGCTTTCGGATTTTACCATACGGCCTTCGGGCATGCGGATGCCGCACGGCACCAGGATCCGCTTGGTCAATTCCTTGTCGATCGCAATCGCCGATGTAGTGACGCCGGAATGGGTGTATTTCAGGCCCATCAGGTCGAGCAGCCCCTGCACGCTGCCATCTTCCCCCGGCGTCCCGTGCAGCGCGTTGAACACCACATCGGGTGCGGCTGCCTTCAGCGCCGATGCCACATCGCGGTCCATGTCGATTTCGGTCACATCATGGCCCAATTTCCGGCACGCAGCGGCGATATCGCGGCCAGAGGTGAGCGACACCTGCCGTTCGGCGGACCAGCCGCCCATCAGAACAGCGACCTTCACGAGGCGACCCCTACGCGCTGGATTTCCCATTCCAGCTCGACACCGGACTGCGCCTTGACGCGGGCGCGCACCGCGTCGCCAAGCGCCTCGATATCGGCAGACGTCGCATCGCCGGTATTGAGCAGGAAATTGGTATGCTTCTCGCTCACCTGCGCACCACCGATTCGCAGCCCCCGGCAACCGGCGGCATCGACCAGCTGCCAGGCCTTGTGGCCATCGGGATTCTTGAAGGTGGAGCCACCGGTGCGCGACCGCAGCGGCTGCGAGGCTTCGCGTTCGGCGGCAATGCGGTCCATCTCGGCAGTGATCGCAATCTTGTCGCCCGGCACACCGCGAAACAGCGCTTCCACCACGATATCACCATCACGCAACGCCGAATGACGATAGCTGAACCCCAGTTCCGCCGGCGAAACCGTCTCGATCCGCCCATCGCGGCGCACGATTTTCGCCTCAACCAATATGTCCGCAACGTCGCGACCATAGGCACCGGCATTCATTCGCACCGCGCCACCCGCCGTGCCGGGGATGCCGCGCAGGAACTCCAGCCCCGCCAGCCCCGCATCCCGCGCCGCCGAAGCCACCGTAATGCCCATCGCCGCCGCACCGGCGCGCACCAGATCCCCCTCCACCGATACCTGGGCAAAGGCCTTTGGCAACCGCACCGTCACCCCCGCCAGACCACCGTCGCGCACGATCAGATTGGACCCGACACCCACCGGAAACACCGGCACCGACGGGTCCAGCGCCGCCAGAAACTGCGCCAGATCGGCAATATCGCGCGGCCGCACCAGGAATTCCGCGGCGCCACCGGTGCGAAACCAGATGAAATCGGCAAAGCGCGCCCCCGCTTCCACGCTGCCCGCCAGCGGCGGCAAGCCACCCTCAGCACGCGATACGGTTGCGCCGGCCATCATCCGGCGCGCACCTTTGCAATCGCCGGCGCAAGGCCCGCCGCCCATTTGGTGATGTCACCCGCCCCCAGGCACACCACCATGTCACCGGGGCGCGCATCGGCGGCCAGTTGCACTGCCAGATCATCGGCGCCCGTCACCGCCTGCGCGGCGCGATGGCCCGAATTACGCAACCCCGCGACCAACGCATCGGCATCGACACCGGGGATCGGCGCCTCACCCGCTGCATAGACCGGCGCTACATAAACCGCATCGGCATCGTTGAAACCCGCCTGGAATTCACCCATCAGGTCGCGCAACCGGGTGAACCGGTGCGGCTGCACCACCGCCAATACGCGCCCCTGCGCCCCCTCCCGCGCTGCTGCCAGCACGGCGCGGATCTCCACCGGGTGGTGGCCGTAATCGTCGATAATGGTCACGCCATCGGTCTCACCCACCTTGGTGAACCGCCGCTTCACCCCGCCGAAGCGCGCAAAGCCCAGCCTGATCGACTCATCATCGATGCCCAGTTCAACTGCCACGGCCACCGCCGCCAGCGCGTTCAACACATTATGACGTCCCGGCATCGGCAGCATCAGGTTCTCGATCCGCCGTTCGTTATCGCGCACCCGCACGTTCACTGCGAATTTATTGCCACCCGGCACCGGCGTCACATCCTCGCCGCGAATATCGGCGGTCGCGGAAAACCCATAGGTGATGATGCGCCGGTCCTGCACCTTTGGCAGCAGCGCCTGCACCTCCGGGTGATCGATGCACAAAACACCGGCACCATAGAAGGGCACATGGTTGATGAACTGCCGAAACGCCTCGCGCACTTTCTCGAAATCGCCCCAATGGTCGAGGTGTTCGGGGTCGATATTGGTCACGATGCCGATGGTGCCACCCAGCCTGAGGAAGCTGCCGTCGCTTTCATCGGCTTCCACCACCATCCATTCGCTCGTCCCCAGCCGGGCGTTCGAACCATAGGTGTTGATGATGCCGCCGTTGATAACGGTCGGGTCCAGCCCGCCGGCATCGAGCAGCGCCGCCACCATCGATGTCGTCGTCGTCTTGCCATGCGTGCCCGCCACCGCGACGCAGCTTTTCAACCGCATCAGTTCGGCCAGCATTTCGGCGCGCCGCACGATCGGCACGCGCCGCGCCTGTGCCGCCACCACTTCCGGGTTGTCGCGCTTGATCGCCGTCGATGTCACCACCACTGCCGCATCGGCGACATTGTCCGCCGATTGCCCGATGAACACCTTGATGCCTTTGGCGCGCAAGCCTTCAACGACATAGCCCTCGGCGCTGTCGGACCCCTGCACATCAAAGCCCAAGTTCTTCATCACCTCGGCAATACCGGACATGCCGATCCCGCCGATGCCGATGAAATGGATGACGCCGATATCGGTGCGAAAGCCTGAATTGGTAGTGGAACGGTTCATGATGCGCTTCCGGTGGCGATAACGAGGTCGGCCAACCGCCGCGCGGCGTCCGGGTGCCCGGCGCTACGGGCGCCGGCGGCCGCTTCTGCAAGCGCTTTCGGGTCCGCCAGCCATCGCGTCAAGGCCCCGGCCAGCCGTTCGGCGGTGAACTGCGGCTGCGGCACCACGATCGCGCCGCCGGCAGCCGCCATGCCCTGCGCGTTGTCCGTCTGATGGTCGTCCGTTGCGATCGGCAACGGCACCAGAATCGCCGGCCGACCCACCACCGCCAGCTCGGCGACTGTCGATGCCCCGGCACGCGCCACGACGATATGCGCCGCCGCAATCTGTGCCGGCAGATCGGTGAAATAGGCAGCAACGCGCGCCTCGACCCCGGCACCTCGATAGGCCGCCGCAATCGCCGCCAGATCCTCCTCGCGCCCCTGGTGCACAACCTCCAGCCGCGTCCGAATGTCGGCCGACAATAGCGCCACCGCCGCCGGCACCACGGCATTCAGGATCGCTGCCCCCTGGCTGCCACCCGTCACCAGCAACCGCAACCGCGTCGCACCCGCATCAAAGGCCACCGAACGCGCCGCAACGACCTCGTCCCGCACCGGATTGCCGGTCATCACCGTCTTGCTGGCCCATTCAGGGCGCAGCCGCCGCACCGATGGGTAGCTGGTCGCGATCCGCGCCACGCGTGCGGCAAGGAACCGGTTCACCCGGCCCAGCACGGCATTCTGTTCATGGATCAGGCTTGGCAGTCGCAGCGACAGCGCCGCCAGCAGCGATGGCAACGCCGGATAACCACCAAAGCCGATCACGGCACGCGGCTTTAAATCACGGAACATGGCGCGGGCAGCGCCGCGGCCACGCCAGATGCTCATCGCCACGGCGGGCAATGTCCGCCAGCCCGAACGCCCCGGTGACCCGCTGTCCACCACGGTCCGTGGCACCCCTTCGAAAAGGCCCGGAAACCGCAGGCCGCGCGCATCGGTCACCAGATGCACGGCATGGCCGCGCGACCGCAATTCAAGCGCCAGCGCATGCGCCGGCACCATATGGCCACCGGTGCCGCCCGCGGCGAGGACGTAGGGCCCGCTCATCCGCCGCGCGACTGCTTGCCATAGGGCGACGCCGTCAAGAACGGGTTGCGCCGCATCAGGGCCAGCAACAGCCCCATGCCCATGCACAGCGCCAGGAACGATGAACCACCATGGCTGATGAACGGCAGCGTCATGCACTTTGATGGCACCAGCTTCAGATTGACCGCCATGTTGATCGTCGCCTGCAACCCGAATTGCGTCGCCAGGCCAGCGGCGGCGAGCAGCACGAACGGCTCTTCCTCATCCAGCAGCATCAGGAAAACCCGGACGACTATGGCGATATACAGGCCGGCGATAACGAGACAGGCGATCATGCCGAATTCCTCGCCGATCACCGAAAAGATATAATCGGTATGCGGTTCCGGCAGCCGAAACTTCATCTGGCCCTCGCCCGGCCCCACGCCAAAGAAGCCGCCGGCGCGGAAGCAATCCAGCGCCTTGTCGATCTGGTAGGTATCGCCGCCGCCGGTCAGGAATTTATCGATACGATCGGCAACATGCGGCACGGTCAGATAGGCAAGGCCGATGCCGACGGTTCCCAATCCGGCCAAGACGCCCAATACCCACAACGACATGCCGGCCAGCACCGCCTGTACCAGCCAGACCGCCAGAAACAGCGCCGTCTGGCCAAAATCCGGTTGCAGGATCAACAACCCGCACACCGCGCACAGCAGCACGAAACTGATCTGCATGGTCGGCAGGCTGCGGTCATCAAAACGCAGGGCCAGCAGCCAGGCGGTGGTGATGACGAATACCGGCTTCAGGAATTCGGATGGCTGGAACTGAAACCCCGGCAGCTGGATCCAGCGCGTCGCGCCGTTCGCGCCGGCACCGAAGGCCGGCACCAGCGCCAGACAGCCAAAGAACACCAACGTGCCAAGCAGCGCCATACGCTTTGCCCAGGTAACGGGCAGCATCGACACCAGCAGCATGACCGGTACACCGGCCATCACCCACATGATCTGGCGCTTCAGGAAATACAGGTCGTCATAGCGGAAGGCGGCGCCTGAAAGCCGCTGCGCCGCCGCCGGCGACGCCGCCGCGACAGCGATGATCCCACAGCCGATCAGCGCGAAGACAAAGGTCAGCAACAGCTTGTCGATCGTCCAGAACCAGCGGCCAAGCCGGGACCGGTCACCACGAGAAAAAGGCGTTGCGGCGCGTGGCGCTGAGGCGCGCGGCGAAGGCGACCAGCCGGTGCGGATGGCTTCACTCACGACAATGCCTCCACTGCCCGGCGAAATGCGTCGCCCCGCGCCTCGAAATCGCTGAACTGATCAAAACTGGCGCAGGCCGGGGACAGCAGCACTGTATCGCCCGGCAGCGCCGCAGCGGCGCAATCGGCCACCGCCTGTTCCAGCGTGCCCGACATCGTTACCGGCAGCAGCGGCGCGAGGATGGGCTCGAACACCGGCGCCGCTTCGCCGATCAGATAGGCGGCGCGCACGCCCGACAGGAACGGCTTCACCGCGTCCAGATCGGCGCCCTTGGCCCGGCCCCCGGCAATCCAATGGGTATTGGGAAACGCCGCCAGCGCCGGCGCGGTGCTGTCAGGGTTGGTCGCCTTGCTGTCGTTTACCCACAATACGCCATGCTTTTCGGCAACTCGCTCCATGCGGTGCGGCAAGCCCGGATAGGTCCGCAAACCCGCCTCGATCTGTTCAGCGGTCAGGCCCAGCGCCGCGCAGGCGGCCATGGCCGCGCGGGCATTCTGCAGATTATGCGGCCCCTGCAACGCCGGCCAATCGACTTGCGACCCCGTTTCGACGTCCTCGATAAACTGGATGAACGGATCTTCCGCATCCTCCAGCACATCGAATTCGGCTTCGGCGGCGCTGCCGATGATGGCGGTGCGGCCCGGCGACTGCATGGCGAACAACCGCGCCTTGGCGGTGGCATAGGCGGCCAGCGTGCCGTGCCGGTCGAGATGATCGGGCGTGATGTTGAGCAGCACCGCGACATCGCAATCGAGGCTGAAAGTCAGGTCAAGCTGATAGCTCGACAGTTCGAGCACATAGACACCACCGGCCGGCAAAGGTACCTGTGACAGGATCGGCAGGCCGATATTGCCGCCCTGCAGCGCCGGTCGCCCGGCGTGGACCAATATGTGGTGGATCAAGGCCGTCGTCGTCGACTTCCCGTTGGTTCCGGTGATGCCGACGACGCGGTGTAGGGGCAGCGCGGCCCGGGCCTGCGCAAACAGTTCGATGTCGCCGATGATGGCAATGCCGGCGGCCCGCGCCCGCTCGATCAACGGGTGGTCGGTCAACGGCACGCCTGGTGATACGATCAACGCATCAAGCGCCGAAAGCTCCGTCTCGTGCAAATTGGTCAGCGGGCCGCCAAAGGCTGTCCGCGCCGCCGCGCCGTCATCCCAGTTCAGCGTCATCGCACCTGAGGCGACGAGGGCCGCAACCGTCGCCCGGCCGCTGCGCGCCAGCCCATAGACGCCGTAGGTCTTGCCGGCAAAGGCGGGCGCTGTGATCACGCTAACGCAGCTTCAGCGTCGCGAGGCCGGCGAGCGCCAGCACGATTGAAACGATCCAGAAACGGATGACAACGGTCGATTCCGCCCACCCCAGCTGTTCGAAATGGTGATGGATCGGCGCCATGCGGAACACCCGCTTTCCGGTCATCTTGAAGCTGGCAACCTGGACGATTACCGACACTGTTTCGAGGACGAACAACCCGCCGATAATCACCAGCACCAATTCGTGATTGGTCACAACCGCGATGCTGCCAAGCGCGCCGCCCAGGGCCAGACTGCCGGTATCCCCCATGAACACCGCAGCCGGGGGCGCATTGTACCACAGGAACCCCAGGCACGCCCCGATCAGCGCCGCCGCAAACACCGCCAATTCCCCCGATCCGGCGACGTGATGGATGCCCAGATAGTCCGAAAACCGGATGTTGCCGACCAGATAGGCGATAATGGCGAACGCTGCCGCCGCAATCACAACCGGCATTGTCGCCAGCCCGTCAAGCCCGTCGGTCAGATTCACGGCATTGCCGAACCCCGTCACGATGAACGCAGCGAACGCAATATAGACAAAGCCCAGCGCCAGTCCCTGGTCCTTCAGGAACGGCAGATACAGCGTCGTGCCCGTCTTGCTGGCGATCCAGGTACACGCCAGCCCGGCAACGAAAAATTCGATGAGCAACCGCGTCCGCCCGGAAACGCCCTTGTGGCTGCGCTTTGTCACCTTGTCATAATCGTCCATGAAACCGATGGCGCCGAAACCCAGCGTCACGAACAGGCTGGCCCAGACGAAACCGTTGGATGTGTCCATCCACAAGAGTGTCGAGATCGTAAAGGCGATCAGGATCATCAGCCCGCCCATCGTCGGCGTGCCCTTTTTGGTGAGCAGATGCGACGCCGGGCCATCCTCGCGGATCGGCTGTCCCTTGCCTTGCTTTGACCGCAGGAAACCGATGAAGCGCGGCCCGATAAAAAGAGCGATGGCCAGTGCCGTCACCAGCGCGCCAACCGACCGGAAGGTGATGTAGCGAAACAGGTTGAGGACGCCCTCGAAACCCGCCCAATAGGCCAGCAGATTGATCAAGCCCGGTCCTCCCCGCGCGCGGCTCGCGCGATTTCCGCCTGCTGCGCCAGCGACGCAACACCGCCGCCGAGCTGCATGCTGTTCGAACCCTTGACCAGCAACACATCGTCCGCCGTGATCAGCCGATCGATCTCAACCTGCGCGGCGGGCGCATCGGCAACGTGCAACACTTCTAGCCGCCTGCCCAGCGCCGCCGCCAGCGGTTTCATCTCTTTACCCACAAGAATTATTGCCGCCGCGCCGGAATCGACTACATCTTGTGCCAGATCGGCGTGAAGCTGGTCTGACAAGCCCCCCAATTCGCGCATCGCGCCCAGCATGGCGAGCTTGCGCCCCTGCCCCGCCGGCACAATTTCCTTCAACACCGCAAGCGCTGCCGCCATCGACACCGGATTGGCGTTGTAACTTTCATCGATCACCACCGCCGTGCCGCCGCCCGCCGCCACGCGCAACCGCTTGCCGCGCCCCGGCAGGTCCGCCAATTCGCCCAGCGCCAGCCCGGCCAGCGCCAGATCCGCCCCCGCAGCCTGCACCGCCGCCAGCACCGCCAGCGCATTGCCGACCCAGTGGCGCCCGGCCATGCCGACCTTGAAGGTCAACCGTTCATCACCGATCCGCGCCGTCACGCACGAACAATCCGGGTGCAGCACATATTTTTCGGCCACCACATCGGCGCCCGGTTCCAACCCAAAGGTCATGATTCGCCCGGCATGGGGCTTGGCATGACCGATCAAGCGGTCACGATGGCGGTTGTCGTATGGAATGATTGCCGTGCCGCCGGGCATCAGCCCTGAAAAAATCTCGCCTTTTGCATCGGCAATCGCCTCCTCATCGGCGAAATATTCGATGTGCGCGGACGCGACCCAGGTCACCACGGCAATATGCGGTCGGACCTGCGCCGTCAGCGCGGTCAATTCGCCGGCGTGATTCATCCCCATTTCGAACACGCCAAACCGGCTGTCGGCCGGCATCCGCGCCAAGCTTAGCGGCACGCCGGTATGGTTGTTGTAGCTTTTTACCGACGCGTGCACGGCATCGGGCGCAAACCGCCCGAGCGCCAGCCGCAGCGCCTCCTTGGTGCCGGTCTTGCCAACCGATCCCGTCACTCCGATCCGCATCGCCGGCGACCGGTCTCTCGCCGCTGCACCCAGAATCTGCAACGCCGCCATGGTGTCGGCCACCCGAACATGCGGCGCGTCAACGGGCTCCGACACCAGCAACCCTGCCGCTCCACGTGCAATCGCCTGCGGCACGAACCGATGTCCGTCGGTTGCCTCCCCGCGCAACGCGATAAACAACTCACCACCATTGATCTCGCGGCTGTCGAACGTCACCCCGTTAGCGCTGAAATCACCTGTCATTTCACCGTTGCAAGCAGCGGCTATCTCAGTGCCGGTCCACAACGGCCTCATGACGCGCATTCCCGCGCCACTTCGACATCATCGAACGGCAATACCCGGTCGCCGACAATCTGGCCCTGCTCATGGCCCTTGCCGGCGACCAGAACGACGTCATCGGGGCCGCTTGCCGCAATAGCAGCCGCGATGGCATCCCTGCGATCCGCGATTTCCTGGGCGCCGGGGGTGGCGGCGAGGATGGCGTTGCGGATGGCAGCGGGATCTTCGGACCGCGGGTTGTCATCGGTCACAATCACATAATCGGCCTGTTCGGCGGCAATCGCCCCCATCAGCGGTCGCTTGCCCTGGTCGCGGTCACCGCCGGCGCCCATTACGACGATCAATTTGCCCCGCGTATGCGGCCGCAACGCCGCGATTGCCGCCGCCAAAGCATCGGGTGTGTGCGCATAATCGACATAAACCGGCGCACCGCCACGCGCGATCACGGCGCGCTCCAGCCGCCCGCGCACAGGCTGCACGCGTGCCAGATTGGACAGGGTCGCTGCGATTTCACCACCGGTTGCAATCACCAGACCGGCCGCAACCAATGCATTTGCCGCCTGATAGGCGCCGATCAACGGCAGGGTCACCCGATATTCCCGGTCATCTGCAACGATAATCAACCGCTGGCCCAACGCTGTCGGCTCGCGTGAAGCCAATCTGAGCGTAGCCCCGGCCACGCCAACCGTCAGCAACAGCAGTCCCCGCGCCGCTGCAGCAGCGATAACCTGCTCGCTCCAGGCCCCGTCATCGGCCCAGACCACCGCCGTGCCGCCCGCATCGACGACATCGGTGAACAACCGCAGCTTGGCGGCGAAATAGGCCGCCATGGTGCCGTGGTAGTCAAGATGGTCGCGCGACAGATTGGTGAACGCTGCCGCTGCTACCGGCAGACCCTCGGTGCGATACTGGTCCAGCCCATGGCTCGATGCTTCAAAGCTGGCGTGGGTCACGCCTTCGCGCTGCAATCCGGCCATATTGGCGAGGAATGTCACCACATCGGGCGTCGTCAGCCCGGTCGAAACCTGGTCTCGCGACGTGGTGACGCCCAATGTGCCGATGCTGGCCGCCACCAAGCCGGCCTGATGCCATAGCTGCCGCGTCAATTCCGCCGTCGATGTCTTGCCATTGGTGCCGGTAATGGCAACCGTTGTGGCCGGAAACGGCGCAAAGAACCGGGCCGCCAGCCGCGCGAAAACAGCGCGCGGCTCATCCGCGGTAATCGCCAGCGCGCCGTCCACCGCCACGCCGGAGCGCGTCACGACCGCTATCGCGCCCGCCGCCACCGCCGCCGGGATGAAATCCTCGCCATTGAAACGCGCGCCGCGAAACGCGCCGAACACCGTCCCGGGCGCGATCTTTCGGTGATCGAGCGCAAAGCCCGTCACCATCCTGTCTCCACCGCCTGCGACCAGATCACCCAGGCGCACGCGCTATTCCTCGACCTTGTCTTCAGCGCTTGGCGCCACGGCGGACAAGTCGATATCCCGGCCCGGATCTGGCTGTACGCCCAGCAGCGGCCCGATGCGTGCGATCAACCGCCCGGCAGCCGGCGCAATGGTCATGCCGGCGGTCTTGAAACCAAAGCTGGTCTTGCTGCCCTTGGGGTTGTCGATCATCAAGACAACGACATAGCGCGGCGCATCCATCGGGAATGCCGAGGCAAAGGTCGACACATTGGCACCACGCACATAGCGGCCGTTGAGGACCTTTTCCGCCGTCCCGGTCTTGCCGCCCACCCGGTAGCCCGGTGCGTCTGCCTTGCGGCCGGTGCCGTTGGTGACGACCAACCGCAACAGCTTGCGCATCATTTCCGATGTCGACGCCTGGAACACGCGATGCCCTGCCACCGGTGCGCCGGGCTTGCGCGGCAGCAAGGTGGGATCGTGATAGATGCCGCCATTGACCAGTGCGGCATAGCCGGCGGCAAGATGCAGCGGCGTCACCGAAATGCCATGGCCATAGCCGATGGTCATGACCGCCAGCCGGCCCCAGTTCGAAAGCGGCGGGTATTGCGGGCGCGAACGCTCCTGCAATTCAAAGGGCACTTGTTTGAAAAAGCCCAGCTTGTCGAGCATCTCGCGTTGCCGGTCGCGACCGATCTCATCGGCGATCCGCGCCGTGCCGATGTTCGACGAGTGGATGAAGATTTCCGGCACCGTCAGCCAACGATTCAGGGCATGGTCATCGTGAATGGTGTGCCTGTCGACCACCATGGACCGCGTCGCATCATAGGTCTTGGTCATCGACGGAATGACGCCCGTATCGAGGCCGTTGGCGATGGTGAAAGCCTTGAACGTCGAACCCAGCTCGAAGGTCGCAAAGGTCGCCTGATTATAGCGGGTGATATCGCTGCTCTGCCCCGGCGCGTTGGGGTTGAAATCCGGCTGCGAGGTCATCGCCACCACTTCGCCTGTGTTCACATCCATGACGATGCCAGCAGCGGCATCGGCCCTCTGGTCATCAAACACCGCGCGCAATTCATGCTCCAGCGCCTGCTGCACCCGCACATCGAGCGTCGTCTGCAATGGCATGCCGCGCGTCGCATCGGCACCAAGCCGCGCGTCAAACGCCTTTTCGAGCCCGACCATACCCCGACCCTTGTCATTGGTATAACCGATGACGTGACTGGCCAGGTTGAAATTCGGGTACAGCCGCTCTGCCTCGCGGCGCAGGAAAATCGCAGGCTCGCCCAGATCGTTGATGCGCTTTGCCTCACTGGGCAACACCCGTCGGGAGATGTAGCGGAATTGACCCTTGTGGGTAAGCTCGGCAAAGATCTCGGCCTCGGTCTTGTCGGTCAAGATGGCAGCGATCCGATGTGCCAGCACCGCCGGATTTCCGGCCAATTTGCGCGGCTCAACCGAAATTGCAAAGGCCTCGAAGGTACGCGCCAGCTCGACGCCGTCACGATCAACCATGTCGGCGCGCGGCGGCGCCGCACTGACAACTGCCCTGGTCACCACCGGCTGCGCCTGAAACACCGCCAGGTCGGCCAACCGCAACCCCAGCACGACAGGCACCGCCAGGAACAGCAACAGCAGTACGGAAAGCCGCTGCCGCGCCTCGCCGCGCGCCGTCAGCCGTTGCCCGTTGATGGGCGCCGCGCGTTCCGCTTGCTGTCCCACGTTGCCGGCTTCCCGCGATTGCGGCGCGCCAGCCCGACCGACGGCGAGCCGCGCGGTGCGCAAAGCCGGGGGCGCGTAGATATAGCGCCGCCAAAGTGCCCCGAGCCCGGAGGGCAGGATGAGATTGCCGGCCATCGCCGCCGGTTACTGCGCGCCGTCGGCGAGCGGTGCCGCGGCCGCCGGCGCAACGACATGTGCCGGTGCGCGAGTTGGACGGGCGCGGGCGGCAGCAGGTTCGACATCGATAACCAGACCGGCCAACGGATCACGCACGCTGGCGACTGGCGCGGCGGCATAGCTGGCGCGGATGATACGAGGCGCCTGCGCAGCCGGGGTCGCCGCCGCTATTACCGTTGGCGCGACATCGGGCCGATATGCGGTCTTTTCCACCGGCGTCGTCAACGCTGCACCGGCGACTGCGGCATCCGGTGTTGCCACGGCATATTGCACTTCGGGTCGCGCCGGCGCGGCGCCATAGCTCGCCAGCTGAACCGGCGAACGCAGGAATTGCCCAGCGACCGGCGCCGACATCAACAACACGTTATCGTTCCAGCGCTGCATTTCCGGCAGACGGGCGCGCGTGCGCAATTCGGCCTGCAGATTGCGCATATCGCGGGCGTCGGCAACCAGTTGCCGACGCAACCCTTCGACCGCAGCGCGCTCGCTCGAAACCTTCAGATTGATCGTGTAACAGCCCAGCGCCGCGGCCATGGTGACGAGCAGCATCAGGGCCGAACCTGCATAGTGCCTCATGCTGACCTCGCGAGTTTGGACGGTTGATGGACGGCGGCACCCCAGGCCGGGGCGGCACTGCGAACAGCGGCGCGCAAGGTTGCCGAACGGGCACGCGGGTTGGCGGCGATTTCGGCGGCCGACGGGCGCACGGCCCGTGCCGGCCGCTCAAAGCTCGGCGGGCGGGTGGCGCGTGCCATCGGCAAATGCCGTGAACCGCCGGGCGCATTCCCCGACCGGTCGCGCAGGAACGCCTTTACCCGCCGGTCCTCGGCGGAATGAAAGCTCACCACCGCCAGCCGACCACCTGGCCGCAACAACTGCTCAGCGGCCTCGAGCCCGGCATCGAGTTGCCCTAGTTCGTCGTTCACATGGATGCGCAGCGCCTGGAAGCTGCGCGTTGCCGCATCCTTGCCGCCCGGTTGATGACCCAGCACGGACCGCACCAGCCGCGCCAGTTCCGACGTGCGGTTGATTGGCCGGTCATTGACAATGGCACGTGCAATCCGCCGCGCGCCCGGCTCATCGCCCAGGTGGAACAGCACATCGGCTATCTCGGCCTCGCTCGCGGCATTAATGAAATCCGCAGCGGTCATGCCGTCCTGGCCCATCCGCATGTCGAGCGGGCCATCGGACTGAAACGAGAAACCCCGATCCGGCTGGTCGATCTGCATGGATGACACGCCGATATCGAATGCGATGGCGTCCACCGCCACAACGCCACGGTCGGCGAGGCCGGCCACCATGTCGGCAAAGGGCCGGTTGACAAGGGTCACATCGGCCCGCGCCGCCAGATCGACATTCATCGCGATGGCGCTGGCGTCGCGATCAAAGCCATACGCATGGGACGGGCCGCAGGCGAGCGCCGCGCGCAGATAGCCGCCGGCGCCAAGTGTGGCGTCGACGTAGATATCGCCCGGCACCAGCCGCAGCGCCACCAGTGTTTCGGCAAGCAGGACCGGGATATGCGGCGCGCTCATCGGGCCGGCTCCACCAACGGCAGGCCCTTGGCCTCCATTTCGCGGCGCAGGATGCGGAACATACGCGGGTCGATCCCGCCCTGTTCGAGGTAACGCCATGGGTTCCACATCTGGAACCAGTTACCGCCGGCCACGAACCAGACGTGGCTGGTGATATCGCCCAGATCCTTCAACCCGGCGGTCAGCACTACCCGCCCGGCTTCATCGATCTTCAGCAGCGTCGCAGAGCCAAACAGGAAGGTCGAACGAAACGCGCCATCGGCTGTTTCCTCATCATTTTCGCTCTTGTCGAGACGCGCCTGAAGGGTGGCAGCATAGGACTGGTCATAGGCAATCAGGCAATCGATACCCGGTGCGGGGCCGATCAACAGGTCGCGGTTGCCGGAACGCAGTTGGATGGCATCGCGGAACTCAGCAGGAATCGAAAGCCGATTCTTCTGATCGACTGCATTCAGTGCATAGCCGTGGAAATACGCCTGCGACACCCGATTTGCCCCTGCAACAGGGGCGGGCGGCTCGATCCTTCACACCCCCGGCGAAACCCGGCCCCGTGCGATGGTCCAGCCACGCAGTGACGTTCCCGTCCCTATTGTGGACAGTTTGTATCATGGGAATTCATGGGCCTCAATGGGAAATCATGGTCTGCAGGCAAAATTCATGGTGATAACCATGGGAAAACTACGGTACGTTTCAATTTGTTCTTGGTATGATCCTGAACTCGAATTCTGTGGATAACTTTGTGATTAACTCTCGGCGGCACAATTAATGCACGCGCCAAGACCGGCACTTCACCGGGCAGGCGCCTCGGCCGCGATTGCACAGCGTAGCATTCGTGGGACAGCAAATGGCTATAGTGGGGCATCGGCACGAACATTCGCGCCACATGCGGCATCTTCAGGAGCGCGTGGCCAGACGCGCAAGGTGCCGGGCCGACTTTCCATCAGCGGCAGCAGGCTTTTCCAGCGACGAGGTGTTATCCGTGGCGCCGTGCTCGACCGCAGCGGGGCTGGCACCGGGGGCCACACCGAGAACGGCCAGCGATTCGGCCGGCTCGGATTGTGCAACGGACGCAGTTGGCCGCACACCCGCTGCCGCGATCATCACGAACAGGAAAATGGCGCCCAGACCCGTCAGCCCCATGCGAATTCGATAGGCTGCCGAAACATTGCGCCGCGTGGTTGCAGAATTTGCCAACCGTTGGCGGCCAGCATCGTCTGGGATGGAATCGCCGAACGTTCGTTGCAGCAGTGACATCGACCCTCGCTTTGCGTTGATCCGCCACCAGTCGTTGCCGGGACGGTGCGCCAGCCAAATACCGGACTATACCGGCGTCGATCGGCGCAAATCACGTTCGCGTTAGAGCTTCGATATAACTATGCTGCAAAGTGATGTCGACACATTTGGCGAGCGAACTTCGCAAATCGCCTAGGCCAGACCCTTTCCCGCTAGCCAGTCAGGATTGTAAATTGTTGAAAGATATCGCAATCCGCTGTCGCACAAGATTGTCACGATCGTGTTGCCAGGTCCCATTTTTCGGGCCAGCCGTACCGCCCCTGCAACGTTGATGCCCGACGACAACCCCAGGCACATGCCCTCTTCGGCATTAAGCCGCCGCACCCACGCGAGGCCCTCAGCATCGGAAATGCGGAACTGCGCATCCACCGTCAGGCCCTCCAGATTGGCCGTGATCCGGCTTTGGCCGATGCCTTCGGAAACGCTGCTGCCTTCGCCGCGCAATTCGCCATTGGCGAACCAATTGTACAAGGCTGCGCCTTCCGGGTCCGTCAGCGCGATCATCACATCGGGGTTTTCGGCGCGCAGGCCCAACGCCACGCCAGCCAATGTGCCGCCGGTGCCGCAGGCGCAGGTAAAACCCGTTACCCGACCCTCGGTCTGCGCCCAGATTTCAGGCGCCGTTGTCTGGATATGCGCCAGCCGATTGGCGACATTATCAAATTGATTGGCCCAGATGGCACCCGGCGTTTCTTCGGCCAGCCGGCGCGATGTGTGCACGTAATGTGCGGGATTCGAATAGGGCGCGGCGGGCACCAGCACCAGTTCCGCGCCCAGCGCGCGAAGCGTGTCCTGTTTTTCCCGGCTCTGCGTTTCGGGCATGACGATAATGGTCTTGTAACCCCTGGCGCTGCCGACGACCGAAAGCCCGATGCCGGTGTTGCCGGCGGTGCCTTCCACGATAATCCCGCCTGGGTGCAACAGCCCGCGCGCTTCCGCATCAAGGATGATGCCCAGCGCGGCGCGGTCCTTCACACTGCCGCCGGGGTTCAAAAACTCTGCCTTGCCGTAAATGGCGCAGCCGGTTTCTGCGCTTGGCCCCTTCAACAGCACAAGCGGCGTATTGCCAATGGTGGCGATGATGTCCGAGGCTGCAGCGGGTAACATTCAAGTGGCATACCGGCGCACGATCAACCGGGCAAGGAAGCTGTGGTTTTACGTCCCCAAGCGGGTTTATACGAGACTAAAGCCGGCGGGAGCGGCGGCATTCAGCGGCACGGGGTGGCGAGGATGGCGGCAACTGTAACCAGTACGGGACGATGGCGGGAGCTGGCGTTTGCCCTTGAACCTTCTGCCCCGTTTCGATCACCTGCGCTCGCGCGCGGTCTGCTGCCTTGATCGATTGCCGCACCGCCGCCATGTCGCTGGTGTTGCTGCTTTCCGCTTGCGGGGGCAGCCAACCCGAAGGCGCGAGGCTGACGGTAACTGTAGTCGGCGATGCGACGCGCCAGCAAGGCCTTGCCCAGAGGCTGGTCGCCGAAGCAACGCAGCCAACGCTTGTCGATCGCGACGGCACTGGGCAGATCGTTCCCGGCCTCGCATCAAGCTGGCGCTACGTTGATGATGGTCGAAGCCTGATCCTGAGGCTCCGCCCCGCAAGATGGAGCGATGACGAGCCGTTCGCCGCAGACGATGTCGTCGCCGCCTTCCGCCGTGCGGCCCAGCGCCGCGAGCCGACGTTGGCACGCGCCGGGCTTGAAGGCGCGACGGCGATCCTGGCGCGGCGGGCGCCGGCATCCCGCCTCGGCATCTTTGCGCCCATCTCGCGCGTCGTCGAAATCCGGCTCGCGGTGCCGTCACCCCTCCTGCTTGGCTGGTTGGCCGAACCACAGCTGGGCATCGCAAAGCCAAGTGAAAGACCAACGCTCGCCCAATATACAGCACGCGGGCCTGTGCAGCGCCGGTTGTTGCGCCGACGCTCGCTCGCCGCGACACCAACCGCACGCCCAGCCGAAATCGTCGTTTCGGCGGGCGAGGATGCCGCGACTGCCGTCGCCGAATTCCTGCGCGGCGAAACCGATATCGTCATCGGCGAAGGGTTGGCTGGCTTGGGCGAGGCGCGCAGTTCCAACGCGGCCCAATCGCTTCGTATCGATTCGGTCTGGGGCATTTATGGCTACGCCCTCAACACGTCGCGGCCATCGCTTTCCGATCCGCGTGTGCGCTTGGCAATGGCCATGGCGGTCGATCGCCCCGGCCTGCTGCAGCGCTTTGGCATCCCGGCGATGGCGCCAGTTGAATCGATGCTGCCAAGCGGCCTGGCCCCGGCATCTGCACCACCGTCGGCCACCGGAATTGCTGCCGCCATCGCCACCGCCACCACGGGCCGCAGCACTACCGCGCCTGCCGCCACCACCGGCGGTCCGGCCAATTGGTCCCGCATGGCCCCGGCCAGCCGCCGGACAACAGCGCAGAGCCTGATGGCGGCCGCCGGCTACACCGCCGACCATCCGTTACGCCTCGTGCTGCTTCTGCCGCCTGGCCGCGACCATCGAACCATTGCTGAATCGATTGGCGTCGACTGGGCCGCCATCAACGTCGTCCTCGCGGTGTCCGAAGCCGCCGCCGGCACGATTGATCAGTTGGTGAGACGCGGCGATTTCGATCTGGCAGTCATCGAATCCAGCCTTGCTGTTGCCGATCCGGCTGCCGCACTGATGCGGTGGCACTGCGGCGGCGCGGGGCCCTATTGCAACCGGGCATTCGATGCGGTGCTGGAAGCGGCAGTGGCGGCTGCACCCGCAGAACAGCCTGCTCTTATTGCCCGCGCCGCCGATTTGCTCGCCGAATCGCCGCCAATGGTGCCATTGTTCTCGCCTGTGCGTTGGGCCTTGGTTGGCCGCAATGTCGATGGCTGGACGCCCAATGCGGCGAGCAGCCACCCGCTCGCTCGCCTCGCCGTTTCCGGCAGGCAATAGCGATGGCAGCGGGTCGCCCGATGATCACCGCCGCCAGCCTTTCATCGTTCCGCTAGCGCCCTTTCGAACAGCCAGACGCGCACGGCGCTGGACAGGTTGGTCGTCCGCGCCTCGTCTATTTCGGCGACCAGCCCGGCCAGTGATTTGCCTTCCTCCATGGCGGCCTCCTTCAACGCGTCCCAGAAAACCGGTTCCAGCGTCAAAGACGTCGCGTGCCCCGCAATGCTGAGCGAATGCTTTTGCGTCATGGCCGACCTGCCATCCCGCCCCGCCAAAGCGGCCTCAATACATGTGCTGGCCGCCGTTGATGCTCAACGTCGAACCGGTCACGAAGCCGGCATCATCGCCGCACAGGAAAACGACGCCGCGCGCGATTTCCGCAGCCTGGCCAAGCCGGCCGGCCGGAATCTTGGCGACAATCTTGGCCAGCACATCGGCCGGTACGGCGGCCACCATGTCGGTATCGATATAACCCGGTGCGATGGCGTTGACCGTTATGTTGAAGCGCGCGCCTTCCTGCGCCAACGCCTTGGTAAAGCCATGGATGCCCGATTTTGCCGCGGCATAGTTGACCTGGCCATATTGCCCGGCCTGGCCATTGATGGAACCGATGTTGACGATACGGCCGAACCCGCGCTCCTTCATGCCGGCAAAGGTCGCCTTGGCCATGTTGAAGCAACCGCCAAGATTGACGCGGATCACCTCATCCCAGGCTTCATAGCTCATCTTCATCAAGGTGCCGTCGCGGGTTATGCCGGCGTTGTTGACGACAATGTCGATGGGGCCAAGATCCGCCGCAACCCGGGCGCAGCCATCAAGGCAGGCCTGGTGATCGCCAACATTCCATTTATAGGCCGGGATGCCGGTGCGGTCGGTAAACGCCTTCGCCTTGGAATCATCGCCGCCATAATTGGCTGCCACCGAAACGCCAGCGTCTTTCAATGCGAGGCTGATCGCCTCACCGATACCGCGGGTGCCGCCGGTAACGATCGCAACATGTCCCATCAACTCTCTCCCCTGCCCTTCTAACCGGGCTTCGGGGCAACATTAACCGCTTAAACCCAGCCTGCAAGTTCCCGCGCCAGTAAAGCGTGCAACATTTCCACGCCGGTATCCGATGCATTCAGGCACGGGATATAGGCGAAATGCGTGCCGCCATGCGCCATGAAGGTTTCGCGCCCCTCCATCGCCACTTCCTCCAGCGTTTCAAGGCAATCGGCGGCAAAACCGGGGCACACCACGGCGATGCGTTGAAAGCCATCACCGGCCAGCGTCTCCAGGGCGCCATCCGTATAGGGGCGCAGCCATTCGGCGCGTCCAAACCGGGACTGGAACGTCACCCTTACCGGCATGTCCAGCGCCGCCTGCAACAGCCGCCCGGTCTTCTGGCACTGGCAATGATAGGGATCACCCCGGTCGAGCGTGCGCTGCGGCATGCCGTGGAAGCTGGTGAGGATCAGTTGCGGTTCAAAATCCAGCGCCGCCACCCCTTCGCGGACGCTTCTTGCCAGCGCCTCGATATGCGTCGGGTTGTCGTAATAGGGCGGCAGCGTACGCAGCGCCGGCTGCCAACGCCAACGCGCGATGGCCGCGTTGGCGGCATCGACCACGGTCGCATTCGTCGCCGCCGAATATTGCGGGTACATCGGGGCCAGCAGGATGCGATCGCAGCCCTGGTCCATCAACGCCTGCAGGCGCTCCGCAATCGACCGTGTGCCATAGCGCATCGCCCAATCTACGATGACATTGGCCCCAAAACGGCCTTGGAGGCTTTCGGCCTGCTCCCGCGTGTAAACGGTTATCGGCGACCCGCCCGACGTCCACACCTTGGCATAGTTGGCAGCGGTCGTGCGCGGCCGGATATTAAGGATCAGCAGGCGCAGGATAGGCTGCCAGATCAGGCGCGGGATCTCGATCACCCGGGGGTCCGACAGGAATTCGCCAAGGAATCGCTTCACCGACGGCACGTCCGGTGCATCAGGCGAACCAAGATTGACGGTCAGCACACCGACACGGCCAACCCGTACCGGCGGATGCGCGGCGGGCAGCACGGTTGGGGCCGGAAAGGCGCTGGTCATATCGTCCATCACGCCCGGCGGATGGGCATGCGAAGCGGCAGGTTGCGCCGTCGGCCGCCGCCAGCGGCGAAAATGGCATTGGCAACGGCGGCCGCTATCGGCGGCGTACCCGGCTCTCCAATGCCCCCCGGCGCTTCGGCAGACGGGATGATCACAACCTCGATCAATGGCGCTTCGGCCATGGTCAACAGCGGATAGCCATCGAAATTGCGTTCCTGCGCCACGCCACCCACAAAGCTGACGCTGCCGTGCAAGGCTGCTGTCAGCCCGTAGATAATGCCGCCTTCGATCTGGGCGCGCACCGTATCAGGGTTGATCACCCGCCCGCAATCAACCGCGGCCCATACTCGTGTGATGCGCGGCGTGCCATCCTTGGCCAATACCACTTCGGCCACTTCGGCAACGATACTGCCAAAGCTTTCAACAAGCGCGACACCGCGGCCGCTGCCCGGCTCCATCGGTCCCAGCGGCCCGCCCGCCTTCAGCACGGCGCGCAATACGGCGGCGTGGCGCGGTTTGTCCTTCAACATCGCCAGCCTAAAGGCGCCAGGATCGGCGCCAGCGAGTTCGGCCAGTTCGTCGACAAAGCTTTCAACGATGAAGCCGGTAAAGCTGTGTCCTACCGATCGCCAGAACCCCAGCGGCACGGTGCATTCCGACAAGGCATGGGCAACATGCATATTGGCGACCGCATAAGGCAGATCGACGGCGCCCTCGATCGCCCCCGCCCCGGCCTTGGGGTCGCCGCCCAGCGCCGGCACATTGCGGGTGCCAAAGCCGGCGGCGATGTCTGGCGCCGCAATCGTCGCATCCCAGCTTGCAATACCCTCGGACGTGGCGGTGCCCGCCAATCGGGCGGCCACGGCAGGCCGCCAAAAATCATGCGCAAAATCCTCTTCGCGGCTCCAGATCACCTGTACCGGCCTGCCAATTGCCTTGGCAATCAAGGCCGCCTGCACCGCCGCATCGGTTTCAACCTTGCGGCCAAAACCGCCGCCCAGCAGCGTTGGATAAATGATAACCGAGTCTTCGGGGATGCCAAGCGCCTTGGCCACAGCCCAATTGGCCATGGTCGCCGATTGCGTGGGACACCAAATTTCGCACACGCCGTCGGCAATGCGGGCCGTCGCGGTCATCGGTTCCATGCAGGCATGGGCGAGAAATGGCAGGTTGTAATCGGCGCTGATGCTGCCGGAGCCGTGCGCCAGCGCCGCATCGCCGTCGCTGCGCACCTTTGCCACCGCCTTGGTGCCGCCAGGCTCCAGCGCGCCGCGGGTCGCCGCCTCCAGCCATGGACCGGCAGGGTTTTCGGGCAGATCATAGCTGATCCCGATCAGTTCAAGCGATGATTTCGCTGCCCACCAACCATCGGCAACCACCGCAACGAAATTTGGGCCCTTCACCAACCGCGCCGCCGCCGGCAGGCGAGTGCTGTCGACGCGCTTCAATATGGCACCGATCGGCCCCTGCTGCACGGCGGCGTACAGCATCCCGGGTATCCGCACATCGGCTCCGAAGCGCGCGCTGCCGTCGGTTTTGGACGGAATGTCAATCCGCGAAACCGGCTTGCCAATCAGGCGCGGCGCCTCGCGCAGTGCCGGATCGTCGGGCGCATCTTCGACCTGGGCATCCCTTGCCACGTCGGCGAAAGCCAGCCGGTTGGCCTTGTAGACAACAAAGCCGCCAACCGTATCGCATTCGCGCCAGTTCACATCCCAGCGCCGCGCTGCCGCACGGCACAGCATCTCGCGCGCCGCCGCCCCGGCCCGGCGCAATGGCATTTCAAAGCCGCGCACCGATGTGCTGCCGCCGGTAATCTGGAAGTCGTAATATTCGACCACCCGCCCGGCCGCCCAATCGGCAACCCCGCGCATGGCCGCCGGCATCCCCGCCACCATATCGGCATAGGCGCCATGGTTGGCATATTCGGGGCCCAGCGGCGCCGGCTCCACACCCACTGTCCGCCAATCGGCGCCCATTTCATCGGCAACGATCTGCGCCAGCCCGGACCAGACACCCTGGCCCATTTCGGCCTGCGGCACCGCCACAGTTACCTGGCCATCGCCACCAACCTTTACGAAGGCATTGATGACATTTTCGCCGGCACCGGCCGTCCAGTTGATGCCACGCCGGCGCGGCCATACAGCCCAGCCAATGGCGAGGCCCGCGCCGGCACCGGCGGTAATCATCATCTGGCGACGGGTGACGGCCATATCTGCTCAGGCTTCGTGCGGCCGCTGGATCAGACGAGTTGGCTCATCATGTGTTCTGCAGATGAAACGGCAAACGCGCCAGGATCCTCGACATTCAGACGGGTGACGACGCCATTCTTGACGATCATCGAAAACCGCTGGCCACGGATTCCCATGCCAAATTTGCTGGCGTCCATCTCCAGACCCAGCGCCTTGGTGAAATCGGCATTGCCGTCGGCAACCATGGTCACCTTGCCATCGGCATTGGCCGATTTACCCCAGGCACCCATGACAAAGGCATCGTTGACCGAAATGCAGACGATCTCGTCAACACCATGCTTGGCCATTTCAGCGGCATTGGCGACAAAGCCGGGCAGATGCTTTGCCGAACAGGTCGGCGTAAAGGCGCCGGGGACCGAAAACAGCGCGACAGTGCGACCATCGAACAGTTCGGCGGTCGATACAGGGGCCGGCCCGGCATCGGTTGCCTTGACAAGCGTCGTGGCGGGGATCTTGTCGCCGACTTTGATGGTCATGATCGGTACCTTTGTTCGAAATTGCGGGGCAGCCTTGGCCACCAACGTGCCCGTGACCGTTAGCCTTGCGTTTGGACCAGAGTCCAGCGCCAGTCCAGCACGACAGCGACAAACAGCGCCGCGCGTGATGCCGCAGGGTGGCCCGATGCTTCCCCAGACTGCAAAGCCGGTCTAAAGTCAGCAGCGATGACAACGCCCCCGTTCCTGTCCGGCCAACTGTTGCTTTCGATGCCCGGCATCGGCGATCCACGCTTTGAACGCAAGGTGATCGCCATGTGCCTGCACGATGATGACGGTGCGCTCGGGCTGGTCGTCAACACGCCACACGAGGCATTGACGGTGCGCGCGTTGATGGAACAACTCGACATCGATCCCGGCCATACGCCGGCCGACGCCATGGTGATGGAAGGCGGCCCTGTCGAACCCAGCCGCGGCTTTGTCCTGCACAGCGCCGAATATGAAGGCCAGGGCACCATCGCCGTCAACGACAGCCGTGGCCCGGTGTGGGGCCTGACCTCGACACTCGACGTGTTGAAGGACATCGCAGATGGAAAGGGGCCGCAGCATTGGCTGGCGGCCCTCGGCTACACCGGCTGGGGCGCTGGCCAGTTGGATGGTGAAATGACCCGCCACGGCTGGCAACCGGCCCCCGGTAACCCGGCGTTGGTGTTCAGCGCCGCCATTGACCGGCGCTGGCCCCTGGCCTTTGCCGGTCTTGGCGTGGATGTCGGCCAGTTGAGCGCAACCCCGGGCCGCGCCTGACCCAGCCCGCGGTCAGCGAAGCGCCGCCAACTGTCCGGCCAGCATGTCGTTGGCAAGACTGGCCGCCTTGGTCGCACCTTCCTGCCACGCCGGCTTGGCTGTGAACACGAAGGTCCGGCTCTTGCCGAACGCCAGTCCGCCATAGCCAAAGGCGGCCGCCACGCCGCCGGCAATATTGGCCACTGATTGCACGGCTGCGTCCTTGGTTTCATCCTTGCGGCTGGCAAAATCGCCTTCCACGGCCACGGGCGTCTGCAACATGATCTGCGCGATTTTCGATGAAGGCGCGATGGCGCTCAACCGCGAATAGCTGGGTACGATCGCCATGCCCGAGTTGACCTCAAGGCCGCCGAAGCTGAAGGCGCCGGGTCGTTTCAACTGCGAAAAATCGATCAGGTACACGACATCGATCACAGTCTCGCCGCTCGCCCTGGCATGTTCATTTACCGCCATCTGGCTGCTGATGCCAGCACCGATCTGGCCCATGGCGCCGAACATGCCTGAGTTGGCGATGTCGCCTGGCAACAGCAACATGCCTGGCAGCGCGGTCGGTTTCATGAAAGTCGCCTTGCCTTTGCTGTTCTTCTTGGGATCGAGCTGGATGCTGACGACGTACGGCGCTTCGACGGGTTTCAGCGCGGCGACCTTGGGCGATGCGAAAAGCCCGGCCGAATCGCCGACCGCAAAACCTTTGGCCGTCAATTGGCTGCGAAAATTGTCGTAGGCGGCATCGGTGATGGCTTGCATCATCTCGCTGGTAACGCCAACCAGTTCCGATTTGGCGCGGGTGGTGCTCCCAAACGCACCAACCAGGCCACCCGTCGCCGTGTCATTGTCAACCGATTCAAAGATGAAACCCACCGTAAAGGCACCAATTACCAGCTTTTCCGCTCCCTTAACCGCACCACCACTGACGACTTTCAGTGGCGTTTTCTCGGCAAAGGCCGGTGATGCCACCGCACTGGCAAGCGTGATGGTCGCAGCGAATGCGATGCGTCGAATCGAAACCATGTCAGAAACCCCCCGGTAAGTGCCCTGCCCCCCGCAGTATGCACACCTTGCTTAAGCCCGATTTGTCGACACCGGGCAAGCCGCGGCAGATGTCACCGACCATCGGCACCACCGACAATCCTGATCGCGCATCGCGCTTCTTCGTTTGCAATGCACCGCAAGCCTGCGTATAGGCCCGCGTTCCGCATGACCGAACCGCCCGGCTGAATGGGCTGCCGTGGCGATTCAATGATGCGTCCAAGGAGACGAAATGCCCAAGCTCAAGACGAAAAGCGGCGTTAAAAAACGCTTCAAAATGACTGCAAGTGGCAAGATCAAGTGCGGCGTCGCTGGCAAGCGCCACCGTTTGATCAGCCACAACGCCAAATATATCCGCCAGACTCGCGGGACCAAGGTGCTTTCAGCGGCGGATACGCCGCGGGTGAAGCTCTGGGCCCCGTACGGCCTGAATTAAGGAGGGCTGGTAAATGGCACGCGTCAAACGTGGTACGACGACCCACGC
>JBBQYI010000023.1:0-41565 GCA_038208825.1 Sphingomonadales bacterium | reverse complement strand
TCCATCGCCACGCCGGGCTGAAGGGCCAGCTCAACATCCGCACCAGTGTCAACGGGATCCCCGGCCTTTGACCGCGCCGGCCTTTGACCTGTTCTGGTCGTTCCGTTCGCCCTATTCCTACCTTGTGACACCGCGGCTGGTTGAATTGGCGCGGGATTTCGATGTCACCTGCAACGTCCGCATCGTCTATCCGATCGCGGTGCGGCAGGCCGATTTCTTCGCCAATGCCGATCCGTTGTGGGTGATGTACCTGATGCGCGACACCTATCGGACGGCGGAATTCACCGGCCTGCCGTTCCGCTGGCCAAAGCCCGATCCGGTGTACATGGACCCGGCGACCCGCACCTATCCCAAGGTGCAGCCGCACATCCACCGCCTCAGCCATCTGGGTGTTGCGGCGACGCGGCGGGGCAAGGGGCTGGCCTTTATCGATGAAGTCAGCCGATTGATCTGGAGCGGCCAGACCGACGACTGGCACCTTGGCAGCCACCTTGCCGACGCAGCGGCGCGCGCCGGGCTGAGTCTTGTCGAAATGGACGCCGACATCGCCGCGAACGAAGCCGGCTATATCGCCGAAATCGAGCAGAACCAGGTCGATCAGCGCAATGGTGGCCATTATGGCGTGCCGCTGATGGTGCTGGATGGCGAGCCATTCTTTGGCCAGGATCGCTTTGACCAGCTGAAATGGCGGCTGGAACAGAAGGGCATGACCCGGCGTTGATCGCGCGTTTCAAGCCGTCTGTCCGCTGGTCTGTTACGCCGCCTGCGGCTTGCGCCGCCGCCAGGCGAACGCGCCGCCGATGATGAGGCCAATGACGCCGGCAACCCAGGGCACCAGCCGCAACAACCTCGGGATCAGCAATTCCTCCATCGCATTGGCCTGCACCTGCTGCGGCGCCCGATAGCCCGCCGGCATCGGCAGCACCTTTTCGGCCCGGGCATAGTCGGCATATCGCGCCTGCAGCGCCCGGAATTGTTGGGGCATTAGTGCGGCAAGATCCTGCGTCTCGCCGGGATCGGCGACGATGTCGTACAGGTGCCAGCCGGCATCGCCATAAGGCGGCAGGTTCTTGACCAGCTTCAACGGCCCTTCGAACACCACGGCATTGCCCGACAATTCATAGCCCAGTGCCTCGTCGCCGGGGTGCACGGCATCGGCCGCACCGGTCAGCAGCGGGGCCAGATCATGCCCTGTCATCGCTTCGACACGGCGGCCAGCGAAAATACCCTGCTGCGGGATCACCCCGGCCATGCCGAGCAATGTCGCCGGCACATCGGTCACATAGGCGAATGCCTTGCTGATGCTGCCCTTCTGTACCGCGGCATTGCCCGGCCAGGCTATGATCAGCGGTACGCGCAGCCCGCCTTCGCTGGCGGTGAATTTATAGCCGCGAAACGGCGCCGACACCGCGCTGGCAAAGCTGGTGCCAACTGCGGTCAGGCTGCCGGGCCGCCCCTGCTGATCCGGATTCTGGTTGTAGTACAGCCGCGCCATGGCGGCGGTGAACGGCTTTGACATCGGATCAATGGCCTCGCCGCCATTGTCGGACAGAAAGACAAAGACGGTATTGTCATACTGGCCGATGGCCTTCAGATGCGCGACGAAGCGGCCAAGCTCGCGGTCCATCGCCGTCGCCATGCCGCCATAGGCCGCCATGGCGCGGGCGCGCTGGGCCTTTTGCGCCGGCGTCTGGGCGTTCCAGTCGGCTGTCGTGTCCATCGTCACCATCGGCATCCTCGCCGGCAGCAAGCCCCTGGCGATCGCCCCGGCGCGGCGCTGGTCGCGCAACACGGTCCAGCCGGCGGCATAGCGGTCCTTGTACGCCGCAATGTCGGCATCCGGCGCCTGGATGGGCACATGGTTGGCAAGGAAGTTCAGCGAGGCGAGGAACGGCTTGCCGCTACTGGCGCCGGCATCGACATAGCGGATCATCTTGTCAACGATGAAAGTCGATGAATAATAAGGCTTTGGCAGATGCGCCGGCTTGCCGTCCTCGCTCCAGGCCGCCTTGTCATACAGCAGCAGATTGGGCTTTTCCTCGAAATTGTCGGCGCCCGACTGGCCCAGTGAAAAGGCGTGATCATAGCCCTTGCCGGTCGGCAGATTATAGGCGCGATTCCCCAGATGCCATTTGCCGGTGAGGTAGGTGCGATAGCCGGCGGTGCGCAATTGTTCGGCCATGGTGACGACACTGCGGGTCAATTCCGCATCATAACCAGGCTTGCCGCGATGTTCGGGCGGGATGGTTTCGGGCATGTTGCCAAGGCCGGCGCGGTGGTTCGACACCCCGGTTTGCAGCATGGCCCGGGTCGGCGCGCAGGACCCGGCAACGTGGAAATTGGCAAAGCGCACGCCGGCGGCGGCCAGCGCATCGATATTGGGCGTGGCGATCTCGCCGCCATAGGCACCGACATCGGAAAAGCCCCAATCATCGGCAAGCAGGATGACGATATTGGGCCTGGCGGGCGATGCGGCGGGTGCGGGCGCAGATGGTGGCGCCGGGCTCGGCACGGGCGCAGCGGCGGTTGCCAGAAGCATGGCAAACCCGGCAAGGCGGATGCGCGCGCTGATCACGCGGCGGCCAATGGCGCAAGGCAGCCTGTCTCGGCCAACAGCGGCGTGATCCTGGCGCGCGCATCGTCGGGCAGGGCGGCGAAGCGGGCGCGCAGTTCGGCGAGGCATTTCACCTGATATTTGAAACTGCCCTGGCTGTATTCATGGCCCATGGCGGCAAATCGGAAGGTTTCGGCGCCGGCCGTCATTGCCGATGCGTTGGCGATCAGGAATGGGAAATACAGCGCGCCGATGACTTCCAGCAGCGTGCGGACGACCGGGGCCGGGGCGGCATCGGGCACATCCCATTCGCCGTCAACGCCCGACATGTCGTCGACATGCAGCAGCCAGCGCAGCACATAGGGGAAATCGGCGCGCAGCATGGCTTCGGGTGTGGGATCGACGCCGAGTTGCGATATCTGGCCGAACAGCCCGAATTCGGCGAGGCTGGGGCGGCTGCCGAACAGGCAGAAACGGTTGGCGACATGGGTCTCCAGCGCCGCCAGCACGGTGCGGGTGGAGGCTGCGATCAACGGGAAGTTTTCCGGCGTGCAACCCACGATGGCCATGCGACCGACCTGCCGGGCGCGGAACTGTTCGGCGGCCGCCTGCGATCGTTCGATGCCGCCGCCCTGCATCTGGTCAAAGGCCAGCCAGCGGCTCATCTGGATTTGATCTATATTCGCCAGCCAGCGATAGCCGAACATCGCCTTGGTCAGCCATTCATCGGCGAAATCCTCGATGAGATGGGCCAGAAATGCGGTTGCGGGATCGGGCGGCACGATGCTGCGCATGGCGTGACGCGATTCCAGATCATGGATCAGCGGCGTTGAATCATTGTGAAAACCGCCGTCCGGATATTCGATGATCGGGATGACCGGCGCCTTCACCCTCCCTGCCGTCCGCGCCATGCCGGCGGCACCCGTCACCCAGATATGCGGCAGCCTGCGGTATCGCATCACCGCGCGCATCTTCATCGAATAGGGCGAACCGAGCGCGCCATAGATGGTGTAATGATTGGTCATCATCGGGCCTCCTGTTGCGGGGCAGTCAGGCAAACCCCGTCGCCATGCCGCCCATGCGGCCGCAGATGGTGTGGAATTCCGCCACCGTTTCGTCGATGATCTGCTTGGCCGTCTTTACCTCGTCGATCAGCCCGGCGGTCTGGCCGGCAAGGCCCACCGCTGCTTCCATGTCGCCGCCGAAATACAGATCGAGGATGCGCTTGAACGTATCGGGCGGCATCAGGCCGGTTTCGTACATGGCGGCGGTGCGCTCGGTCTTCAGCGCGCGGATGCAGGGGCTGGCCTTTTTGTTGAGCACATAGGTGCCGGTCTCGCGGGCATCGATGATCGCCTGTTTGTAATTATGGTGCACCGGGCTTTCGGCGGCGGAAACAAAGCGTGTGCCCATCTGCACCGCCTCGGCACCCAGCGCAAAGGCCGCGGCCATGCCCTTGCCGTCGCAAATGCCGCCGGCGGCGATCAACGGTACAGCGGTGATGCGGCGGATGGCCTGCAGCAGGACCAGCGTCGAAACTTCCTCCGGATTCTTGAAGCCGCCGCCTTCCGCGCCTTCGACGACCAGCCCGTCGATACCGGCTTCGACGCATTTCCGCGCCGCATCGACGGTGGGCACGGCGTGGTAAACGGTGATGCCGGCGTCCTTCAGCGGGGCCAGGAACTTGGCCGGGCTGCCCGCTGATGTGGTGACGAACTTGACCCCGCTGTTGCAGATGAAGCGCAAGATCGCATCATCCTTCAGGAACAGGATCGGCAGGTTCACGCCGAACGGTGCCGCCGTCAGGTCTTTCATCTTTACGATTTCGGCCTGGCAATTGGCGGTTTCGCCCGATGATGTTTCGATGACGCCAAGCCCGCCGGCGTTGCACACGGCGCTGGCCAGTTGCGACCGGGCGATCCAGCCCATCGGCGCTTGAACGATCGGGTAACGGGCGCCGGTATGGGCGAGAACGCGGTTGGTCACAAAAGTTCCTTTTCGGTGATGGCGGTGCTGCCGGCTGGCAGGCTGAATATCATGCCATCTTCGCCAACGGTAATCGGCCCGGCGAAATGGTTAGCCGCGTCGCCCAGAAACGCCGGATAGACAAAGCGTGTCGGCAGCGGCGGCACGATATGGTTCAGCACCAGCCGCTTGACCCCCGCCGCCTGCGCCGCATCGGCGGCCTGTTCGGGCGTCGAGTGATAGCCGATGATGTCGCGGGTAATCTGCGCCGTATTGGCCTGGCCATGCGCCACAAGCCCTTTGGTGAGCAGGCGCACCATCGCCGGTTGCAGCGCCTCATGGACGAGCAAATCGGCACCCCGGGCGGCGGCGACGAGCGATGGCGACGGCGCGGTGTCCCCGCTGATCACCACCGATCGCCCCTTGTAATCGAAACGATAGCCGACCGCCGGGCTGACGGGATGGTGGCTCACCGGGAAAGCGGTGACCCTCAGGCCGCCCTCATCGAGCACGACAACCGGCGCTGCACCGATGGCAAAGGGCAGTGCCGTGCCGCCACCACCACCCGGCGGCACGATCCTTGCGCCGTGATGGGCGACGCGATAGCCATTATCGAGCGCATAGGCGGCATTGAAGCCTGCGACGACCTGCTCGACGCCGGGCGGGCCGTGGATGGGGAGCGGGCTTGTCGACGAAGCGCCCGTCCAGCGCAGCAGCATCAGCGGGCCGATCCCGTCGATATGGTCCGAATGGAAATGGGTGAGGAACAGGCCGGCAATGCGGCCCATCGGCATGCCCATCGCCGCCATGTTGCGGGCGCCGCCCTCGCCGGCATCGACGACGAACAGCCGCTTGCCGGCGATGACCAGCGTGCATGGCCCGGCGCGGCTTCGATCCGGCAGCGGCGAACCCGTCCCGCACAACACGACATGCAGGCCATCGGGCAAGGCGGCGGTGACATCGCGCCCGGCGCGTTCGGCGGCAAAGCGCGAGGCCATCGCCATGCCGATCTGCGGCTGGAACAGCTTGATACCGACCAGGGCGATGATCGCCACGGCCGCCAGCATCGCCGCCAGCCTGAATTTCCTGCCCATCAACTGGTCCCGATTCCCGGCGTTACGTCGAGCATAGTCGATAAAATGGCATTAACAATGCCGAATGATTGTCTTTTCCCTGCTGAACGGTTATCGTTTCGTTGAAACCGCGCAGACCACAGGCGCCGCATCGGGGAAAGTTCACCATGGTTGCCGTCATGCGCGCGGTCACGGGGCTCGTCGGCCTGTTCAATGCCATGATCGGACTTGCCTTCCTGCTGGTGCCGGAAAAGCTTGCCGGCGGCTTTTTCCTGGCGCCGCTCGGCACGCAGGGTCTGGCGACCTTGCGGGCAGATTTTACCGGCTTCTTCATCGGTGCCTCGGCGTTCGCGCTTGTTGGCGCCTGGCGGGCCGATGCGCGGCCGCTCGCCGTGCCCATCGTCATGCTGGGCCTCGCCTTGACGGGCAGGGTCGTCAGCCTGTTCGGCGATGGCATGGCCCCGACGGCGACACCGCCGATGCTCATCGAAATGCTGATGATCGTCTTGCTGGCTTTGGCGGCGCGCACCTTCGCCGCCGCCGGCGCCTTGGGGAAAATGGCATGAAGACCTGGACCAAACTTCTGCTCGGCACCACCGCGGCGCTGGTCGTCGGCGTCGTGGCGTCACGCGATTACATCCGGCTGCACGCCGCAGGTTGGATGGCCGGTTCGACAGCGCCTAACCATGCGGTCAAGTGGGCCGAGGGGCCGGTCACGCACGCCCCGGGCCGGCGCCCGCCGAACATCATCCTGATCATGGCCGACGATCTTGGTTATAACGACATCAGCCTGACCGGCACCGGGGCGGGCGGCGTCGCCACCCCCAATATCGATGCGATCGGGCATGACGGGGTTACATTCGTCAACGGCTATGCCGGCAATGCCACCTGTGCACCATCGCGCGCGGCCCTGATGACGGGGCGTTATCCGACGCGTTTCGGCTATGAATTCACGCCCACCGATACCAAACTGCCATCCTGGTTCCCGACCAGCCTGTTCCGCCCCGATGCGATGTTCGCCCGCAATATCACCGAATTCCCGACCAATTGGGAGCATAAGGCGATCTTTGACGAACAGGCGGCGGCCAAAGCCGCCCCGCCGGGCGAAAAGGGAGTGCCGGCCAGCGAAATCACCATCGCCGAACAGCTGAAGTCGCGCGGTTATCACACCATGCACCTCGGCAAATGGCATCTGGGCGATGCCGCCGGCATGCGGCCGGAACAGCAGGGTTTTGATGAAAGCCTGGGCTTCATGATCGGCGCCCAGAAATTTCTGCCCGATGATGATGCGAACGTCGTCAATTCAAAACAGGCATTTGATCCGATCGACCGGTTCCTGTGGGCCAATCTGCCGTTCAGCGTTCAATTCAACGGCAGCCCGCGTTTTGCGCCGGATCGCTACATGACCGATTATCTGACCGACAATGCCGTTGCCGGGATCAGGGCCAATCGCAACCGGCCGTTCTTCATGTACCTGGCCTATAACGCGCCGCACACGCCGTTGCAGGCGCTGAAATCCGATTTTGATGCGCTGCCCCAGATCAAGGACCACCGGCTGCGCGTCTATGCGGCGATGATCCGCGCCGTTGATCGCGGCGTCGGCCGGGTCATGGCCGAATTGAAGGCGCAGGGGCTGGACGACAATACGCTGGTGATCTTTTCATCGGACAATGGCGGCGCGCACTACATCGGCCTGCCCGACATCAACAAGCCTTACCGCGGCTGGAAGGCGACATTCTACGAAGGCGGCACCCATGTGCCGTTCATGATGCGCTGGCCCGGCCAGATCGCGCCGGGAACGAGTTTCCAGCCGCCGATCAGCCATTTCGACATTTTCGCCACGGCCTCTGCCGCCGCCGGCGCGCCCTTGCCCGCCGATCGCGCCATCGATGGTGTCGACGTGCTGCCCTATGTCAACGGCAGCAAGGCGGGCGTGCCGCACCAGGCCCTTTTCTGGCGCAGCGGCGCCTATCGCGTCGTGCTCGATGGTAGCTGGAAATTGCAGGCGCTCGACCTGCCGCGCAAGGATGTGCTGTACGACATGAAGGCCGATCCGACCGAACGGCACGATGTTGCCGCCGCCAACCCGGCGGTGGTTGCGCAATTGCTGGCAAAGCTTGCGACACACGATGCCGAACAGCGGGCGCCGGCCTGGGGGTCGCTGGTGCGGGCGCCGATCGCGCTCGATCGGTCGCTGGGCACAACGCCAGTAAAGGGCGAAGAATATATCTATTGGTCAAACTAAACATGCACGATAAGTTGCTTGTCATGTCTGCTAATTTGCCCGCGCCGCAAGGCGTACAGCTCACCGATGGGCGTCACCGCCGGTCGCAGGCCAGCCGGGATCGTATTGTCGCGGCGATGCTGTCGCTGGTCGAAGGCGGCGCACTGACGCCGAGCGCTGAGGACGTCGCCGTGCGCGCCGAAGTCGGTCTGCGCAGCGTGTTCCGGCATTTCAAGGATATGGAAAGCTTGTATGCCGAAATGGTGGCGCGCGTGGCACAGGGCTATCTGGCCTCGCTTGCGCCCTTCAGCAGCAATGATTGGCGCGAACAGCTTGCCGAGGCGCTTGACCGGCGCCTGACAGTTTATGAGCGGATGCTACCGTTCAAGCGGGCCGCCGATGTGCACCGCCATGAATCGGTGACCATCCAGGCCGGCCACCATGCGACATTGCAGATGCTGCGCCACCGTCTGCGCGCCGTGCTGCCGGCGGCGATGGCGGCCGATCCGATGATTTTCGAAGTGCTCGACCTGTTGATGAGCCTTGATACCTGGCAGCGGTTGCGGGTCGAACAGCAGCTGCCGCTGGAAACCGCGCGCGCCATCGTTGAAAAACAGGTTTCGCTGCTGATCGATTGATCGATGGTTGCGGACGCCCGACATCGGCCGTTCGGGTCACGGAACGGAATCCAGGAAACCGAATGATGCGCCTTTCCGTTCTCGCCCTGTGCGCGGCCACCCTGTTGTGCGGGGCCGCTATCGCCGCACCCGCCCTGGCGATCGACGTTTCGCCGACGCTTGACCTGTCGGGCGCTGTGACCCTGACCAGCGATTATCGCCTGCGCGGCGTGTCGCAATCGGATAATGGCGTCGCTGTTCAGGCCAACATCAGCCTGCGCCATCGCTCGGGATTTTATGCCGGGGTATTTGCCTCAACGCTTGCCGGCTGGGGCAGTTTCGGCGGCCCGGGTATCGAGCTCGATGCCATCGGCGGCTATCGCACGACGCTGGGTGACTATGGGCTTGACGCCGGGCTGACCTGGTATGTCTATCCCGGCGGCGTCAGCAGGACGAGTTTCGGCGAGCTTTCCGCCAGTGTGAACCGCACCATCGGGCCGCTGTTCGTGCTGGCGGGCATCGCCTATGCGCCGCCGCAACAGGCGCTGGGCAACTGGTACGCAACCCCGCAGAGCCGAATCGGCGCCAGCGGTGACAATCTCTATCTGCGCGGCGATGCATCCGCCGGCATCCCGCGCACACCGGTAACGGTAAAGGCGCATCTCGGCTGGTCGCGCGGCAATCCGGGGCTTGGCCCCAACGGCACCAGCCTCGCGCCGACCGGCGATTACCTCGATTGGCTGGTCGGCGGCGATGTCGTGCTCGGGCATCTGACCGTGGGGATTGCCTATGTCGATACCAGCATTGCATCGGGGTCGCCGGATTACCGGCGCTTGCAGCCCGGTTTCGCCGACAGGGTAACGGGCGGGACAATCGCCGGCAGCCGGGTGGTTTTCAGCGTTTCGGGCACATTCTGACTCGATGGCGCCATGGGTCACGAATGTCGATTGCCAGTGCCGCTTGCCGAAGATTGCTGCCTTGCCTAAGGTCTGGCGCTTCCTGATCCGTTTCTGATCTTGGGGGCCACGGCTTGCACGCACCTGTTGTCGGCATCATCATGGGTTCAACGTCCGATTGGGCGACGATGTGCCATGCCGCCGAAACGCTCGACACATTGGGCGTCCCCCATGAAACCCGCGTGGTCAGCGCGCACCGCACACCGCAGCGGCTGGTGGACTATGCCACGTCCGCTGCCGGGCGTGGCCTGCAGGTCATCATTGCCGGTGCTGGCGGCGCGGCGCATCTGCCGGGCATGGCGGCGGCGATGACGGCGCTGCCGGTGCTCGGCGTGCCGGTTGAATCAAAGGCATTGAGCGGCATGGACAGCCTGTTGTCCATCGTCCAGATGCCGGGCGGCATTCCGGTCGGCACGCTGGCCATCGGCAAGCCGGGCGCGATCAATGCTGCGCTGCTCGCCGCCGCCATATTGGCGCTGGGCGATCCGGCGCTGGCGGCGCGGCTGGCGGCATGGCGGCAGGCGCAGACCGACGCCGTCGCCGATACGCCCCAGTGACAATTGTCTGCGTGACGATTGCCACAGTGACGATTGCCACAGTGACGGATACCCCATTGACAGGTTTCGCAGCAAAGCTTTCCCGATGATCGAACCAGGTTCCACAATCGGCGTCCTTGGCGGCGGGCAGCTTGGCCGCATGCTGGCGCTTGCCGCCGCCAGCATGGGCTATCGCGTCCATGTGCTGGCACCAGAAGCCGAATTGCCGGCCGGCGATGTCGCGGCGGATGTCACCCGCGCCGAATATGGCGATCGCGCCGCGCTCGACCGGTTTGCCGCCAGCGTCGATGTGGTGACGTATGAGTTCGAAAATATCGATACCTCGGCCATCGAACATCTGGCGGCGCTGGTGCCGGTGCATCCCGGCTCCGCCAGCCTTGCGGTCGCGCAGGACCGGCTTGCCGAAAAACAGTTCGTCGAGGCGCTCGGCGGGCGGCCCGCCGCCTATCGCGCCGTCGACAGCCGCGCGGAACTGGATGCCGCGATCGCCGAAATCGGCACGCCGTGCCTGCTGAAAACCCGGCGCATGGGCTATGATGGCAAGGGGCAGGCGCGGATCATGGTGCCAGGCGATGCCGACGCGGCCTGGGCAGCGCTTGCGGGGCAGGCGGCAATTCTGGAAGCCTTTGTGGCGTTCGATCATGAATTTTCGGTGGTTCTGGCGCGCGGGCAGGATGGGGAAATCGTCACCTGGCCGGTGCCGCACAATATCCATGCTGGCGGCATCCTCGATACCAGCCGGGTACCGGCCCCGCCCGAAGTCATGGCGCAGGCCGATGAAGCGACGCGGCTGGCCATCGCGGTGGCCGAAAAACTCGGCCATGTCGGGGTGTTGACGCTGGAATTCTTCGCAACGGAGCAGGGGCCGTGCTTCAACGAAATGGCGCCGCGCGTGCACAATTCCGCGCACTGGACGATCGAAGGATCGCGGGCATCGCAATTCGAAAACCATGTGCGGGCGGTGTGCGGCTTGCCATTGGGATCAACAGAGCTGACCGCGCCAGAAATCCTGATGAAGAACCTGTTGGGCGATGACGTCCATGATTGGATCAACCTGCTCGCCGACCGCCGCGCGCATCTGCACCTCTATGGCAAAAGCGCGGTCAAGCCGGGCCGCAAGATGGGCCATGTCACCTGGTTGTGATGGATAAAACCGTTCCTGCAAACCAGAATCGTGCCCTGACGTTCCTGTTCGTCACAGTGCTGATCGATGCCATCGGCTTTGGCGTCGTCATCCCGGTGCTGCCCGGCCTGATCGTCCAGCTGACGGGCAAGCCCCTCGCCGGTGCCGCCGAGATCAACGGCTGGATCATGTTCCTTTATGCCGTCACCCAATTCATCTGCGGCCCGGTGATCGGCGGACTGTCGGACCGTTTTGGCCGTCGCCCGGTGTTGCTGGCCAGCCTGACGGCCTTTGGCTGTGATTATCTGGCGATGGCGTTTGCGCCGACTCTGGCCTGGTTGATCGCGGCGCGCATGGTGGCGGGCATCACCGGTGCCTCCTTCCCGACCGCTTATGCCTATATCGCCGATATTTCGCCGCCAGAACGGCGCGGGCCGAATTTCGGGGTGATCGGCATGGCGTTCGGCTTTGGCTTCATCATCGGCCCGGCGCTGGGCGGCATTGTCGCCCAATATGGCGACCGGTTGCCGTTCATGCTGGCGGCGGGCCTCGCATTCTCGAATGTCGCCTATGGCTGGTTCGTGCTGCCCGAAAGCCTGGCGCCCGAAAACCGCCGGGCCTTTCAATGGCGACGGGCTAACCCGGCAGGTGCCTTGATGCGGCTGCGTGCCGCCCACCCGCGCGTGCTGGTGCTGGCGGCGACGGTGTTCTTGTGGACGATGGGCTATCAATCGCTTTACGCCACCTGGAATTATTTCACGCTGGAACGCTTCCAATGGACGCCTGGCCAGGTCGGCTGGAGCCTTGCCGCCGTGGGCGTGACCGGGGCGCTGGTGCAGGGTGTTTTGTCACGCAAGCTCATCCCGGCCTTCGGGCCAAGGCGCATCGTCGTCATGGGCGGTGTTTCCGCCGTGGTCGGCTATGCCATCTACGCAGGGTCGAGCGTCGGCTGGATGATGTATGTCGGCATCGTGGTTTCGATGCTGCAGGGGCTGGTGTTCCCGTCCCTGCAGGGGATGATGTCATCCGAAGTGCCGCCATCGGAACAGGGCGAACTGCAGGGCGCCGTCTCCAGCATCCAGAGTCTTAGCGCCATCTTCGGCCCGCCGCTGATGACCGGCAGCTTCGCCTATTTCTCTGGCGCCGCCGCGCCGATCTACCTGCCCGGTGCGCCATTCGTGCTGGCGATGGGTTTCAGCCTGCTGACGTTGCTGGTGTTCGCCCGCGCCGTCGCCATGGGCGCAGGCGCCAGCGCGGAACCGCAACCGCCCGCGTGACGGTTGCCGGCACCGCGCTGGCGCCGCTGCCAGCTCATCGATATTCGACCGGAATACCCAGCTTGGCGAGCTGCGGCTCAACGGTTTTGCGGTCGCCAACGACGATCCAGGTGAAATTGTCGGTCGACAGCAGCCGCGCCGCCTCGTTCAACTGCGCCGTGGTCAGCGCCTGCATGCGCGGCACCAGCTTGCCGTAATAATCATCGCCGCGCTTGTAGATGGCGTTGCGTTCGATCGCACCAAGCAGCGCCGCACCGCTTTCGAAATCGCCGGGCAGAGATCGCACGCTGTTGTTGACTGCCTTGTCCCGCTCGGCGTCGGAAATCGGCTTGTTGCCGGTCAACGCCTTCACATCGGCGATCATCGCGGCGATCGATTCGCCGGTCTTGTCGGATTGCACCGGCGCGACGATCAACGCATAAATCTGGTCGCTGGCATCGTTGAAACCGGATCCGACACCATAGGCCCAGCCCTTTTCCTCGCGGATATCGGTGTTCAGCCGGGATGTGGACAGCCCGCCCAATATGTCGTTGGCGGCGCGCAGGGCGATGGCATCATCGCTGCCCTTTACCGGCAACACGACGCCGCCGCGGATATAGCTTTGCGGGCTGCCGGGGCGATCCACAAAGATGATGCGCGCACCTTTGGGCACTGGCACCGGCGGAAAGGCCTTTGTGCCAACGGGCGTGGCCGAATCCGGACGCCAATCGCCCAGGCTGGCCTCCAGCGCCGGCTTCAATTCTGCCATGGTGACATCACCAACGACGAACAGCGTCGCATTGTCGGGCCGCAGCCAGCGCTTTTGCCAGCCGACCAGATCGTCGCGGCTTACCGCCTTCACGCCGTCCACCGTGCCGCTGTTGGTCGATGGCACGCCATAGGGATGGTCCTTGCCATAAAGGATGACCGGCAGCAGCCGGCGGGTGATGCTGCCGGGGTCGGCTTCTTCCTGCGCGATGCCGGCCAGCGTCTGCCCGCGCACCCGTTCAAGATCGGCGGGGGCAAAATCCGGCCGCCGCACAATATCGGCGAACAGCGCCAGCGACGCCGCAAGATTGGGCTTCAGCGCATCCAGCGAAATACGGGTGCGATCCGAACTGATCCCGGTGGCAATGCCGGCGCCCAGCCGTTCGCGCGCCTCGGTGATCTGCGGCCCGGTCAGGCCGGCGGCGCCTTCGTCAAGCAGGTTGAGCGTCAGCCCTTCCAGACCCGGCTTGGCGCGATCATCGGCACCCTGACCGGCATCGAACGACAGGGTCATGCGCACCAGCGGCACGGTATCGCGGCGGGCAAGCTCGACCTTCAAGCCATTGAGCAGCGTCGCGCGCTCGATGCTGGCAACGGCCAGAACCGGCGACAGGCCGACCTTGGGCTCCGGCGGCCGCTTGGCAATCCTGACCGGCGTGGCGGCGACAGGTTTTGCCACCACCGCCGTCGATTCCTCGGCCGCCGGTCGCGGCCCTGGCATCACGGTCTGGCGATAATCGCCGCGTGAAAGCCAGGTGCGCGCCGCCGCGGCCACCGTTGCCGGGGTGGCATCGGCATAGGCTGCCAGCTCCTTTTTGTAGAAATCGGCGTCGCCCGCATAAACCGCGCCTTCGGCCAGCGTGACGGCCTTGCCGCCAAAGCCGCCCACGGCTTCCAGGCCGCGGATGGTGCCCGATACGGCGCGCGTGGCGATGCGGCCGACCTCATCGGCGGTGGGGCCGTCCTTCAGGAACTGTGCCATCACTTCGTCGATGCGCGCCTCCACCTTGGCGGGATCGACTCCCGGCGCGACGGTGACGTCGATTTCGGCCATGGAAACTTTTTCAAACGCTTGGACGCCGCCGCCAACGGCAACCGCCAGCTTCTTGTCGCGCACCAGATCATTGTAAAGTCGCGATGAATTGCCGCCGGCCAGGATGGCGACGGCGGTATCGACAAGCGGCTGCGCGGCGTCGATGCGGCCCGGCACGACCCAGTTGCGGCTGATCTGCGGGGTCGGAATCTGGTCGTAAAGCGTTTCCCGGCGCGTCGTTGCCCACACCGGCACCGGCGCGGCATAGCGCTTGATCGGCGGGCCGGCGGGGATATCGCCGAAATATTTCTCCATCAGCGGTTTTGCTGTCGCCGCATCGATATCGCCGGCCAGCACGATCACCGCATTGTTTGGCCCATAATTGGCGCGGAACCAGCCGCGCACATCGTCCAGGCTGGCGGCGTCCAGATCGGCCATGCTGCCGATGGTCGAATGGTGATAGGGGTGCCCGGCCGGAAACATCGCTGCCAGCTTGGCATATTCTGTCAGGCCGAGCGGGTTGTTGTCACCCTCGCGCTTTTCGTTCTGGACGACGGCGCGCTGCGCATCGAGCTTGGCCTGGGTGACCGCGCCGAGCAAATGGCCCATGCGGTCCGATTCAAGGAACAACGCCAGCGGCAGCGCCGGGGTCGGAACATTTTCGAAATAATTGGTGCGGTCGAACCAGGTCGTGCCGTTGGAATCGGTCGCGCCGACATCCTCCAGCTTCTTGAAAAACACCGCGTCATTGTTCTCACTGCCATAGAACATCAGATGTTCGAACAGGTGGGCAAAGCCCGTCTTGCTGTTCGGCTCATCCTTTGAACCAATGTGATACCAGACACTTACTGCAACAATTGGTGCTTTGCGATCGGTATGCACGATCACCCGAAGGCCGTTTTTCAACATGAAATCGCTGTGCGGAATATCGACCGCCTTGACCAACGCGCTGACCGGGACGGGGGCAGGAATCGTGGTGGCCATCGCCGGGGGCACAAGGGCTGCGGGTGCCGCCAGCGGGGTGGCCAACAACAGGGCGGCAAGGATCGAAAGGCGCATGGTCACTCCGCGAGAATATGGATGGTGGTTGTAGCGCGGTTGCGCATCGCCCGCCAACGGGCACCGCCGTCGCACGGCAGCGGCTTGGTTGCCGTCCGGTAAACCGGGTTCAGCCTTCGCGCGCCGCGCGGCTGGCGAGCAGGGCGGCGATGTCCTCAGGCGAAAACCCGGCCTCGGCGAGCACGGCGCTGGTATGCTCGCCCAGCCGTGGTGGCGCGTTGACCGGCGGGCGTTCGCCATCGAACAGCACCGGCACGCCGGGGTAACGCAACGGTCCCGCGGGTGTTTCGACACGGGTGAAAAAGCCGGTGGCGACAAGGTGCGGATCGGATTCCAGATCGGCCAGCGGGATCACCCGCGCGCAGGGGATTTGCGCCGCTTCGAGCAGCTCGATCCATTCATCGGTGGTGCGGGTGCGGATGAGCGCCGCCGCCAACCCATAAATGGCGTCGATATGGCTGGTGCGGGTCGAAATGCTGGCAAAGCGCGGATCGGCAAGGTGCTCGGGCGCGCCCGCAACGTTGAAGAACCCGCGCCAATGGGCATCGGTATAGGCCATCATGCAGATATTGCCGTCGCTGGTGTGCAACGGCTTGCGCCACGGCGCCATGACGCGCGGGTAGCCCAAGGGCCCGAGCGGCGGATCGAAATGATGGCCATAGAAATGTTCGACGAAATTGAACGCCACCATGGTTTCGAACATCGGGATTTCGACAAAGCCGCCCTTGCCGGTGGTCTGGCGGCGGACGACGGCGGCAAGAATGGCGAGGCCGGCGGTCAGGCCCGATACCTTGTCGGCGACGATGGTGGGCAGATAGCGCGCCTCGCCGGTCTGTTTCTCCATCAAATCGGCGATGCCCGACATACCCTGGATGACATCGTCATAGGCCGGCAGCCCGCCATAGGGGCCAGCCTCTCCGAAACCATGCATGCCAGCGAAAATCAGGCGCGGGTGGCGGGCGAGCAGTGTCGCGGGATCAAGCCCAAGCGACTTCAGCTTTTGCGGACGGATCGAATGCAGCAGCACATCGGCGGTTTCGAGCAGGCGATCGAGCGCCGCCTGGCCTTCGGCGGTCTTCAGATCGAGAACAAGGCCGCGCTTGCCGCGGTTGCAGCCGATGAACAGCGCCGCCATGCCCGGTTCAAGCCCAGGGCCGGTCAGGCGGGTGGAATCGCCGTCGGGTGCCTCCAGCTTGATGACATCGGCGCCAAGGTCCGCAAACCATTGTGCGCAATAGGGGCCGAAAACGACCGATGACAGGTCGATGACCTTGAGACCATGGAGCGGGAGCATGGGGCAGCGGTAGCGGTTTGCCGGGGTTGGCGCAACGATGGCGCTGTTCATCGCTGCGGCAGCGATCCCGTACAAATGAAAAGGGCGGATCTTGCGACCCGCCCTTTCCGTTCTCGAGGGTTTGCGCTCGCTTAGAAGCGGGTGCGAACCTGGATGGCGTAACGGCGACCCAGCGCGTCGAAGGTCGACGGGAAGGTGTTGCCGCTGTTGAAGCTCGTCGAGCCGGCGTTCGACCCAACAAGCGGTGGCTTGGTGTTGAGCAGGTTGCTGACCGACAGGATGATCGTGACGTTTTCGACGATGTTCACACGGCCCGTGAAGTCGAAATAGTTCTTCGACGGGATCTTGCCGTAGTTGACGGTGCCGTTGCTGAAATAGGCGCCTTCGTCGATGACGTCCTGCGGTTCCTGCTGGAAGCCGTCGATGTGGCGCCAGTTGAACGACACGTCGAATTCATCAAAGGCCAAGCTGGTACGCAGCGAGGTCTGGATCTTCGGCTGCAGCGAACCCGTGAACGAGCAGTTCGGCGAGTAGTAGCCGATGCACTCACGATCGAGACCGCCGGGCGCAGCCTGGAACTTCTGCGAGAAGGTGTAGTTGAAGTTGCCCTGCAGGCCGAGCTTGGCAAAGCCGATATCGCGCGAATAGTTGGCGATAAGGTCGATACCGTTCGTCTTGATCGTGCCGGAGTTCGAGTTGGCGAGGAACAGACCACCGGTGGTTGCAGGGTCGCCATCAAGGCCGCCGGTCGACGGGTTCCGACGGATGATCGTGCAGTTGACGTCGGTGGCGCTGGCCGCGGTCAGATTACCGAAGCAGGCGTTGACCGCATCACCGGGCAGCGGCGTCGTGATCGCGTTGGTCACCTTGATGTTGTAATAATCGACGGTGATCGACAGGCCGGGCGCGAAGGTCGGCTGCAACACCGTGCCGACCGTCCAGGTCTTGGCAGTTTCCGGCTTCAGGTTCAGGTTGCCGCCCGACGTGGCGTTGGCCTGACCAGCGGTCGGGTTGGTGATGGCACCGATGCTGGTCGCAGGGGCGCCCTGGGCGAGACAGACCGCGCGCAGGTTGGCGTTCGTCGTCGGCGCTGCGCCAGCGCAGGGATCGACGCCGAGGTTGGTCAGGCCGGTGTTGGTTGGCGCGAACAGTTCGTTGATGTTCGGTGCACGCACGGCCTTTGAGTAGTTACCGCGCAGCTTGAAGCCCTGCACCACTTCCCAAGTGGCGCCAGCCTTCCAGGTAAAGGTATTGTAGCGCGGGTTGGTCGGCGCGTGGACGCTGTAGCCCGAATAACGTGCACCCGCCTGCAGGGTCAGGTTTTCGAAGAACGGCTTGTCCTGGACAATCGGAGCGATCAACTCGCCATAGATTTCCTTGACGTCGAAGCCGCCGGTGATGTCCGGCGCTGCGCCACCAGCACCGCCCAGTTCACCGGCCTGCTTGGCAAGCGAATCCGAACGCTGCGAAGCGAAATAGTCGCGATATTCGGCACCGATAGCGAAACCGACCTGATCGGTGGCCCAAGGCAGGGCAAAGCCGGCGTCACCCGAGATGATGCCGCGAACCTGGGCGAGCGTTGCTTTGGTGACCGTGCTGCTTTCGCCAGTGATGTACTGGGCGCCAGCGGGCGTGATCGAGCCTGCTGGGCCGAAGAAATCGATGCCGAGGCAGCCCGCGTCGGTCGAGATGCAGCTGCCGTTCGGGTTGATCAGCAGCGAGTTGCGGACCTTGGAGGTCAGCACATAGCCCTTCAGCACCTGGCGATTTTCGGATTCACCATAGCTGCCCGACACGTCGAAATCGATCGCATCGGTAATCTTGCCCTTCAGGCCGGCGCGATAATCGAACACCGTGGTGGTGTATTCGCTGACGCGCGGACCGACTTCGGTCGTGCGACGCGAAAGGTTGCCGGTGAAGGTGCGATAGTTGGGATCGCTGGTGCCGGTCGCCGTGCGCGCTGCCTGGCATTCGGCCGGGGTGTAGCGCGCGATGTAGTTGGTCGGCGTGCCGATGTTGGCGGCGCAGAACTGCTGGATCAGGCCAGGATACTTCTGCAACAGCGGGTTGTTCAGGTTGATCGTGACCGACGAACCGAATGAGCCCGACGGCGCGATGATGGTGTTGACGGTGTTCTTCGAGAACAGGCCGCGGGTGTAGAAGGTCAGCGCGTCGCTGACGTCATACTTGGCGGTGGCGAAGATGTTGAAACGCTTAAACGGCGTCTGGAAGATGTTGTACGGGTTGAAGTTGAACGGTGCATAAAGCGGGCGGGCATAGCCCAGCGCCGGATCATACTGCAGCGTTGCGTTGGGGCGAGCAGCGACGGTGCTAGGCGCGCCGGTGGTCGTGTCCCAGGGGCGGATGCCCGAGAAGCGTGCCGGGATGGCCGTGCCCGAACCGCCGGCGCCGCCGGTGAAGGACGAGATGTTGTTGGTCGAGAAGTCGCGTGCACCCTGATAGACGGGGTCGGCATTCTGGTAACCGATCGACAGGACCGCGTTGCCCTTGCCATCATCAAAGTTGCCGCCAACGGTCAGATCGGCACGATAGGTGGCGCCGTCGCCCTTTTCGGTGAGCGAGGTGCCGAGCGACAGATCGACGCCCGAGAAATCCTGTTTGGTGACGAAGTTGACAACGCCCGAGATGGCGTCGGCACCATAGGTGGTCACGGCGGCGCCGGTCTGGGTGTCGACGCGCTGCACGAGTGCCAGCGGGATGTTGTTCAAATCGACGCGGCCGACGAGGCCCGACGGAACGATGCGGTTGCCATCCAGAAGGACGATGTTGCGGTTCGAACCGATACCACGAAGATCGACGTAGGAAGCGCCGCCGTTGCCGTTGTTGACGGCCGAACCGATGCTCGGGACGATGCCGGGAATGTCACGCAGCACTTCTTCGGCGACGTTCGACGCCTTCAGCGCGATCGTGTCGGCGGTGGTGACGTTGACCGGTGCAGCCGAAACCAAGTTCGGGTTCTTGATCAGCGAGCCGGTGACGATGATGGCGGCATCTTCGTTGGCGGCAGCGGCGGCCGTCGTCTGCGCCGAAACGGCGAGCGGCGTTGCCAGCAATGCCAGAACGAAGGTGGCGGCGCCGCCCTTCAGGGCTGCCCGGTTGAGCGAGGTCTTCGCAGCGATCACAGAGAGATCCTTTACATAAAAATGTTGCGCGATGATTCGAATCGCCGACTGGCCTGCCTTGATTGGCAGATCCGTTCAAACGCCTCGAATGCCCCTGCCCCTCAGCAGCGCACCGCTTCAGCCCTTATGGCTTGGGCGCGTTGTCTGCCAACCGACACACCGCTGTAAAGCATAAGGCGGCGCGCAACATGATTACGTTGGTCCAGTGTTGCAGCACGGCAACAGGGTGGCGGTGCCGATTTGCGGCGTGAATCTGTCGCAGGGGCTAGCGGGGATCAAACCGCTGCAACGGGTCCGTCGTGCCAAGTGCCGCGGAATATCGGCGCAGCAGGTCGCGCTCCATGCTGGTGAGGTGCGGATTCCAGCAATCGACGATCAGGACAGCGCGCAGCTGGTCGCTGTCGTTCCAGGCTTCGTGCTCGATGGTATCGTCGAACGCAAAGGCCTCGCCTTCGATCCAGGGCCGCGTTTCGTTGCCAACCCGAAAGCCACAGCCCGGCGGAACGATCAGCGGCAGGTGCACAGTGGCCCGGATATTGGAGGCGCCGGTGTGCGGGGGGATGCGCGTATGCGGCTTCAGCAGGGAAAAGAACGCGACCGGGCCGCGGCCGGGACAATCGAACAGCGGCAGTTTGTCGATCACCGCCGCGGTCTTTGGGCAACTGGCGCGGATTTCCGGCTGAGGCTCACCGTCCTTGCTGAGGAAGCGCGCCGCCCAGGCATCGCTGTGGTTCAGCGCGGCCCATTGGTTGACGGGGGCGCCGGCGGGGTAGGCGACATAGGGTGCAAAGCCTTCACCGCCGGCGGCAAGCAACGCCAGCAGTTCGGCGCGGATATCGGCGGCCGCGGCCTCAAGCCGGGCGAACCAAGGGAAATGGTCGCGCGCGAAGAACTGATCTGCGGGCAGATAGGGATAATGCAGCACCAGTGGCTGCTGCTGATAAACCCGGCGACGGCCAAGGCCGATATCGACGCAATGATCGAACCGCAGCCGGTCAGCGGGGGCTATATCGGCAAGCACCGGGGCGAGCGCCGCATCGAGCCGGGCCGCAAGCGCATCGGTTGCATCGGCCAGCACGGTGCGGGCGTGGTTGAGCCCCATGGCAAAGCCCGGGCCGAATTGGCCGTTGGGATCGGTGGCGGCGAGCAGGCGGCGATACAGGTCGTGCGCCATGGCCAGGTCGCCGCCGGTTTCGTGCCAACGGCCCTTGGCGAGCAACGCATGGGGCAAATAGGGCTCCAGATCGAGCGCCTTGTCGATGGCACGGCCTTCTTCATCGCGCTCGCCCGTCGCGCTCAACGCGGTGGCGAGATTGTACCAGAGCAGCGCCGCCCCGCTGTCGGCGGCAACGGCGCGGCGCAACAAGGCGGCGGCGCTGGCGGCATCCCCGGCGCCAAGCGCGCGCAGGCCGGCGGAATTCAGCGCGCCGGGATCATCGGCCATGGGGCAGGGCTTTCGTGAAGGGGGCGAGCAGCGCGGCTGGATCGATCCGCACATCGGTCCAGGTGACGCCCCAATGCAGGTGCGGCCCGGTGGCGCGGCCGGTGGCGCCAACGGTACCGATGGGCTGGCCCTGTTCGACATGGTCGCCGGGCTTCACATCGATGCGCGACAGATGCAGGAAGGCGGACACCAGCCCCAGGCCATGGTCGATCATGACCAGATTGCCTTCGAGCGTGAACGGTCCGCTCGCCAGCCGCACGATGCCGGCGGCGGGGGCGATGACCGTCGAACCGGCGGCGGCGGCGATATCGAGCCCAGCATGGGGGGCCATCGGGGTGCCCGACAGGATGCGCTGCGACCCGTAAACGCCGCTTGTGCGCCCCTGTGCCGGGGCGATGAAGGTCTGGCGCCAGCCGGTTTCGCTGCTGATGTCGGCCCGGGCGGCGGTGATTTGCGCGACTTCGCCGGGGCGGCGGGCCTCGAATTCGGCATCGGGGACCGGGTGCGGCGGCAGGCTGGGCAGGGACTGGATATCCCATTGCCGGGGCGCGACGGCTAGCGCGCGACTGGCCGGGGCGCTATTTACGGTCCACGCCAGCACGGCGGCGGCGGGGGCATCGCGGCCAAAGCCGATGAGGAAGCCGCCATCGGCGGTGGTCGCTACTGGCTTGCCGTCGAGCGTCAGGCCCGAAGCGGCGGGCGGCAGGCGGCCGCGAACGATGCCGCCCTGCTGCGCGGTGCCGGCCAACGCGAGGCCATCCGTGGCGGTGACGACAGGTGTGGCTGTGACGACAGGCGTGGCTGTGACGACAGGCGCGCCTGCGATCAATGCCGGCACAGCCATCAGGGCGAGCAACGGGCTCAAAGCTTGCCTTTTTCCTTCATCTCCTGATAGCGCGCCGTCGCGGCGGTGGCATCGGCATAGGCTTCCTGCAATTCATGGCTCCAATAGCGCAGCGCGGGCAGGGCGATGCGCTTGCCGGTGACGGCGCAGGTGACGAATTCACCCGGGCTGAGCACGTGGTAGGAACCGGATAGGTAGCGCAGGCGCGCCGGTCGTCCGAGTGTGTCGAGCATGTCAGAACAGCCTTCCTTGATTGGCTATGGCTTTTGCGGCGACAGGCCTGGCCGGGGTGCCCTGTCGGGCGATTGGCGGCGCCGGGCCGCCGTCGGGTGCCGCCGTATCGGGTTGAACCCTCAGTTCGCCATCGGCAAAACGGATGGTCAGGCGCGTCTGATCGGCGGCAGCCGCAGCGCTGGGCACCAAAGCGCCCGTTGGCGACAGCACCAGCGCATAGCCGCGCGCCAGCACCTGTTCGGGGCCAAGCGAGCCGAGCAGGCGGCCGGCCTGGCCAAGCTGCGCCCGGGCGCGGGCGGCGATGTTGACGACCAGGTGGGGGCGCAGCCGCGTGGCGCGGGCATCGAGCCGGGCGGATTCACGGGCAGTGACCCCGCGCGCCCCGCGATCGAGTCCGGTGGCGGCGCTGGCGAACAGGGCGGCGGCGCGGTCGCGCCGGCCCGCGATCAACGCGGGTCGCAACGCCGCACCGGCACGGCCAAGGCGGCCGCTCCAGATGCTGGCGCTGGCCTTCAGCCCGCGGGGCAGGCGATCGAACAATTCATCGGCGCGCTGGGCCGGCAGGGCCAGCAACGCGCGGGGTGGCGGCAGCCGGGCGGCGACCGCGTCGCTGCGTTCGCGGCGCTGTGCCACCAGCCGCGCCATGCCGCGATCCAGCCGGGCGCCTTGCATGGCGAGCGCGGCGCGCAGTTCGGCAAGCACCGGCACGGCGCGTTCGGCGGCGGCGGTCGGGGTGGGGGCGCGCCAGTCGGCAGCGAAATCAACCAGCGTGGTATCGGTTTCATGGCCGACGGCGCTGATCACCGGGATCCGGCTGTTGGCGACGGCGCGGACGACGATTTCCTCGTTGAAGGCGGCAAGATCCTCGATGGAGCCACCGCCGCGCGCCACGATCAGCAGATCGGGCACCGGGATGGCGCCGCCGGCCGGGATGGCATTGAAGCCGTTGATGGCGCGCGCCACCTGCGCCGCCGCGGCTTCGCCCTGCACCACCACCGGCCAGACCAGCACATGGCGGGGGAACCGGTCGGCCAGCCGGTGCAGGATGTCCCGGATAACGGCGCCGGTCGGTGATGTGATGACGCCGATCACGCGCGGTATATAAGGCAAGGCGCGCTTGCGGGACGCGTCGAACAGCCCCTCGGCCGCCAGCTTCAACCGCCGCGCCTCGATCTGTGCCAGCAGCGCGCCGACACCGGCCGGCTCCATGCGCTCGACGATGATCTGGTATTTCGAACGGCCGGGGTAAGTCGTCAGCTTGCCGGTGACGATCACCTCCAGCCCGTCTTCAGGACGAAAGTTGAGCTGGGCGGCAAGGCCCTTCCACATCACGCCATCGATAACCGCATCGGCATCCTTCAACGCCAGATAGACATGGCCCGATGCGGCGCGCTTCAGCCCGGAAATCTCGCCGCGCACCCGCACATGGCCATATTGATCCTCCACCGTGCGCTTCAGCGCAAAAGCGAGTTCGCTCACCGAATATTCGGGCGTGTTGGCCAGGGGGGTATCCACGGCCACCGTCTAGCGCGTCCGCGCCGATGCATAAAGCCCGCCTGCGCCGATGTTTATTGTCACTGCGGCGGGAAAAGCCGCCTTCGGCCTTTTATCGACCGGACCCCCGCGCTAGAACACTGGCGCCAAGGTCGCCGCTTGGCGCGGCCCGGGCCTGACAAGGAATATGCATGGACGTTCTGGTACTGGGCGGTGGCGGTCGTGAGCACGCCCTTTGCTGGAAGCTGCGGCAGTCGCCACGGGTCGCCCGGCTGGTCTGCGCGCCGGGCAATGCCGGTATCGCTGCGGTTGCCGAATGCGTTGACCTCGCGATCACCGACCCGGCTGCCGTTACGGAATACGCCCGCGCCCATGGCTTCCGGTTGGTCGTCGTAGGGCCGGAGGGTCCGTTGGTCGCGGGTGTCGTCGATGCGTTGCGCGCCGCCGGCATCGCCGCGCTGGGGCCAACGGCGGCGGCGGCCCGGCTGGAGGGATCGAAAAGCTTCACCAAGGATCTGGCGCGCGCTGCCGGCATTCCCACCGCCGGCTATCGCAGCTTTGCCAGCGCCGCCGATGCCCATCATTATGTCGCGGTGCATCCGTTGCCGGTGGTCGTCAAGGCCGATGGGCTGGCGTCCGGCAAGGGCGTGACGGTGGCGCAAAGCAATGAGGAAGGGTTGGCGGCGCTCGCCGATATCGACGGCCCGGTGGTCATCGAGGAATGCCTCGAAGGCCCGGAGGCGAGCCTGTTCGTGCTGACCGACGGCAAGACCGTGTCGATCTGGCCATCGGCGCAGGATTTCAAGCGGGCCGGCGATGGCGACACTGGCGCCAATACCGGCGGCATGGGCGCGGTATCACCGGCGCCGACGCTGTCCGACGACATGCGCGACCGCGCGGTGGCCGAAATCATCCGGCCCACCTTGGCTGCAATGGCGGCGCAAGGGACACCGTTCACCGGCTTTCTATACGCCGGGCTGATGCTGACCCGCACCGGGCCAAAGCTGATCGAATATAATGTCCGGCTCGGCGACCCTGAAGCGCAGGCGCTGATGATGCGGTTCGAAGGTGATCTCGCCGAACTCTTGCTGGCCAGCGCAGAAGGCCGGCAGCACGAGGCGGCGGCATCCTGGTCGGCCGAATCGGCGGTGGTGGTCGTGCTGGCAACGCGCGGCTATCCGGCGCGGCCGCGCGGCGGCAACATCGTTTCGGGGCTTGAGGCGGCCGAAACGCTGGGCGCACAGGTGTTCCACGCCGGCACGCGGCGCAACAATGCCGGCGCTTTCGTGACCACGGGTGGCCGCGCGCTTTCGGTGGCAGCCCTTGGAACCGATAGTGGCGAAGCCCGCGCCGTGGCCTATGCTGGTATCCGGCGGATCAACTGCCACGGCAGCTTTTACCGGCGCGACATCGCCAAGGCTGCCGGTTAAGCGAGATAAGAAACACCGCGCGGACGGTGCATGGGGAACAGCCAGTGCAGATGAGCGAACGCCAGGAACAGTTTTCCGGAACCGGTGACATCCGGGAAGGCCAGGAAATCGACAAGGCCAGGCTGCACGCCTGGATGGCGGAAAATGTCGAAGGCTTTGCCGGGCCGTTGACCGTCGAGCAGTTCAAGGGCGGCCAGTCCAACCCGACCTACAAGCTGATCACGCCGCACCAGAATTATGTGCTGCGCCGCAAGCCGCCCGGCATCCTGCTGCCATCCGCCCATGCCGTGGATCGCGAATATCGCGTCATCACGGCGCTGCACGGGCAGGGCTTTCCGGCGCCGCGCACCTTTGGGCTGTGCAAGGATGAATCGGTCATCGGCACCTGGTTCTATGTGATGGATTGCGTCGATGGCCGGGTGATCTGGGACGCGACCTTCCCGACCATCCACCGGGACGAACGCGCGCTGTATTTCGACGCCATGAACAAGACTATCGCCGATCTGCACATGGTCGATATCGAAAAGGCCGGGCTGCAGGATTTCGGCAAGCCCGGCAATTATTTCGCCCGCCAGATCGGCCGCTGGTCGCGGCAGTATCTGGAGGATACCGACGCCGGCCGGGTGCCATCGATGGACAAGCTCGTCGAATGGTTGCCGGACCATATTCCGCCCGGCGATGAAACCAGCGTCGTCCATGGCGATTACCGCTGCGACAACATGATCTTCCACCCGACCGAGCCCAAGGTTGTCGCCGTGCTCGATTGGGAATTGTCGACGCTCGGCCATCCGCTCGCCGATTTCAGCTACCACCTGATGATGTACCGGATGCCGCCGACGACCACGACGGGCCTTGTCGGCAATGATCTGAAGGCGCTCGGCATCCCGACCGAGGCCGAATATGTCGACGCCTATTGCAAGCGCACCGGCCGCGACGGCATCGCTAATCTGGATTTCTACGTCGCCTACAACATGTTCCGGCTGGCCGGCATCATCCATGGCATCCGCGGCCGCGTCATCCGCGGCACGGCAGCAAGCGCCCATGCCAAGAAATCGGCCGAAGGCGTCGAACTGCTCGCCGACCTCGCCTGGGAACAGGCGCAGAAGGTGGGCGCCTAGTCAGCTTCCCCCTCGGCGGGCCGCCGCGCCACCACCATCGGCGCGCCGCTCGCGCCGCCGCTGCGGGTGAAATGGATGTGGGTGATGTCGGGGGCAAAGAACATGCCCCAGGTCCATTCGACAAAGATGCGCAGCTTGCGGCCGATGGTCGGCATCAACAGCAGGTAATAGCCGCGCCAGGTCATCCAGGCGATCAACCCGGAAAACCGCAGCCCGAAGATTTCGGCGACCCCGGCAAGGTGCCCCGTGGCCGCCATCGCACCGCGCGGCCGGTACATGAACGGGCCCGCCGCCCGGCCATTGGCGACGGCGATCAGGTTGCGCGCCAACTGCCCTGCCTCGGCCACCGCAAATTGCGCGGTCGGCGGCGCTGGCTGGCCATCGGCGCCATTAGTGATGCAGGCGCAATCGCCCAGCGCCCAGACGGTATCGAGGCCCGGCACCGCGAACGTCGGCCCGACCCCGATGCGCCCGGCCTGCAGCGGTAACCCCAGCGTTTCGACAAGCGGGTTGGGCATGGTGCCGATCGTCGAAACGATGGTTGCGGCATCGATGCGGCCGCCATCGCGCAAGTCCGCACCATGCGCGTCGATGGCTGCGGCGCGGGTCAGCAATCGCACATCGACATTGCGCTTGCGCAGCGATTGAAGCGCCGCCTCGCCCAGCTTTGGCGCCATTTCGGGCAACAGCCGGTCGCCGCTGTGCACCAGCGTCACCCGCGCCCGCTCGCTCATGGCATGGGGGTAGAAACCGCCGATACCCTTCAGGCAATCGACGATGGCGCCGGCCACCTCGACACCCGAATAGCCGCCGCCGATGACAAGAAAATGCCCCAACAGGCCGCGCGTCGCATGATCCGGCTCCAGCTCCATCGCCGCCAGCCGGCGCAGCACCATGTTGCGGATATGCAGCGCGTCGCCGATCGATTTCAGCGGCAGCGCATGATCGGCCATGCCGGGGATCAGATCGAGCCGGGCGCGGTTGCCAAGCGCCAGCACCAGGTGATCATAGCCGAAATTCTGTTCGCCCATCAGCGTCGAACAGGTGATTTCGCGCTGCGCTGTATCGATTGCCGACACGGCGCCCATGATGAAACGGCCGCCGGCCTTGATGTCGATGACCTGCCGCAGCGGCGCCACCGCATGTTCGGGGAACAGCCCGGCCCCGACCACCTCGGGAAGCAACGGGTTATAGGTGGTGTAGCTGTCCTCCGACACCAGCACCACGTCCCAGCCATCCGGCAATTTGCCCATCAACCGCTTGGCAAGGGTAGAGCCGGCAAAGCCGCCACCGACGATCATGATGTTGGCCATGGCAGGCAGTTGACCGGGCATTGGCGGCCACCGAAAGGGGCAAACACGCCGCCCGGCGGTGCAATGGGCAGCGGGGCGCAATAAATGACAAGGCCGGGCAATCCTTGGCAGACAGATCGCTCCGCCCGCTTTGCCGGTTGCACTCCGGCGGGGGTTTCGCCACCAATGGCACCGAACAGGCGGGGGCGCGGATCAATGAACAGGATGCTGGCAAAGGCGATGGTGAGCGGCGATTCCGGCCAACGACTGCCGGGGCGCTGGCCGGTGCTGGTGCTGGTACTGCTGCTGGCGGGGCTGCTGGCGACTCTGGTCGCGCAACCGCCCTCGCCGGTGCCGGCCACTGCCGATCCGGCGGTGTTTTCGGCCGGCCGTGCCATGGCCGATGTGCGGGTGATTGCCCGCGAGCCGCACCCGACCGGCTCGGCGGCCAATGCGGCGGTCCGGGCCTATCTCGTCCAACGGCTGCAATCCCTGGGGTTCGAGGTGCGGCTGGTGACCCGGCCGCTGCCGGCAAAGCCGCAGGAACGCCTTGGCAAATGGGGTGGCGGCCCCGCCGATGCGGTGTCCATCGTGGCGCTGCGCACGGGTTCTGATCCGGCCTCGCCGGCGGTGGCGTTGATGGCGCATTATGACAGCGTTTGGGACTCGCCCGGCGCCGCCGATGATGGCGCCGGGGTGGCATCGCTGCTGGAAATCGCCCGGGCCATCCCGCGCGTCGCCCAGAAACGCGATCTGGTTGTGCTGATCACCGATGCCGAGGAATTGGGGCTGGTCGGCGCGCGGGGTTTCTTTGGCGATGAGACGGCGGCCGATCCGTTGGCCGCGCATATCGGCGCGCTGGTCAACCTTGAAACTCGCGGCGGCGGCGGCCGCGCATCGATGTTTGAAACCGGACCGGGCAACGGCAACATGATCGACCTGCTGGTCGGCAGTATGGCCAATCCCAACGCCAATTCGCTGGCGGTGAAGATCTACGAACTGCTGCCCAATTCGACCGATTTCACGCCAGCCAAGAAACGCGGCATCGCCGGGTTCAACTTTGCCTTCATCGGCGATGCGCGGCTGTATCATTCGCCGCTGGCGACACCCGATGCGCTGGACAAGGGCGCGTTGCAGCACCTTGGCGGGCAGGCGTTCGATGTGACGCGGGCGCTGCTCACCGCCCCCGCCCTGCCGGCACCGGCGCCGGACAAGGTGTTCAGCGATGTGCTGGGGCGCTTTGTCATCGCCTATCCGGCTTGGGTCGGCTGGGTGCTCGTCGCCATCACGGCGGCGCTGGCGTTGCTGGTATTGCGGCGGACGCCCAATTCGCGCTGGCGCGATATCGGCCGGGGCCTTGTCGACAGCTTTGCCGCCCCCGTGGCGGCGGGCGTGCTGATCTATGCCGGCAATCTGTTGTCGGGCGCCGACAAAAAGACCGAATATTACGACAGGCTGGCCGCCTTGCCGCGGCTGGAGGCGCAGGCGCTGCTGCTGTTCGTCGCCGGGCTATGCATCGCCTTTGCCATCGGCGGCGCACGGCGCGGGCTTTGGGGCGTGTGGACCGGGTTGATGCTGTTCAACCTGTCGATGGTCGCGGCGACGCAATGGGCGCTGCCGGCGGCGACCCCGGTGCTGGCCTGGCCGGTGCTGGTGGCGGCGCTGGCGATGGCGCTGGCGGTCCGCATCGATGTGCAATTACGCAAGGTCGGTGCGCGGGCCCTGCTGGGCGGTGCGGCGATCTTCGGCCTCGCCTTCGCCGGCAATCTTGGCCATTTCGTGCTGCTCGGCATCGGGCCGGGCATGCCATCGGCAGTCGCGGTGTTCGCCCCGCTGGCGCTGCTGCTGTTGTGGCCGCTGCTGCCGCCGCTGCGCCACCGCACCGCGTTTCTGGCGGCGCTCGTGCTGATGCTTGTCGCCGCCGGAGTAGCGCTGTCGGTGCGGCTCGATCCGATCGCACCCAGCGTGCCGCCCTATTCGGACAGCAAGGGATAGGAATCAAGCAACCGGCAGCGCCGATGTGCGGATCGGCGTCGCCAGCACCTTGTCGACCTTGCGGCCGTCCATGTCGGCGATTTCGAAGGTCCAGCGCTTGGTGGCGAAGGTCTCGCCGGTTTCGGGCAGGTGCCGGAAATGTTCGAGCACAAAGCCAGCGACGGTTTCATAATCGCGGTCCTCCGGCAGGTCGAAGCCCAGCCGGTCGGCCATTTCGTCGGCAGGCAGCTTGCCGGAAAACAGCCAGCTGCCGTCGTCGCGCTCCACCGCCGGCGGATCATTGGCATCATCAACGTCCGACCGGAATTCCCCGGCAATGGCGGCGAGCAGGTCGGCGGGCGTCACAATACCTTCAAAATGGCCATATTCGTCGTGCACCAGCGCAATCGGGATGGCGGCATCGCGCAGCACCGCCAGCGCCTCCACGGCATCGACGACATCGGGGATGACCGGTGCCGGCTGGGCCAGCGCCGCAACATCGAGCGGCCGGCCCTCGATCAGCGCCTGCACCACGTCGCGGGCCTGCAACACGCCGATGATGTCATCCACCGTGCCGCGCGCCACCGGGATACGGGTATGGGCGCTGCGGGCGAGATGGGCGCGGATGCTGGCTTCATCGGCATCGGCATCGATCCAGTCGATCGCGCCGCGCGGGGTCATGATGCCGCGCACCCGCCGGTCGGCCAGCCGCATGATGCCCGAAATCATCTGGCGTTCGGATTGTTCGATGATGCCCGCGGTTTCGGCCTCCTGCACCACGGATCGCAGTTCTTCCTCGGTCACCGCATGATCGGCATCGCGGCGCTGGCCCAGAATGCGGAACACCAGCGCCGATGATCGGTCCAGCGCCCAGGCAAAGGGCGCCGATACGCGCGTGAGCAGCTCCATGGCCGGGGCGACGGCGCTGGCAATGGCTTCGGGTGATCGCAGCGCAAATTGCTTGGGCACCAGCTCGCCGATGATCAACGAGACATAGGTGATGATGACGATGACCAGCGACAGGCCAAGCGTATCGGCGAGCGTTGGCTCGATATGGAACCAGGCGACAAGCCGCTCCGCCACCGGACCGGCCAGCGCCTCGCCCGAAAAGGCACCATTGACGATGGCGACCAGCGTGATGCCAATTTGTGCCGACGACAGGAATTTTGCCGGGTCCGCCGCCAGCCGCAGGGCCGCAGCGGCCCCCCGGCTGCCGCTCGCCGCAAGCCCCCGCAAACGCGGCCGCCGCGACGAAACGATCGCCAGTTCCGACATGGCCAGCAGGCCGTTCAAAAGGATCAGCGCCATGATGATGGCGGCGTCGAACCAGGGGAAAGGCTGCATCTGCTCCGGAATGGTGGCGCGGGACTTGGCCGCCCGCTGGATGGCACCATAGGGCCAAATGGCCGCGGCGCGAAGGGGGTGTATTCAGCCAGGGGTGCAACCCACCCTCTCCAATTGTGTGTTCACAAGCCGGCGCAACTTGTCCACCATATCGGCAAAAGCAAAACACGGGGTGAGGATCATGCAGATTTGCGGCGATCTATTGTGGTGAACGGCAGTCTGGTGAACGGCCGCCGGCCGCTGCCGCCGGTTACCCGGCTTGCCTATGGCTTTGGCGGCGTCGCCTTTGGCGTCAAGGAAAATGGCTTCGGGTTTTTCCTGCTGCTGTTCTACGGCACGGTCGTGGGGCTTGATCCGGCGCTGGTCGGCCTGGCGGTGTTCATCGCGCTGATGTTCGATGCCTTTACCGATCCGTTCGTCGGCCATCTTTCCGATAACTGGCATTCGAAATGGGGCCGACGACACCCGTTCATGTATGCCGCCATCGTGCCGGTTTCGGTCACTTATTTCCTGTTGTGGAACCCGCCGGCGTGGAGCCAGGCCGGGCTGTTCTGGTATGTGTTGCTGCTGGCGCTGTTCATCCGCACCTGCATCACCTTTTTCGAAACGCCCAGCGCCGCGCTCGCCCCCGAACTGACGCTCGATTACGATGAACGCACTGCGCTGATGTCGTGGCGGCAGTTCTTTACCTGGGTCGGCGGCAATTCGATGTCGGTGCTGATGTTCGGCGCCTTGCTGGTGGCGACGCCGAAATATCCGGTCGGCACGATGAATCGCGATGGCTATGCCGCCTATGGCATCATCGCCTCGCTGCTGATGTTCGTGTCCATGCTGGTGGCGGCGCTGGGCACCCACAGCCGGATCGGCGATTTCGCGCCGCCGCCGCCGCGCCGCCGGCTGACGCCCGGGCAATTGTTCCGCGAAACCCGTGAAACGCTGTCGGAACGCTCGTTTCTGGCGCTGTTCGCCGGCACGCTGTTCGGCGCGGTCGCCGGCGGTTTCAGTTCGGCGCTGACCTTCCTCATGGCGACGTATTTCTGGGGTTTCAGCAACCTGCAGATCTTTTATTCCACCACTTTGGTGTTCGTGTCGGCGATCGTCGCGGCGATCGTTGGCCCACCGCTGGCCCGGCGCCTCGGCAAACGGCGGGCGGTGATGACGCTGGGGGTCATCGCCTTTGGCGGCCTGCCGGTGCCGGTGCTGCTGCGGCTCGCGGGGGTCATGCCGGCCAATGGCGACCCGCTGCTGTTCCCGATCGTCGCTACGGTTGCCACCATCGACACGGCGCTGATCATCGCGTTCCTCGCAATCTCCGCCTCGATGGTCGCCGAACTGGTCGAACAGGCGGAACTGCGCACCGGCCGGCGCACCGAAGGGCTGTTCTACGCAGCGCTCACCTTCATCCGCAAGGCGACCGGCGGGCTCGGCGCGCTGGCCGCCGGGCTGCTGCTGTCGTCCGTCGGCTTTCCCAAGGGTGCGGCGCTCGCGGCGGTGCCTGCCACCACCTTGTGGAACCTCGGCGCGGTCTATGTGCCCGTCCTGTGGCTGCTGTGGTCCGCGATGCTCCTCGCCATGCGGTTTTACACGATCGACCGCGATGGCCATGTCGAAAATCTGCGCAAACTGGCCGAACGCGGCGCGGCGCTGCCAAAGGTGTGACATTCCCGGCGGGGCAGCGTAACCTTTCGGAAATAAGTCTGGGGACGGCGCGATGGCGGACATGACGGCTGGCGAAGCGGCACTGGCCGCAGCGGCGCAAAGCGACCCGGTAACGCTCGGCTGGATGCAGGGCTTTCCGCCCGCGCCCGCCGTGCAGGTGCGCCATGATGATGCCAGCATGTGGCGCTTCCCCCAATTGCGCTGGGCGTATTCGCATTGGCGCGAGCTGATGCCGACGGTGGCGATCCGCCGCGCCGGGCCGGTGGCGGCATTGCCCTATGCGCTGCGCGACGATCTCGACGCCATCACGCTTACCCCGCTCGACACCGACACCCCAATCACCTGGGCGGAATCGCTCGCCGCCAACTACACCGATGGCATCATCGTGCTGCACCAGGGCGCGGTGGTGCAGGAACGCTATTTCGGCGCCGGCGGGCCGCGCAACCAGCACATCGCCTTTTCGGTGACCAAAAGCTTTGTCGGCACGATCGCCGAAATGCTCATCGCCGAAGGCCGGCTCGATCCGGCGGCGACGGTTGCGCACTATGTGCCCGAACTCGCTGCCAGCGGCTTTGGCGATGTCACGCTGCGGCAATTGCTCGATATGCGCACCAACATCGCCTTTGATGAAAGCTATGGCGGCGCCGATGGCGATATCGCCCGCATGTCGGCAGCGATCGGCGGGTCACCGCTGCCGCCGGGTTATGCCGGGCCGGAAGGGATGTATGCGCACCTGCAAGCCATCGCAAAGGCCGGCGATCATGGCGGCGATTTCGTCTATCGCACCGTCAACACAAACGCGCTGGGCTGGGTGGTGGAACGCATCACCGGCAAATCCATCGCGGCGCTGATCGAAACGCTGTTCTGGCTGCCGATGGGCATGGAATCGGATGCCAGCCTGCAGGTCGATCGGCTGGGCACCGGTTTTTCGGGCGGCGGCTTTGCGCCCGTGCTGCGCGACATGGCTCGCTTTGGCGAGATGATGCGGCTTGGCGGCACCTGGCAGGGCCATCGCATCGTCGCCGCGTCGGCGGTGCGCGCCATTGCCGCCGGCGGCGATCCGGCGGCGTTTGCGCCCTGCCAATATCCGGGCCTGCCCAACGGCAGCTATGCCAGCCAGTGGTGGCACCGCGGCGATGGCGCCCATATGGCGATGGGCATCCACGGCCAGACGATCTTCATCGATCCCGCCGCCGAAATGGTCATCGCGCGCTTTGGCTCGCACCCGGTCGCCAGCAACCGCGCCATCAACCCGGTCACCGTGCCCGCCTTCCAGGCGCTGGCGGCGCATCTGACACGGCGTTAACGGCGATTGCAGTCGAGAGAAGTCGGTGCCAGCCCGCTCCCCCGCCCGGCTACCCAAGTCATTGTACTATATCGGTGGCCGGGCGGGGGAGCGGGCTGGCACCGACCCACCACGCTGCACTATCGGCCGGCCGCAACACCCTTCGTCAAGCGCGGCAACGCAGCGGCGGCAAATTGCGCAAAGCCTTCGGTGTCCACCGCAACGGCTTCGGCGCTGATGCTGTTTGCCGTCGTGCAGAACTGCGGCCCCTGCAACAGATTGGCATAACGGTTGTACAGCGCGGTCATCTCATGGTCCTGCACCGCCTGCCAATTGGCACCGTTGGCGCGGCGATAACGTTCCTGTTCGGCTAGATAGGCGGCATTCAACAGGGCCTGATGCTGTTTCAACATGCGGTTATAACGCGGGCCGATATCGCGATCACCGGCGCGGCGACACCCCAGCGCCGCCACGTTCAAAACGGATCGCAACCGCCAGATGTCGCGGGCATCGGCTGGCGCCGCAGGCAGCGGCTGCGTCGTCGCCACGGCGGGCGGCGTCGTTGGCGCCACCGGATAGCTGGCAACCGATCCCTGTCGCGAACAGCCGGCAAGCGCCAGCAGCGATGCCGCGATCAATAATACGGCGCAAGGCCGCAACCGCTGTGGTCTGTTCATGCCGGCATTTTGTACCGCAACAGTGTAAATACAAAGCAAATCAACACGCCTGCACGTCAGCTATTGCCGCGGCGTTGCCATCGGGCCACAGACGCGCCGCGCGCCCCCTGCTTCCCCCGGCGCCGATGAAGGACCCGCGTGACCCTGTCGAATGCAACCGCCGCCGCCAATGATGGCGACTGGACCGACGACTACCGCGCCGCCGCGATGACGCCGGCGCAGTTGCTCGCCCATGTCGGCCTGTCGCCCGAAAACCTGCCCTACCGGATTGCCGACACCGGCTTTGCCGTCCGCGTGCCGCCGCATTTCCTGTCGCTGATCCGCCCGGGCGACCCCCATGATCCGCTGCTTTTGCAGGTGCTGGCCCGCGCCGATGAACTGATCGACGTGCCGGGCACCAGCACCGATCCGCTGGGGGAACAGGGATTTGCTGCCGGCAAGGGCATGTTGCGCAAATATGGCAGCCGCGCGCTGCTGCTGGTCGCCGGCGCCTGCGCCATCCATTGCCGCTACTGCTTCCGCCGCCACACCGATTATGGCGCGGCGGTGCTGCCCCATGCCGGGCTGGATGCGGCGGTCGCGGCGCTCACCGCCGATGCGGCGATTACCGAGGTCATCCTGTCGGGGGGTGACCCGCTGACTCTGTCCGACGCCCGGCTCGCCACCCTGTTCGCGGCTCTCACCGCCATGCCGGCGCTCAAATCCATCCGCCTGCACAGCCGCACGCTGACGGCGGTGCCGGCGCGCGTCACCCCGGCGCTGCTGCGGCTGCTCGCCGCGTCGCCAATACCGGTGGTCATCGTCACCCATACCAACCATGCCCAGGAACTCGATGCGGTCGTCCAAGCGGCGCTGCACGCGGTGCGCAGGGCCGGGGTGCAATTGCTCAACCAGTCGGTGCTGCTGCGCCATATCAACGATGATCTCGCCACCGCCCGCGCTCATGCCGAGCGCCTGTTCGCCTGTGGCGTGCTGCCCTATTACACCCATTTGCTCGACCCCGTCGCCGGCGCCAGCCATTTCGATGTCGGCCTCACCGCCGCGCTCGCCCTTGAACAGGCGTTGCGCGATGCCCTGCCGGGCTACCTCGTGCCGCGCTTTGTCCGCGAAGTCCCCGGCAAACTATCCAAAACCCCTATATGGCAATTGCCCAATCCGGCTGCTGTCTCACCCGAAATATCGCCCGCCTATCCCGATGTTCCGGTTACCCGGTGATGCTTATGTGATGTATTTGGGAACCCATTGTTAATTGGTTCCCGCCTTGGCTCCTGTTGCATTCTCCCCGGCGTTCTCCTTCGCCATTGATGCGCGCTTCCACGGCGCGGCGGCCTGACGTGGCGAGCCTCGCCACCACCTCGCCAACGCCCGCTGTGACGGCCGAACCACGGGTTGCAACCACCGGCGGTGATTTCAACCAGGCTGCGCATGGCCTGCGCGGCGTCGCCTCGATGATGGTGTTTTTCGCGCATCTGCTGGGTGGCACGGCCAAGCACATCTACGCAACGCACGCGACTTATGGCGCCGCCGTACTGCCGTACTGGAATTTCGGCACCTTTGGCGTCCAACTGTTTTTCGTCATCAGTGGCTTCGTCATCGTGCCGAGCGTCACCCGCTATTCGCTGGGCGAGTTCGGGCTGCGTCGATTCCTGCGGCTCTATCCTCTGTTCTTCGTGTTTACCGTGTTGTTCGTCGTGCTCAACGCGGTGACGGGGGACTATCCAAAGCGCGGGACATGGCTGGCCATTGTTTCGGGGCTGACCTTCACCAACCTGCTTACCGGCACCAAACAGCTGACGCCCAATGCCTGGAGCCTGAGCTTCGAAGTGATGTTCTACCTTGGCGCCGCGCTGATCTGGCATTTTGCCGTGGCCAAGCGAAACATGGTGATGCTGCTGATCGTGACCGGCCTGGCACTGGCGTTCTGGGTGCGCTTCCCTATCGTCACCTACTTCGCCATGGGCGTGCTGATACGGTTTGCGCATGACCGCGGCTGGTTCCTGCGGCAGAATATCGCCTGGCTGCTGGAACTGCTGTTCTTTGGCCTGATGGTCGCGATGGCCTCCCGTGGTCATTATGAATATGCACCGGGCGATCTGGAAAAGCCGATAGTGGTGCCGCTGATCGGCATGACGGCGCTGTATTTCTACATGGCGATCCATCCCGGCAGCCTGACGTCGAAATTGCTTTCCAATCGCCCTGTGCAGTACCTCGGGACGATCAGTTACAGCCTCTATATCGTCCATCCCTACATCTATCTGCCGGTCCGCCTGATGTATGACAAGCTGGGCTTTTTCACCCTCGATACGGTATCGTCGATGGCAATCTTCTTCGTCGTCGTCACCCCGCCGATGCTGGTGGCGACCATCATCGTCCACAAATTGCTGGAGGTGCGCCCCTATGCCTGGTTCTTCGGACAGGTGATCTACCGGCGGCGCGGCGCACAGGCGCCGAAGCAGCAAAGCTGAAAAAGGCCGCCATGCGTCAAGTCCTCCCTGCCTCCACGTGAGCGCAGCGAACGTAGAGTGGGGAGGGCTGGGGTGGGTGGAGTTGGGTTGCGTGCGCTCTGTGGCGACAGGCCCCCAACCCAGCCCCCCAATCTACCGCCTGCGGCGATGGGGGGAGGGGGCAGAACGGCCGACTCCCACGACGTCCCGCACGATCACCGAACCCCGGCCCACTAACGCGCTTCAGCTACTCTCCAGCGCCTTCGCCTTGGCAATATTCTCGCGCCACACCATCGGGCCACTCGTGTGCACGGCATCGCCGGTCGCATCCACGGCCACGGTCACCGGCATGTCCTGGACGGTGAATTCGTAAATCGCTTCCATGCCCAGATCCTCGAACGCCAGCACCTTCGATGCCTTGATGGCCTTTGAAACCAGATAGGCGGCACCACCGACCGCCATCAGATAGGCGGCCTTGTGCTTCTTGATGGCAGCAATCCCGGCCGGGCCGCGCTCCGCCTTGCCGACCATGGCGATCAACCCGGTTTCGGCGAGCATCGTTTCGGTGAACTTGTCCATGCGCGTCGCCGTGGTGGGGCCGGCGGGGCCGACCACTTCGTCCCGCACCGGATCGACCGGCCCGACATAGTAAATGACGCGATTGGTGAAATCGACCGGCAGCGTCTCGCCCCGGGCCAGCCTGTCGGTCATCCGCTTGTGCGCTGCATCGCGCCCGGTCAGCATCTTGCCATTCAACAGCAACCGGTCGCCCGGCTTCCAGCTTGCAACAATCGCTGGCGTCAGATTGTCGAGATCGACCGGGATCGCCTGTTTCGACGCCTTCCATTCGACCTTGGGCCATTCGGCCAGGCTCGGCGGCTCCAGATAGGCCGGGCCAGCGCCGGTAAGCGTGAAATGCGCATGGCGGGTGGCGGCGCAGTTGGGGATCATGGCGATCGGCTTCGATGCGGCATGGGTCGGCGTATCGAGGATCTTCACATCCAGCACCGTCGACAGCCCGCCCAGTCCCTGCGCGCCGATGCCCAGATCATTGACCGCATCGTACAGCTCGATGCGCAACTCCTCGATCTTCGAATTCGGCCCGCGCGCCTTCAATTCCGCCATGTCGATCGGCAGCATCAGGCTTTCCTTGGCCAGCAGCATGGCCTTTTCCGCCGATCCGCCGATGCCGATGCCCAACATCCCCGGCGGGCACCAGCCGGCACCCATCAACGGTACGGTGTTCACCACCCAGTCGCGGATCGAATCGCTGGGGTTGAGCATCGCAAACTTGGTCTTGTTTTCCGAACCGCCACCCTTGGCCGCCACGGTGATCTCGACATGGTCGCCCGGCACCAGCTCGATGTGCGTCACCGCCGGCGTATTGTCACGGGTGTTGATGCGACCAAAGGCCGGATCATCGACAATCGACGCGCGCAGCCGGTTTTCCGGGTTCAGATAGGCTCGCCGCACGCCCTCGTTGATCATCTGCTCCAGCGTCAGCGTCGCCTGCCAGCGCACGTTCATGCCCACCTTCACAAAGGCCACCACGATGCCGGTATCCTGGCAGATCGGCCGATGCCCCTCGGCGCACATGCGGCTGTTGGTGAGGATCTGCGCAATGGCATCCTTGGCCGCCGGGCCCTGTTCGGCGTCATAGGCACGGCCCAGCGCGCGGATGTAATCCATCGGGTGGAAATAGCTGATGTACTGCAAGGCATCGGCGACCGATTCGATCACATCATCCTGCTTGATCACGGTCATTTCGCGTCCCCCGGGCCTCGGCTATGGTATCGTTTGATGAATAGAACGGCTGCGGCGCTTGGTCCATGCCGCTATGGATTCGGGCGCGATTCCAGCATGATTCGCAGTTCGGCCGTCGAAGTGGAATCGGCGACGGCCATCTTGTCACAGCGTCGCAAAATTCAATCGTTAACGATTGATTTGTGCTTGCCTTCCTCGCGAACTCAGGCACTATCCATAGTCCGAGGACGGATGCCATCACACAAGCTGTGGTGGTTGCGGACAAGGAAGGGGTAGCTGCCTGCTGGTCGCGGGCTGTGGATAACGGGGATAACGCCAGCCGGGGGCAATTCGGCGCGTGACCCCTGTTTGTTCCCCTCCTATGCTGCAGGGCCGAATCGGTGGGGGTCGATTTCGGGAGTGAACAAGTGAGCGAGTTTCGAAACATGGCGGGTGAAGGCGGTGCCGACATGGCGAACGCGGATACCATCAGCGACACGCTGGTCGCAGAACCCGTGAAGGCGGTGGCCAAGCCAGCACCTGCTGCAAAGGCGCCGAAACGCGCCTCCAACGAGATCATGGCCTGGAAATTCCCGGTCGAGGTCGATCACAGCCGCGACGCGCTGCTCACCGATTTCGGCCGTGAAACGCTGGACGATCGCTATCTCCTGCCCGGCGAAAGCTACCAGGATCTGTTCGCCCGCGTCGCCGCCGCCTATGCCGATGACGCCGGCCACGCCCAGCGGCTGTATGATCACATCTCGCAATTGTGGTTCATGCCGGCGACGCCCGTCCTCTCCAACGGCGGCACCGGGCGCGGCCTGCCGATCTCCTGCTATCTGAATTCGGTCAGCGATAGCCTTGATGGCATCGTCAACACCTGGAACGAAAACGTCTGGCTGGCCTCGCGCGGCGGCGGCATCGGCACCTATTGGGGCCGGGTCCGCGGTATCGGCGAGCCCGTCGGCCTCAATGGCAAGACCAGCGGCATCATCCCGTTCGTCCGCGTCATGGATTCGCTCACCCTCGCCATCAGCCAGGGCTCGCTGCGCCGCGGTTCCGCCGCCGTCTATCTCGACGTGTCGCACCCGGAAATCGAAGAATTCCTCGAAATCCGCAAACCATCGGGCGATTTCAACCGCAAGGCGCTCAACCTGCACCACGGCGTGCTGGTCACCGATGCCTTCATGGAGGCGGTGCGGGACGGCAAGGAATTCGACCTCGTAAGCCCCAAAACCGGCGAAAAGCGCGGCCAGGTCGATGCCCGCGGCCTGTTCACCAAGCTCGTCGAAACCCGGCTTGCCACGGGCGAGCCGTACATCATCTTCGTCGATGAAGTGAACCGCACCATGCCCAAGCACCAGCGCGATCTGGGCTTGAAGGTCAGCACCTCCAATCTCTGCTCCGAAATCACCCTGCCCACCGGCCCCGATCACCTCGGCAATGATCGCACCGCGGTCTGCTGCCTGTCGTCATTGAACCTTGAAACCTGGGACCAGTGGAATGGCGTGCCGAACTTCATCGAGGATTGCATGCGCTTCCTCGATAACGTCCTGCAGGATTACATCGATCGCGCCGAACCCGAAATGGCGCGCGCCAAATATGCCGCCGAACGCGAACGCTCGGTCGGCCTTGGCGTCATGGGCCTGCACAGCTTCTACCAGGCCCGCGGCATCGCCTTCGAAGGCGCCATGGCCAAATCCTGGAACCTGAAGATGTTCAAGCACATCCGTTCCCAGGTCGATCAGGCATCGATGGCGCTCGCCGCCGAACGCGGGCCGTGCCCGGATGCCGCCGACATGGGCGTCATGGAGCGCTTTTCCTGCAAGATGGCCATCGCGCCCACTGCCAGCATCAGCATCATCGCCGGCGGCACCAGCGCCTGTGTCGAACCGATCCCGGCCAACATCTACACCCACAAGACGCTGTCCGGCAGCTTCTCGATCCGCAATCCGTATCTTGAAAAGCTGCTGATCGCGAAATCCAAGAACAGCGACAGCGTCTGGAACTCGATCCTCGAACATGGCGGCTCCGTCGGCCATCTCGATTTCCTCACCCCCGATGAAAAGGCGGTGTTCCGCACGGCGTTCGAAATCGACCAGCGCTGGCTGCTCGAACTCGCCGGCGATCGCACGCCCTATATCGACCAGGCGCAATCGCTGAACCTGTTCATTCCCGCCGATGTGGAAAAATGGGATCTGCTCATGCTGCACTTCCGCGCCTGGGAACTCGGCATCAAGTCTTTGTATTACCTGCGTTCCATGAGCATCCAGCGCGCCGGCTTCGCCGGTGGGGTGGAGGCGGACAACACCGCTGAAGCGCCGATCATGCGGATGGAGATGAAGGATTATGACGAATGTCTCGCCTGCCAATAGCGCCCGGCCGTGATCACGATCACGCTGCTCGCCGGCATGGTCGTGGCGCTGGCCTTCATCCTCGCCGGGCCGCCGCTATGGAAGCGGCGCGGCGCGGTCTTGTTGCTGGTCTGCCTGCTGTTGCTGGCCGCGATCTACTATGTGCTCGGCCAGGCAACCCGCGGGTCCTCCTGACCGTAGTTGAGATTTACCCAATGCCTTGCCTGTCACCAGGGCATGACTCCCGGGCAACCGGGGGGACCCGTGCGGCCATGCTCGGCCGCCGGGATGGTGAGGGGGCCGCGGCGTGGACTTCCACGACTCACCGCCACGGCCCCCTCCCAACCACCGGCAGGCACCCCCATATTACTGTCACCCCGGGCCTGACCCGCCGCCCGGTTTCCTTCTGCATCGCCGGCCCGACCACGCCCGCGACGCCGCGCTAACCCTCAAAGGACTCACTCCAATGTCGCTCCTCAAGGCCTCCAAGTCGTACAAGCCCTTCGAATATCCCTGGGCCTATGATTTCTGGAAACGCCAGCAACAGATCCACTGGATGCCGGAAGAAGTGCCGTTGGGGGAGGATTGCCGCGATTGGGCGCAAAAA
>JBBQYI010000022.1:0-43054 GCA_038208825.1 Sphingomonadales bacterium | reverse complement strand
GCTCGGGGATGCCAAAGCAGCACCTGTTTTTCGCGAAGATGTCAGGATTGAATCTTCGCTCGATCACGCATCTGGCGACAACAGCAACGCCTGAGGTCGGCAAGTTCAGCATATGGGCTGAAGGCTCTTCATGACGTTCGCTCACCACCATCTCAGGCCATAGCCAATTATGTCGCAGGCGTCCGTGCCCATCCTCTACAGCTTCCGCCGTTGCCCCTATGCGATGCGGGCGCGGATGGCGGTGCTGGTTGGTGGCGCACCGGTTGAAATCCGCGAGGTCCTGCTGCGCGACAAGCCTGCTGCGCTGGTCGCGGCTTCCGCCAAAGCGACTGTGCCGGTGCTGGTGACGGCGGAGGCGGTGTTGGAGGAGAGCCTCGACATCATGCGCTGGGTATTGGCGAAAGCGGACCCTGAGGGCTGGTTGGCGCGCGACGATGCCGCCCTGGTCGCCGCTTGTGACGGGGCGTTCAAGCACAGCCTCGATGGCTATAAGTACGGCGCTGCCGGGGCCGCCGGGGCTCTGGCCCATCGGGCGGCGGGGGCGGCGTTTCTGGAAACGCTGGAGGCCCGGCTGGCGTCGACAGCGAACCTGTGCGGCGCGGCGCGCGGCTTTGCCGATATCGCCATCATGCCCTTTGTCCGGCAATTTGCGGCGGTCGATCCGGGCTGGTTCGGCGGCTTGCCGCTGCCGCACGCGCAGCGCTGGCTGGCCGGGCATGTCGCCTCGCCGCTGTTCGCCGCCGCCATGATAAGGCTGGCGCGCTGGCAGCCGGGCGACAGGCCGGTGCAATTTCCCGGCTGAAGATTTTATCGAGCATTTGCAACGTGCGCCGCCGCGCCTATTGAGAGTCGCCAAGGGGTGAATTGATGCGCACAGGCTGGTTATTGCTGTTGCTCGGGTTGTCGCTGGTCCTTGGCGGATCATGGACGGCGTCTGGCATCCAGACGGCCGGTGGCGTCACCATTCAGGATATCCGTTTCACATCGCCCGCCGGCACGGTGATGAGCGCGCTGCTGTATGTGCCGCCGAACGCCACCGCCACCACGCCGGCGCCGGGCATCCTCGCCGTCCATGGCTATATCAACAGCCGGGAGACGCAATCCGGCTTTGCCATCGAATTCGCGCGGCGCGGCTATGTCGTGCTGGCGCTCGATCAGACCGGCCATGGCTATTCGGGCGGCGCTGCGTTTTCCGAAGGCTTTGGCGGCCCAGCGGGGCTGGCCTATCTGCGCGCGCTGCCGATGGTCGACAAGGCCAATATCGGGCTGGAGGGGCACAGCATGGGCGGCTGGACGGTGCTCGCCGCCGCTGCCGCCATGCCCGATGCGTACAAGGCGATGGTGCTGGAGGGATCCTCCACCGGCAAGCCCTTTGCCGCCGATGGCACGCCGCAATGGCCGCGCAACCTGGCGCTGGTGTTCAGCCAATATGATGAATTTTCCAAGATCATGTGGGATGTCGACCGCGCGCAGGACGTGGCGAGCAGCCCCAAATTGCAGGCGGTGTTCGGCACCAAAACCATCGTGCCGGGCCGGATTTACGGCAGCATCGCCGATGGCACGGCGCGACGCCTGACGACGCCGATGGCCACCCACCCCGGCGACCATATCAGCCATGTTGCCATCGCCGATGCGATCGACTGGTTCGGCCAGACATTGCAGGGCGGCACACCCCTGCCCGCCAGAAATCAGATCTGGTTCGGCAAGGAAGTGGCGACCGGCATCGCCTTTGTCGGGCTTGTGTTCGTGCTGCTGGGCAGTTTCGACCTGTTGCTGGTGCTGCCGCCGTTCGCCGTGCTGCGGCGGCGGCCGCTGGCATCGGTGCGACGGCGCGATGGCCGGTGGTGGCGACACTTTGCCATTACCGCGCTGGTGCCGGTGCTGACCTTCTTCCCGGCCTTCATCCTGGTGACACTGGCGCTGCCGCCAACATCGGCCTTGCCGCAAACCATCACCACCCAGGTGATGGTCTGGCTGCTCATCAATAGCGCGATCACGCTGGTGCTGGGCCGCTTTGGCGCGTCGCAGGCCGGGGCACAAGTTGGTGCGCGGGTGCCGCCGCGCTGGCTGCTGGCAGCGGTGGCGGCGCTGCTGACGGTTGCCACGGGCTATGGCACGCTGGCCTTGGTCGACCGGCTTTTCCATGTCGATTTCCGGTTCTGGGTGGTTGCGCTGAAACTGTTCAGCCCTGATCAGTTCCGCATCGCGCTGGTCTATCTGGTGCCGTTGACCGCCGGCTATGTCGTCACCCTGTCGGCGCTCAACCGCCGGCTGATGGTGGAAAGCGACGATGTGGTGATGCAATATCTCAGCGCGATGGGCGCGTTGGCGTCGGGTTTCGCGCTGATGCTGTTCGTCGATTACGGGCTGTTCTTCGTAACCGGGCATTTGCCGACGGCCTTCGATCCGCTAACGACCGTGGTCGCCATGCAGTTCGTGCCATTGCTGGCGATTATCGCGGTGATCGGCACCTTTGCGTGGCGGCGCACCGGCAATGCCGTGACAGGCGGCTTTATCTGCGGGCTGTTCGTTACCTGGTATGTTGTCGCCGGGACCGCCACGCAGGCGCTATGATCGGCGGCGATTGCCGGGGAGACTCGCTATGAGCCGATTGAAGACCCACGACGAAAGCCATTTAGTCTCGCGCATCGGCTGGTTGCGCGCCGCTGTGCTGGGCGCCAATGACGGCATCGTTTCAACCGCCAGCCTGGTGGTCGGCGTGGCCAGCGCCGCTGCCCAGCCGGGGGCCATCCTGCTGACCGGGATTGCCGGGCTGGTGGCCGGCGCCATGTCGATGGCCGCGGGCGAATATGTGTCGGTCAGTTCGCAAGCCGATACCGAAAAGGCCGATCTGGCGCGGGAACGCGCCGAACTGGCCGGCGATCCGGCCAGTGAACATGCCGAATTGACGGCGATTTACGTGGCGCGCGGCCTGGCACCGGCACTGGCGAGCGACGTTGCAACGCAATTGATGGCGCATGATGCGATCGGCGCCCATGCTCGTGACGAGCTGGGGCTGGTGCCGGGCGGCCATGCCCGGCCGATCCAGGCGGCGCTGACATCGGCCGCAACCTTTACCGTTGGCGCGGCGATGCCATTGCTGATGGTCGTCATCGCGCCCGCGGCCATGCTGGTGCCGGCGGTTGCCGGTGGCTCGCTGCTGTTCCTCGCCGTGCTGGGCGCGGTGGGGGCACGGGCCGGCGGCGCGCCGGTCGGCACGGCGACGCTCCGCGTGACATTTTGGGGGGCGTTCGCCATGGCGGCGACGGCCGGCGCCGGGGCGTTGTTCGGTGCGGCCGTGTGATCGGGCCGCTGAAGGTCAAGGCACAGCTGTTTTGCGGCAGCGAAACCGCCATGGGGCCGGGCAAGGCGGATTTGCTGGAGGCCATCGACCGCGAAGGCTCCATCGCCGCAGCCGGGCGGGCGATGGGCATGAGTTATCGCCGCACATGGTTACTGGTGGACAGCATGAACCGCTGCTGGACCGACCGGCTGGTAGCGGCACAGGCCGGCGGCGGCAGCGGGCGCGGCGCACGGCTCACCGATACCGGCCGCATCGTGCTGGCGGCGTATCGCGCGCTTGAGGCTGCGCTCGATGGCGCGGCTGCGGCCGGCATCGCACCGCTGACGGCGTTGTTACGCGACAGTCCATTGCCCGAGCAGTCACCGGAAGCGCGATGAATCAGATGCCACAATGGCGCGTTTTTCATAGGCGCATAGCGTCCGGCTTTACCGCTACAAACGCAGCGATAGTCGGCCCGCCCCGCCGGCAGCGCCGCAGTCGCGAAAACGAGAGGCAGGCACGATGACCGAATACAGCAAAGCCGAACTGGATGAATTTGCCGCCGGCGCCGATGCCTGGTTCCGCGAAAACACCCCCGCCGATCCCGGTTTCATGCTGCCGCTGACCTTCATGGAAGTCGGCACCGACCAGCAATTCGATTTCCTGCGCAACTGGCAACGCAAGGTCTATGAGGCCGGCTATCTGGGCGCGGCATGGCCCAGTGAATATGGCGGCGGCGGCCTACACGACATGTTCCAGCGCGTCGCGACCAGCGCGATGCGGCGCTACAAAGGCCCGATCCTGCCCAACGCCATCGGCCTCAACTGGACTGGGCCGCTGCTGCTCGATATCGGCAGCGAGGCGCACAAGCACAAATATATCAAAGGCATCCTCAATGCGGAGGACATCTGGTGCCAGGGCTTTTCGGAACCCGAAAATGGCTCCGATCTCGGCAATGCCCAGTTGAAGGCGGTGCGGGACGGTGATGACTATGTGCTCAACGGCTCCAAGATCTGGACGACATTGGGCAATTACGCGAAATACATGATCCTGCTGGCGCGCACCGATCCCAACGCGCCCAACAAATATGCCGGGCTCAGCTTCATCCTGACGCCGATGACGGTGCCGGGCGTCGAAACCCGCAAGATCCGCAAATTGACCGGCGAATATGGCTTTACCCAGACATTCTTCACCGATGCGCGGGCGCCGGCCGATGGCCTGATGGGCGCCGAAGGCCAGGGCTGGAAGGTCGCCATGCAGACGCTGGAATATGAACGCGGCGCCCGCAAAGGCCAGGCCGGCGGCTATATCTCAAAGGAAGTCGATCCGTTCGCCGTACTGAAACTCGCCGCAGAGGCGCGGCGGGACGGCAAGCCGGTGCTAGAGGATGCGGTCGTGCGCGACCAGCTCGTCGATTACATCATGGAGGCGCAAAGCCTGGCGCTGAACGGCCAGCGCAGCCGGATTCCGGGACTTAACCAGGACCGGCCGATGGGTCTTGCCCTGATGAACAAGCTGGTTTTCACCGAATTCGCCCGCGAAGTGAACCAGTTCGCCGTCGCCATGCAGGGCAGCAAATCCGCCTATTATGTCGGCGATCCCAGTGCGACCGACGATGGTTTCTGGACACGCAGCTATCTCAACGCCTTTTCGGCGACGATCGGCGGCGGCACCACCCAAATCCAGCACAACATCATCGGCGAGCATGTGCTCGGCCTCCCCAAGACCCGCTAAAGGCGCAAAATCATGCAGGAACTTGGCGGATTGGGCTTCAGCGAAGCGCAGGGTGATCTTCTGGATGTGGCCACCGGCTTTTGCCGCGACAGGTCACCGATGGACAAGGTGCGGGCGCTGATCGGCGATGATCTCGGTTTTGATCCGGCGATCTGGCGCGAGATCGGAGAGATGGGCTGGCTGGCGATTGCAATCCCCGAAGCCCATGGCGGCGTTGGCCTGGGCATTGCCGAAATCGTGCCGGTCGTCGAACAGATGGGCCGCCGCATGCTGGCGACGCCGTTCATTTCGACAACGCTGGCGGCACAGGCGCTGATCATCGGTGGCACCGAGGCCCAGGCCGCGGCCATTCTGCCAAAACTGTGCGCGGGGGCGGCGGCAACGCTGGCATTGACCGAGGCGGCGGGCGATTGGGACCTGGTGCAAGTCAAGGCCAGCGCCGCGCGAGACGGTGACACGCTGCGCCTGTCGGGCAGCAAATTCCTCGTCTGCGATGCGGCGGCGGCGGATTGGATCATCGTCTCGGTGCTGGTCGATGGCGCCCCGTCGCTGGTCATCGTTGAACGCGCCGATCTGCCGGCGGACGCGCTGCGGCGGGAGATCGTCATCGACGAAACCAAGCGCAGCTATGCCCTGACGCTGGATCGTATTTCGGTGCCGGCGAACCGCCTGCTGGACCCGGCGCGGACCACCGCCACGCTCGCGCATCTGCAACTTGTCGCCAACCTGCTCATCGCCGCCGAAATGACCGGTGCCGCCCAAAGCGTCATCGATTACACCATCGATTATCTGATGACGCGGCGGCAATTCGGCAATCTGATCGGCGCCTTTCAGGCGGTCAAGCACCCGACGGTGGCGGCCTATGTCGGCTATGAAAAGGCGCGGTCGCACCTGTATGGCGCGGCGCATTGCTTCAACGAACAGGGCAGCGGCGAAATCGCCACCCGCATGGCGGCGGTGCAGGCGGAACGCGCTTTGGCCTTTGCCGCGGACCGGTCGATCCAGTTCCACGGCGGCTTTGGCTTCACCTATGATTGCGATGCCCAGCTTTATCGCCGTCGCGCGATGTTCAGCGCCGCGCTGTTCGGTGACGAAGGCTATCAGAAGCGAAAGCTCGCCGACCTGCTGCTATAGTTCTGCCGCCGCCAGCGCGACTGGCGCAGCCGTCGCTGCGTCCATGCTCTGCCATTGCAGATCCCCGGCATAGCGCCAGGCCATACGGCCATTGGCATCGAGAGCGAACAGGTGCAGCCAGCGATTGTCGAACAGCGCCCGCACCCCCGGATGGCGCGCGAGAATTTCCCCGATCGCCTCCTGCGGTGCCTCGACACACACGGTCAGCCGCAACGGATCATGCCGAAAATCGACACCATCATGCACCGATTGCCACGGCAGGCCGCCGCGCAAAGTGCCGCCATTGCCTTCGACCACGCCGATTCCGCCGACGACATTGTGGATGAGCTTGTTCCCGCCGCCGAACAGCGCGGGCGCCACCGTTGATCCATAATATTGCAGGCTGATCCAGCTGGCGACGACCACCGGCGCGGTCAGGATGAGTTCGAGCACGCCAAACCCCGCATCGGCACGCCAGTCATAATCATGCAGGAACGCCCGCCCCGAAAGGCTGCGCCCGACGGTGCGGCGGCGCGGCGCGGCGATAAAGGCGTTGCAGCCGGCCAGCCCCCATTCCGGGCGGATTTCGGCCCAATCCCGGCCCCGCTGCGCGATGCTGCCCGCGCCGGTCGCATGCGGCAACGCCAGCGCGCGTTCGGTGCGCGCCACCAGCCCCGCCGCTGCCAGCGCCTGCCCGGCGTGCGCCAATGCCGCCGCATGGCCCTCGGCGGGATGATCCCCGGCAAACAGCGTGACGATATCGGCGGTGGTATCGTGCAGCCCGGCAACGAACAGCGTCGCCGCCGGGATGGTGATCCCCTTGCCGACCAGCGCCGCACGCACCGCTGCATCATTCAGCAAAGCGGCGAGCAGCCGGGCATTCACATCCCCCGCATAGCCGCCACAGGCGCCGCAATGCAGCGCGCTGGCGTGCGGGTTGTTGGTGACGCCGGCGCCATGGCCGATGATCAGCACCAGCGGCGCGAAACCATGCGTCAGCGACATGGCCCGCAACACCGCTTCGGCGGACGCGGCGCTTGTGGCAAAATCCAGCGCCGGATCGGGCCGTGGCATCGGTTCGGGCGCGGCGCCCGCGCTCTCCAACCCCAGCGCATCGCGCACCAGCTTGACGACATAGGCCGGCCCCGCGGCCTCGACAAAGGCAAAGGATGATACGGCCGCCAGCTTGAACCGCCCCCAGGCGCGCACGCCCCGCGCCGCAACCCGCGTTTCACCATCCGCCACTGCCTCGCCATCACCGCCGGCGCGGGTCGTCATGCCGGCGTTCAGCAGCACCGGCAGCCGGTGTTCGGCAACATCCGACGCGAAACGCCGATGTGACGCGCCAATGCCGAAGAATCCGGCAAAACCGATGGTCTGGACCTGTGCATCGACACCTTCCAGCGCCCAGCGAAAGCGTTCCGAGCGCACATCGATGCAGAACGCCGCCTGCACCAGCGGCGCTGCCGCGACCGGGGCACCCGGCGCCGCCAGCATGGAAGCCAGATTCCGCTGCCCGGCAATTTCGGCGGCTTCCTGCAGGATCGCGTCGATCGCATCGTCCATGCCGGCCGCACAGGGTGCCGCATAACGCGCCACCGCCGCCGCCCAGCCATCTGCGATCAACGGCCGATAATGCGCGAACAGCGCCTGTTCCCACAACAGCCGGATGGCCAGCAAATCACGTAGCACAACGTCATTCCCTTGCGCCAGTTCGGCCTGCCAAAGCTGATAACGGCCAAATTGCGCCCAACCGCCCAGCGTCACCAGCAGCCGGTGAAAATACAGCGGCGCAGCGTCGTCACCACACCCAAGCGCTGCGGACGCCTGTTCCACAGCCATCGGCGCGGTTTCCGGCGCGGCCGCAACAAAGCGCGCAAAGCCGGCCAGGCCCAGGATTTCCGGCGTCAGATCGTGCGTCGCCTGCAACCGCCACGCCGCATAGGCGCCATGGTCGCGCGGTATCGCCCACATGGCCTGGCCTTCATCAAACCAGGCGCTCGCCCAATTGCCGATCCGGTCCTCGATGATCGCCGGCCAGTCGATGCCGGAGGCCGCCGCCGCAAGCTCGGCCACCGTTGGCAATGGTGCCGGATCACCGGTTTCGATGCTGGTCGCCAGCTTGACCATGGCGAAATCGGGCACCAGCGTCCCGGGCGCCCGCGCCTGCGCCGCCAGCAGATCTGCATCCGTCATCCGCCCATCCGCCAACCGCTCAGCAAACCAGCGGCGCGGCATGGTCGACCGCACCCCGGCGACCAGCTTCAACCGGGCAGAAAGCTCGGCCAGTGATTGGTCGGCCTGGCCCAGATAGGGGTTGACCGCGACGCTCGACGCCAGCGGCCACAACGGCGGAATGGCCCGAATTGCGGCTTCGGTGGCGGTGTTCATAGCCGCTTCGGGAGCGGCGTGGAGGGCATCAGCATTGGTCATCAGGATATCCTCCGGTTAGTCCAGCCGCCAAGCAGGCGGTCGAGCACGGCATTGGCGTAAAGCCCATTGGCAAGATGCACGCGCAGCCCGGCCACCGCCGGATGCCCCGACCACAGCGGGAACATCGCCTGCGCTACCGCGACCAGCGCAAAGCTGAGCACCGCAATGACGATCAACAGCCATTCGAGCGGGTCCGGTGCGGGTGGCAGCGGCAGCGTGCCCGCCGTCAGTTTCTGCGCCAGCGCGTGCAGGGTGAAATAGCCAACGGACGCGGCGATGGCATAGGCGCTCATCCGCCGCATCAGCGCGCGCGGCGCCGCATCGGCCAGCCCCTGCGCGAACAGATAGGCGACGCCAAAGATCAGGATCGCGCCCAGCGCAATTGCCTGCGGGGATTTATGTTGAATGCCAAAACCAAGCCCGATCACCGCATAAAGTCCCAGCGCCGCGACGAACGCCAACCCGACCGCCCGCGCATCCGGAATGGCGACCGGGCCAGGCCGCCGCGCCGCCGCAATGCGATCGACCGCGCCGCCCGACCCCAGGAAGGAATGCGCCTTGTAAAGCGAATGAGCGAGGATATGCAGCAGCGCCAACGGGAACAGCGCCAGCCCGCATTGCATGATCATGAAGCCCATCTGGGCAACCGTGGACCAGGCCAGCGAGGTTTTCACCGCCGGCTGGGTCAGCATCACCAACCCGCCGAACAGCGCAGTAAAGCCACCGATCATCACCAGCAGGCCCAGCACCACGGGCGCCAGCAGCATGACATCGGCAAAACGGATCAGCAGGAAGCCGCCGCCGTTGATGACGCCGGCGTGCAGCAGCGCCGACACCGGCGTCGGTGCTTCCATCACCTCGGTCAACCAGCCGTGCAGCGGGAATTGCGCCGATTTGAGTATCGCAGCGAGCGCCAGGAACCCGGCCGCCAGCACCGAAAGCCCCCCGCCCTGCCCCGCCCGCGCCGCCGCGCCCAGCCCGGCGATATCGAACGTGCCAAGATCGGTCGCCAGCAACACCGCCGCCGCGATGAGCGCGACATCGCCAAGCCGCGCCGAAACGAATTTCTTGCTCGCCGCCCGCCGCGCCGCCGGCCGATCGGCATAGAACAGCAGCAATCTGTGCAGGCCAAGGCCAGTGGCGATCCATGCCGCCACCAGCTGCCCAAGATTGCCCGCCGTCACCATCAGCATGACCGCGGCGAGCGTCGTGCACAGCCAGGCCATGAAGCGCGCCTCACGCGGCTCTCCATCCAGATAGACCCGCGTGTAGCGAATGATCACCCAGCCGATAAATGCGATCAGCAGCAGCAACGGCGCGCTGACCGTGTCAAGCCGCACCGACAGCCCGATGCCGCCCATGCCAAGCACCGGGCTCGTCACCGGCCCGCCGGCGATCAGCAGCGCGACCACCCCCAGCGCACAGGCAAGTCCGGCAATGGCCAACAATTCTGCCGTCAGCTTTGCGGAACGCGAAAGCCGGTCCGGCTGCACAAAGGCGACCACCGCCGCCACAAGCAGCAGCGCCGGCGGGGCAAAGGGTAACTGGCTTTCAAACATCGGTGGCTCCTGCGGACGTCGGCAGTACCGTCCCGCGGCACCAACCAGCAACGCAGTTAGCCGAACCGTAAAACCATAAGAAATTCATTGTTTGTCGCATATCGTTCGATTAAAACGAACAATATGCCGAACCTCAATTACAACCATCTGCGCTATTTCTGGGCGGTCGCGCATGATGGCAATCTGACCCGCACCGCCGATCGGCTGAACGTCTCGCAATCGGCGCTGTCGGTGCAGATCAAGAAACTGGAGGACCGGCTCGGCCATCCGCTGTTCGAACGGCGCGGGCGGCAGCTTGTGCTGACCGAAGCCGGGCGCATCGCTCTCGATCACGCCGATACGATCTTTGCCAGCGGCGACGAACTTGTCGGCACGCTGCGCGAAACCGGCGCCGCCCGGCAGGCGTTGCGCATCGGCGCGCTGGCGACATTGTCGCGCAACTTCCAGCTTGATTTCGTCCGGCCGATCCTGGGGCGGCAGGATGTCGACATCATCCTGCGGTCGGGCAGCGCCGGGGAATTGCTGGCTGCACTATCGGCGCTCAACCTCGATGTGCTGCTCACCAACCAGCCGCCACCCGCCGATGCGCTGGCGCCGTTCATCGTCCACAAGCTGGCTGAACAGCCGGTCAGCCTCGTCGCGCCACCATCCTTCTTCGATCCCGGGCAAAGCCTCACCGAGCGGCTCGCGACCCACCCGCTGATCCTGCCGACCATCGGCAGCGGCGTGCGCACCGGCTTTGATGCGCTGGTCGCACGGCTTGGCGTGCGGCCGCAGGTGGCGGCGGAAATCGACGACATGGCGATGATGCGCTTGATGACCCGCGCCGGCATCGGGCTTGCCGTGATCCCACCGATCGTCGTCAAGGATGAACTGGCATCCGGCCGCCTTGTCGAAATGGACCAGCTGACGGCGATATCCGAAACATTTTACGCGGTCACGGTCAGCCGCCGGTTCCCCAACCCAAAACTTGCGCTGTTATTGGATCACACCGCCAAATGATCCGCACCGGGTGCCAGGCTTGTTTTCCGGCGCCCATATTTGAACAACGACATCCTGAATGGACATGGCCATCGCGGATCAGCGCAATCTGGCTGTCGTTTCTTGACCGGTTCGCCCTGTCAAACGCCGGCGACTAGACGGTCGTGCGAAGCGGCAGGTCTATGATCGTCCCGGCAAGCCAATGCGCGGTCCCGTCCCCCAGCGGATACCGGCCCGCGATACGCCCGCCAGAGTTCGTGCAGACGCTGCGGTCATTGTGACTTGCCTGTTGAATCTTGCGGTTCGAACGACGGCAGGGCGCCGGACGATCGAACGCGGCGCAGGCTGATAATGCCTGCCATCAGGGCGAACACGGCCGCGATTCCCAGACCGAGCCGCGGGGCTGTCTCGGCTGGCGCCAGTGTCAGCAACAGGGTCATGATGACGGCACCGGCGGTCTGGCCTGCCAGTCGCGCGGTCCCTTGCATGCCACCAGCGGCAGCGCTTCGCTCACGTGGCGCAGCCAGGAACATGTTTTGATTGTTCGGCACTTGAAACAGGCCAAAGCCGAGGCCGCACATCATGGTGAATGCGGCGATCGGCAGAGGATCGCCGGCGAGCGGCCATAGCGATGCCGCCGCGAGGCCAATCGCGAGCAGCAGGCCGCCGGCACCACATAGCCCGGCTGTCGATACGCTTCTGGCGAGCCGGCTCGTGACCGGTGCCGCCACCGCGACCGCAAGCGGCCACGGGGTCATGTACAAGCCTGCCGACATCGGCGTCTGGCCCAAATTGTGCTGCAGGTAAAAAGGTAGCGCCACCATTGCCGATGCCTGACCTGCAAAGCAGCATATCGAGGCGATGACCGAAATCCGGAAGGAGCCTTCGCTCAGCAGATCGAGCGGCACAAGCGGTGCCACCCTGGACCTTTCACGCCGAACCAGAATCGGGATTGCGACGACCGACACGAGAATCAGCGCGGCCGAGACCGTCGGCCATGCCGGGATCAACTCGGCGCCGATCACCACCCCGGCAACCGTCAACATTGCGAATACCGCGCTGACCCAATCGATACGGCGCGCCGATCCGGCGACAATCGGCAGTGACCGCGTTGCAACCAGCGCCATTATTCCCAGCGGAATATTCACAGCGAACAGCCAAGGCCAACGCGCGGCCGACAGGATCAGAGCGCCAAGCGTGGGACCGACGGCTGCACATAGCGCCACTGTCAAAGCATTCCAGCCAATCGCCGTCCCGAACTGGCTGGACGGGACAGTGAACCGCAATAGCGGCACGCCGAGCGCCATGATGGCAGCGCCGCCAAGGCCCTGGACGAACCGGGCCGCGACCAGCCATGGCAACGACGGCGCCACGCTGCAAAGCAGTGATGCCACCGTGAACACAAGGGTTCCGGCGGTGAATACACGTCGAAGCCCGATGCTTTCCCCAAGCGCGGCGCAAGGCAGCAGCGCCATGACAAGGGCCATCTGGTAGGCGGTAACGGTGAGCACGGCATGTGCCGACGTCGCCTGTAGCGATTGTGCCAGAGTTGGCAGCGCGACATTGACGATGGCTGCGTCTAGTACGACCAAAGCCATGGCCGCCAACACGCATGCGATCGCGATCGAGCGGTGCCGTCCTGGCAATCCTGAACCTTGGTCAGGCGGCAGGCCTGCGGGCGGCGAAGCAACCAAGCCAAAGCCGGTGTGCGGCATTGGCTTGCGCAGGGGCGGCTCGCCTGGCGGCGGGGCCCACACCCCTGTCATCCCGTGCCTGTCATCTCGCACTAGTCGTCCAAACGCCGCCGCATTCGACATATCGCGTCAGGCGGTGCTCGACCCGGTCTTCAACTTGCAGGTCCCGGTCACTGAAACGCAGCAACAGCGCCGGGCCGGCCACACATAACGTGTCATGAATGTCGCCAGGCAAATACACTTGTACCTGGCCGGGGCCGACCAGCGTGGCATTCCGCTTCACAAGGCGGGGGGTGCCATCCTCACCCAGGATGCGGCCATAGCTGCCCATCTCGATTTCGCCGGCCAACACCGCATAGATGACCCAGCCGCGGCCGTGGTCATGCGGCGCCCGGTACAGGCCGGCAGGTTCGGCATGGCCCAGCAGGACAAACCCATGCACCGGGTCGATATACAGCTCGGTACGGGGAGCCATGGCGCAGGTCAGCGCAGCCAGCCACGCTTCGGTGGCCGACGCGCCGGTCAAGGTCTCCAGCTGCTTGCGACAACCGACAACCAGCTCGGTTGTCAACGGACCCCATAGCGAACCGACCCGATCCGCGAAGGTTTCAAGCGAGCTATTGGTCATCGGGTTTCCTCTGTTGCTGCCAATTGCGGCAAAGGCCGGACGGGGAGCGGTGCGCTGCGGGCCGAGTGTTCGATCAGAACCGGTAAGACACGCCGACAAGGGCCTGTTGGCGCTGATAGTTGCTGCCGCTGCCTCCGACGTCGGTGTAGCGATACTCGATGCGCCCATTGACGTGCTTGCTGATGGCGTATTCGAGACCGGCGCCGGCGTGCCAACCGTCGAGGCTTGAGCTGATGACGGCAGCCTGGCCGACGCTTGAATGGATGCGGACACTCGCGCAGCCGCCACGCACATAAAGCAGCGTCTTGTCGTTGATGAGGTAACCGGCCCGGGCCGACAGATAGACCGCAAGGCGCGGATCGACGGTGATGGGGATGATGCCATGGTCCCCGCGCAGCTTGTTGCCTGCGGGACCATTGAGCGCCACTTCAGCACCCAGCACCAGATGCGAGCCGACGGTCCAATCATAACCGGCAAAAATGCCGACCATCGCAGAATCCCGTTCGATGGCCCGCGTCAGCGGCACGCCATCAAGCCCGGGACCGACCTTGTCGTGATTATAGCCAACCGAAACCCCGGCATAAGGGCCGTCAAAGCTTGCGGCCGTTGCCGGCGCAGCAGCGGCGAGGACGGCCGCGACGCCTAACAGAATAGTCTTCATTCGCCCAAATCCTTGTCTCGATTCCGACAGCCTGTGATCAGGCACGGCGGCCAGCCTTTCGCAGCGACGCATCATGCATCGCTTCCTTTGCGCAGCCGGTGGATAGACGCGGTTTTGGCGCGGCGGAACGCGCAGCATTTGCATTAAACAAGTGCACGAAACGCCATGCCATCACGCGCTGGCCATGCTATTGGCAGACATGGCCTTGCCCGACCTCAACCTGCTTGTGACGCTGGATGTGCTTCTGGCGGAGGGCAGCGTCGCGCGAGCGGCCAAGCGCTTGCAGTTGAGCCCGTCTGCGATGAGTCGGGCGCTGGCCCGGCTGCGCGACGTGTTGGGTGACCCCTTGCTGGTCAGGGCCGGCCGCGGGCTGGTGCCGACACCGCGGGCGCTCGAGTTGCAGCAGCAGGTAGGCAATCTGGTAAGGGATGCCGAGGCGGTGCTGCGACCAACCAAATTGCTTGATCTGAAGGGACTCGTCCGGACCTTCACCCTACGGACCAGCGACGGCTTCACGGAAAGCTTTGGTCCGGCCATTGTGAAAAAGGCCAGCGAGGCTGCACCGCGTGTCCAGTTGCGATTCCTGCGCAAACTCGATCGTAGCAGCGATGGTCTGCGTGATGGGAGCATCGATCTCGAAACCGGCGTGCTCGGAAGGGCCCTCGGGCCCGAAATACGCGCCAAGGCGCTGTTCCGCGATCGATTCATCGGGGTCGTTCGGAAAGGGCACCCGCTGCAGCATGGTGAAATAACGGCGGCAGACTTTGCCGCCGGGAAGCATGTTCGCGTGTCACAGCGCGGGGTCGAGCGGGGCCCTATCGACGAAGCGATGAAGCTGCTCGGCCTGCGCCGGGACGTTGTCGCCAGCGTCGACGGCTATATCGCGGCGCTGGCCTTGGCGCGGGATTCCGATCTGATCGCGAGTGTCCCCGAACAACACACCTGGGCGCTGCGCAACGGCATGTTCAGCTTCCCGTTCCCGGTTCATGTGCCGGAGGTCACCTTATCGCTGCTTTGGCATCCAAGACAGGACGGCGACCCGGCCCACCGCTGGCTTCGCCAGTGCGTTCAGGATGCCTGTGCAGAGGCTTTGGCGAAATAGCCGGCGACCCGATCTGGATCGCGTTGCCGCCGCTGCGCGGGCAATCCGTTTCAGGTGATATGACGCCTGAAAACTGCCGGAGTGCGCCCCAGCCATGTTCGGCCACCCCTGTAAACGGCATCGCAAACCGGCCAGCTTCCAACATTCAGGGGCGTGCTCAAGCAATTCCCGGAACGACAATTCGCGCTGTGTGTTGCTTTGTCCCTCGAAAACAAGGGGGCATTTGGCAGCCCGCCGGGGCAAACAATGATATCATCACTGAAAATTCAGCGAGTTAGATTTTGGTGATGGTGCCCCTGGCCGGACTCGAACCAGCACGGATTTCTCCACTCGATTTTGAGTCGAGCGCGTCTACCATTTCACCACAGGGGCAACGGCATGCGGTTAGCGCATCACGACGCCGCATTCAACGCCCCTCCCGCAAAAACGAGCCGCCAGCGGGCATCGCCGATTACGGGCACCGCCCCGCTTGCGCCATGCCGCGCGGTGGAATGTTTCAAAATGTGATGCTGCAATGCCACATATTGCAGTATTGTTACAAAACCTGACGCCTGCGTCACAATTTCCGCTTCTCTCCGACGCGGCTGCCGCTATCAGCGCATCCCTCGTCAACACGCACTCCAAGGGGCTTGCATGCGTTACTCAATGCTGGCCAGCGCATCTGCGCTGGTACTGTCTACTCTTGCGTCCGGCGCATTCGCCCAGACCGCAGCCAACACCGCACCAACCGCACCAACCGCGCCAGCCGCAACCGCTGCTGCGGACGACGCAAGCTCTGAACTGCTGATCGTCACCGGCTCGCGCATCGCGCGCGCCAACCTTGATGCCAGCGTTCCCGTCACCACGCTTTCGGCAGCCGAAATCCAGACCACCGGCGATTTGTCGCTGGGCGATTCGCTGAACCTGCTGCCGCAGTTCCGCCCGACCTACAGCACCCAGAACTCGGGTCGCTTCATCGGTACCGCCGGCCTAAACGTGCTCGATCTTCGCGGCCAGGGCATCTCGCGCACCCTCGTGCTGCAGAATGGCCGCCGCCATGTCACGTCGCAGCCGGGCACCAGCACCGTCGATGTCAACACCATCCCGGATGATCTGCTTGAACGCGTCGACGTCGTTACCGGCGGCAATTCGGCCATTTATGGTTCGGACGCCATCGCCGGTGTCGTCAACTTCATCACCAAGCGCGATTTCGAAGGCTATAAGGTTCGGGGTCAGGTTGGTGTTTCGTCGCGCGGCGACCGCCCGACCTATCTCGGCAGCCTGACCGCCGGCAAGAATTTCGCCGATGGCCGCGGCAACATCGCCGTCAATTTCGAATATGCCAAATCCGATCCGCTTTATTATGCGGACCGCGATTTCGCCGGCGCCTTCACCGGCCGCAGCCAGTTCCAGCTCACCGAGGACACCTCGACTTCCGGTCCCGGCCGCACCCCGGAACCAGCAGCAGGCAACGGCATCCCCGATACGACGTTCCTGACCGGCATCAAGAACATCGGTATTTCAACAGGCGGCGCCTATTCGTCGACCTGCCCGACAGCCACCGCCACCAACGCTGCACGTCGTGCCGTCAACTGCTCGGGCCTGTTCAATTCGGCCGGTGCCGAACTTGGCAATGTGTTCGTGTTCCTGCCCGATGGCTCGCTGGCAAGGAATGCCGTCACCCGGGATTTCCGTCCGTTCGGTTCCGGCAATGCCCAGGGCGGCCTTGGTTCGACACTACGTGAAGTCGGCCTGCTGCAGACCGGCACAACGCGCTATGCCGGCAATTTGTTGGCGCACTTCGATGTCAGCGACGCGTTCAAGCCGTTCGTCGAAGCCAAGTTCGTGCGCACCGAATCGATCCAGGAAGGCCAGCCGACCTTCTCCTCCGGCGCGCTCAGCCCGGCGTTCAAGCTCGACAACCCGTTCCTTACCGACCAGGCGCGCAGCCTGCTGATCTCCAGCCTTGCACCCGGTGCGACCACCTTCACCACCTCGCGATTCAACACCGATTTCGGTGGCCGCGGTGAAAACCACAGCCGCGACCTGTATCGCATCGTTGCGGGTGTGCAGGGCACGTTCTTTGACACATGGCGCTATGAGGCGTCGTTCAACTATGGCCGCGTTTCGACCTTCTACCAGACGCGCGGCAACGTCGGCCTGGTCAAGTTCACCAATGCGGTGAACGCGGTGCGCAATTCATCGAACCAGATCGTCTGCGGTATCAACGCCGATGCCAGCACCACCAATGACGACCCGGCCTGCGTGCCGATCAACGTCTTTGGCCTTGGCAAGCCGTCGCAGGCGGCGCTGAACTACATCACCGTCAATTCAACCCGCAACCAATGGGCCGACCAGCTTAACGCTGTCGCCTATGTCTCGGGCGATTCGGAAAAATGGTTCAGCCTGCCCGGCGGCCCGGTCGGCTTCTCGGTCGGCGGTGAATGGCGCAAGGAACGCTCCTATTCGGCCTATGACACGTTCACGGCCAGTGGCGGCACCTTCCTCAACGCCATCGCGCCCTTCAAGCCGCCAAGCCTGTCGATTTGGGAGGGCTATACCGAAGTTCGGTTGCCGATCCTGAAGGACGTGCCGTTCTTCAAGGAACTGACGCTGGAAGGTGCCACCCGCGTTTCGCACTACAGCACGGGCAACACCGGCACGGTTTGGGCGTTCAACGCCGGCGGCGTATGGTCACCGGTCGAAGACATCCGCATCCGCGCTGGTTGGGCCCGCGCCGTGCGCGCCCCGACGCAGAGCGATCTGTTCGGCGCCGCCAGCCAGACCTTCCTCAATGGGCTTGTCGATCCCTGCGGCCAGCAGAACATTACTGGCAACCCGAACCGGGTGAAGAATTGCGCCGCCGCCGGTGTGCCGACGACGCAAACCTTCAACGGGACGACCGAACCGTTCACCAACCGGCCGAACTCCGGCATTTCCGGTCTGAACGGCGGCAACCCCAATCTGGAAGCCGAAAAATCGACCAGCTACACAATCGGTGCGGTCATCCGCCCGCATTATGTGCCGGGCCTGATCCTCAGCGTTGATTACTACAACATCGATCTGAAGAACGCGATCAACACCATCGCCGCGCAGACCGTCATCAACCAGTGCTACGACAGCCCGGATGGCATCAACAACCAGTTCTGCAGCGCCATTACCCGCAACCCGAACGGCACCTTTGCCGGCCAGTCGAACATCCTGCACGGCGGCACCACGGTCGAGTTCGCGACCACCGGCCCGTCGTTCCTGCAGGGTCCGTTCAACTATGCCCGTCAAAAGACGGCGGGCATCGATTTCGATCTGGCCTACAACACCACGTTCGGCAATGATTGGCGCTTCAACAGCCGCGTGCTGGTGTCGTACCTGATCGAACGCAACAACTTCACCTCGGTCACCGAACCAGGTCGCATCACGCAGCAAAAGTTGCTGATTGGTGATCCGGCCTGGAATGCCAACATCCGCCTGGGCGTCGGCAAGGGCATATTCGACTTTACCTGGAACATCCGCTGGGTGGGAACACAGGCTGTCGCCACCACCTTCGGCGCCCAGAATGTCGAGCAGGGCCGTCCGCCCACGAACGCCGACCAGTTCCTCTTCCCCTACTACCCGGAAGTCACCTACCATGACATCCGCTTGCAGGCGAAGATCGGCGACAAGCGAGTCTATGTCGGCATCGACAACGTCATGGACCAGCTTCCGGTCTATGACACGCTCGGCACCGGCGCCGGCGATGCGATCTTCACCAACACGGGTCGCTTCTTCTACGCCGGGTTTGAAGTGAAATTCTGATCCTTCATTCCGATTGAACGCAAATGGGCGGGGTTGGTCGCAAGACCGGCCTCGCCTTTTGCCTTTTCAGGCCCTGTCCGGCGATTAACGCCGGGCTTTGGGCTGGACTTACGCGGCGCTTGGCCGCAAGGCAGGGCAATGCGACCACCAAAAAAGACCGGCAGCGCCGGCGGCCCCGGTGGCGGCGATCGCCGCCCCCCGGGTGACAACAGCCGGCCGCCCGCCGACAAAAGCCGCTCGACCAGCGACCGCTCGTTCCGCCCCTCCGGTGACCGGCCCCCCCGGTCCGCCGGCAACCGGCCGTTCCGCGCCCGTGACAGCGATGCCGACGCAACGTCGGCACGCCCGGCAAGGCCGCGCCCGCCGCGCGCCCAGGATGAAACGCTGACCACATCGCGCCGCGAGGCCGAACGCTTTGAAACGCCCGCCGCCGACCGCCGCCGCCATATCCCCGGCGGCCGGCTGCCCAAGGTGCCGGGCAGCGCGCCGCGCGATCTGAAACCGCCGCCGCGCGCCGGCCGGCCCTCGCGCAACCCCGAACCATTCAGCGATCTGCCTGCCGCCAACGCCCATGGCCGGCGCGACACCGCCGCCGCCGAGCGCAAAAGCGAGGATGCCGCCCGCCGCGCCGAAAAAACTGCACGCCGCACCGGGCGCGATGCCCCGGCGCCCTCTCATTTACGCGACGACGGCCGCGCTGCCCCCACCGGCCGCCGTGGCCGCGGCGACGCCCGTGTCGCCGCGCGGGAAGCGAGCCGCGCCGGCGGCAGCGCCGTGCCGGTGGAACCACAACGCATCGCCAAGCTGCTCGCCCGCGCCGGCATCGGTTCCCGCCGCGACATCGAACGCATGATCGCCGAAGGCAAGGTGGCACTGAAGGGCGTCGTCCTCACCACCCCCGCCATGGTCATCGACAGCCTGGATGGCATCACCGTCGAAGGCCAGCCGGTCGCCGCGCTGGAACCATCGCGGCTGTTCCGGTTCCACAAGCCCGCCGGATTCCTGACCACCGCGCGTGACCCCGGTGGCCGCCCGACGATCATGGACATCCTGCCCCCCGGCCTGCCCCGCGTCGTGCCGGTCGGCCGGCTCGACATGAACACCGAAGGGCTGTTGCTGCTGACCACCGACGGCGCCCTGAAACGCGCACTCGAACTGCCGATGAGCGGCGTGCCGCGCCGATACCGGGTGCGCGCCTATGGCGAAATTTCGCAACCCCAAGTCGAGGCGTTAATCGAAGGCGTCACCATCGAAGGCATGCGATACGGGCCGATCGACGCCGAAATCGAGCGACGTACTGGGCGCAACCTGTGGCTGACGATTACCCTCACCGAAGGCAAGAACCGCGAAATCCGCCGCGTGCTCGAACATCTGGGGCTGCAGGTCTCCCGCCTGATCCGCGTCGGCTACGGCCCCATCGAACTTGGCGACCTGCCGCCGCGCGATGCCGATGAAGTGCCCGATGGGGTGGTGGCGTCGCTGCGCAAGTCGCTGACCAAAGGCTAGAGCATCGTGCGGATCATCGCCGGACACTGGCGCGGCCGCGCGCTGATTGCGCCGCCGGGCGATGCGACCCGCCCCACCGCGGACCGGGTGCGCGAGGCGCTGTTCTCCATGCTGACCAGCCGCTTGGGCAGTTTTGAAGGCCTGCGCGTGCTCGACGGCTTTGCCGGCACCGGCGCGCTGGGGCTGGAGGCATTGTCACGCGGTGCGGCGCACGCGGTGTTCATCGAAAGCGACGCCGGCGCCGTCAAGGCGTTGAAGGCCAATATCGCCGGCATGAAATCCCCTGCCGAGGTGATCGCCGCGCCCATCGAATTGATCGGCTTGGCCCGCCTGCCCTGCGACATCATCCTGCTCGATCCGCCCTATGGCAGCGGCGCCGGCGTCACCGCGCTCACCCGTCTGGCGGCGCAAGGCTGGATCGCGCCCCACGCCATCATTTCCGTTGAAACCGGCCGCAAGGAAGCGCTGGAAAGCGATTTCGAAGTGCTGGCCGTGCGCGATCATGGCAAGGCGCGCCTGCACCTGCTGCGCGCACCCGGCTAAAGCTAGCCAACGCTACGATCAGGCCGTCCGGCTGCGCATCCGCGGATAGGTGCCGAGAACTCGAACCCATTTGGTATGGAACATCAACTCCTCCATGGCATTGGCGACGCGCGGTGCCTTGGGAGAACCCTCTATTTCGGCATAGAATTCTGCCGCCGCAAACGAGCCGTCGCGGATATAGCTTTCCAGCTTGGTGATATCGATCCCATTGGTCGCAAATCCGCCCAACGCCTTGAACAGCGCGGCCGGCACGTTGCGTACCTCGAACATCAGGCTGGTCATCACCGGCACTTCGGGCGCCGGCAACGGCACTGGTCCCTTTGTTAGCACCACGAAGCGCGTCGTATTGTGGTCGGCGTCCTCCACACCTTCGGCGAACACCTTGAGGCCATAGAGTTCGCCGGCAAGTCTGGAGGCGATGGCACCCCGCGCCGGATCCGCATCGCCCGCCACCTGCGCCGCCGCCGCCGCCGTATCAAAGAACTGTGCGGGCGCGATACCAAGCGCTCGCATCCGGTTGCGCACCTGCCCCAATGCCTGGGGATGGCTGATGACGTCCCGCAAATCCGCCTGCGTCCCGGTGCCGAGCAGACAATGGCGCACCCGCACGAAGTGTTCGCCAACGATGGTCAGCCCCGATTCGGGCAGCAGGAAATGGATATCGGCCACCCGGCCATGCAGGGAGTTTTCGATGGGAATCATCGCCCGCCCGGCGCGCCCGGACTGCACCGCATCGATCGCGTCTTCAAATGCAACACAGGGCAATGCCGCTGCGTCAGGAAAGGCTTCGCGCACGGCCTGGTGTGAATAGGCCCCCGGTGCCCCTTGAAATGCCACCGCTGCGGCGGGATCAAGCGCGGCACGGGCCAGCATTTCGTTGACGAGACGTTCGGCGAGAGGAGGATAGCTGCTCATGCGCTGCGATTAGGCGAGGTCGCCGCGACACGCAAACGGCTTGCCCAAGCGCCCGCCGCTGTTATAGCAGCGTCGCAGATGCGAGGGGCCGCAACGCTGGCCATCGCCTGAAGTTCAGGAGCGACGACGTTGGACAGTTTCGAATTCAACAAATTTGCCGGCTGGGGTCTGGCGGCGGCGGTGGCCTTGCTGGGTCTCGACATCGTCGGCAGCGAGGTTTTCAAGCCCGAGAAGCCGGAAAAGCAATCCTATGTCGTCGAAGGCGTCGAAGCCGAAGCATCGACCGAAGCCGCCCCGGTGGTCGCTGACAAGCCGATCGAATTCTATCTGGCTTCGGCCTCGGTCGAAAAGGGCGAAGCGGTTTTCAAGAAATGCGGCGCCTGCCACAATAATGTGAAGGGCGGCCCCGCCGGTATCGGCCCCAACCTGTACGGCATCGTCGGCAATATCCACGCCCATATGCCCGGCTTTGGCTATTCCGACGCGCTCGCCGCGATGAAGGGCAAGCCCTGGACCTGGGACGAGCTCAACAAATGGCTGACCAGCCCCAAGGCCTATGTGGCGGGCAACAAGATGAGCTTTGCCGGCATCAGCAAACCCGAAGAACGCGCCGCAGTGCTGGTCTATCTGAACTCGCAGAGCGACAAGCCGCTGCCGATTCCCCCGGTGCCGGCAGAAGCCGCTGCACCGGATACGGCCGCCCCCGCGACAGCCGAAGCGCCTGCTGCTGAAAAGCCCGCCGTCTGACCTGCGCAGCCGGGGCCAAAACGTCCCGGCGTACCAAGAAAAAAGCGACGTCCCCAGCAAACCGGGGCGTCGCTTTTTTGTTTTCCGCGGTGTCGCCGCGATGCAGCCGCCGCACCGCACCCGCGATCAGAGCGAGAATTTGTCCTTGATGATCGCCCAGCCTTCTTCGGCGGTTTCAACGATATGGAACAGGTCGAGGTCCTTCTGCGCGATCGTGCCTTCGTCGGCCAGCGCCTGAAAATTGACCACATTGTTCCAGAATTCGCGGCCGTACAGCAGGATCGGCAGCGCCGCGACCTTGCCGGTCTGCACCAGCGTCAGCAATTCGAACAACTCGTCGAACGTGCCAAAACCGCCGGGAAACACCGCCACCGCCTTGGCGCGCATCAGGAAATTCATCTTGCGCAGCGCGAAATAGTGAAACTGAAAGCTCAAACCCGGCGTCACATAGGGGTTGGGCACCTGTTCGAATGGCAGAACGATGTTCAGGCCAACAGATGGCGCCCCAACATCCCAGGCGCCTCGGTTGGCCGCTTCCATCATCGAAGGCCCGCCGCCCGAACACACGGTAAAGGCGCGCTTGCCATCGGCCATCGGGCCGGACGCCAGCCGCGCCAGTTGCCGCGCTTCGTCATAGTAGCGTGATTTGGCCGCCAACCGCTGTGCCACCGCCAGCGCCTCGGGAGTCTTTGCCGCGTCGATCACGCCCTGCGCCTCTTCCGGCGACGGGATGCGGGCCGACCCGTAGAATACAAAGGTTGAATCGATGCCAGCCTCGGACAAGGCCAGTTCCGCCTTCAGCAATTCCAGCTGGAACCGCACCGGGCGCAGATCCTCTCGCAACAGGAAATCATTGTCCTGAAAGGCCAATGCATAGGCCGGATGCTCGGTCTGCGGCACCGCGGTCGGCGTGTTCGCCGTCCTCGCTTCGTCACGCGCCGTGGGGAAAATGCGGGGGGGGAGATCGGCAGGGTTCATCATGCGGCGTTGGCACCTAGGCGCGCGGCGCAAAAAAGTCACCCCCCCCAAACCATGCCCGCCCGAACCATGCCCGCATCGTCGTGTCAGAGATTGCCTTTCGCGGGGGTTGGCCTATCTCCTGCCTGCCTTGCCGCAGGACAGAAAGATGCTGACCACAACAATCGATGCGCGCGGCGTCGCCGATGTGACGCTGGACCGGCCGCAACGCCACAACGCCTTTGATGAAGCGTTGATCGCCGCCATCTCCGCCGCCTTCGCCACACTGGGGTCCGATTCGGCGGTCAGGGCGATCATTCTGTCGGGCAATGGCAAATCATTCTGCGCCGGCGCCGATATCGATTGGATGCGCCGCGCCGGCGGCTGGACGGAGGCCGAGAATCGCGACGATGCGATGCGGCTGTCGGACATGTTGCAGGCCATCGATAGCTGCCCGAAACCGGTGATTGCCCGGGTGCACGGCAATGTCGCGGGCGGCGGCGTTGGGCTGGTCGCGTGCGCCGACATGGCGGTGGCCATCGATGGCGCCGCGTTCCGCCTGTCCGAAGTCCGGCTGGGCCTGACGCCCGCCACCATCTCGCCCTATGTGATCGCCCGTATCGGTGCCGGAGCAGCACGGCGCTGGTTCCTGACCGCCGAAGGTTTTGGCGCTGCCGCGGCAAAGGCCATGGGCCTGGTCGCCGAAACCGCAGAATCGCACGCCGATGCAGATACCATCATCAACGGCTGGCTGGCGCATCTCGCTTCCGCTGCGCCCGGCGCCGTTTCCGATGCCAAGGCGCTGGTCCGCAATGTCGCCGGCCGCCCGGTCAGCGACGAATTGCGCGCCATGACCGCCGAACGCATCGCGGCACGGCGCGGTTCCGCCGAAGGCCGCGAAGGGCTGGCGGCATTCTTCGACAAGCGCAAACCGGGGTGGTCGGCATGAAAATACAGGTGATCGCGGCAATTGCGGCCGCCATGGCGTTGATCGCCAGCAGCAGCGCCGCCCCCGCGGCACCGTCACCCACCGCAGCGCCAATGGCAGCGGAACCGGACGGCCCGCTCGCGGCGGCAAAGGCCGTGTTGGCGGCGCTGGGGCGCAAGGATGGCGACACAATGGCGGCGCTGATGCTGCCCGAAGCGCTGGTTCTGGCCCAGACTTATAAAGGCGACGGCACGCTGACAACGCGGGTCATCCCGGTGGCGGCACTGGTCACGGCGGTGCGGGACCGGGTGCCTGAGGCATCCGAACTGATGTTCGATCCCGTCGTGCAGGTCGAACGCGATCTGGCGCATGTCTGGACGCCTTATACCTTCGATCTGGATGGCAAGCGATCGCATTGCGGCATCGATTCATTCGGCCTGGCCCGCATCGACGGCAAATGGCGGATCACCAGCCTGACCTGGACCAACGATCCGGCCAGCTGCGCAAAATGGGGCAAGTGATGCAAAAACTGTTGATCGCCAATCGCGGCGAAATCGCCCGCCGCATCATCCGCACCGCCGATGCCATGAACATCGCCACGGTCGCCGTCTATTCCGAGCCCGATGCCGCCAGCCCGCATGTGCGCGAGGCCGGGCAGGCCATTGCTATCGGCGCTGCCGACACGCGGCCCTATCTCGACGCCGGCAAGATCATCGCCGCGGCCCAGCGCACCGGTGCCGATGCCATCCACCCCGGCTATGGATTCCTGTCCGAAAACGCCGATTTCGCCGCCGCCGTGCGCCGCGCCGGCCTGACGTTCGTCGGCCCGCCCGAGGCCGCGATGCAGGTCATGGCGCTGAAGGATTCGGCCAAGGCCGCGATGAAAAAGGCCGGCGTGCCGATTACGCCCGGCTATCAGGGCAGTGACCAGTCGCTCGTCCGCCTGCAACGCGCCGCCGAAGGGGTCGGCTTTCCGCTGCTGGTCAAGGCGGTGGCCGGCGGCGGCGGCAAGGGCATGCGCGCCGTGCACAATCCCGCCGATCTTCAGGATGCGTTGATGGCGGCGCAACGCGAAGGCCAGGCCAGTTTCGGCAACGCCGGCATCATGCTGGAAAAGCTGATCCAGCGGCCACGCCATGTGGAGGTCCAGGTGTTCGCCGATGCCCATGGCAATGTCGTGCACCTGTTCGAACGCGATTGCTCGCTGCAACGTCGCCACCAAAAGGTGATCGAAGAAGCCCCTGCCCCCGGCCTCAGCGACCGGCTGCGCGCTACGCTTGGCGTGGCGGCGGTCACGGCGGCAATGGCCATCGGCTATGAAGGCGCCGGCACGGTCGAATTCATCCTCGATCTAGACACGATCGACAAATATGGCGACCCGGCCTTCTACTTCATGGAAATGAACACCAGGCTGCAGGTCGAACACCCGGTCACGGAATGCATCACCGGCTTCGATCTGGTCGAATGGCAATTGCGCGTGGCGCGCGGCGAAATGCTGCCGGCCAGCCAGGATGCGATCGCATCGACTGGCCATGCCATGGAGGCGCGCCTGTATGCCGAAGACCCGGACAGCGGCTTCCTGCCTTCCACCGGCACGCTCACCCGACTGGAGTTTGGCGCCGGCGAAGGCTTGCCCGGAGCCTCATCAAAATATGGCGAAGGTGTGCGCATCGACACCGGCGTTGAAACCGGCAGCCGCATCGGGCTGGATTATGATCCGATGATCGCCAAGGTCATCGCCCATGGCCCCACCCGCGACATCGCCATCGATCGGCTGGTCGCAGCGCTCGATGGCACCGTTGTCGAGGGCCTGAAATCCAACCGCGCCTTTCTCGCCCGGCTCGCCGACCATCCGGCCTTTCGCGCCGGCGAGGTCGATACCGGCTTTATCCCCCGCCACGCCGATACGCTGGCACCGAGCACCGATGTCCCCGAAAACGCGCTGCTGCTGGCGGCGCTGGCCATCGTGCTGCCCGAATTGGGGGACGCCCGCAGCGCAGCCGCATCGCCCTTCGCCCGCAGCGCCTTCCGGCTCAACCTGCCGCAGGAACGCCATGTCCGGCTATGGAACGGCGATGTGCTGCACAGCCTGACCCTGCGCGCGCAGGACGAACGCTGGCGCATCGCCGGCCTGGAAACCATCGCCGAAGTCGGTGCGCGGCGCGGCCCCGGCCGGGCGATCATCGCGGATCCGGGCGGCGTCATGGTCAACGGCCATGTCGTGCTGTCCGATGATATAGCCGAGGTCCGCATCGCCGGGCACAGCTTCCGCCTCGCCCGCCGCACACCCAGAAAGGACGCGGTCGGCAGCGTCGGCGATGGCCGCATCATCGCGCCGATGCCGGGCCGCGTGCTGGCGGTAGACGTCAAGGCCGGGCAGGTAGTGGCCGCCGGCGACCGGCTGCTGGTATTGGAAGCCATGAAGATGGAACACCGCATCAGCGCCCGCGCGGCGGGCACGGTTGGCACGGTGCACATTGCTGAAGGCGATCAGGTGGCGGACGGCATGCTGTTGGTGGAGATCGGCTGAGCGTCGATCAGGCTTCGTCATCCACGTCGGTGGTCGCTTGCCAGGCCAGGATGATGCCGGGCATTGCGAGGCTGACCAGCACGAATACATTGAGAATATCGGCCGCGCCGCGATAATCGCGTGGCAGCGGCAGGCCCAGCAAGCCGGAAAGATCGACATAGAAAAAGCCGATGATCGCGGCCATCACCGTCCAGCGATGCGTCAGGACAAAGGCGCGATCGCGTTCCCGCTGCTGACGTTCATCGATCATGTCGTCGCCTGACATGGCTTGCTGGCCCCAATTGGACAGGAACAGCGCGATAGCACCCAGCAGGCCGAGCAGCCTCGCCGTCGCGAGGGCAGGCGCAACGGCTTCGGGTAGCGCGGGGAAGACCGCCTCGGCCGAATAGCCGAAGGCCACCGCCACCAGCACGAACACGCTCAACGAGCGGGCGGTTTGCGGCCGCATACGCAGCACGAGCGGATTTGCATTCGACATCATCATTCTCCGGATTGGGCCTGCAACTGGCGGGCGAGTGAAGGAAAGGGTTCAAGACTGAACAGGGTTTCGACGGAAACACCGAACTCGCGGGCCAGCCGCAGCCCGAGTTCGAGGCTGGGGCCGTACTGGCCGCGTTCCAGAAAGCCGACGGTCTGCGGGTTGATACCCAGCCGATCGGCCAGTTCCTTGCGGGACAGGCCGGCTTCGGCACGAAACAGCGCCAGCCGGTTGTGAATTGCAAAAGTATCGTTGTTGTTCTTCATGAATTGTTGCTTATACACAATATTGCAAGAACGCAAGGCCCTTTCCCCCTGCCGTCGTGACGGCTAGGAACAGGGATCGTCATACTCCGCAGACAGGCCCCGCCCATGCTCTCCCAATTGCGCTTCAACCATGGCGAAACCATCGACATGCTGCGCGAATCCGTCGCCGCCTTTGCAGCCGCCGAAATCGCACCGCGCGCCGCCGAAATCGATGCGAGCAACCAGTTCCCGATGGACCTGTGGCAAAAACTCGGCGCACTCGGCGTCCACGGCATCACCGTGCCAGAGGCGGATGGCGGTGCAGGCCTTGGTTATCTCGCCCATGTCGTCGTGCTGGAGGAAATCAGCCGCGCTTCGGCCTCCGTCGGGCTGTCATGGGGCGCCCATTCAAACCTGTGCATCAACCAGATCGCCCGCTGGGGCACCGCCGCGCAAAAGGCCAGATACCTTCCCAAATTGATCAGCGGCGAACATGTCGGCAGCCTCGCCATGTCCGAACCCGGCGCCGGTTCCGACGTCATCTCCATGAAAACCCGCGCCGAAATCCAGGGCAACGGCAATTATGTGCTGAACGGCAGCAAATTCTGGATCACCAACGGTCCCGACGCCTCGACATTGGTGGTCTATGCCAAGACCGATCCCGCCGCCGGGCCGCGCGGCGTTACCGCCTTTCTGATCGAACGCGGCATGAAGGGCTTTTCCACCGCGCAAAAGCTCGACAAGCTGGGCATGCGCGGCTCCAACACCTGCGAATTGCTGTTCGAAGATTGCGAGGTACCGGCCGAAAACGTGCTCGGCGGGGTCGGCATGGGTGCCAAGGTGCTGATGTCCGGCCTCGATTATGAACGCGTCGTGCTGTCGGGCGGGCCATTGGGCATCATGGCGGCGTGCATGGATGTCGTCGTCCCCTATGTCCATGATCGGCAACAGTTCGGCGCGCCGATCGGCACCTTCCAGCTGATGCAGGGCAAGCTGGCCGACATGTACGTCGCCCAATCGACCGCCCGCGCCTATACATATGCCGTTGCCGAAGCCTGTGACCGCGGCGAAACCGCCCGCAAGGATGCCGCTGGCTGCATCCTCTACAGCGCCGAAAAGGCCACCTGGATGGCGCTGGAGGCAATTCAGTGCCTGGGCGGCAACGGCTATATCAATGATTACCCCACCGGACGCCTGCTGCGCGATGCCAAGCTGTATGAAATCGGCGCCGGCACCAGCGAAATCCGCCGCTACCTGATCGGCCGCGAATTGTTCGACGAAACCGCATGAAGCTGCTCGGCGCCGTGCTCGCCGGCGGCGCGGCGCGGCGCTTCGGCAGCGACAAGGCGCTGGCGCTGTTCGATGGCAAGCCGCTGATCGACCATGTGCTGGCGGCGCTGGCATCCGAAACCGAGGCGCAAATCGTCACCGGCCGCGACTGGCCCGCCGGCACAGGCATCCCCGACCGCCCCGCCCCCGGCCTCGGCCCCTTGGGTGGCCTCAACGCTGCCCTGCGCCACGCCACCGCGCACGGCTTTGATGCGGTGCTCTGCGCCGGCTGCGACCTGCCCGCCCTGCCCGCCGGCCTCGCCGCCCGGCTGGCGCCCGGCCCCGCCTATGTCATCGGGCAACCGACCATCGGCTTGTGGCCCGTGGCGCTCGCACCGTTGCTGGCGGCGCATCTCGACTCCGGCGGCCGCTCGCTGCACGGCTGGGCAACCGCCGCGCATGCCCGCGGCATCGATATCGGTACCCTGCCCAACATCAATACGCCCGCCGACCTTGCCCGGCTCGGCGGCACATGACTCCGGCGCGCCGCGCGGCTATCAATGGTCGGGCAATAACCGGGGACGCCGCAATGCTGACACGTCACACTCTCCTCGGCCTCGCCGCGCTCTCGCTGGTAACCACAGCAGCGAACGCCGCGCCCACCGCCAAGCCGGACAGGAAACTGCTCGCCGCCGCGACCGCAGAAGCCCCCGCCGTCACCGCAACGCTCGAAAAACTCGTCAACATCGAAACCGGCACCGGCGATGCCGACGGCCTTGCCGCCATGGCGAGCTATCTCGAAACCGAACTCAAGGCGCGCGGCGCGGTCGTCACCCGCATGCAGCCATTGCCCGGCGCGGTCGGCGACATCATCGTCGCGCGCTTTACCGGCACCGGCCACAAGAAGCTGCTGCTGATCTCCCACATGGACACGGTGTACCAGCGCGGCGCCCTGGCGCGGGCGCCGTTCCGGGTGGAGGGCAACAAGGCCTATGGCCCCGGCATCGCCGACGACAAGAGCGGCATCGCCACCATCCTGCACGCCATCCGCCTGCTGAAACCCAGCGATTACGGCACGCTCACTGTCTCGATCAACGCCGATGAGGAAAAGGGGTCGCTGGGCTCTGGCCCGCTGATCACTGATCTGGCGCGCGGCCAAGACGCGGTGCTGTCGTTCGAACCCAGCACCATCCCCGAAACCCTGCCGCGCGGCGCTTCGGGCACCGGCACCGTCACCGTTACCATCACCGGCAAGGCCGCCCATGCCGGCGTCGTCCCCGAACTCGGTATCAACGCGCTGGTCGAGGCCGCCCATGTCATCGATGTAACCCGCGATCTCGATCAGGGACCGGGCAATCTGCGCTTCAACTGGACCGTCATCGGGCAGAAACCGCCCGGCGTGCGCAACATCATCCCCGACAATGTCACGCTGGAGGGGGATCTCCGTACCCAGACCGTGGCGCAATTCACCGCCTTCAAGGTCGAAATCGAACACCGGCTGGAACAACCGCTGCTAGCCGGTGCGGTCATCAAGCTCGATGTCCGCGCCAATCGGCCGGCGTTCACCGCCACACCCGAAAGCGACGCGCTGATCGCCCGGGCACAGGCGATATATGCCAGCCTGGGGATGCCGCTGCCCGTATCACCGCGCAGCGGCGGCGGCACCGATGCCGGCCATGCCGCAGCCGCCGGCGTGCCGGTGCTCGAATTTCTCGGCCTGCCCGGCTTTGGCTATCACAGCGGCGCTGCCGAATATGTCTATCTCGACGCCATCCCGCGCCGGCTTTATCTCGCCGCCGAACTGATCCGCCAACTGGGGCGCTGACCGAAGCAGCCTTCGCTCACCCGGCCCCCGGCGCCGATGTGCGCCGCGTCATCAGCGCCAGCGCCATCGGAAGCGGTTGCGGCTTGCCCAGCAGATAGCCCTGAATCGTATTGAACCCAAGCGCCCGCAGCGTATCCAGTTCCGCTGCAACCTCAACGCCTTCGGCAATGATCGTGCTGCCCACCTGCCCGGCAAACACCGCCAGCGACGCGGCCAGGGCGCGGCGTGACGGATCGGAATCGATCTGCCGCACAAAAAACCGGTCCAGCTTGATGATGTCCGGCTTCAACTGCAGAATATGCTGCAACCCGCTATAGCCGACGCCGGCATCATCGACGGCCAACCGCAGCCCGGCGGCCCGCATCTCGGCCAGCGCGTCGGCGAGCATGCCGAAATCATCCACCCCCTGATGCTCGGTGATCTCCAGCACGACACGATCGAGCGGGTGACGCTTCAACAGCCGTTGCAGCCCCTTGCTGGCCGCCGTCGCCGGCGATGCATTCAGCGTCAGATAGGTCGGCGCCGGCAACAGCTCGAGTGCGCCCAGCGCCATGTCGATGACCATCAGTTCCAACTCGATGCCCAACCCGACATCGGCCGCATCGGTAAACCACAGATCGGGCGTGCGCAGCGGCACCGCCATGAACCGTGACAACGCCTCGAACCCGATCGGCTGGTCGTGCCCCAACCGCCAGATCGGCTGAAACTGCATGGCGACATTGCGATCGGCGATCATCGCTTCAATCGGCGCGATCCGCGCCGCCCGTTGCTGCTCGCGCAGGCGCGTGCGGTCTATTTCACGCGCCGCCAGATCGGCAAAAACCCGCATCATGCCCAGGTCGCGCTCATTCAACGATGGGTCCGCAACCGGGCCAAGGCAGCAGAACATGCCATACAGGCTGCCATCCGACAGGTGCAGCGGCACACTGACATGGGCGCCGATCGGCAAGCTGGCGTGGGTGCCGATCGGCACAGCGCCGGTCACCGCCTTTGCAACGGCGATCTGTTCGTGGGCAGTGTCAGGGATCAACTGGGGCAACCGGCCTTCCAGTATATACTGGGAATACACATCATCCAGCCGCCGCCTGTCGCCGGGCGCCAGCATCGATTCCAGTCCCGGCGCATCGACATGGCGAAAAATCGCCTCGTCGCCAACGATCTGCGAAACATAGGCGACCTGCAGGCCCAGATGGGTGCGCACCGCGCCCAGCAGCCGTTCGATGATACCGGCGTCCGGCGACAGCGACGCGCCGGCAAACGCCTTTTCGACAGTATCGCTGAACACACTGGCGTGCGGCTCGAACATGTTGGTGCGGCTCCGGTTGCAACACCCGGTTTACGGCCGCCCCGCGCAATCTTTGCTGCGACAAAGCGGCCCGCCGCGCGTGCGCCCGGCACCCCCGCTTGCGCTTTTTCACCGCCGCCGGTAACCGCCGGGCATGGACGGTCGCCCCATCGCCTTTGCGCAATGCCTCGCCGGCATCGCCGTGCTGTGCCTGATGGATGTGACGGTCAAATTGCTCGGCACCCATGTCCCGGTGCCGGTGATCACGCTGGCGCGCTATACCACCGGCACGGTGTTGGCGCTCATGGTGTGGCAGTTCCAGGGCCGCCCGGCGATCAGCCGCGCCATGCTGCCGCTGCATCTGGTGCGCGGCGTGTTGATCGCGGCGATGTCGATGTCCTTCTATTGGGCGCTGACCAAATTGCCGCTCGCCGAATGCATCACGCTGGCCTTTGTATCGCCATTGATGGTCCCGCCGATGGCGGCGCTGTTCCTTGGCGAACCGATGCGGCCGCGCTACCTCGCCGCTGGCGCCCTGGGCTTTGCCGGCGTGCTGGTAACGGTGCAGGGCGCGCCAGTGTTCGATGGCGACCGCGCCTGGGGGCTGGCGGCGGTGCTGTTTTCGGCGGTTACCTATGCCGCCTCCGCCGTGCTGTTGCGCGCCCGCGCGGCGCACGATGGCGCCACGGTCATCACGCTGGTCGCCGCCGCCATTCCGATGCTGTTGCTCAGCCCGCTGGCCATCGGGCAACCGCTGCCGGATCTTGCGACCTTGGGCTGGTTCGTGGCGCTCGGCCTCATCGGCAATATCGGCATGCAGTTCCTCGCCCGCGCCTATGCGCGGCTGGAGGCGCAGGCGCTGGCGGTGATGGAGTTTTCGGCGCTGCCCTGGGCGGCGTTGCTCGGCTGGGTGATCTTTGCCGAACCGGTGCGACCACAGGTCTGGTTGGGCGGGTTGGTCATCCTCATCGCCTGCCTGTGGGCGGCGCGAAGCCCGGCAAGGCGGGCCATCACGGCGCCATGAATCCGGGGTGTGCGGGCAGCCGAAACAGCCCTATCCTGCCGCCATTCAGATCGCGGAGGTTCGTATGGCCAAGGCAACCGGCATCGGCGGCGTATTCTTCAAGGTGCGTGATCCCGCCGCGACCCGCGCCTGGTACGCCGAACATCTGGGTATCGAGGTCGATGCCTATGGCTGCAGCTTCCCGCCGGAAAACGACCCCGCCGCGCTGACCATCTGGAGCCCGTTTGCGGCCGAAACCGATTATTTCGGCCCGGGCGAACAGCCGTTCATGGTGAATTTCCGCGTCGATGATCTCGACACGCTGCTCACCGATCTTGCCGCAAAGGGCGTGCCGTGCGTCGGCGAACCGCTCAACGAAAGCTATGGCAAATTCGGCTGGATCATCGATTGCGACGGCCACAAGATCGAATTGTGGGAACCGGCAACGCCGGCTTGACCAGGGATTGCGCCCCGGTCCTGCCCCATCAGGCGGCCAATTCAGCTTCCCGGTGCGTCCGCGATCATTGCGGTAAACTGCGCCTCGGCGGCCAGCTTGCCGTTGATTTCCGCCCGGCCAGAAAATTTGCTCACCCGGCCGCGGTTCTGGACATATTCGATCTTCAGATCGAGCAGGCAGCCCGGCTCGACCGGTGAGCGGAACTTGGCCGCTTCGATCGCCATGAAATAAACGAGCTTGCCGGCCACGGCCTCGCCGCCCGATGCCTGCAAGGACCTGATCGCCAGCACGCCGGCGGTCTGCGCCAGCGCCTCGACAATCAATACGCCCGGCATGATCGGCCGCCCGGGGAAATGCCCGGCAAAGAACGGTTCGTTGATCGTCACCGCCTTGATACCGCACGCCGATACGCCGGGCACAATGTCCACGACGCGATCGACGAGCAGCATCGGAAACCGATGCGGCAGCATCGCCATCACCGCGATCACATCGGCGGTGGTGGCGATGCCATTATCCGCCATCACTTGGCCGCAGGCGCCGCAGGAGCCGACGTCGAAACGCGCGGCAGCGCCTTGTCGATGCGGGCGACGACATCGTTGGTGACATCGACGCTTGCGGCATGCTGCAACGTCGCGCCTTCGGCCAGCGCGATGGTGGCGCCACGTTCCTTCATGATCTGCGTGATGATCGGCTGCGCGCCGTCATTGATCTGCTTCAGAACATATTGGCGGCTGGCCTGGAAATCCTGGTCGCGCTTCTGCAATTCGGCTTCGGCTTGGGTCTTGCGCGTGGTGAAATCCTTTACCTTGGCTTCCCAGGCGCTGATCGCGGCCGGCGTTGCGGTCTGCGCAGGACGGGTCTGGCCCAGCGTCTGTTCTTCGGCGCCGAACGAGGTGCGCAGCGAGGCGAGACGCGCCTGAATACCATCAAGACGGGTCTTCAGTTCAACCTGCGCCTGCTTGCCGGCGGCCGATTCCTGGAACACCTGGTCCATATCGACGATGATGATGACGGCGGCGGGCAGAACCTGCGCAGCGGCCGGCGCGGCAGCGAACGGAGCGATGGCAGCCGAAGCAAGCGCCAGCGAAACAAGCATTTTCTTCATCAGAATTGAGTCCCTACGTTGAATTGAAAGAGTTGCGTATCATCGCCCGGCTGTTTCAGCAGGGCCTTGGCAAGATCGAACCGGAATGGCCCGAAGGGTGAATTCCACGAAACGCCAATGCCGACCGACAGGCGCGGCTTGGGCGTATCGCCAAGGAAGACTTCCCGGAAGCCCGAGGAAGAGCCGTTATAGGCGGAGCACCCGGGAATGTTCGTCGTTGGGCCGTTCAGGCAAAGCAAGGCGGGCCGCCGGACGCTCCACACGGCACCCACATCGGCAAAGATCGACGGCCGCAGCCCCAGTTCCTCGCCGCTGGCGCCCAGCGGAATCTGCACCTCGGCACGGGCAAGGTAATAGATATTGCCGCCCAGCGCGTCATCGGTAACCTGGTTGCGTGTGGTGATCGGCACACCGCTGGCATCGAGCGGCTGGCGCAGCACGCGCGGCCCGACGCCACGGATGTTGAAGCCGCGGATCTGCGGTTGGCCTAGGAAGAAGCGATCGGTCAGACGCACTTCCTGCCCACCATAGCCGGTAATGTAGCCAGCCTCGCCACCCAGGTTGAGCACAAAGCCCGACCCGAACAGCGCATAATACCAATCATAATTGACGCGCGATTTCAGATATTTCTGGCCAGCGGGAATGCCCGCCAGATCCTGGCTGAAGATGAAACGCTGGCCGGCGGACGGGCGCCGCGGATTGTTGACGTTGTTGAAGATCAGGCTGTAGCCGATCGACGAAATGGTACGGTCGCCGATCGCGTCGCACAGGTAACGGCCGGCCAGCAAGGCGTTGCAGACGCCGTTGGTGAAGAAGGTGTTCTGGTCCAGTCCGACATTTTCGCGCGACAGGCCATAACGCAGCGACGCCGCCCAGAATTCGGTGATCGGGAAGCCGGTGCGCACCTGGAATCCGGTCGATACCTGCGTATAGGTGGTGTTGCGGGTCGTGCCGATCTGGTTGAACGACCGGTAATCGCGGCGGAAAACGTCAAAACCCAGCGCAAGGTTGCGGCCGAACAGATAGGGCTCGGTAAAGCCGGCCTCGATCGATTTCGAATAGCTGGAAAGGTTCGCCGACGCGCGCAGTTCCTGGCCGCGGCCACGGAAATTGCGTTGCCGGATCGACAGCGACAGGATGAACCGCTCAAGGCTGGAAAAACCCGCCGAAACCTGCAATTCGCCCGTCGGCTTTTCCTGCACATTGGCTTCAAGGATGACCTTGTCCGGCGCCGACCCCGGCTTTTGTTCGATTTCCAGCTTGTCCTGGAAATAGCCAAGGCCGAGCAGGCGATCGCGGGTCCGCTTGACCTTGATGCTGTTGAACGCATCGCCTTCCGCCAGGCGGAATTCGCGGCGGATGACGCTGTCCAGCGTGATGGTGTTGCCGTTGATCGCCACCCGTTCGACATAGACGCGCGGTGCCTCCCCGATCTGGAAGGTCACGTTCATTTCGCGCTTGTCCTTGTCGCGATCGAACTGCGGCCGCACATCGGCAAAGGCATAGCCGAGCAGGCCAGCGGTTTCCGTCAGGCCGGTGACCGTGTCCTCGATCTTTTGCGCATTGTACCAGTCGCCCGTCTTCAACAGGATCAGCGACTTGAATTCCTTGGGCTTGATATCGCGGATCTGGCTTTCCAGATCGACCTTGCCGAATTTATAGCGCTCACCCTCGTCCAACACATAGGTGACGATGAAATCGCGGCCATCCGGCGTCAATTCGGCAACCTGCGACACCACGCGGAAATCTGCATAGCCGTTGGTCAGATAATATTGGCGCAGCTTCTGCTGGTCATAGGCCAGCCGGTCGGGATCATAGGTATCGTTCGACGTGAAGAATCGCCACGGCCGCGACTGCTTGGTGGCAAAGGCCTTTCGGATCTCGCCTTCGCTGAACTTGACGTTGCCCAGGATGTTGATCTGGCGGACCTTGGATTTCGGCCCCTCGGTCATTTCAAAAACCACATCGACGCGGTTCTGTTCAAGCTGGACGATCTTGGGTTCGACGGCGGCGGCAAAACGGCCCGAACGCCGATACAGTTCCAGAATGCGGCCGACATCGGCACGCGCCTTGGACCGGGTGAAGATCTGGCGCGGTGCCAGGCGGATTTCCTCGCGGATCTTGTCTTCCTTGACGCGCTTGGCACCTTCGATGACGATCCGGTTGATCACCGGGTTTTCGCGCACTTCGACGGTCAACGCGCCATTGTCGTCACGGATCGTCGCATCGGCGAACAATTCCGAGGCAAACAGCGCCTTCAGCGCCTGATCGGTGCGATCGCGGTCATAGCGATCACCGATATTCAGATTGAGGTACGACCGCACCGTTTCCGGTTCCAGCCGTTCGGTGCCGCGAACCGTGACCGATCGCACGATGCCACTGTTTTCAGCCGTCGCCGGCAATGGTACGGCGCTCTGCGCATTGGCGGCGCGCGCCTCTGCTTCCGCCGATGGCGGCGCCGGCGCAACATCGGGGCGCGGCGGCCGCTGCGCAAAGGCAGGCGTCGCCAACATGGTCGAAATCAGCAGGACCGACACCGACCGCGAACCTTGCCGCCGTCCGTACCAGGATTCCTGCCCGGAACCTTGCGCTAGGCAATCGTTCACGCTTGTTTCGTCCTTGCTGCCACGCAACGCATCCATTTTCTTCAACACCAACCCGCTCAGCCAAGCCAGCCTGCGAGCCGGTCCCACACCCCGACCGAGCCAAGATCATTCCATGTCAGAATGGCCATCAAAGACATCAGGGCCGCAAAGCCCGACATGAACGCCCATTCCTGAACCTTCGCGCCGATCGGCTGCCGTCTGATGGCTTCGATCGCGTAAAGCAGAAGATGGCCGCCGTCCAGCATCGGGATGGGGATCAGGTTGATGAAACCCAGATTGATCGAGAAAAACGCCATGAATGCGATGAACGACATGACACCCAGCGATGCCTGCTGCCCGGCGACCTGCCCGGTCTTCAACGGCCCGCCCAGCTCGTCCAGGCTGCGCTCGCCGATCACCACCTGTTTCAGCGTGGTGGCGATGCTGCCGATGATCGACCCGGTATCTTCGACACCATAGGCCAGCGCCCGGATCGGGCCGACATCCTCGACCACCTGATCACCGCGCCCGATGCCCAGCCGGCCATGCTTGATGATATTGCCGAACCGATCCTTGGTTTCGACCTTGCGCGGCGTCACCGCGATGGTCCGGCTGGTGCCGCCGCGCTCGATGGTCAGGCGCAACGGTTCACCCGCACCGCCCATGATGGTGTTGACGATATCCTCGAAGCGATCGATCGTTTCGCCATCGATGGCGGTGATGCGGTCCCCGGGCTTGATACCCGCCGCCGCCGCCGCGCTGTCGGGCATGACGGTGGCCACGACCGGCGGCGTAAACGGATGGCCCAGACCGACATAGAAACCGGCGAGGATCAGGATGGCAAAGACAAAATTGATTGCAGGGCCAGCGGCGACGATGATCGCGCGCTGCCACATCGGCTTGAACACGAACAGCCCTTCGCGCTCCGCCGCCGGCATCGCCAGCGCTTCAGGGCTGGGCTGGCTTGCCTCGTTCATGTCACCGGTGAATTTTACGTAACCGCCCAGCGGAATCAGGTTCAGCCGCCAGCGGGTGCCATGGCGATCGTTGAAACCGATGATCTCGCGCCCGAATCCGACCGCAAAACTATCGACCCTCACCTTGAACAGCCGGCCCGCCAGATAATGGCCGCCCTCATGCACCACCACCAGGATGGCGATCATCAGCACGAACGTCAGCGTCGTGAACGACAGGCTGGGCTGTGGCAGCAGATCGGTCATTTGAACGCCTCCATCATGCCCGCCGCTCCAATTGTGCCCTTGCCTCTGCCCGCGCCGCCGCGTCCACCGCGACCACTTCCGCCAGCGATCCGACCGGGCCGGATGCGACCCGTGACAATGTTTCGGCTACCACCGCATCGATATCGAGGAACGATACTTGCCCAGCGATGAACGCCGCAACCGCAACCTCGTTGGCCGCATTCAGGATGCACGGCGCCGAACCGCCGGCGCGCAGCGCGTCCCAGGCCAGCTTCAGGCACGGAAAGCGTTCCAGATCGGGGGCTTCGAACTCGAGCCGGCCAATGGCAGCCAGATCGAGCCGCGTCGCCGGCGTGGCGATGCGTTCGGGCCAGGCCATGGCATAGGCGATGGGGATGCGCATGTCGGGCGTGCCAAGCTGCGCCAGCACCGATCCATCGACATATTCGACCATCGAATGCACCACCGATTGCGGGTGCACGATCACATCCAGCCGGTCAACGCCAACCGGGAACAGGTAATGCGCCTCGATCAGTTCGAGGCCCTTGTTCATCAACGTCGCCGAATCGATGGAAATCTTGGCGCCCATCGACCAGACCGGGTGCTTGCAGGCATCGGCGACCGTCACATGGGCCAGATCGGCGCGGCTGTGGGTGCGGAACGGCCCACCGCTGCAGGTTAGGATGATCTTGGCCACCCGATCCGGCTGATCATGGTCAAACACCTGGAACACCGCATTATGCTCGCTGTCGACCGGCAGCAGCACGGCCCCAGATTTCGCCGCCGCGGCCTGCACCACCGGCCCGGCGCATACCAACGTCTCCTTGTTGGCAATCGCCAGCGTCGCGCCGCGTTCAACGGCGGCGAGCGTCGGCGCCAGCCCGGCGGCGCCCACAATCGCGGTCAGCACGATGTCGCCCGGCCGCCGCGCCGCCTCGCAAATCGCATCGGCACCGGCACCGGCTTCGATCCCCGACCCAGCCAGCGCCGCCTTTAACGCGCCATAGGCCGCCGGATCGCCCACCACGGCAAACTTGGCCCCGCAAGCCCGCGCCGCCGCGGCCAGCCCTTCGGCATCGCCATTGGCGGTCAGTGCCTCCACCTGCCAGCGGCCGGGGTTGCGCGCCACCAGATCGAGCGCCTGCCGCCCGACCGATCCGGTCGCCCCCAATATGGTCAGGCTCTTGCTCATCCAGCCCACCCAGTCAGCATGAAAAATATCGCCCCCGCAACCGCCACCGGCACCAGCCCGTCCAGCCGATCCAGCACACCGCCATGCCCAGGCAAGATCGTGCCCGAATCCTTCACCCCGGCGCGGCGTTTCAATCCGCTTTCGAACAGATCACCCAGCACCGACAGCGCCGCCATCGCCCCGGCCAGCCCGATAAACAAGGCCGCGCGCGAACCACCAATCTGCACCAGCCACACCGCCGCCAGCCCGCCGGCGATCAACATCGCACCGACCACGCCGCCGATGGCGCCCGACCAGGTCTTGTTCGGGCTGATCGACGGCGCCAGCTTGCGGCCACCGATCGCCCGCCCGGTAAAGAACGCCACGATATCGGCAGACCAGACGCACACCAAAAGGAACACCGTCACCTGCAAGCCAAAGGGCAGCCCGCGCAGCCAGATCAGCGACACCGCCGGCAACCCGGCATACAGCACCCCCGACGCCGTCCAGAAACCCCAACCCTTGCGCAGCCGCCCGGCGAAAAGCCCCAACAGCCCGGCACCGCCCGCCAGCGCGACAATCGCCTCCCCCGGCGTCACCAATTGCAGCAGCACGACCACCCCGGCCAGCAACGCCAGCCCGGCCAGCCGAATACCGCGCCCCAGCCGCATCATCACCGACCATTCGGCAAACATCACCAGCGTCGCCGCCGCCACCAGCGCCGCAAACACCGGGCCGCCCAGCCACACCGCGGTCAGCGCAACGGCGACCAATACCAGCCCGGTGACAATGCGCGGCATCAGCGACACAGGCGACTTGCCGGGAACAGCGTCGGGCAAAACCTCCGGCACCGCTTCAACGTCCGCCAAAACGGCGCACACGCGTCGCAAATTCGGCCACCGCGTCGGTCAGCGCCGCCGCATCGAAATCGGGCCACAACATCGGAGTCGAAACAAATTCGGCATAGGCCGATTGCCACAGCAGGAAGTTCGAAAGTCGCATCTCGCCCGACGTGCGCAGCACCATGTCCGGCGGCGGCAGGCCCGCCGTATCCAGCCGCGCCTCAATCAGCTCGGCGGTAACGGCGGCCGGCGCCAGCCGCCCGGCGGCGACATCATCGGCAATGCCCCGCGTCGCCCGCAACAGTTCATCCTGCCCGCCATAGTTCAGCGCCATAACGAGGTTCAGCCCGGTATTGCCGGCGGTCAGCGCCCGGGCATCGACCAGCAGCCGGACGATCTCCGGCTTCAACACGTCGTAATTGCCGATGAAGCTCAGCTTCACGCCATTCTTGTGCAGATCCTTGATCTCGGACCGCAGGTAAAGGCTCAACAGCCCCATCAGATCGGCGACCTCATCGGCCGGCCGCTTCCAGTTTTCGCTCGAAAAGGCGTACAGCGTCAGCACTTCGATACCGAGCCCCGGCGCCGCTTCCACCACGCGCCGCACCGCCTCCACCCCGGCGCGATGCCCGGCGATGCGCGGCAAACGGCGCGCCTTGGCCCAGCGGCCATTGCCATCCATGATGATGGCAAGGTGGCGCAAGCCTGCGGTGTCGCCGTCGCCGCTGATCGGGGCCGCCGCCAGGCTCACTTGCCCAGGATTTCCTTTTCCTTGGCCGCGGCAGCCGCATCGATGTCGATGATCGATTTATCGGTGATCTTCTGGACATCGGCTTCGTAGCGTTTTTGCTCGTCCTGGCTGATCTTGCCCTTTTTCTCGGCGGTTTTCAGGGCTTCCATGCCATCGCGCCGCACGTTGCGCGCCGCAATCTTGGCCTTTTCGGCATAGGTCGATGCCAGCTTGGCCATTTCCTTGCGGCGTTCCTCGGTCATGTCCGGGATCGGCAGGCGCAGCGTCTGGCCATCGACGATCGGGTTCAACCCCAGCCCCGCCGAACGGATCGCCTTGTCCACCGGCGTCACGTTGGATTTGTCCCACACCTGCACCGACAACATGCGCGGTTCCGGCGCCGTCACTGTCGCCACCTGTGACAATGGCATCGCAGAACCATACACCTCCACCGTCACTGGATCGAGCAGGCTGGTGTTGGCCCGCCCAGTCCGCAGGCCCGCAAGGTCATGCTTCAACGCTTCGATGGCGCCGGTCGTGCGTCGGTCCAGATCAGCCTTGAAAGGACCGAATTCGAATTCAGCCATTGGCCAATTCTCCGTTTGCTACTGCAGTGTCGTTGGTCACGATCGTCGATCGCGCCGTGCCGTTCAAAACCGCGGCTAGCGCGCCGGGTTCACGGATGTTGAAGACCACGATCGGAATGTCATTATCGCGGCACAGCGACACCGCCGATGCGTCCATCACCTTCAGATCATGCGCCAATACGGTCGAATAGCTGACCATGTCGTACCGCTTGGCACCCGGCACCTTCTTGGGATCGGCATCATAAACGCCATCGACCGATGTGCCCTTGAACAGCGCATCGCAGTTCATTTCGGCGGCGCGCAACGCGGCGCCACTGTCGGTGGTGAAAAATGGGTTGCCGGTGCCGGCGGCAAAGATCACCACCCGGCCCTTTTCGATATGCCGCTCGGCACGCCGGCGAATATAGGGCTCGCACACCGCCGCCATCGGGATTGCCGATTGCACGCGGGTATCAACACCCAATTGTTCCAGCGCATCCTGCATCGCCAGCGCGTTCATGATCGTCGCCAGCATGCCCATGTAATCGGCAGTGGTGCGGTCCATGCCCTTGGCAGCGCCGGCCATGCCGCGAAAAATGTTGCCGCCACCGATAACCAGGCACAGCTCAAGCCCGGCATCCTTGGCCGCCTTCACCTCGCCGGCGACACGCGCCACCGTCGCCGGATCGATGCCGAACGCTTCGTCGCCCATCGCGGCTTCGCCCGACAGCTTCAGAAGGATACGCTTGAAACCTGCCCGTGGCATGATTGTCCCGATACTCCCCAGGCCGGAAATGGCGGCCGATGCCGCCGTGTTGGGCACCCTAATCAGCGCAAACGCCGGTGCCAAGCGGATTGGCCGCCCAAAGCTGGCAGCCCGTCGCGGTCGATGGACGGCCGGCGCCACCCCGATGGGCAGCCCCGGCGCCGATCACCAGCGCAGATCAGTGGCCAGCCGCTGCTGCGACTTCGGCGGCGAAATCCTTTTCCTCACGCTCGATGCCTTCGCCAAGCTGCAGGCGAACGAACGACTTGATGGTGATCGCGGTGCCGGCTGCCTTGGCGGCATTGGCAACGATGTCGGCAACCTTGGACTTGCCATCGATCACGAACACCTGGGTCATCAACGAATTTTCCTGGGCATATTTGCGCACGCCGCCTTCGATCATCTTTTCGATGATTTCGGCCGGCTTGCCCGATGTTGCTGCC
>JBBQYI010000021.1:0-43278 GCA_038208825.1 Sphingomonadales bacterium | reverse complement strand
GATCACCGTTTCCACGGCTTCCTCGCCCAGCTTTTGCGCGATCTTGCCCCGGCCCTTGGCGGTCAGCTTGGCGACATAGGAAGTCGCCGGATCGGCGTTGCGGTTCAGCCGGATGCGCGCCACCAGCCGATCGAAAACATCATCATTCATTGCCGCGTTCATTGCCGCACCCTCACGCCCGCCGCCGCCAATGCCGCCTTGGCATCGGCAATGCTGGCCTCGCCGAAATGAAAGATGGATGCCGCCAGCACCGCCGATGCATGGCCTTCGACAACGCCCATGACAAGGTCGCCAACCCCGCCGACACCGCCCGATGCGACAACCGGCACCGGCACCGCATCGGCAATCGCCCGCGTCAATGCCAGGTCATAGCCATTGCGGGTGCCATCGCGGTCCATGCTGGTCAGCAAGATCTCGCCCGCCCCCAGCCGCGCTGCCTTGATGGCATAGGCCAGCGCATCGATCCCCGTCGGCCGCCGGCCGCCATGGGTGAAAATCTCCCACTTTCCAGGCGCCACCGCCTTGGCATCCACCGCCACCACCACGCATTGCTCGCCAAACCGCATCGCCAGTTCACCGATCAACGCCGGCCGCGCCACCGCCGCACTGTTCACTGCCACCTTGTCGGCCCCGGCCAGCAACAGCGCCCGCGCATCCTCTACGCTCCGCACCCCGCCGCCCACCGTCAACGGCATGAAACAGGCGTCCGCCGTCGCCTCGACAATGTGCAGCAGGGTGCCGCGATTTTCATGCGTCGCACCGATGTCGAGAAACGTCAGTTCATCGGCCCCGGCGGCGTCATAGGCCCGCGCCGCCTCCACCGGGTCCCCCGCGTCACGCAACGATACAAAGTTCACGCCCTTGACGACGCGCCCCCCGGCCACGTCAAGACAGGGAATGACCCGTACCGCAAGGCTCATGCCGCCGCCGCCAGTGCTTCGCCAAGATCCAGCCTGCCGTCATACAGCGCCCGCCCGGTAATCACGCCCTCGATATTGGCCCGGCCGACCAGCGCATCAATGTCCGCCATCCCGGCCACGCCGCCACTGGCAATCACCGGCACCGGGCTGACCGCCGCCAGCGCCAGCGTCGCCTGCAGATTGACGCCCTTCAGCATCCCATCCCGCCCGACATCGGTGAACAGCAACGCCGCCACCCCGGCATCGGCAAAGCGCCCCGCCAGTTCCGCCACCGATACCGTCGATTTGTCCGCCCAGCCACGCGTCGCCACCATGCCGTCGCGGGCATCCACCGCTACCACTATGCGCCCCGGATGCGCCGCCGCACAGTCCCGTACCAGTTCAGGGTCCTCCAGCGCCGCGGTGCCCATCACCACGCGCCACACCCCCGCCGCCAGCCAGGCCTCGACATTGGCGCGGGTGCGCACCCCGCCACCAACCTGCACCCGGCCGCCGAACCCGGCAATCGCCGCCACCACCCCGGCGCCATTGCGGCTCGCCCCGGCAAAGGCGCCGTCCAGGTCCACCACGTGCAGATGCGTCGCCCCGGCCGCCGCAAAGGCCCGCGCCTGCGCCGCCGGGTCCTCGTTATACACCGTCGCCCGGTCCATATCGCCCTCGGCCAGCCGCACGCACTGGCCATTCTTCAGATCGATGGCGGGGAAAATGATCATTTGCTCAGCCAGCGCTTGAGGAACGCCAGCCCATAGGCCTGGCTTTTTTCCGGGTGAAACTGCACGCCCCTGATGTTGCCGCGCGCCACAATCGCCGGGAACACCCCGCCATGGTCGCTGGTGGCGCGCACATCGGCGGCATCGAACGGGTCGAAACGATAGGAATGGACGAAATAGGCATCACCCTCCGGCGCGCCGCTATTATTGGCCGCGAGCACCCGGTTCCAGCCCATATGCGGGATTTTCAACGCGGGGTCGTCCGGCTGCAACCGGGAAACCACCCCCGGCAGCCAGCCCAGCCCCTGGTGCACGCCATGTTCATGCCCCTCGGTCGCCAGCAACTGCATGCCGACGCATATCCCCAGGAACGGCCGTTCGTGCTGGCGCACCGCGATATTCAGCGCATCCTCGATCCCGGCGGCACCGCGCAGCGCGTTGATGCAATGGGCAAAGGCGCCCACCCCCGGCAACACGATGCGGTCGGCACTGGCAATCCGCGTCGGATCGCTGGTGATCTCCACCTCAGGCGCCCCAGCCGCAGCCCCAGCCGCAGCCAGCGCCCGCGCCACCGATCTCAGATTGCCCGCGCCATAATCGACGACGGCGATGCGTTCAGCCATTGGCCAGCCAATACATGGGCGCCGTTCAAATATCGGTGGGCGGCGCACCGCCCAGCGTGCCCTTGGTCGAAGGCACGGCGTCCGCCTTGCGCGGATCGATCGCCACCGCGCCGCGCAACGCCCGCGCCACACCTTTGAAACAGCTTTCGGCGATATGGTGGTTGTTGACGCCATAAAGGGTTTCGATGTGCAGGGTGATACCCGCCGCGCCGGCAAAGGCGGCAAAGAACTCCTTGACCATTTCGGTATCAAGATCGCCGAGTTTCGGCTGGGTAAATGCCGTCCGCCACACCAGGTAAGGCCGACCCGAAATATCCAGTGCCACCCGCGTCAGGGTTTCATCCATCGGGATCAACGCATCACCATAGCGGGTGATGCCGCGCCGGTCGCCCAACGCCTTCGCCACGGCCTCGCCCAGCGCGATGCCGCTATCCTCGGTGGTGTGGTGGCCATCGATGTGCAGATCGCCCTTGGCGGTCAGCGTGATGTCGATCAACGAATGCCGCGACAGCTGCTCCAGCATGTGATCGAGAAAACCGATCCCGGTCGAAACGCGATATTCGCCCGTGCCATCAAGGTTGACGGCCACGTCGATGGACGTTTCCTTGGTCGCGCGGGCAACGGTGGCCGTGCGGAGGGATGCAATGCGAAGGCTCATGCCGCTGCGCGGTAGAGCATCAGGGCCGCAGGGGCAAGAACGAGCACGATCAGCATGACAAGGCCGGCTTTGCAGAAGGCGGCACCGGCCCCTAAGGTCAAGGCCATGCCCCGCCCCGCCCGCTTGGCCGCCGTCGCGCTGGCCAGCCTGGCCGCGCCAGCCGCCGCTGGTGAGGTGTTCGCCGGCCTGTCGGCGCACGGGCTCAAGGTTTTCGATGCCATCCCCAGCCAGGAACGCGGCGTCGATGTCGTCGCCGGCATCCGCAGCGGGCCAGTGGCACGCCTCGCCGGGGCAACGCTGCGGCTGCACCTGCTCGGCTCGGCCAATACGCATGGCGGCCTCGGCTTTGTCGCTGCCGGTGCCGGGTTGCGCTGGGATATCGGCAGCCGGCTCTACCTCCAGCCGGGGCTGGGCATCGCGATCCACACCGGCAATGGCCAGCATTTTCAGGCCACGCCCGATGAACTCTACCTTGGTTCGCGGGTGGTGTTCGAACCCGAACTTGTGGCGGGCGCGCGGCTTTCGTCACGCTGGGCCGCCGAAATCGCCTATGTCCACCTCAGCCATGCGCGGATCTTCAGCCGGCAGAACCCCGGTCTGGACACACTGGGCGTCAGGCTTAGCTATCGCTTCGGGCGTTAAGGCCCGACGCCGCGACTTCGGTCAGGCAAAGGGCGCCACGGCAATGCCCCTGTCGCCCAGCGCCGCCCGCACATGGCGCGCCATCGCCACCGCGGCCGGGCTATCGCCATGGATGCACACCGATTGCGCCGCCAACGCCACCGACGCCCCGCCGACCGTCGGCATCGCGCCGCTGTCCAGAAATGCCAGCAGGCGCTGCGTCGCCTGTTCGGGGTCATGGATCATCGCCCCGGGCTCGCTGCGCGGCACCAGATTGCCGGCCGGCGTATAGCCTCGGTCGGCGAAAATCTCGCTGAACACCGCGACGCCGCTCTCCCGTGCGACGGTTTCCAGCACGGTCCCCGAAATGGCGAGGATCGACAATCCGCCATCCACCGCCCGCACCGCCCGCACGATCGCCGCCGCCACCGCCCGGTCTTCGGACGCGACATTGCCCAGCGCGCCATGCGGCTTCACATAGGCAATCGGTTGCCCGACCAGCGCACCGATCGCCATCAACGCCCCGGTCTGCGCCGCCAAGAACCGCTCGATTTCCGCCGGCGCAAACGGCAACCGGCGGCGGCCAAATCCTTCCTTGTCCGGATAGCTGGGATGCGCCCCCGTCACCACGCCGCGCGCCTTGGCCAATGTAAGTGTGCGGAACATCGTTTCGGGGTCGCTGGCATGGCCACCGCAGGCCACATTGGCGCTGCTGACGACGTCCAGCATCGCCGCATCGTCACCCATGGTCCAGGGGCCGAAACCCTCCCCCAGATCGGCATTCAAATCGATGCTCAACACGTCAAATGCCTCAGCAAACCCCTGCCCAACGCATGGAGCACCACCGTTTACACCCGCTGAACCGCTTGTCGAACCCCGCCGCGACTCAGATCGCCAGCGTGAAATCCCCCGGAATCTTGCCTTCCGCCCCTTCGTAATGCGTCCGGATCAACGCAAAATCGGCGGCATAATCCCCCGTCGGCCACAGCGCACCGCTGATCCGGATGGTTTTGTTGCCATAATCCAGCACCGACATGATGATCGGCACGCCGGCTCCCACCGCAATATGGTAGAATCCGGACTTCCATTTCTCCACGCGGCCCCGCGTTCCTTCCGGCGGCACCGCCAAAATCAGGCTGGGTTCCGCGGCAAACGCCTCGCGCATCTGCCCGACAAGGTCCGCCGACCTGCTGCGATCCACCGGAATACACCCGGTCCACTTCACGAACCCGCCGAGAACCCCTTCGGTAAGGCTCTTTTTCCCCATGTACCGCAACGACACGCGCCAATAACTCGCCGCAGCCAACATCCATATGCCATCCCAGTTCGACGTGTGCGGCGCCGCAATCAACACCATGCGCGGGTCATCGGGCCAATCGCCCTCGATCTTCCAGCCCCACAACCGCAGCATCACCATGGCCGCGTAGCGATAGATTTCCGCCAGCACACCCCGCCAGGGGCGCGGCCGCGCAGTGCTGCGATCATAGATGATGTGGGTGCCCGCCGGTGCCATGGCGCATCGGTAGCAGAGCGCCCGCGCATTTCCATACTGTCAGAATTGCCGCCGCGGCCGCAACAATGCCGGGGGGTTTCACGCAACCGGCGTCGACCCTACATCTGCCCCAAGGATCATACCCAACCGAAAGCCACGCTCCCCAATGTCAGATTACCCCGATTGGCACGGCACGACGATCGTTTCCGTACGCAAGGACGGCAAGGTCACCGTCGCTGGCGATGGCCAGGTCACCATGGGCCAGACCGTCATGAAGCCCAATGCCCGCAAGGTCCGCCGCCTCGGCCCCCCCGGCCCCGATGGCGTGCCCAGCGTCATCGGCGGCTTTGCCGGCGCCACTGCCGATGCTTTCACCCTGTTCGAACGGCTGGAGGCAAAGCTCGAACGCTACCCGGGCCAACTCACCCGCGCCGCCGTCGAACTCGCCAAGGACTGGCGCACCGACCGTTACCTGCGCCGGCTCGAAGCCATGATGATCGTCGCCGACAAGGATGTGACGCTGGTTCTCACTGGCACCGGCGATGTTCTGGAACCCGTCGGCGGCATGGCTGCCATCGGTTCGGGCGGCAATTTCGCCCTCGCCGCCGCCCGCGCGCTCGCGGATTCGGGTCATGACAGCGAAACCATCGCCCGCCGCGCCATGGGCATCGCCGCCGAATTATGCGTTTACACCAACGATCAATTGACGGTGGAGACCATCGAAACAGCACCGGCCACCGGTGCGGAGATCACCGAATGAACGACGTCGTCACCCCGCACCCGCTCGAAACCGACACCATTGATTCGTCGCTGACCCCGCGCGAAATCGTCGCGGCATTGGATCGCCACATCGTCGGCCAACGCGATGCCAAGCGCGCCGTCGCCGTTGCGCTGCGCAACCGCTGGCGCCGGCAACGGCTCGGCGATGATCTGCGCGACGAAGTCAGCCCCAAGAACATCCTGATGATCGGCCCCACCGGCTGCGGCAAGACCGAGATCAGCCGTCGCCTCGCCAAACTTGCCAACGCGCCCTTCCTCAAGATCGAGGCCACAAAGTTCACCGAAGTCGGCTATGTCGGCCGCGATGTGGACTCGATCGTCCGCGACTTGGTCGAAGAATCCATCCGGCTGGTCCGCGAAACCCGCCGCGCCGGGGTGAAAGAAGCCGCCGAAGCCGCCGCCGAAGCCCGGTTGCTCGACATTCTGGTCGGCAAGGACGCCAGCGAAGCCACCCGCCTGGCCTTTCGCCAGCGCCTGCGCGCCGGTGACCTGAAGGGCCGCGAAGTCGAAATCGAGATCGCCGAAACCGCCCCCAGCTTCGATTTGCCGGGCATGCAGCCGGGCCAGATCGGCATGATCAACCTTGGCGACATGTTCGGCAAGGCGATGGGCGGCCGCACCAAACGCCGCAAGATGCCGGTCGAAGCCGCCTGGGCCGCGCTGGTCGCCGAAGAATCCGACAAACGGCTCGACGATGACGAGATCACCCGCGAAGCGGTGCGCAACGCCGAGGCCAATGGCATTGTCTTTCTTGATGAAATCGACAAGATCGCGGTCAGCGACGTACGCGGCGGCTCGGTCAGCCGCGAAGGGGTGCAACGCGACCTGCTGCCGCTGATCGAAGGCACCACCGTCGCCACCAAATATGGCCCGGTAAAATCGGACCATATCCTGTTCATCGCATCGGGTGCCTTCCACATCTCCAAACCCAGCGATCTGTTGCCCGAACTGCAGGGCCGGCTGCCGATCCGCGTCGAACTGAAGGGCCTGACGGAGGAAGATTTCCGCCGCATCCTGACCGACACCGAGGCATCGCTGATCCGCCAATATACTGGCCTGCTCGGCACCGAAGGCGTCACCCTGTCGCTGACCCCCGACGGGATAGACGCCATCGCCCGCACCGCTGCTCAGGTCAACGACGCCGTCGAAAACATCGGCGCCCGCCGCTTGCAGACCGTGATGGAAAAGCTGCTCGAATCACTCAGTTTCGACGCCAGCGAACGCGCCGGCGACGCCGTGACCATCGATGCCGCCTATGTCGAACGCGAGTTGGGCGCCATTGCACGGGATACGGACCTGTCGAAATTCATCCTGTAGGCGAACCACCCCTAGATTGCCGATACCGGCCACGCTGATAAGATGGCTGCTCTCGTTCAAAATAAGGTCCTTGCTCATGCGTTCGTCCTCGCGGCACCTCCTCGCCGCTGCTGCTGTCGCCGCCCTTTCGGCACCGCTGCTCGCCGCCCCGTCGGCAACCGTCACCACCCAGCTGCCGCGCACCGTCGAGCCTTTGCACTATGACGTGTCGATCACGCCGGATGCAGCCCATCTGACGTTCGCCGGTCACGTCGTGGTGACCTTAAAAGTCAAGACGCCAGTCTCCAGCATCACGCTGAACGCCGCCGACCTGACATTCCGCAAGGCCAGCCTTGCCGGTGTCGCCGCCGCACCGCAGATCACCACCGATGCGGACGCCCAAACCGCCACCTTCAGCTTTGCCAAGCCACTGAAGCCCGGCACCTACAAGCTCGACATGACCTATGACGGCATCATCGGCACCCAGGCTGTCGGGCTGTTCGCGCTCGATTATGATACCGCCAAGGGCAAGAAGCGCGCGCTGTATACCCAGTTCGAGAACTCCGACGCCCGCCGCTTCCTCCCGTCGTGGGACGAGCCTTCGTACAAGGCGACCTTTACCGTCGATGCCACCGTGCCAGCAGGCGAGATGGTCGTCGGCAACCTGCCGGCAGCCTCCAGCAAGTCGGCAGGCGAGGGCCTCGTCAACGTCCGTTTCCCGCAAAGCCCGAAGATGTCGACCTATCTGCTGTTCTTCGGCCTTGGCGATTTCGATCGCATCACCGCCAAGGTCGGCCCGACCGAAGTCGGCATCATCACCCAGGCCGGCAAAAGCGAGCAGGGCCGTTTCGCGCTGGGAGGCGCCGAGGTGATCCTGAAGGAATATAACGACTATTTCGGCACGCCCTATCCGCTGCCAAAGCTCGACAATATCGCCGCGCCCGGCCGCAGCCAGTTTTTCGGTGCCATGGAAAACTGGGGTGCCATCTTCACCTTTGAATCGGCGATCCTGCTCGATCCAACGATCGTAACCCAAGCCGACAAGGAACGCTCCTTCTCGGTCAACGCCCATGAGATGGCGCACCAGTGGTTCGGTGATCTTGTCACCATGGCATGGTGGGACGATCTGTGGCTGAACGAAGGCTTCGCCTCCTGGATGGAAAGCCGCACGACAGCAAAACTCCACCCCGAATGGAACACCGCGCTCGATGCCATCGGTGGCCGCGAAAGCGCCATGAGCCTTGATGCTCTGAAAACCACCCACCCCATCGTCCAGCACGTCGAAACGGTCGAACAGGCCAGCCAGGCGTTCGATTCAATCACCTACCAAAAGGGTGAAGCCGTCATCCGCATGCTGGAAGACTATGTCGGCGCCGATACCTGGCGAGACGGCGTGCGCGCCTATATCAAGAAGCACGCCTATGGAAACACCGTAACCGATGATCTGTGGCGCGAAATCGATGCGGTATCGGCCGACAAGCCGATCACCAACATCGCACACCGCTTCACCCTGCAACCGGGCGTCCCGCTGATCCGCGTCGGCAGCCCGATCTGCACCGGCAACACAACGGCGCTGGCGCTGGTGCAGGGCGAATTCAGCAAGGACCAGCCGGACAAGTCACCGCTGTCCTGGCCGGTGCCGGTCATCGCCCGGACGTTGGGTGACAATGCCCCCGTCCGCACCGTCGTCGAAGGCAGCACCAGCATTACCGTGCCCGGCTGCGGCCCAGTCATCGTCAATGCCGGCCAGACCGGCTATTACCGCACTCTCTACACCCCCGACGGCTTCAAGGCCCTGACCGCCGCCTTCACCCGCGTGCCCGCCATCGACCAGCTTGGCATCATGGCCGACAGCTGGGCGCTGGGCCTCGCCGGGCTGGAGCCGGCGTCGGACGTACTCGAACTCGCCGCCGCAACCCCCACCAGCGCCGCGCCGCAGCTTTGGGAACGCATCTCCGGCACCTTCGATGCCCTCCAAAGCTATTACGAAGGCGATCCCCGCCAGGCCGGTTTCCGCCGGTTCGCCATCGGGCGGCTCGCACCGGTGCTCGCAGCAATCGGTTGGGAGGCAAGGCCAGACGACAACGGCCCGACCGCCAACCTGCGCAACACATTGATCGCAGCACTCGGCGAGATGGGCGACCCCGCTGTCATCGCCGAAGCCCGACGCCGCTATGCCGCCGGTGACATGCCGGCACCGATCCGCCGCGCCGTGCTTGGCGTCGTCGCCTTCAACGCCGATGCCGCCACCTGGGACAAGCTGCACGCCGAAGCCGCCACCGAAAAGACGCCGCTCGTCAAACAGCAGCTGTACGACCTGCTCGCCCGCCCCAACGATGCGGCGCTCGCGACCCGCGCGCTCGAATTGGCGTTGACCGACGAACCCGGCGCCACCACCGGCGCCGGCATGATCAGCGGCGTCTCGCGCAACCACCCCGATCTCGCCTTTGATTTCGCGCTCGAACACCGGGAAGCGGTCGAAAAGATCGTCGATGCGACATCGCGCAGCCGCTATTTCCCGCGTCTCGCCACGGGTTCGGTGGACCCGGCAATGATCGACAAGATCAACGCCTATGCCGAAAAATACCTGGCCGCCGATGCCCGCCGCGATGCCAGGACCGCAGCCGCCAGCATCGCCTATCGCATCAAGATCAAGCAGGAGCGCCTGCCCGCGATCGACGCCTGGCTTGCCAGCCACGGCGGCTGATCGAAACCGACAGGCCAACCCCGGCGCGTTCACCTAGTGACGCGGCGCGCCGGGGCGGCTAACACCGCGCGATGCTTGCCCATATCGAAAGCTGGATCTTCGATCTCGACAATACGCTGTACCCGGCGAGCGCCCGGCTGTTCAGCCAGATCGACGCACGCATGGGCGCCTATATCCAGCAGTTGCTGAACGTCGATGCTGCCGAGGCCTTTCGCGTCCAGAAACATTATTTCCATAACCATGGCATGACGCTGATGGGCCTGATGGCCGAACATGGCGTCGATCCGCACGAATTCCTCGGCAAGGTCCATGATGTGGATGTGGGCGTCGTGCCGCCGCATCCCGAACTCGCCCGGCTGATCGCCCGACTCCCGGGCCGCAAATTCGTCTTCACCAATGCCGATGCGCCCTATGCCGAGCGCGTGCTCGAACGGCTTGGGCTGTCGGGCAGCTTTGATGCCCTCCACGATATCCATGCACTGGATTATGTGCCCAAACCGCAACCCGCCGCCTATGCCAGCATGTGCAACAGCCATGGAATCGACCCCGCGCGAGCAGTTTTCGTCGAAGACATGGCCCGCAACCTGGCCCCGGCCAAGGCCATCGGCATGACCACCGTGTGGATCGACAATGGCTCTGAACAGGGTCCCGGCGACGCACGCGAACATATTGATTTCACGATCACCGACGTCGGCAGCTGGCTGGCGGATGTGGTAAGGGGATTGGAAAGCCAATGAGCATCGAAACCACCATCGACGCCGCCTGGGAGGCGCGCGACACCATTTCCCCCACCACCGGCGGCGACATTCGCTCTGCCGTCGACGCGGCGCTGGCCGGGCTCGATGCCGGCGAATTGCGGGTGGCCCAGCCGGACGGCAAGGGCGGCTGGCAGGTCAACCAATGGCTGAAAAAGGCGGTGCTGCTGTCGTTCCGGCTGAACCCCAACACCATGATCGGCGGCGGCCCCGGCGGCAGCGTCTGGTGGGACAAGGTGGCATCGAAGTTCGATGGCTGGGGCGAGAACCGCTTTGCCGCCGCCGGATTCCGCACCGTGCCCGGCGCCATCGTCCGCCGCGGCGCCTATATCGCGCCGGGGGCCGTGTTGATGCCCAGCTTCGTCAACATCGGCGCACGGGTCGGCAAGGGCAGCATGGTCGATACCTGGACCACGGTGGGCAGTTGCGCCCAGATCGGCGATGGCGTGCATCTTTCGGGTGGTGTCGGCATCGGCGGCGTGCTGGAGCCCTTGCAGGCCGGGCCGGTCATTATCGGCGATGGCGCCTTTATCGGCGCCCGCGCAGAGGTTGCCGAAGGCGTGGAGGTCGGCGAAGGCGCTGTCCTGTCGATGGGCGTCTATCTCGGCGCTTCGACAAAAATCATTGATCGCGCCACCGGCCAGATACACATGGGCAAGGTGCCGCCCTTTGCGGTCGTCGTATCGGGCACGCTGCCCGGCAAGCCACTGCCCGACGGCACATCCGGCCCCGGCCTGTATTGCTCCGTCATCGTCAAGACAGTGGACGCCCAGACCCGCAGCAAGACCGGCATCAACGAACTGCTGCGCGACTGACACCGGATCGCGACTGCCGGTTCACCACGCGCCGGCATGTCGTGCTACAGTCGTCGCCGAAGGGCCCGCCATGGATATCGAACGCTTTATCACCGATTGCACCACCGCCCGGCTCGACAATGACCCCCAGGCAGCGATCCGCGAGGTGCTCGCCCGCGCCGTTTCCACCCCCGATTCCGTGCTGGCAACGCTAGGCGAACCGACCATGGCGGGCCTGTCGGTGCTCCACCGATCCCCGACGCTGACCATCTTCAATGCCACCTGGACCCCCAACATGACGCTGATGCCGCATGACCATGGCATGTGGGCGCTGATCGGACTCTACACCGGCCGGGAGGATAACATCCTGTGGCGCCACACCCCGGACCGCATCGAGGCCCATGACGTTCGTACCCTGTTTGCCGGTGATGTCGCCACGCTCGCCACCGATGCCATCCACTCCGTCACCAATCCGCTGTCACGCTTTGCCGGGGGTATCCACATCTATGGCGGTGATTTCTTCGCCACGCCGCGCCACCAATGGCACCCTGAAACGCTCGAAACACAGCCTTCGGACGGCGAAACCATCCGCGCCATCTTCGAAAGTGAAAACGCCCGACTGCGGTATTGATGCACTCGGCGTCGTGCGGCGCGGTGACTTTCTCCCTTGCCCGACGAAATTTTCCCGTCACACTGCGTCAAAATCCGGTTGGGGGATCAAGAATTGCGCCTGTTTCTGACTGCGGCCATGCTCGCCGCCGCCTTGCCTGCCATGGTTTCCGCACAGGCGGCACCGTCGTCTGCCGCCGACACAGCCAGTTTCCGCTCGCTCTACAAGGAACTTGTCGAAACCAATACCAGCCTGTCGGCGGGCAGTTGCACGCTCGCCGCCGAACGCATGGCAACCCGGCTGAAGGCAGCGGGCTATGCCGATACCGACATCCGGCTGTTCAATACGCCTGAACATCCAAAGGAGGGCGGCCTTGTCGCCACGCTGGCCGGCACCGATGCAAAGGCAAAGGCCATCCTGTTGCTCGCCCATATCGACGTCGTTGAGGCAAAGCGCGAGGATTGGACGCGCGATCCGTTCGTGCTGATCGAAGAAAACGGCTATTTTTATGGTCGCGGTACCTCCGATGACAAGTCGCAGGCAGCCATTTTCACCGACACCATGGTCCGGCTGAAGACCGCGGGGACCAAGTTGCGCCACCCGATCAAGCTGGCGCTGACCTGCGGCGAAGAGACCGACAAGGCCTTCAACGGCGCCGAATGGCTGGTGAAGAACCACAAGGACTGGATCGACGCCGAGTTTGCCCTCAACGAGGGCAGCGTCGGCACCATGGACAAGGCCGGAAAACCCGTTGCGCTGGGCATCCAGGCCGGCGAAAAAGTCTATCAGGACTTCCGCATCGAAGCGACCAACCCCGGTGGCCACAGCAGCCGTCCACGCCCCGATAACGCCATTTATGCGTTGGCCGCAGCGCTTGTGCGGATCGGCCAATATGAATTTCCCACCCAGATGAGCGACACCACGCGCGGCTATTTCACCGAAACAGCAAAGCTGACCGGTGGTGAAACCGGTGCGGCGATGCTGCGGCTGGTCGGCAACCCTGCCGATACCGAGGCCAACGCCATTGTTTCAAGGGATGCCACCTGGCATTCGATGCTCCGCACCACTTGCGTCGCGACGCGGCTGGATGGCGGCCATGCCAATAATGCGCTCGCCCAGCGCGCCGGCGCCAATATCAACTGCCGGATGTTCCCAGGGGACCCAATCGAAAATGTCCGCGGCCAACTGATCAAGGCGGCTGGTGACGCTTCATTGTCTATCGAGGCAAGCGGCGAGATCAGTCCAACGCCGCCACCGCCGCCGCTGACGGAGCGGGTCTATGGTACTGCCAAGGCCGTTGCGGCCCGGCATTTCCCCGGCGTGCCGATGCTGCCCGCGATGACGACAGGGGCAACAGACGGCCGCTATCTCAATGCTGGCGGCATCCCAACCTATGGCGTGCCCGGCCGGTTTGCCGAACTCGATGGTGGCGGCGTCCACGGCCTAAACGAACGCAAATCCGTCGCCGGCCTCTATGCCGAGCGCGATTATCTTTTCGACCTGATCCAGACCTACGCACGCTGAGGAATTGAAATGACCATCAAGGCACTGCTGCTAGCAGCCATCATCGCTGCGCCCGTCCTCGCGGCGCCTGCCGCCGCCCAGCCGATGCGGCCCGACCAGCTCGCATTCAAGGCGCTCTACAAGCAGCTCGTCGAGACCAACACCTCGCTGTCCGTCGGCAGTTGCACGGGCGCCGCCGAAATGCTCGCCAGCCATCTGAAGGCCGCGGGCTTTGACGATGCCGACATCACACTTTTCAGCACACCGGACCACCCGAAGGAAGGTGGCATTGTTGCGGTTTTGACGGGCCGCGACCGCAAGGCAAAGCCGATCCTGCTTCTCGGCCATCTCGATGTTGTCGAGGCAAAGCGGTCGGATTGGCAGCGTGATCCCTTTGTGATGGTTGAAGAAGACGGCTATTTCTACGGGCGCGGTACCTTTGATGACAAGGCTCAGGCCGCCATCTGGACCGACACGCTGATCCGCTACAAACAATCCGGAAAAGCCCCGAAGCGCACGCTGAAGATGGCGCTGACCTGCGGCGAGGAAACGACCTATGCCTTTAACGGCGCCGACTGGTTGGCAAAGAACAAGGCGGACCTGATTGCCGCCGAATTTGCGCTCAACGAAGGCGGTGGTGGTCGCTACGACGCGTCGGCCAAGCCTGTCGGCATGGGCGTTCAGGTCGGCGAGAAGACCGTCCAGAATTATACGCTGGTCGCCACAAACCCCGGTGGCCACGCTTCGGTGCCTCGCCCCGACAATGCCATCACCGACCTCGCGCGGGCGTTGGTAGCGGTCAACACTCATGAATTCCCTGTGCAATTCAACGATACGACACGCGGCTTCTTCACGATGATGAGCAAGGTTGCACCGACACCCGTCAATATGGCGATGACTGCACTGCTCGCAAATCCAGCTGATGCCGCCGCCAACGCGATCGTCAGCCAGGACCCGATGTTCCATTCGACATTGCGAACCACCTGCGTTTCAACGCTGGTCGAGGCGGGCCACGCCAACAATGCCCTGCCGCAACGCGCCACCGCCAACATCAACTGCCGGATGTTCCCGGGCACCGACCCGGAAATGACCCGCGCCGACCTGGTTGCCGCCATTGCGGACCCAAAGGTTAGCGTCTCACTCACGCCGCCAATACGCCCCGTCGCGGTGTCGCCACCCCTGAATGAAGCGGTGCTCGGCCCCATGCGTCGCATCGCCGCCAAATATTTCCCCGGCGTGCCGTTCGGCACCACCATGTCCACGGGCGCCACCGACGCCATTTTTCTGTCGCCGATCGGCATCCCGACCTATGGCGCACCCGGCCTGTTTGGTGACCCGGATGGCAATGGCGTCCACGGCCTAAATGAGCGTATCCGCGTCAAATCGGTGATGAGCGGGCGAGATTACCTCGACGAACTGGTCCACGCGCTCGCCGATTGACGGCACACGGCGGCAACGATCGCGCCGCCGGCAACTTCCCGGTGGCGAAACCACGTCCTAGTCCCTAACTCTACCCGATGGACATCGCTGCGCTCTTTTCGCCCGACGCTATCTCCGCCTTTGGGCAGGTCGTGTTCATTGATGTCGTTCTGGCCGGTGACAATGCCATTGTCGTCGGTGCGCTCGCGGCCGGGCTTCCGCCGCTACAACGGCGCAAGGTCATCATGATCGGCATCGCGGCGGCACTTGTCTTGCGGATTGCATTCGCGTTGCTTGTTACGCAACTGCTTCAGATTGTTGGCCTGATCCTCGCTGGCGGCCTGCTGCTGCTCTGGGTGGCATGGAAAATGTACCGCGAACTCAACCCGCAACGGACCATGATAGACGGCCCCGGAGATGATGATTTCGAAGCCAGTGGCGGGCCGCCTGCATCGAAGAGCTTTGCCGCAGCCGCCTGGTCCGTAGCGCTTGCCGACGTATCGATGAGCCTAGACAACGTGCTTGCCGTTGCCGGCGCCGCGCGCGAACACCCGGAAATCATGGTGACGGGGCTAATATTGTCGGTGGCGTTGATGGGCGTCGCCGCGAACCTGATAGCCCAATATATCGAACGCTATCGCTGGATCGCCTATATTGGCCTCGCGGTCATCATCTATGTCGCCTTCAAGATGATCCACGAAGGCTGGACCGAGGTCGCGCCGGTCGTGACGCCACTGATGGGCTGACACGATCAGGGAATCAGCACCGTCGATCCGGTCGTTCGCCGCGATTCAAGATCGCGATGCGCCTGCGCCACATCCGCCAAGGCATAGCGTTGGTCGATATTGACCTTCAAAACCCCGGATCCGATCATATCGAGCACGCGACCGCCAAAACGTTCGATGTCCTCACGGCCGACATAATAATCGAACATCGTCGCGCGCGTGGCAAAGAGTGACCCCTTGCGCGCCAAAATGCCAAAATCGACCGGACCGACTGCGCCCGATGCATTGCCAAAGCTGACCAGCAGACCACGCCGTTTCAAGCTGTCGAGCGCCGCATCAAAGGTCGCCTTGCCCACGCCATCAAGCACGACGTCGACGCCGCGACCGTCCGTAAGCTCCCGCACTTTTTTGGCCAATTGGTCGTCCAAAACAACGCCATGATCCGCGCCATGGGCCATCGCTATACCCACTTTCTCGGCCGTCCCCGCTGCCGCGATCACTATCGCACCGATGTGCTTCAGCCATTGCACGAGCAAAAGCCCGACGCCCCCAGCCGCGGCGGGCACCAGAACCCATTGCCCCTGCTGAACGCAGGCGCAGCGCTCGATCAGAAATTCGGCCGTGCAGCCCTTGAGCATTGCCGCCGCCGCAACCTCGTCGCTCACACGATCCGGCAACGCGATGACGCGATCAGCGCCGATCAGTCGGTGCGATGCATAGGCCCCGATCGGGCCCCAGCAATATCCGACCCTTGTGCCAGGCAACAGCGAAACGCCTGGGCCCGCCGCTTCCACAACGCCCGCCGCTTCAAGACCAAGACCCGTTGGCATCTGCAATGGATAAAGCCCGGTGCGATGGTATACGTCGATGAAATTGAGACCGATTGCTGTCTGGCGCAACAGCACTTCACCCGGCCCTGGTGCCATCGCTTCACAGGCAAAGAGCGACATGACTTCCGGTCCGCCCTGGGCGGCGATCAAAACACGCGACATCCTGCTTCTCCCTTACCCATGCTGCGCGGTAACATATTGTTCTAATTATAATTAAATCGAATGAGTTCTCCGCGCTCCGATGCCGAAATCCCGCCCCAAAATCGAACGAATAGCCGGCAAGAAACCGCAGCCGTGCCTCTGCTGCCGATGCAACCCTTTCGCTCCGAAGGCCCTAAGGCTAGACTGACATTGCAAGCGTGCCAAGCAGGTGCTTGTATCGATGCAACGTAAAAAAGGCAGGGCCATGAAAGTCAGCTTCGACATCGAATGCACGCCTGCGGAAGCCCGCGCCTTTTTCGGTCTTCCGGACCTTACGCCGGTCCACGACCTCTACGTCGAAAAACTGAAAGCGACCATTACCGACGGCATAACGCCCGCAGACATGGAACGAATGACACGAGCCTGGATGCCCGGCATCGCGGATGGGTTCGAGCAGTGGCAGAAGCTTTTCATGGCCGCCGTCCCCAAAGCAGGCGGTTAGAACGCAGATCCGGTACACCATGAATCTCGCTACGATCGTCGCTCTGGCTTCCGGGCGACCGCCAGCAGCGATCGCTGTCATCCGCCTGTCTGGGCCGCTGGCGTTGCCAGCGGCCGAAGCGCTGATCGGTCGACCGCTGCCACCACCCCGCCGCCTGTCGCTGCAGACCTTGTCCGACCCAGCCTGCGGGGACGTCCTCGATCGCGCCATGATCGGCATTTTTCCGGGACCAGCAAGCGCCAGCGGTGAGGATTTGGTCGAGCTTCACCTCCACGGCGGCAATGCCGTTATTTCTGGGGTAATTGGTGCGCTTACCGCAATGGAGGGCATCCGTCTCGCCGAAGCGGGTGAGTTCACACGCCGGGCCTTCAGCAATGGCCGACTCGACCTCGCGCAAGTCGAAGGCCTCGCAGATCTTGTGGCCGCGGAAACGGCGTCGCAGAGAAATCAGGCCTTGGCGCTGGCGGGCGGTGCGCTCAGCCGGGCTGCCAGCGAGTGGCGGGAACGCTGCTTGGCGATCCTGGCCGAAGCCGAAGCCGCGCTTGACTTTGCTGAGGATGAAAGTGACGTCGCAGCGCGCTTGGACGAGGCCGCGCGCGATCAACTATTGGTGTTGGTCGTAGAGCTAGAGGCGTTGCTGATGGATTCGAAGCGCGGCGCAAGACTTCGCGACGGCCTAAACATTGCCGTGAGCGGCCCACCGAATGTTGGAAAATCAAGTATTGTCAATGCATTAAGCGGAAGAGACGCAGCCATCGTCACGGCGTTGCCCGGCACAACGCGTGACCCGATCGAGGTGCCACTTGACCTGGGCGGGATCGCTGTAACCTTGGTCGACACGGCAGGTATTCGCCATACGGATGATCCCATCGAGGCCGAAGGCATTCGCCGGGCGCGCGCCCGCGCTGCGAATGCAGATCTGGTCATGCACGTCATGGATACCGAAGCGCCGTCGCACCTCGGCATTTCCAGCCTTATCGTCGTGAACAAGATTGATCTACAGCGCTCGCCAATGGCGCCATCCACCGGCACGATCATGGTGTCTGCAACCCGCGGCGACGGTATCAACGAATTACGTCATTGGTTGACCAATTGGGCGGCGCAGATTTCGCGGCCCGGCGAACCGGCGCTGCTCTCGCACACCAGGCACAGAGCCGCATTCGAAGACGCAAAGCTGGCACTCGAGCAAGCGGCGGAAACCGACGATTCGGTGCTGCGAGCGGAAAGCATCCGAATCGCCGGCCGTGCATTTGCTCGGATTGCCGGCAGAATCGACGTGGACGATGTGCTCGACCGGATCTTCTCGCGCTTCTGCATCGGAAAATAAGCGATATCGAACACTCTTGTCGACAACAGGACTGTTCCACGTGGAACATCATCGCCAGACAAGCTATGGCAGTAACCATGAACAGCTATGATGTTATTGTCGTTGGCGCCGGTCACGCCGGCTGCGAGGCAGCAGCTGCAGCCGCACGCCGTGGCGCGCGTGTCGCGCTTGTAACGCTCGACGCAAGCGACCCGGGCACCCTGTCCTGCAACCCCGCCGTTGGCGGCATCGGCAAAGGACACCTGGTTTGCGAGATCGACGCGCTTGGAGGAGTGATGGGCCGTGTCACCGACGCCGCCCGGATCCAGTCGCGGATATTGAACCGTTCCAAGGGTCCAGCTGTTCATGGACCTCGCGCCCAAGTGGATCGCCGCCGCTATCGCAGCGCAATGGCAACGGTGCTTGCAGCCGAGCCGCGGTTGGATATCATCGCCACGCATGTCGAAGGCTTGATAGTGGCAGCAGGCCGCGTTGTGGGCGTAGCAACTCGGGGCGGTGAGTTGCGCGCGTCTGCAACTGTTCTGACCACGGGGACGTTTTTGGGCGGCGTTATGCACCTCGGCGATCGCAGGGAGTCGGGCGGGCGCTTGGGGGCTGCTGCTTCCAGCCTCGGCGATGCCCTGCGGGGGTTCGGTCTCCCGGTAGCGCGGTTGAAGACAGGGACGCCGCCGCGCCTTGATGGTCGCAGCATCGACTGGGCGCGACTGGAATGGCAGACGGGCGATGCCGATCGCCCTTGTTTCAGCCGCGGTCCAGGCGCGGCCACGCCTGCCTTGCCGTGCGCCGTTACCCGCACAACGCCCGAAACCCACCGCGTAATCGCTGATAATCTCGACAAATCAGCGCTCTACGGTGGTCACATCAATTCCGTCGGCCCCAGATATTGCCCCTCAATCGAAGACAAGGTCGTGCGCTTTGGTGACCGCGACGGTCACCAGATATTCCTCGAGCCAGAGGGCTATGATGACAATATCATCTACCCCAATGGCCTTTCGACATCGCTGCCTCTTGACGTCCAGCGGACATTCATCGCGACCATCCCTGGGTTGGAGCGCGCGCGCATCACACGCGCCGGCTACGCGATCGAATATGATCATGTCGATCCACGCGCGCTTGATCCGACGCTCGCGGTGATCGCTCTCCCGGGACTTTACTTGGCAGGACAGATCAACGGCACGACCGGCTATGAGGAAGCGGCTGCCCAGGGTCTTGTCGCCGGGGCGAATGCGGCGGCATCGGCGCTCGGCGAGCCGGCGCTGACCATCGATCGCGCAACAGCCTACATCGGCGTGATGATCGATGACCTGACCTCGCAAGGCGTCAGCGAACCCTATCGCATGTTCACATCCCGCGCCGAATATCGGCTGCGGCTGCGCACTGACAATGCCGCCGACCGGCTCACCAAAATCGGCATTGCCCATGGTCTTGTCGGCGATGAGCAACGGACAGCCTTTGTTATCGAAGGCCAGGCGCTCGATTCGGCCCGCGCCCTGCTGCAACGGCTTTCTGCATCGCCGATGAAACTGGCGAAAGCCGGCTTAGAAACAAGGCAAGACGGCATTGTCCGTTCGGCCTTTGAGTGGCTTCGCTTTCCGGTCATGTCCCGCGATGCCGCAATTTCCGTGTGGCCGGAGATCGCCGGAATAGATCCCAAGCTTTTCGCAACGCTGTCGGTCGACTCGAACTACGCCGCCTATCTGGATAGGCAGGATGCCGATGTGGCCGCCTTCCAACGCGACGAGGCGTTAGCGCTCGTCCGAGGCCTCGATTTCCATCGCGTTCCCGGGCTCAGCAATGAAATGGCAGAGCGACTTGCGCAGGCTTCGCCATCGACGCTTGGGGCGGCGGGGCGTGTTCCGGGGATCACGCCCGCGGCACTTGTTGCCCTGCTGCCATTCACACGGAAGGCGGCATGAGCTGTCGGGACGACTTTGCCCAGCGATTCGACGTTCCACGTGAAACTATGGCAAAGCTCGACTGCTACGAAACGCTGCTGACGGCATGGCAGTCGCGGATGAACCTTGTTGGCCCGAGCACATTGCCACAGGTCTGGAGCCGGCATTTCGCCGACTCAGCGCAGCTTTCGCCAATTGCCGGGCCGGGACGAAGCTGGCTTGATATCGGCGCAGGAGCGGGCTTTCCAGGGCTTGTCATCGCATTGCTTGATCGCGACGCAACGTTCACGTTGGTAGAATCGATCGCAAAGAAATGTCGGTTTCTGAGGGAGGTCGTCGCTCAGCTTGGTCTGTCCGAACAGGTTGTCATAGAAAACCGGCGCATCGAAACGCTGCCGAAGCAAAAGTTCGACATCATCACGGCGCGCGCGCTTGCCAGCCTTGATCAGCTTTTCGACTGGGGCCTGCCCTACGGCGGTTCCGGGACACGCTGGCTGTTGCCTAAAGGCGCACGTGCCGCAGAGGAGTTGGCGGTTGCAAGCCGACGATTTTCCTTCGATCATCACCTTATTCCCAGCCTCACGGACTCTGCCGCGCGCATCGTCGTTGTAACCGGAGTGAAGCGTCGATGATCATCGCAGTGGCCAACCAAAAGGGCGGTGTCGGCAAGACGACGACGACAATCAATCTGGCGACGGCGCTTGCCGCCGCCGGACAATCGGTGCTGGTCGTCGATGCCGATCCCCAGGGCAATGCATCGACCGGCTTTGGGCTCGATCGCCGCAGCCGCCACGCGTCGATCTATGAGGTGTTGCTTGGCCAGATCGCCGCCGAACAGGCCATCCGGCAAACGAAGATTCCAAATCTGGACGTTATCGCGTCGACGCCAGCGCTGTCTGGCGCAGAAATCGAAATGATCGATCTCGACCGCCGCAGCCATCGCCTTGCCGGTGCGCTGGCAACCCTGCCGCCACGCGACCATGTGCTGATCGATTGCCCGCCCTCGCTGGGGCTTTTGACGGTCAATGCTCTTGCCGCAGCCGATGCGGTGCTGGTACCTCTGCAATGCGAGTTCTTCGCTCTCGAAGGTCTCAGCCAGCTGCTCGGCACGATCGAACGGGTCCGCTCCAGCTTGAACCCGCAATTGGCGCTTCTTGGCATCGTGCTCACCATGGTCGATCGGCGCAATCGACTGACCGAGAATGTGTCGGATGATGTTCGCGCCGTAATGGGCGACAAGGTTTTTACCACGGTGATCCCGCGCAATGTCCGGCTTTCGGAAGCGCCCAGCCATGGGCTGCCCGCGCTACTTTACGACAGCCGCTGCGCCGGTTCCGAAGCCTATGTCGCGTTGGCGAGGGAGCTGTTGCAGCGCACCGCCCGTGCAAAACCCCCGGAGGTTGTAAGCTAAATGGCCGAGAAAAAACGTGTGTCCGGGCTTGGCCGGGGTCTATCTGCCTTGCTTGAGGAGGCAGCCACACCAATCGACGCCAACGCGCCAGGAGTGGCCCGGCTGTCGATCGGCGACATTGGCGCCAATCCGCACCAACCACGTCGACATTTCGCGCCCGCAGCAATGGACGAATTGATCGCATCGGTACGTGCGCACGGGGTGTTGCAGCCGATTCTGGTACGCCCAGTCGCCGGAGGTCGTTTCGAAATCGTTGCTGGCGAGCGCCGCTGGCGAGCCGCACAAGCTGCCGGATTGCACGAAATGCCCGCCGTCGTGAGGCCGCTTGATGATCGCGCTGCCTTCGAAATCGCCCTGATCGAGAACATCCAGCGCAGCGACCTCAACGCCATAGAGGAAGCCCGCGGCTATCGCCGGCTCATCGACGAGTTCAAGCATACGCAGCAAGTGTTGGCGGGCATCGTCGGAAAATCCCGCAGCCATGTCACCAACCTGCTCCGACTGCTCGAACTGCCGGAAAGCGTGCAGGCAATGGTGGAGGACGGCCGGTTGGCCATGGGCCATGCCCGGGCGCTGGCGTCGGCGGCAGATCCGGAAGCGCTGGCCAGGCAAGCTATTGCCGAGGGCCTTTCCGTGCGCGCCGTGGAACAGCTTGCCGCCGGTCGGGAAACGCCAAAACCGCGTCATGCTCTGTCCCCGGTTGCGGCCGCCGCCAATGACGCCAATGTCGATGCGCTGGAAGTGCAGCTTGCCGAAAGTCTCGGCATGCCCGTCGCTCTGGCTGTGGCCACGGGTGGGGCCAGCGGCAGTCTGACCATCCGCTTCGCCAGCCTGGATCAGCTCGATTGGCTGTGCGCGCGGCTGGAGTCGCGTTAGGACAGACGCCGTTATCGCCGGGCCGCCGCCCGTCTCGCCAGCGTCAAGATTGCCGCAGACGCCAGTGTTTCGCCAAGGCTGCCGCTCGATTTGATCGCCCTTTCGGCGGCAAGAGTATCGGCAAGGCCGCGCACCAGCGCCATGGTCGGCCACAGCGTCAGTTCCGCCGCGACCGCATCCTTTTCCTTCCAGAAAATCGGCGGCCGCGCCGCGTCGACAGCCGTTTTGGGGCTGGCACCGCCATCGACGACGCCGCGCAGAGTCAGCAGCAGGTTCAACCGCCGCTCTATGGCACGCAATACCATGATCCCCGCAGCGCCTGGCAGGCGGGCCAGCAGATCAACGGCCTGGGCCGGGCGGCCACCGGCGACCGCCGCGACAAGCGCATATTGATCGGAATCACCGGCGCCGACGCCGACGGCTTCGACGTCCGTCCGCTCCAGCGACTTGGGGCTCGCCGGATCGCTGTCGAGATAGAGGCTGAGCTTCTCAATTTCGCGGCGGATGAGGGTTCGGTCGCCGCCGCTCGCTTCGAACAGCGCCACCGCCGCATCGCGGCTGGGACGCAAGCCATAGCCTGCGCCGATATCGCCGACGAGGCGGCCGGCATCGCGCAGCGAAGGTTCATAGCTGACCAGCGCCGCCACGCCATCGCTGCGCTCTGCAAACGCGACGAGTTTCGATCCCTTTTTCAGCGCGCCGGCAATCGCCACGACAGGATTGCCCAAGGGCGCCGCAAGCAACGCCGTCACCGCGGGAAGGCCATCTTCATCCAGCCCTTCGATCCGCACCAACGTCCGATCACCGAACATCGACATGGCGCCAGCTGCACCCACGAGCGCCTGCGGATCGCTCGCTACGTCCTTGCCCGTAAGCGTATCGACGGCAGTAGGGTTCGCCGGATCAACGAATTGCCGCGCGACGGTATCAGCGAGATCGCGCGAGGCCGCCCCGTCCTGACCATAGAGCAGCACCAATCGAAGGCCATCAGGCCATTTTCGGGCGACGGCCTCGATCCGCGCGGTATCGACCTTCACCCGCGCACTGCCCCTATTGCGGCGCTGGTGTGGCTGCGGATGTCGGCGCGACGGCACGGCCAAAAGCCGCCACCCGAGCGGTGATCTGCAGGGCGAGATCCGTTGCCAATCGATCAAGCGCCGTCGCTTCCGCCGCGACAACCGCGTAATTTGAGCTGACCCGGTCGATCCCCGCATCGGCGCCCGCAGTTGCATCAAGCAGGACAGCGTTGCTGGCAATATCGACGAGGCGATAACGCGCGCGCAGCGTGCGTCGCTCACGCGCGGCGGAATTGTCGCCGCGGACGCCAAAGGCGACAATCTGGTCATCAAGCTCGATTTCCAGCCGGTAGCGCGGATCGGGCGCCGGCGTGCCAAAACGATCAATCAACGCCTGACGCACGAGGAAGCCCGACCGATCAGGGATTGGCGCGATGCTGACCTGTGCCAGCGTGGCCGCCGCCGGGCTGGTACTGCCACCGGAATACACCGGGGCAAGATCGCAGCCGGACAGGCCCGCGATGATCAGCAGCAGCGCGACACGGCGGGACAGGCCAAAATCAGGCGACAAGGTTGACCAGCCGATCGGGCACGATGATGACCTTGCGCGGCGCCCTGCCCTCCAGCGCGCGCACCACCTTGTCGCGCGCCAACACTTGGGCTTCGAGCGCGCCGCGGTCGACTCCCTTGGCAATCTCGAAACTGTCCTTCAGCTTGCCATTGATCTGGATGGCGATGGTAACGGTGTCGTCGACCAGCAGCGCCGGATCGGCAACTGGCCAAGGCGCATCGACAATCATGCCGGGCTGGCCGAGCAGCGCCCAGGCTTCTTCCGCCAGATGTGGTGCCATCGGTGCGACGAGCCGCAACAGCACCTCGATCGCTGCCGCACGCGTCGGGGATGCCGGGCTTCGCTCGATGGCGTTTACCAGCTCGTACAGGCGGGCGACCGCCTTGTTGAATTGCAGCCTGTCAATATCTGCGGTTACGGCCTCGATGCTGCGATGCAGCACGCGGGCGAGTTTGAGATCGGGTTCCGACGCGTCTGCCGATGCCGTGGCATCGGTTGCTTCCGCAGCGTCGGACGCCAGCCGCCAGACGCGCTGCACAAAACGCCAGGCGCCATCGATGCCGGCGACCGACCAGGCCAGATCACGCTCCGGCGGGCTGTCGGACAGCATGAACCAGCGCACCGCGTCGGCGCCATAGGTGGCAAGGATCGTGTCGGGATCGACGGTGTTCTTCTTCGATTTCGACATCTTGATGACCCTGCCAACCTCGACAGGCGCGCCATCGGCCTTCAGCGTCGCGCCATGACCGGTGCGTTCGACGTCATCGGGCGAAAAATACAGTGGCGCGACGCCCTCGCCTTGGTCGCGCGAATAGGTTTCATGGGTGACCATGCCTTGCGTGAACAGGCCGGCAAAGGGCTCGGCAATGTCGAGCTGGCCGATGCGATTGAGCGCGCGTGTCCAGAACCGCGCATAGAGGAGATGCAGGATCGCATGCTCGACACCGCCGATATATTGGCCGACCGGCAGCCATTGCTCGGCCACCGCCTTGTCGAACGGGCGGTCCTTGGGCGCGCTGGCGAAGCGGATAAAATACCAGGACGAATTGACAAAAGTGTCGAGCGTATCGGTCTCGCGCCGGGCTGGCTTGCCGCATTGCGGACAGCCAACATGCTTCCACGTCGGGTGGTGATCGAGCGGGTTGCCCGGTATGTCGAAGGTTACATCGTCTGGCAGGACGACGGGCAGTTGTGCCTTTGGCACCGGCACGACGCCGCAATCGCCGCAATGGACGATCGGGATCGGCGTGCCCCAGTAGCGCTGGCGCGAAACACCCCAGTCGCGCAACCGCCAGACTGTGGTGCCCTGGCCCCAACCTTCGGATTCGGCGCGGCCGATGACCAGCGCCTTGGCGGCTTCGACCTCCATGCCATCGAGGAATCGCGAGTTGATGAGCTTGCCCGGGCCGGTATAGGCTTCGGTTTGGATCGGGGTTGCCGCCTCCCCTTCCGGTGCGACGACGCGGGTCACCGGAAGCTGATATTTACGGGCGAAATCTAGATCCCGCTGGTCATGCGCCGGACAGCCGAAGATGGCGCCTGTGCCATATTCCATCAGCACGAAATTGGCGACGAACACCGGCAGTCGGATACCGGGATCGAGCGGATGCACGACGCTCAGCCCGGTGTCATAGCCCTTTTTTTCCTGCGCCTCGATGTCGGCGGTGGCGGTGCCGCCGGCGCGGCATTCGGCGATGAAGGCGGCAAGCGCCGGGTCGCTTTCAGCCAGTTCGCGGCTGATCGGGTGGTCCGGCGCCAATGCGGCAAAGCTGGCACCGAACAGTGTGTCGGGCCGCGTCGTGAAGACATCGAAGCGTGTCTCGCTGCCCGCCACGGCGAAGGTGAAGCGCATGCCCTGCGACTTGCCGATCCAGTTTTCCTGCATCAGCCGGACCTTTTCGGGCCAGTCGTCGAGCGTCGACAGCCCGTCCAGCAGTTCATCGGCAAAATCGGTGATCTTCAGGAACCACTGGCTCAGCCGGCGCCGCTCGACGATAGCGCCGGAACGCCAGCCGCGGCCATCGATGACCTGTTCATTGGCAAGCACGGTCATGTCGACCGGATCCCAATTGACCGCCGATTCCTTGCGATAGACCAGCCCCGCTGCCAGCAGATCGAGGAACAGCGCCTGTTCATGGCCGTAATAGTCCGGCTCACAAGTGGCGAGCTCACGGCTCCAATCAAGCGCGAAGCCCAGCCGTTTCAGCTGGGCGCGCATCGCTGCGATATTCTCGCGCGTCCAGCCGCCTGGGTGGATGCCGCGTTCCATCGCGGCGTTTTCGGCGGGCATGCCAAAGGCGTCCCAGCCCATCGGGTGCAACACTTCAAACCCTTGGGCGCGGCGCGTGCGAGCGATGACATCGCCCATGGTATAGTTGCGGACGTGCCCGATATGGATGCGCCCCGACGGATAGGGGAACATCTCGAGCACATAGGCCTTGGGACGCGGCGAATTATCATCCGCGGCAAAGCTTTGCGCCGAATCCCATGCCTGTTGCCAGCGCTGTTCGGCGCCGGCGTGATCAAATTTGGTCGCCATGGCTGGCGATCAGCCGGCGTATTGCGACCGGCGCAGATCGCGCGCCCGGCTGAGAATGGTTTCCTCCAGCTTCTGAACCGTGCCGGCGCGGACTGGCGCATCGATCCAGCCGCTGCCCGCCAGAGTCTGGCGGATGGCAGTGACCTTGATGGCATCGGCGCGCAATTCGGTATCAAGGATGGATACCGTCACCTTCACACGCTCATTTGGGCTTTGCGGCGTGGCGTACCAATCGGTGATGATGACGCCGCCGTTCGAATCGACCTGCGCCAAGGGCATGAAGCCGATGGTGTCCAGCGTGGCGCGCCACAGATAGGCATTGATGCCCAGAGTCGTCAGCCGTGCCGGCGCTTCGATATTCGCCGGCCGCGCCTTGCCCTTCTTGCCGCACGCCGCAAGCGGCGTCATCAACGCCAGACCAATCATCACAACAGCGACGCGACGCATCGAGAACCCTTCCAACAAAAGCTTGGCCGCGCTTATAGGCGCGGGCGGTGCAAAGCGCCAAGCCTTCGGTGCAGCGCCGGCGTTTAGACAGGGTTCATGTCGGGCGATCTAGGCTTTGAGCCATGCAAGAGGTGTGCACAACAAAGCACAATATTGGAAAAATTGAGCAATCTGACCGGATTCCGGCCATAAATGATGGGCGAAGCGCAATCGCGCTGATAGGAAAGCAGGATGCAACGAGCTGTCGATTCGCGCGGGATTGAACCTGCCTCGACGCGGCCGCGGGGAATGACCGCGCGGCCGGTAGCCGTTTTGCGCGTTTTTGCCATCTCGGCGGGCCTTGCCTGCTTCGCCGGACAGGCAATCGCCGCACCCGCCACCAAGGCAATTGCCCGCCAGACCAAGCAGCGTGTCAGCTATGACATGCCGCTGACGCCATTCCAGCCGGCGGTCACCGATCCCGGTCGCTTCAGCTTCACTGCACCGGGCAGCGCGGCCTCCGCCCGCCTGCAAACCGTCGAACGGGCTTTCCGTTTCACGCCATCCGGCCAGAGCGAGAATCGCCGGGCGCTATCGCTTGGCGTCACCAGCCGCGTTGTCGCCGCCGCCGCCGATCACTCGCGCGCCGCGCCGCCGGCCGATTCGCTCGCGGCGCTGCCCGCCAGCTACAACGTCGATGTTTCGGTGGCCTGGAAGGGCTTTGCGCTGAACACAGGCTATACCCGCGTCGAACCTGGCGTCTCGGCGCTGCTCGATGGTCGTCGCCAGTCCTTTGACATCGGCGTGAGCTATCGCGGCAAGAACTGGACGACCAGCCTGCAGGGCACTGCCGAAAAGGGTGGCGTGCTGGCCTATGCACCACAGGAACATCGTTATTCCTTCGAGCTCGGCGGCGCCTATGCCGTGGCGCCGCGCCTGTCGGTCACCGGCGGCGTGCGTTACTCGCTGGCACCGGTATCGCCGTCGCTCCTCGACATCGATCGGGCCGATCAGGCCGTTTATTTCGGCACCGCTTTCTCATTCTGATCCGGATTGGTGTTGATGGATTCAGGTGAAGCCGGATCGTCGGCGGCTGCCCCCGGCATGGCCGCCGCAGCCGATCGTCTGGCCGCGATCGAAGCCGCAGTCGACCGCGCCGCCCGCAGTGCCGGACGCGCACCCGGCACTATCGAACTCGTCGCCGTCAGCAAGACCTGGGATGCCGATGCCGTCGTGCCGTTGATTGCCGCCGGCCAGCGCAGCTTTGGCGAAAACCGGGTCGTCGAGGCGCAGGCGAAATGGCCGGCGCTGATTGCTGCCACGCCCAATATCCGCCTGCATCTTGTCGGCCAGCTCCAGTCCAACAAGGCAGCCGAGGCGGTGGCCTTGTTCGACGTCATCCATTCGGTCGACCGGCCATCGCTGGTATCGGCACTTGGCAAGGCCGTAGCGGCGCAAGGCAAGCGGCCCGACTGTCTCATTCAGGTCAATATAGGTGCCGAGCCGCAAAAGGGCGGCGTCGCCATCGCCGAAACGCCGGCGCTGCTCGACATGGCGCGCGCCGCCGGACTGCACGTAACCGGCCTGATGTGCGTGCCGCCTGCTGGTACCGAGGCCGCGCCCTTCTTTGCCCTGCTGCAAAAGCTGGCGCGACAACTGGGCCTCGCCGACCTCAGCATGGGCATGTCCGGCGATTTCGAAACGGCGGTCATGCTGGGCGCGACGATGGTCCGTGTCGGCAGTGCATTGTTTGGCGAACGCCCGCCGATGACAGTCGCCTGACGCCGGCTTGGTGCAATCGACCCTAGGGCGCGCCGGTCGCCGGTGACACGCTCAACAGCGGATCAGGCTGGCCCAGCAACGATGCGGTTTCCAGCGTGGACAGCCCCTGCATTCCGGCCCGCAGGCGCTCAACCGAATCCAGCCAGGCGCTGACAGCAGCCGGGCGCGGCGCCGGCAGGCGGCGCACTTCGGCGGCGGCGGTCACGATATCACCCCGGGCCAACGCCACCGACGCCCTTGCCGCCAGCCCGGAAGAAACGCTGACGGGTGCTGCCACCGTTTTGGGGGACAGCGTTGCGGTCAGCACATCCCACCAACTTTGCCGCGATGCCGCGGGCGATATGCCGGTGCCAGCCGCCGGCAGTGCGGCGGCAAGCCCGCCTCGCAAACCGGCCAGCGTAACCGGGGCGGCGCCCAGCGCGGTAACCGACATGACGGCGTTGGGATAGCGCGCCTCAAACCCGCGCCGCAGCGCCGCGTCGAGCGCGCCAAACGCCCGCCCCGATTCGATCGCGCGCCGCACCAGCACCAGCGTCAACATGGCTTCAGCGCGGTTCGCCACCAGCAACGCCGCCGCTGTCGCTGCATCGGTGCGCGCCCGGTCGGCATCCACTCGCGCGGTCAAGCCGGCAACGGCGTTGCTCAACCGGTCAATGCGATCCGATTCGCGGGCGATCTGGTCCGTACTGGTTTCAACCTTTGCCTCTGTACGGGCGAGGCGTTCCACCGGCATCCGCCCCGCGGGGCCGCCCTTGCTCGCGGCAACCTGCCCCTCCAGCGTTGCCAGCCGGTTCTGCAAAACCGCCACGACCGGATCGGGCACCACCACCGGCTTGTCGGCCAGCGCATACGGCAAATGGTCACGCACACTGGCTTCGAACCAGGGGTTGGCGATCATCCCCGCGCTGAACACGAACAGCGCACCGGCAATGACCCAGGCAAAGCCGCCGCGCCGCCGCGCCGGCACCGGGGCAATGGGCGGGCTCGACAGGCGGGCGCGCAACCGCTCGGTAGCATCAAGGCTGGCGCGATCGATTTCGCCGCGATCGAAGGGCGCATCCATGGAAATGGTCGGGGTCCTCGCTGGTCGTCGGTCTATTGGCACACAAGCCCGATTGCCGCCAGCAGGGCATGCTCATTTGGCGCGGCAGCGGCGACGCCACAGCCCCAGCCGGGCCCGGCCGCCGCCAATGTGGCACGGCTGATCGCGGCCAGATGAAAGGCCGCGCGGTCGCCGCCAAGCCGGTCGATCTCGGCCGCGAACTGCCGGGCGGTGCGGGCGCTGTAGAGCAGCACATGGTCGACAAGCGGCAGCGCCTGAAGCGGCTGCAGCCGCGCCCGATAGACAATGCGGCGGATCACCGACAGACACGGCGGCAGCGCGATAATGGTGCGATCCGCCCCGCCAAGGTGGAGTACCGATGCGATGCCGGCAGCCGCGATTTCATCGACAAGGGCCTGGGCCGTGCCGGCGCCGACGCGGACATCTGCAAAGCCGGCGGCGCGCGCCGCGGCGGCGGTTGCCGCGCCGACGACAAACACCGGCATGCCGCCCAACGCCGCAAGCCCCGGCCCGCCGTGCCGGACGGCGGCTGCACTGGTCAGCATCAGCGCCTGTGGCAGTGGCTTCGGCGGGCGCCAGCCGATCGATTCGGTCGCCAACAGCGGGGCGAGCACCGGATCATGGCCCAGCGCCCTGATGCGGTCGGCGCTCGCAGTGGCGCCAGGCTGCGGCCTCGTGAGGAGCAGCCGCATGGCGGTTCAGCCCGAGAACAGTGCCGCCAGCGCCGGGCTGGCCTCGGCGAGCAGCCGGGCAGCGAGCGCCTTGACCTGTGCCGGGGCGTCGGCGGCAGCGGTTTCAAAGGACCCGCTGCGCATTTCGCTGCCGTCTTCGGTCATGATCTGGGCCTGAAACGCCACCCGGCCATCGGCGACCGTGGCCAGCGCCGCCACCGGGCTGTGGCAGGTGCCGCCCAGCGCCGCCAGAAAGCCGCGTTCCAGCCGCACGGCATCGTGTGTCGGGGCATGGTCGATCGCGGATAGCAGGGCCAGCGCGGCGGCGTCATCGCCACGGGCGGTGATGCCGACCGCGCCCTGCGCGCTCGCCGGCAACATGGTTTCGATGGGGATCGAGGCACCGACATCGACACCCAGCCGGTCGAGCCCGGCGGCGGCGAGCAGCGTCGCATCGATCGCGCCGCTTTCAACCTTGGCCATGCGGGTGGCGACGTTGCCGCGCAACATTTCGATGCGCAGGTCCGGGCGCATGCCGAGCAATTGCGCCGCGCGCCGCGGGCTGGAGGTGCCGATGCGCGCGCCGTGCGGCAATGCGGCGATGCTGTCGGCGCCGATCAAGCGTTCGCGCACATCGGCGCGGGGCAGCATGGCGACGAGCGCAATGCCTTCACCCAGCCAGGTTTCGACGTCCTTCATCGAATGGACCCCGCAATCGATGCGGCCATCGAGCAATGCGGCGTCGAGTTCCTTGGTCCACAGCGCCTTGCCGCCGATTTCGGCGAGCGGGCGATCCTGCACCCGGTCCCCGGTCGTCGAGATAACGACGATCTGCGCCACGTCCGGCCCCCAGCCATGCGCGGCGGTGAGCGCCGCCGCTGTCATATGCGCCTGGGCGAGTGCGAGCGGTGAACCGCGGGTGCCGAGCTTGAAGCTGATCGTCATAGGCGATGACTTGTTAAGGCCCGGGCGCAGATTGGCAAGATGGGTGGTGGCGATTGCGTGCTGCACGCGCGGCTGTGATAGGGTGGCGCGCTATGATGACCTGCCCCATATCCGCCCGATGACCGCGCTTGTACTTGGCATTGAATCGTCGTGCGATGAAACCGCCGTTGCGTTGGTGCGCAGCGACCGGACCATCATGGCGCAGCGCATCGCCAGCCAGGACGCAGAACACCGGCCTTTTGGCGGCGTGGTGCCCGAACTGGCGGCGCGCGCCCATGCCGACCGGCTGACGCCAATGGTGGCCGAGGTGCTGGAGGAAGCCGGGCTGGCACTTGGTGACGTTGATGCGGTGGCGGCGACGGCGGGGCCGGGACTGATCGGCGGCGTCATGGTCGGGCTGGTGACCGGCAAGGCGCTGGCCTTTGGCGCCGGCAAGCCGCTGCTCGCCATCAACCATCTGGAGGGCCATGCCCTGTCGCCCCGGCTGGCGGATGCGACGCTGGCCTTTCCCTATCTGCTGCTGCTGGTCAGCGGCGGCCATTGCCAGCTTTTGGGGGTAGAGGGTGTCGGCCGCTATCGCCGGCTGGCGACGACAATCGACGATGCCATTGGCGAGGCGTTCGACAAGAGCGCCAAGATCCTCGGGCTGGGTTTTCCCGGCGGCCCGGCGGTGGAGCGGGCGGCGTTGAGCGGCGATGCCCGGCGCTTTGCCCTGCCACGGCCGTTGCTGGGCAGTGCCGAGCCGCATTTCTCCTTTGCCGGGTTGAAGTCTGCCGTGCTGCGGGCGTGGCAGGCGTTGCCCGAACCGAACGATGCCGACCGACGCGATCTTGCCGCCGCGTTTCAGCTTGCGGCGACCGACTGCCTTGTCGATCGCACGGCGCGGGCGATGGCGGCGTTTCCGCAAGCGACCGCGCTGGTGGTTGCCGGGGGGGTCGCATCCAACCAGCATATCCGCGGCCGGCTGGCCGAACTGGCAGCGGGCGGCGGGTTGCCGTTTGTGGCGCCGCCGATGTGGCTGTGCACCGACAATGCGGCGATGATCGCCTGGGCCGGCGTGGAACGCCTTCTCATGCCGCACGCGGAGCGGTTGGCGCTCGGCCTTGTCGATGGCATGGACGCCGTGGCCCGGCCGCGCTGGCCGCTCGATCCGGGCGCCGAAACCGTGCGCGGCGCCGGGGTCAGGGCATGAGCATCGGCGTCATCGGTGGCGGCGCCTGGGGCACGGCGCTGGCCCAGGTATTGGCGGGCAGCGAACATGTGCTGTTGTGGGCGCGCGAGCCCGATGTGGTCGCGGCGATCAACACAGGCCATGCCAACCCGGATTTCCTGCCCGGTGTCGCCTTGTCGCCACGCATCCGCGCCACCGGGGATCTGGGCGAAATGGCCGGCGTTGCGACCTGGTTGGTGGTGGCGCCCGCGCAGCATCTGCGCCGGGTGCTCGCTGCCGCGCCGATGGCGCATCGGCCGACTCTGGTGCTGTGCGCGAAGGGCATCGAAGCGCACACGCATTTGCTGATGGCCGAGGTTGCCGCCGATGTGGCGGGGGCGGATGTGCCGGTGGCGGTGCTGTCCGGGCCGACATTTGCGGGGGAAGTGGCGCGCGGCCAACCGACGGCGATCACGCTGGCCTGTGCCGATCAGGTGCTGGGCGAAACGCTGGTGGCGCGGCTGGCCCGGCCGGCGTTCCGGCCCTATCTGAGCGACGATGTGCCGGGGGCGGAGATTGGCGGGGCGGTGAAGAACGTGCTGGCCATTGCCTGTGGGGTGGTGGAGGGCGCCGGGCTGGGCCTCAATGCCCGCGCCGCGCTGATCGCCCGGGGCTTTGCCGAAATGACGCGCTTTGGGCTTGCGCGGGGGGCGCGGGCGGAAACGCTGGCCGGCCTGTCGGGGCTTGGCGACCTGGTGCTGACCTGTTCATCGGCAAACAGCCGCAACTTTGCGCTGGGGCTGGGCATCGGGCGGGGGGAACGCGCCGCCGATCTGCTGGCGACTCGGACGATTGCCGAGGGCGCCGCGACCGCACCGGTGCTCATGGAGGCAGCGCGGGCGGCGGGTGTCGATATGCCGATCGCCGCGGCGGTGGCGGCGTTGCTGGCCGGGGCGCCGGTGGTGGAGACCGTGGCGGCGTTGCTGGCGCGGCCGCTCAAGGCGGAATAGGCCCGCCCTTAGAAATCGACGGCGATGCCGCCCTTTTCCCAATCGCCGTAGCGGACCGGATCGGGGCCGTCGCGGCCGCCGACTTCCTTGGCGGGCGGGACCTTGGCCGGCTTTGGTTCGGCGGGTGGCGCGATCGGGCGGGCAGGCTTTTTGTCGTCGGTCATGGCGGTATTTCCGGTTTCGGCGCGGCTGCGCTAGAGGCCATGCCAGTTTAGGGTCGCAACAGCGCCGGCGATAGAGGGAGCGGCATCTTGGCCGACATGTTTGAAGGCAAGGTGATCGCCATAACCGGTGCCGGCAGCGGCATCGGCAGGGCGCTGGCGCTCGATCTGGCTGGCAAGGGTGCGGTGCTGGCGCTGGCCGACAAGGACGTCGATGGGCTTACCGAAACCCGCCGGCTGCTGGGCAATCGCCCGGCCAGCGCCATGGCGCTGGATGTGACCGATACCGCCGCACTGACCGCCTGGATCGACGGTGCTGTGGGCGAATTCGGCAAGCTTGACGGCATCATCAACAACGCCGGCCTGTCGGTGGTGGCGCCCTTTGCCGATTGCCCGCGCGCCGATTTCGACCGGGTGATGGCGGTCAATTTCACCGGCGTCGTCGAGGGCTGCCGCGCCGCGCTGCCGCACTTGCGCACACAGGCGAGCGCCAGTGGCACGGCCTGGCTGGTCAACATCTCGTCGGTGTTCGGCATGATGGGCTATCCGACGCAAAGTGCTTATAATGCCTCGAAATATGCCGTGCGGGGCCTGACCGAGGCGCTGCATCTGGAGCTTGGCGTTACCGATCCCGGCATCTGCGTGATCCGCGTCCATCCGGGCGGGGTGAAGACCAATGTGGCAAAGAATTCCAAGCGCATCGCCATGCTGCCGGGGCAGCGCACCGACCTCGATTTTGCCGCCGAGTTCGAAAAGGCCGCCAGGACAACACCCGAACAGGCCGCCGCCATCATCGTCGATGGCATGGCGCGGCGCCGGCACCGGGTGCTGATCGGCCCCGATGCACGCTTTATCGACTGGATGACCCGGTTGTTCCCGGTGAGCTATTTCAAGCGCATCGGCAGTTTCATTGGAGGCGGTGATCGCTAGGAACGACAACAGGGCCGATGCGCGCCCGGTGCAGGCGACGGCCGGGGTGCCGGCGCGGCGCGGCGCGCTGCGGCTGTTGATGAGCGTGCTGGGCCGTGGCACGCCGCTGGAACTGGCGCTCGAATCGGCGCTGGATGGCATCAGCCTGCCCAATGACCGCGCACTCGCCCGGCACCTCGCCTCCACCGTGCTGCGCTGGCTGCCCGATCTTGATGCGCTGATCGATTCGGCGACGCCAAAGCCGCTGCCCGACGATGCCCGCGCCCGCATGGTGCTGCGCATCGCGCTGGCCGGCTGGTTGAAGCTGGGCACGCCGCCACACGCCGTGGTGGCAACGGCGCTGCCGCTGGTGGAGGGCGGCCCGCGCCGGCTGGTGCATGGCGTGCTGGGCAATCTGATCCGCGGCGAGGCCAACCTGCCCGACGCACCGCATTTGCCCGATCTGTTCGCCATCCGATGGGCGATGGAATGGGGCCCGGAAACGGCGGAGGCGGCGGCGCAATCACTGGCCGAGGAGCCAGCGACTGACCTGACGTTGCGCGACGCGGCCGAAACCGAACGCTGGGTGACGGCGCTGGGCGGCACCAGCCTTGCCCCCGGCCATGTCCGGGTGCCGCGCCAGAAGGAACTGGGCGGGGCGTTGACCGAATGGCCGGGCTTTGCCGAAGGCGCCTGGTGGGTGCAGGATTTCGCCGCCTCGCTGCCGGTCAGGATGATGCACGCCAAGGCCGGGGACCGGGTGCTCGACCTGTGCGCCGCACCCGGTGGCAAGACCCTGCAACTGGCCGCGCTGGGGGCCGAGGTGACGGCTGTGGACGTGTCCGACGCGCGGCTGGAACGGGTGCGCGAGAATCTGGCGCGCACCGGGCTGACGGCCACGCTGGCGGCCGGCGATGCGCTGCGCTGGCAACCGGAGGGGCTGTTCGACCATATCCTGCTCGATGCGCCCTGTTCGGCCACCGGTATCTTCCGGCGGCACCCCGATGTGCTGCACCTGAAAGGCTCACGCGATCTGGCGCCGCTGACCATGCTGCAGGCGGCGTTGCTACGCCGCGCCGCCGGCTGGCTGAAGCCCGGTGGCACATTGATCTATGCGACCTGCAGCCTCGACCCGCGCGAGGGCGAGCGCATCGCCGAGCGGGTGATCGCCACCCTGCCGCGATCACCGTTCGAGGCCGGTGAATGCCCGGCCGGACTGCAACCGACCGGCGAAGGCTGGCTGCGGACGCTGCCGGGGCAATTGGCGGCCGAGGGCGGGCTGGACGGGTTCTTCATCGCCCGATTCCGCAAGCTGGCGGGGTAGGGCGGGACGTCATCTCGGGAGCGGGTGCGATTTGGCAAATTTGGCTTTAATTTCAAAAAATTAAGGCCGATAAGTTCACATTAAGTCCACGCTCGTTTTGGCATTTTCGAACGATTCACCGCCGCCGGTTCCGGGCTGTTTGCCGAACACCCGGAACCGAAACAAAATATATCCTATATGGTTAGGATAGTCAAGTCGGCAGGGCGTCGAACGCCGCGGTCAGCCGCGGAGTCCGGCTTTCGAACGGCGCCGTGCCGTGCCAGGCGTAGGACGGGAACAGCACCAGCCGCCCGGGAGCCGGCGCAACGACACGGCGCGGCGACAGATCGAGCCCCAGCGTCGCATCGGGCACGCCGAACAACAGCCGGCCGGCGTCGCTGGCCCCGGCCAGCACCTCCGGCGGCAGCGCGACGTAAAAGGCCGAACTGAGCCAGCCTTCGGGGTGCATGTGGCTAATGTGAAAACCCTGCGATTGCAGCCGCACCGACCATGACCCGCTGAAACGGATGCCGGTGCCGCGCCGGCCGAGAAACGGGTGGGCGGCATCCACCGGCAGCGTGGCAAGCGCCGCGTTGATCGCCGCGGTCAGGCTGGCCTTCAGGCCCTGGATGACCGGATCAGGCCGATCGAACAGCCGGCCGCGCGTCTGGGTGCCGTGGCGCAGCGATTGTTCGGCGGGGGCGTGTTGCGTGGTGTGCAGCCGGGTCAGGCTGTCGGTGAGCGCGGCCAGAAAGCCGGCAAGATCGTCGAAACCCGGCGGCGGCGCGATATCGACGATCATCACCAGCCGGTCATAATCGATCAGCCAGCGTTCGCGCGGGTCGTCCGTCAGCCGCCAGGCGAGGCTGAGCAACGCCCAGGGCGTCTGGTCGAACGGGGCGAGACGCGAGGCGGTCAGGGCGTGCGCAGCGGCGGCGGCGGGATCCCCCGATTGCAGGCACAGATGCGCCAGATGGCTGTGCGCCGGGGCGACGCCGGGCCATTGCGCCACGGCGGCGGTGGCGGCGCGAAGTGCCGCGTCGCGATCGCCCGACATGGCAAGCGCATGGACGCGGGGCAGCGCCCATTCGGGGCTGTCGCCATGGGCGCGTGCCGCCGATTCTGCCCATGCCAGCATCTGCGCCGCGTCCCCGGTGCCTTGCGCCACGCGGATCGCCGCAGACCACAGCGCCGGCGGCGCGGCGCCCGACAAAGCGGCGCGAAAGCCATCGAGCGCCGCCGCCGGTTCCCCGATTTGCGGCAGCAGCAGCGCCAGCGTTTCCTGCGCATCGACATGGCCGGGCGACGCGGCGATGACGGCGCGATATTGCGCCAGCGCCGCCGGATATTGGCCGAGTTCAGCGAGCACATGGGCGCGGATCGTCGCGGTTTCCGGCGCCGACAGGCCATCGGCAATGGCGCGGTCGAGTTCCTTCAAGGCGGCGGTATAGTCACCAAGGCTGCGCAGCGCCGTTGCCAGATTGTGGCGGGTGCGGGCATCGCGGGCGTTGACCATCAGCGCGGCGCGATAGGCCGCCACCGCTGCCGGCAAATTGCCGCGCCCCTGTTCGACGAGCCCGCGCACGGCCAGTGCGCGCGGCTCCCCCGGCTTCAGTTTAAGCGCCTGCGCCAGCGCATCGCCGGCTTCCGGCCAGCGTTCGGCATCCAGCCCGGCGAGGCCAAGATTGAGCCAGGCATCGAAGCTGCCGGGGGCCAGTTGCGCCGCGCGTTGAAACGCCGAAAAAGCAGCAGCGCGATCGCCCATCGCCTGCAGCAGATCGGCATAGCCGTTCCACAGCCCGGCATGGGCAGGGGCGGCGGCAAGCGCCTGTTCAACGAGCGGCCGCGCCTCTGCCAGCCGACCTTCGGCGCGCAGGGCAAGCGCCATGACATACTGCGCGTCCGGGTGGCGACGCGCCGGCGGCGACAATTGTTGCAGCGCCCCGGCGGCATCGTGCAGCCGGCCCTGCCCAATGGCGGCAAAGGCGCGTTGCAGATGGCCGGTATCCTGAGCCGAAAGCGGTTGAATCACGATCCTCCCCTGCCGGGCGCCGCGCGGCCCCGTCGCTGTCACCATCGTCGCCATTAGACCGGCGGCGGCGGCAATGTGCAATCGAGCTTGCCATCGCCATACGGTTCGCCGCAACGCCCCGGCGGGCGCTTGGCCCGGTTCGACGCCTTCGCGCAATATTCGCCGTCGCGGCCCCTACCCCCGGTTGCCTGGCGCTGCTACACCCCCTTCATGCAGGGACCTGTTCGCATCGCCCCGTCGATCCTTTCGGCGGATTTCGCGCGTCTTGGTGAAGAAGTGCGCGCCATCGAGGCGGCGGGGGCCGACTATATCCATGTCGATGTGATGGACGGCCATTTCGTGCCCAACATCACCATCGGGCCGATGGTGGTGAAGGCGTTGCGGCCGCACACCATGCTGCCGATGGATGTGCATCTGATGATTTCGCCGGCCGACCCCTATCTGGATGCCTTTGCCGAGGCCGGAGCCGATATACTGACCGTGCATCCGGAAGCCGGGCCGCACATCCACCGATCGGTGCAGCGCATCAAGGCGCTGGGCAAAAAGGCCGGCGTGTCGTTGAACCCCGGCACCCCGGCCAAGATGCTCGATTATCTGATCGACGATGTCGATTTGATCCTGGTGATGAGCGTAAACCCCGGTTTCGGCGGGCAGAGCTTCATCGATGCGCAGTTGCGCAAGATCGAAGCGATCAGGAAGATGATCGACAAGACCGGGCGGACCATCGACCTGGAAGTGGATGGCGGCATCGACCTGTTGACGGCGCCGCGCGCCATTGCGGCAGGTGCCGATGTGCTGGTGGCGGGTACCGCGACCTTCCGGGGCGGGCCGGCGCAATACGCCGCCAATATCGCCGGCCTGAGGGGCGGTTGATGGCGCGAAAGGCCAGCGGCACGACACCGCCCGGCAGCGCCCCTGCCGCGGCGCCGACCAGCGAGCCGGAAGATGATGGCCGGCTGTTAAGGGTAGGCGGTGATCGCGGCCTGTCGTTGTCGGAACGGGTGACCGCCAAGGTCAATGCGTCCTTGTACAAGACGCCGCTGCACCGGCTACGGCTGCGCGGGCGGTTTCCGTTGAAGCTGCTGGGTGTGCCGGTCGATCCGGTGCCGGGCGATACTGCGATCGGCGAACGCATTGTCGCCGGGCGGTTGATCCATGCCGGCCATACCGCGATGACCCGCGATATCGATTTTGGCGCGGGGCTGCACCCGCCGGCTTGGCGTGGCTGGTCCGATAGCTGGGCCTGGTTGCGCGATCTGTCGGCGCATGTCGGCGATCGCAAGGCGGCGGCGGCTCTGGCCGAACCGCTGGTGACCCGCTGGCTGGCGCGGTTCGGGGAATTCGATCCGGTGGCGTGGCGGGCGGATGTGACCGGGCGACGGCTGTTGTTCGCCTTTGGCTATGCGCCGTTGATCCTGTCGGCGCCGGACCAGGTGTATCGGTCGGCGTTGCTGTCGGCGCTGGCGACATGGGCGCGGCATCTGGACCGCGCGGCGTTCCGCATGCCTGACGGGGTGGCGAAGGCCGAGGCGCTGGCCGGGCTGTATGCCGCCGGCGTGCTGATCCCCGGTGGCGAAGCACGGGCCGGGGGCGCGCTGGCGGCGCTGGACAAATTGCTGGCCGTGCTGGTTGCACCTGATGGCGGCGTGGCGACGCGGGCGCCGGTGGATGCGCTGGCCCTGGCCCAGCTTCTGGTGTTCGCCGGCAATTGCAGCGCAGCGATTTCGGTGCGGCCACCACCACTGTTCGCCGATACGCTGGCGCGGCTGGTGCCCAGTCTGAAGGGCATGGCGCTGGGCGATGGCGTGATCGGTGGCTGGCATGGTGGCGGCGCCATCGGCGCGGTGCCGCTGGAAGTGATGAGCCGGCAGGCGGCGACGGGCAATGCGATGAGCAAGGGTGGCCGCTGGTCGGGCTATCACCGGCTGTCGGCAGGCAAGACAGTGCTGGTGGTAGACGCCGGGCCACCGCCGCCGGCGCGTGTCGAGGCGGGTGGCCATGCCGGCACGCTGGCATTCGAAATGAGCGACGGGGCCGAGCGCATCATCAGCAATTGCGGCGGCGCGCGCGGCCTGAAACCGGTGCTGGCGCCGGCGCTGGCGGCCGGGTTGCGCACGACGGCGGCGCATTCGACGCTGATCATCGCCGATACCAATTCCACCCGCATCCGGCCCGACCGCAATGGTGATCCCGGCGCGCTGGGGCTGGGCGTTGAAGAAGTGACAGTGCAGGTGCGTTCGAGCGAGCAGGGCCATTGGCTGGAGGCCGGGCACGACGGCTATGCCAAGCGTTTTGCGATGCTGGTGGAGCGGCGGCTGTTCCTGTCCCCGGATGGCCAGGATTTGCGCGGCGAGGATGTGATCACCCCGGCACCCAAATCACCCCTGAAGCGGCGGCCGGAGCGAGATTTCGCCATTCGGTTTCACCTTGGCTCCGGCATCGCCGCGACGCCTACCGCCGATGGCGCCGGCGCGCTGTTGAAACTGGCCAATGGCCGGGTTTGGGCGATGAAGACGCGCGGCGGCCGGGTGGGCATCGAACAGTCATTATGGGTCGATCCCGAAGGCGCGCTTCACAAGACCCAGCAGCTGGTGATATCCGCCCGCACCGAAAAGGCCGCCGCCAGCATCGGCTGGAGCTTCAAGCGCGCCGGAAAATGAAGAGCATTCGATAGATGACCGACATTGTGAAAATTACCCGCGCGCTGATTTCGGTGAGCGACAAGGCGGGGCTGGAGGCGCTGGCGGCGGCGTTGGTGCGGCACGGCGTGGCGCTGGTTTCAACGGGCGGCACGGCGGCGGCGCTGCGCGCCATGGGCCATGCGGTGACGGACGTAGCGGAATTGACCGGCAGCCCCGAGATGATGGACGGGCGGGTGAAGACCTTGCACCCGCGCGTACACGGCGGGTTGCTCGCCGACCGCGATATTGCGGCGCATATGGAAGCGATGGCGGCCAACGGCATCGCGCCGATCGACCTTGCCGTCATCAACCTTTACCCCTTTGCCGCGACGGTGGCGAAGGGTGCGCCGCGCGACGACATCATCGAAAATATCGACATCGGCGGCCCGGCGATGGTGCGATCATCGGCGAAGAACCACGCCCATGTCGCAATCCTGACCGACCCGGCGCAATATGACGAGCTTATCGCGGCGATGGATGCGCAGGATGGCGGCACCGATCTGGCGCTGCGTCGCAAGCTGGCCGCGGCGGCCTTTGCCCATACCGCGGCCTATGATGCGGCGGTGGCGAGCTGGTTCGCCTTTGCCGACCAGGGACAGTTTTTCCCGCCCATCCTGCCGCTGGCGCTGACCCGGGCCGACACGCTGCGTTATGGCGAGAACCCGCACCAGCAGGCGGCGCTGTATCTGCCGCAAACCGGCGCACACGGCGTTGCGGCGGCCCGGCAGGTACAGGGCAAGGAATTGAGCTACAACAACCTCAACGATGCCGATGGCGCGCTGGAGCTGATCGCCGAATTCCGCGACGGCGGCCCGGCCTGTGCCATCATCAAGCACGCCAACCCGTGCGGGGTCGCCACCGGCGCGACGCTGGCGGAAGCCTATAGGGCGGCGTTCGATTGCGATCCGGTGTCGGCATTCGGCGGCATCATCGCGGTGAATGGCGCGCTGGATGGCGCGACAGCAGCGGCAATTGCGGGGATCTTCACGGAGGTGGTGATCGCGCCCGATGCCGATGCCGATGCGCTGGCGGTGTTCGCGGCCAAGAAGAACCTGCGGCTGTTGTTAACCGGCGCACTGCCCGATCCGCGCCGGCCGGGGCTGGCGCTGCGCCAGATCGGCGGCGGCATGCTGGTGCAATCCCGCGACAATGGAGCGGTAACGCGCGCCGATTGCAAGGTGGTGACCAAGCGCGCGCCGACCGATGCCGAATGGGCCGATATGCTGTTCGCCTGGACGGTGGCGCGGCATGTGAAATCCAATGCGATTGTCTACGCCAAGGGCGGCAGCACGGCGGGGATTGGCGCCGGGCAGATGAGCCGGCTCGATTCGACGCGGATTGCGGCGGTGAAGGCCGGCGATGCGGCCAAGGCGGCGGGCTGGGCGCAGCCGCGCACCATCGGTTCGGCGGTGGCGTCGGATGCGTTCTTCCCCTTTGCCGACGGGTTGATTGCGGCGGCAGAAGCCGGGGCGACGGCGATCATCCAGCCGGGTGGTTCGATCCGCGACGCCGAAGTGATCGCGGCGGCGGACGAACGCGGGTTGGCGATGGTGTACACCGGGATGCGGCATTTCCGGCATTAGACCGAGCGAGCAGGCCCGCGCTTGCCTTGGCCGGTTCGGGAAAAAGAGCTGGGTCCCGGATCAAGCCCGGGATGACACGTCGCCTATGACGCGCGGGCAATCTCTGTTTGGCTAGTTAAACCGCGTCGCGATCGCGCCTAGAAACCGGTGAAACATCCCGTGGGAGCCAGCCGCAATGAATTTCGATTCCGTCGCCGAAGCCCTTGTCGCCAATGGCATCCCGGGGGCCGTCCTGATGGTCGGCAATCGCGCCGGGGTGACGGCGGCGACGGCGCTTGGCGCGCGCGCCCCCGGCGACGGGCCGATGGCCGTGGACGCCAAGTTCCAGATCGCGTCGATGACCAAGGCGATCACCTCGGTCGCGGCGATGCAGCTGGTCGAACAGGGGCGGCTCAACCTGGATGCCCCCATCGGCGAACTGCTGCCCGATCTTGCCGATGCGCAGGTATTGACCGGTTTTGGCGACGATGGCGCGCCCATATTGCGCCCGGCGGCGCGGCCGATCACGCTGCGCCACCTGCTCACCCACACGTCCGGCCTTGGTTATGAGTTCATGCAGGCCGATCTGGTCCGTTACCGCGCTGCGGTGCCCGCCGCGCCGTTTTCGCGCGCCAGCCTGGTCGCCCCGTTGCACCACGATCCGGGTGACGCCTGGCTGTATGGCACCAGCACCGATTGGGTCGGGCTGGCGGTGGAGGCGGCATCGGGGATGACGCTCGCCGACTGGTTTGCCCGCCACATCTTTGCGCCGCTGCGCATGGCCGACACCGGCTTTGTCACCCCGCAGGCGGCGGGCGATCGGCTGGTGCCGCTGCAGGCGCGCACCCCCGATGGCATGGTG
>JBBQYI010000020.1:0-43448 GCA_038208825.1 Sphingomonadales bacterium | reverse complement strand
CGTCAACACCGAAGAGGGCACCTACGAGGAACGCGCCAAGGATTGACGCGCCCCTGATCACGGTTGCAGCGGCACCAAACCGCCGCGGCCGCGGCGGCAGATGCGGCGATCAACAGCAGGAGAAAGTGGCGGAGTCGGAGGGATTCGAACCCTCGGATCCGGTTACCCAGATCGGCAGTTTAGCAAACTACTGGTTTCAGCCGCTCACCCACGACTCCGCGAAGCGCGGCCTATAACCGGGTGTTGCGGTGCTTGGCAACAGCTTCTGCTCGGTGCTTGCCAGCTTCATCGCCAACCGTCACCGTCCGACGCTGGCATAGGCGATGCCGCGCCGCGCCATCTCGTCGGCGCGATAGACATTGCGCAGGTCAACAATCGCCGGCGTCGCCATGGTGGCGCGCACACGGTCCATGTCGAGAGCGCGGAATTCGTCCCATTCGGTGACCAGCACGGCGACATCTGCCCCCGTCAGGCAGGCATAGGGATCGGCCTTGTATTCGACGTTGGTCAGCACGAGCCGCGCCTGTTCGGTGCCTTCGGGATCATAGGCGCTGATGCTGGCGCCGGCATCCTGCAGCGCCTGCACGATAGCAATGGCCGGCGAATCGCGCATGTCGTCGGTGTTGGGTTTGAAGGTCAGTCCAAGAACCGCGACCTTCTTGCCACGCACATCACCGCCGGCCAGCGCGATCACCTTTTTCGCCATGGCCCGTTTGCGCTGGTCGTTCACCGCCGCGACGGTTTCGACGATGCGCACCGGCGTGCCGGCGTCCTGCGCGGTCTTGACCAGCGCCAGCGTATCCTTGGGGAAGCACGACCCGCCATAGCCCGGCCCGGCGTGCAGGAATTTCGATCCGATGCGGTTATCCAGCCCGATGCCGCGCGATACGTCCTGGATGTCGGCACCGACAGCTTCGCACAGGTCGGCTATCTCGTTGATGAAGGTGATCTTGGTGGCGAGAAAGGCGTTGGCCGCATATTTGATCAGCTCAGCCGTCCGCCGCGCGGTGAACAATATCGGTGACTGGTTGAGGAACAGCGGCCGGTAAAGCTCGGTCATCACCTGCCGTGCGCGGGCATCCTCGGTGCCGACGACAATGCGGTCGGGCCGCTTGAAATCGCCGATGGCGGCGCCTTCGCGCAGGAATTCGGGGTTGGAAACCACGGCGAACTTGGCGTCGGGATTGGCCTCGCGGATGATGCGTTCCACCTCGTCTCCGGTTCCCACCGGGACGGTCGATTTGGTCACGATGACGGTATAGTCGGTCAGCGCAGCAGCGATTTCGCGGGCAGCGGCATAGACATAGCTTAGATCGGCGTGGCCATCGCCGCGGCGTGACGGGGTGCCGACCGCGATGAAGATTGCCTCGGCGCCATCGATGCCGGCGACCAGATCCGTCGTGAACTTCAACCGCCCGGACCGGGCATTGCCGGCAACCAGTGCATCAAGGCCCGGTTCAAAGATCGGCATGACATTGTCGTTCAGCCGGTCGATTTTGGACGGGTCCTTGTCGACGCAAATGACATCATGGCCAAAATCGGCAAAGCAGGCGCCCGAAACCAGGCCGACATAGCCCGAACCGATCATTGCGACACGCATGGGATTCCCTTTCATTGGCGCAAGCGCCAGTATGATCCGTCGGTTAGCATGGGGCAGCACGAGCGGAAAGCCGCGCTGGGATGCAGTATCCGCATGACAGCATTGCGACACTTTCGGCTCATGCGGGGTTCAGGCGCAGGTGCCTTTAGTGGTATGCGCGGCGTCCGGGTGGCGCGATTGGAGGAGATAGGGATGCGGGTTTCGGCGATTGCAATGATTCTGACGCTGGCGGCGAGCGCTGCGGCGCCGGGCCATGCGATGCAGGCGGCACCCCAGAATGCACCTCAGGCTGCGCCCGAATCCGCCGGACCGGCAAACGCCCGGCCGGCGCCGCTGCCGCCCGAAAAAACCACCACCTATGCCGAAGACGATGTGCTTGGTGCCGCCGAGGATGTGTTTGGCAAAGGCGCCGAAGGGCTCGCCGAAATCCTGCGAAAATCACTGGCTAAATATGGTCAGCCCAATGGCTACATCGTCGGCAAGGAGGCCGGCGGGGCGTTTATCATCGGCCTGCGCTATGGTTCCGGCACGCTGTTCCACAAGGTCGAAGGGCAGATGCCGGTACATTGGACCGGGCCATCGGTGGGTTTTGACATCGGCGGCGATGGTTCGAAAACGTTTGCGCTGGTCTATAACCTCTACAATACCGAAGACCTGTTCCGTCGCTATCCGGCAGCCGAGGGCAAGGCGTATTTTATCGGCGGTTTCAGCGCCAATTATCTGCAGCGCGACAATGTCATCATCGTGCCCATCAAGCTGGGCGTCGGTTGGCGGCTTGGCCTCAACGCCGGCTATATGAAGTTCTCGCACAAGGGCAAGATCTTGCCATTCTGACCCGCACAAAAGCGCAAGGGATCAATCGATGACGGCTGGGCGACACTGGGGCTTGCTGGCGATTTGCATATCAGCACTGGCAGCACCGGTTGCTGTTATGGCGCAAGGGGGCGTTCCAAAAGCCGAACTGCGCCGTAACGGGCATTTCGCCAACATGTTCCGATTTGAATTCAAACCGGGAAAATCCGACGAGGCGCTGGAAATTCTGAAGGGCATCCTGCTGCCAGCCTATCGCAAGGCCGGGATCAAGGCAGAGCTGATCGAAGACCTTTTGGGCACCAAGGATGTCTATCTGATCGTGCCGCTTCGATCCGGACCCAATTACTATGGCTATGAAGTTCCGCCCGAGGATGTCGACGCATGGACGGCGCTGATGGAAACCGCGGGCGGCCCGGCAGAAGGTGAAAAGCGCATGGACGCTTTCATCGCTTACGTCGTTCGGCAGTCACAGTCGCTTGTCTTCGTCGCCGATTGATCGCCGACGTTGGCGGTTTAAGGTTCTTCGGTGTTGCGGCGGTGGTGGCCTGTTTACCCCTTGATCCAGCCCAGCAACGGCAAATCACCCTGCAATCGCCGGATGTTATCGGCCAATCGGCCGAACACGCGCTGCGACGTTTCCGGGCAGCTCCAGGACAAGTGTGGCGTCACCCGGGCGCGGGGATGGCCGATCAGCCAATGGCCCGCCGGCAGTGGCTCCGGATCGGTGACATCGAGCGAGGCCCACAGCCGATCCTTGTCGAATTCGGCCTTCAGCGCATCATCGTCGATGATCGCGCCACGGGCGATGTTGACGATGTGCGCATCGGCCTTCATCCGCGCCAGGAATGCGGCGTCGATCATGCCGCGCGTTGATGGGCCGATCGGCGCGGCGATGACCAGATGGTCCGCCCGCGCTGCCAGTTCCTCGATCGGCACCAGAGTCACATTTGGGTCGGGTGACGGCGCATCCGAATGCCGCGTCGCGATGATCCGCATGTCGAAGGCAGCAGCATAGCGCGCCACCTGCATGGCAATCGACCCGACACCGAGCAACCCCAATGTGCGGCCGTTCAGCGAGCCCAATGGTTTGGTCATCAGCGCATCGCGTTCCGGCCAGGCATCGCCGGGTCTGAGTGTGATGTCCGGCAACCGCTTGGCGTGGCTCAGCATCGCGGCAAGCACATATTCGGCTATCGGGATCGAATTGGTGCCCGATGCGCTGGCGATGACCGGCGCCTCGAACAGCCATTCCGGATAGTCATCGAGCCCGGCGCTGGCGATCTGCACAAGCTTGACCTTGCCCGGCCAGCCGGCGGGCCGCGGAATGCCGTCGACGCCGCGCGAATCGCCCTCCCCATGCAGGACGAACAGCACATCGGCATCGACGGGCAGGTCCCAACGCGATTCCCGCGGGATATGTTCGGCGCTGGTTACGCCGGGAAGGCTGGCGAGCATCGCGGACATCGGCGGCGCAAACTGGTGAACTACGCGCATCGGGCAACCCTTTTTCTCGACGCCAAAGCGGAGCCGCCGGCGCATTCAGGCGCAGCCTATCGCCACATCCCGTTCAGCGCCATCTTGTCCTTTGCCTTTGCGGGCAGCTAAGGGATGCATGATTCGACCGGCCACAACGCCGGCCCCGCTGCAAGGATCCCGTCACCCATGTCCCAGATCATCGTCACAACCCGCAACGGCAATGAAATTGCCCTTGATGCCAAGCCGGGCCTATCGGTCATGGAAATCCTGCGCGATGGCGGTATCGACGAGGTGCTGGCCCTGTGCGGTGGCTGCTGTTCCTGCGCGACGTGCCATGTCTATGTCGATGCCGACGACGCTGCCCGTGCCGGCGCGGCGAGCCCCGATGAGGCTGATCTGCTCGACAGTTCGGACCATCGCACGCCCGGCTCGCGCCTGTCGTGCCAGATCGCCTTCACCGACGCGCTCGATGGCCTGCGGGTAACGGTTGCCCCCGAGGATTGATGACGGCGGACGCCATCCGCGCGGCGTTCCGGGGCCAGGCCAATTGGTGCCGGCTGGGCGGTGCGCCGCTGGTGGCGATGCTCTGCGATGCGCTGGCCGAACGGCTTGATGGTACATCGGCGACCGGCCGTGCCGTGCTTGGCTGGCCGGGGGACCCGCACCGCGATGCGCTGATGATGCGGGTGACCGGCGGCTTGAACGCGCTCGTCCGGGCCGGGCAGGCGCCGGCGATCGCGCACCTGTACCCGCCGGCACCGCTGCCCGAAGCCGGCGCGGTTTCCGCCAGCATCGCCGCTGCGCTCGCCGACCCGGGCTTTGATGCGGCGCTGCTGCCCTGGCTGGACGGGCCGCCGCAAACCAATGAAGTCGGCCGGTCGGGCGTGTTGATGCCCGGGTTGATGGTCATCGCCGGATTGACTGGTCACCCATTGCGCCTGTTCGAGCTGGGGGCGAGCGCCGGGCTCAACCTGCTGCTCGACCGGTTTCACTATACGCTCTGCGGGGTCGAATCTGGGCCTGCCGACGCCGGCGTGCGCATCGCACCGGGCTGGCGCGGCAACCCGGCGCCGGCGCTGCCCCCGCAGGTGATTGAACGTCGCGGCGTCGATATTGCGCCGCTCGACATTGCGGACCCGGCGACCGCGGCGCGGCTGCGCGCCTATATCTGGCCCGATCAACCCGAACGCGTCGCCCGCGCTGCTGCGGCAATCGCGGTTGCCGCCGACGCGCCTTCGCCGATCGATCGTGGCGACGCCGCGCAATGGGTGGAAACGCGCGTGGCCCCCGTGCCCGGCAGCACCGCCGTCGTCTATCATTCCATTGCCTTTCAATATTTCCCTATCGAAAGCCGGGCGCGGATCGCGGCCCATCTTGATAAAGTCGGCGCCGACGCGACGCCGGGAGCGCCACTGGCCTGGCTGCGCTACGAATTCGATGATCCACAGGCGACCGACGCGCTGCCAACGTTGCGCCTGCGATTGTGGCGCGGCGGTCCGCCTGTCGAAATGCTGCTGGCGCGTGCCCATCCGCACGGCACTTTCCTGGAGTGGCTCGCCTGACATTCATCCTTGCATCCGCCAGCCCGCGCCGGGTCGAATTGCTGTTGCGGCTGGGCATCCGTCCCGATGCCATTAATCCTGCCGACATTGACGAGACGCCGGGCAAAGGCGAATTGCCGCGCGCCCATGCCGAACGGCTGGCGCTGGAAAAATGCGCCGCCGTCGCGGCCCGCCACCCCGGCGCCATCGTGCTCGCAGCCGATACGGTCGTCGGTGTCGGCCGCCGCATCCTGCCCAAGGCGGAAGACGCGGCAACGGCGCGTGTGTGTCTGGAACTGCTCTCCGGTCGCCGGCACAGGGTCACCACTGCCGTCGCCGTCGCTGATGCGTCCGGGCATATCCGCAGCCGGTGCAGCGAGACGGTGGTGATCTTCCACCGGCTCGATCATGCGGCGATCGAGGAACTGATCGCCGCCGGGGATTGGCGCGGCAAGGCCGGCGGCTATGCGCTGCAGGGCGCTGCAGAAGCCTTTGTGCGACACATCGCCGGCAGCTGGTCGGGGGTGGTCGGGCTGCCGCTTGCCGAAACCCGCAGCCTGTTGAAAGCGGCCGGCCATGGCTGAGGCGATCGTCGAACGCGGCATCGGTGCAACGCGGGCGCTGGTGATCGATTCAGGGGTGGTGCTTGAGGCGCATTTCGAACGTGATGACGGCGGCCCCAACCCCGGGGCGGTGCATGTCGCGCGGCTGGTAAAGATACTCGAACCGGGGCGGCGGGGCATCATGCGGCTCGGCGATGACGAGGCACTGCTCGAACCCTTGCCCTATTGTCCGGAAGGCGGGCTGTTGCGTGTCGAGGTGACGCGCGCCTCTATCCCAGAAGCTGGCAGGCCGCGGCTGGCCAAGCTGCGCAATGTCGAAGGCGATGCGACGAGGCCTGGGGTCGTCGGCAATGGCACCGCGCTTGTTGAACGGCTGGCGCGCGCTGGCCACAAGGTCGTGTTGCTCGGCGGTGCCTCGACCGACACGGACCGGCTGGAAGCGGAAGGCTGGAGCGAAACGGTGGAGGCCGCGCGCACCGGCCATGTCGGTTTTGCCAGCGGGTTGCTCACCATCAGCCCGACTCCTGCCATGACAGTCATCGATGTCGATGGCCCCGGCGATCCTGAATCATTGGCGCAAGACGCGGCGATGGCCGCGGCACAGGCGATTCGGCGGTTTGATATCACCGGGTCGATCGGCGTGGATTTTCCGACATTGGAGGGAAAGGTCGTGCGGACGCGGCTCGGCGAGCTGCTCGATGCGCATCTGCCGCCGCCGTTCGAACGGACGGCGATCAATGGCTTCGGCTTTGCCCAGATCGTTCGCCCGCGCCTGCGGCCGTCATTCGTCGAACAGGTACGTGCACCCGGCTTCATGGCGCTGGAATTGCTGCGCAGGGCGGGCAGGGGGGCGGCCGGCACCCGCGCCATCACCGCGCATCCGGCAATCATCGACTGGCTGGCCGCGCGGCCCGGGCTGATCGCGGCGCTGGCCCGGCATGCTGGCGGCGACATCGCCTTGCACGCCGATCCGGGCCTTGCCATATCGGCTTCCCATGTCGCTTGAAAAACCCTGTGCCTATTGCGGAAAAGGCCCCCGCATTGCGCCCTATGCGCCCTTTTGCTCGTCTGGTTGCCAGGATCGCGACCTGCTGCAATGGATGCGTGAAGGCTATACATTGCCTTCCAGCGACAATGAGGATGAGCTTTCGGACAATGCCGGGCTGGACAAGGACGGCGCGGACAGTCTAGAGACCCGCCCTCGCCCGCGCTGATAGCGCCGGGCAGTTGGTGCGCCCGGGTAGCTCAGGGGTAGAGCAGGGGATTGAAAATCCCCGTGTCGGTGGTTCAAATCCGCCCCCGGGCACCATATTTTCGAACAAGGCTGGATGCAAAAGCGCCGCCGCGGTTGCCCGCGACGGCGCTGCCGCGCTCTGGATAGGTCAGCGCAGGCTGAGTTGGGTTACCTGGCCGTAGCGGGCCGTGCAGGTGAACCGGCCCTGCTGGCGATCGTCATCATAGCTCGACCGATAGCCGTAGCGTCCACCCGATGTGATGCCGCCGACGACGCGGGCACCACCGCGCTGTGCTTGGACACGATAGATCTGGGTTACCCGTGCGTCGCCACCGCGCGATTCGGCGGCGTTCTCGGCGGCGCGGGTGCATAGTGCGACAGCATTGCGGGCGCCGCTCTGATCATAGCCATAGCCGTTCTGGCCATAACCGCTTTGACCATAGTCGTTTTGGGCATAACCGTTCTGGCCATATCCGTTCTGGGCATAGCCATATTGGCCATAGCCGTCCTGGGCATATTGGCCGCCGTAGCCGCCCTGCACATAGCCGCTATCATAGCCGCCGGCGTTACCTCGGTTATAGCCATACTGATCACTGTCATGATGCGAAGACGATGCAATCGCGGCGATTCCGCCGATGACCGCCGCGCCGAGCAGGATCGCGCCGACGTTGACGCCGCCGCGATGGCCGTAGTGGCGCTCTTGCGCTGCCGCCGGCGCTGCAAGGGGGCCGGCCTGCGCGATGTTGCCGGCGATCATCGCCAGCGAGAGCGCAGTTCCGGTAGCCAGTTTGAACCCGAGTCGCATGTTGGTCTCCTTTGTGAGAAGCCCGTTATGCGTTCGCCCCGCTGCATGAGAACTGAACAATTAATTGTTAAAAAGTTAACATCACGGTTTGCTTTGCTGCCACAGTTAGCCAAGCGGAATGCCCAGAACCCGCTGCAGGTCTGCCAGGGCCTCCGCCTCGCTGCTCACCTTTATCGCCGTCATGCCCAACGCCGCCGCCGGCTTGCAGTTGACGCCGAGATCATCGAGGTAGACGCAATATTCAGGCTCGACGCCGATCGTATTGCACATAAGGCTGTAAATGCGTGGATCTGGCTTCCGCAGGCCGGCTTTGGAGCTTTCGATCACGGCATCGAATCTTGCAAGGATGCCAGTGATCGTGTCGGACTGGGCATTATTGCCTGCCATCCCGGCGCCATGGCCGACGCGGGCATTGTTGGTAATGCAGCCCAGCGCGTAGCCCGCTGCGCGACAGGCATCTAGCGCGGCCACCATCCGGGGCCGCACATCGCCGGACAAGAGCGCAAGTACCTCGCTGCCGCGAACGTCATGGCCCATCGCGGCGGCTTCGGCGGCGAAAGCCGAATCAAAGCCGGCAGCGTCGATTTCATCGCGTTCCAGCCTGGCCCAGGCGTTGGTATCAGGGTTTATGGCATTGATGGAGCGAAACAGATTATGCGGCAGCCCGCGCGCCGCTTCGTGCCGGTTGAACGCGTCAAAGGGTGAGGTGGTGATGACCCCGCCGAAATCCCACAGGACGGCCTTGAAGTTCTTCTTGCCGGTGTCCGCCATTTGCTGCTCCCCCGAGATGATTTGCACGACCTAGTGTCGCGGGTTGAGCCGGACGATCACGAGGTTGAGATAGGCGGCAAACGTGACCCACGCCAGATAGGGCAGAATGAGCAATGATGCCGTCTCGTCGATCGGATTCAGGCCGACGACGAGCGCGACAAGCGAACCCCACAGGAACACCACTTCGACCAACGCCAGGTCCGGGCGGCGAAACTTGAAGAATAACGGGCTCCAGAGCAGGTGGAACAGCCCGTTGACGCCGAAAAGGATCAACACGTCGCGCTGCGCCGCCGTATTGCCCAGCGCGGTGGCCGCGTCCCAGGCGCGTACGGCGCTCCATCCGGCAAGGCCGAGGATGATGGTCCAGGCAGGGCCGAAGGCCCAGTTCGGCGGCTGCCAGCTCGGCTTGTTCAGCCGGGCATACCAATCCCCGATCGGTGTCATCAGGCCGCCGACAAGGCCAAGGCCGATCGCCCAGGCAATCGCATATAGAGTTGGCATGTGCATGGCCGGCATATGGGCGTTGCTGGCGAAAATTGACAGGGGCAAGGGCCTTGGCCGCGCCAATCACACGGCCTGGCGAATTGGCGCAACGTTTCAGCAAGGGCGATTGCGCAACAGTTGCATCCCCGTGTCGTTTGCGGGCAGGAAGCTATATATGAATCTCGCTCGCTTCCCCCGCCGTCGTTACACCCAGGGATCAACGCCAATCGAGCCGCTCCGCCGACTTTCTTCCGTGCTCGACGGGCCTTCGCTATTTATCAAGCGCGACGATCTGCTCGGCCTCGCGGGCGGCGGCAACAAGACGCGAAAGCTGGAATTTCTTGTCGCCGAGGCGCTTTCCGAAGGCGCCGATACGCTGATCACGGTTGGCGCACCCCAGTCGAACCATTGCCGGTTGACCCTCGCGGCCGCGGCAAAGGAAGGGCTCGCCTGCCGCCTGATAATCGAGGAGCGGGTTGCCGGCACTTTCGACTCGGCGGCGCTGGGCAACAATCTGCTGTTCGATCTGATGGGCGCCAAATCGGTCCGCATGGTGCCGGCCGGCAGCGACCTTGCTGCCGAAATGGCGCGCGAGGCCGAAACCGTCGTGGCCGCCGGTGGGCAGGCCTATGTCATCCCCGGTGGTGGCTCCAACCCGCTGGGTGCGATAGGCTACGCTGCCTGCGCTGCAGAAATCATGACACAAAGCTTTGAATCCGGCCTGTTGTTCGATCGGATCGTGGTGGCCAGCGGTAGCGCCGGCACGCATTCCGGCCTGCTCGCCGGCCTCGCCGCACTCAGCGCGCGTGTGCCGGTGATCGGCATCAATGTCCGCCGCGAACGCCGCGAACAGGAAGGCAATGTCCACCGGCTTGCGGTTGCAACCTCCGCGCTTCTGGATGCACCGGCGCCGGCGAGGGCGGATACGCTGGCGCTCGATGACTGGGTCGGGCCGGGCTATTCATTGCCGACGCCGGAAATGGTCGCGGCGGTGCGATTGCTGGCACAGACCGAGGGGATTTTGCTCGATCCTGTCTATACCGGGAAGGCGATGGCCGGGCTGATCGCGCTGGTCCGGGGCGGCGTCTTCAAGCCGGAGGAGCGTGTGCTGTTCGTCCACACCGGCGGCAGTCCATCGCTGCACGCCTATGCGCGTGACCTTCGCGACCCGGCGCTAAACCCGCCGCGATGATCGGTGCCAGATGACCGGCTGGCGACCAATCGGCATCATTGGCGGCATGGGCCCGGCGGCGACAGCGGATTTCCTGTCGCGGCTGGTAGTTGCGGTTGGCGCGAGCAACGATGCAGGCCATCCGCGGGTGTTCGTCGACAGCAACCCGCACGTGCCGGATCGAACCGCGGCGCGCGCCGGGGCCTGCCCGTCACCTGGCCCTGTGCTCGCTGCGATGGCGCGCGGCCTTGTCGCCCAGGGTGCCGAGGTGCTGGCGATGCCGTGCAACGCCGCCCATGGTTGGGCGCAAGATATTCGTGCCGCAAGCCCGGTGCCGTTCATCGATATCGCGGAGGCGGCGGTAGCGGTTGTTGTCGGCAAATCGGTCGGCAAGGTCGGCATATTGGCGATCGGCGCGACGCTCGATGCCCGGCTTTACCATGATCGGCTAGCGATTGCGGGCATAACCACGATCGATCCGGACCGTGCCGCCGTCGAGGCGCTGGTCGCGCGGGTCAAGGCCGGGGATACGGGTGCCGACATTCGCGCGGCTATGGCGGATCAGGCGGCGATCCTTGTCGAGGCCGGCGCCGAAGCCATCATCGCTGCCTGCACCGAAATTCCGCTGGTTCTGGGCGCTGCAACCGTTGGCGTGCCGCTGGTCGATGCGACAGCGGCGCTGGTTGATGCAGTGCTGGTGGCGGCAGCCTTGCCTTAACACTGTTGGCAAGTTGCGCTTTGGCGCGCCATATTTTCAATGGCTGGCGTGCAGGCCGACGCGTTGGCAAGACTGTGGGTTGGATAATCGGTACTGGAAACAGGGGCGGACATGGCGATCAGCGATCTGCAGTTTCAAGGGCGGGCGTTGCGGCGGAGCAGCGCCAAAATGGTGCGGTTCGTGTCGCAGTGCTGCCTAACCCTTGCTTTTGCCATCATGGTTCAGATTGGCTTTGCAGGGCCTGCCGTTGCCGCCGAACCTGGCTTTGCTGGCACCTGGCGTGTTGCATTGACGCTGCCGGGCGGCGAATTGCCGTTTGGATTGCAGGTGCGGCAGGCTGGCGGCACGACAACCGCGGTGCTGCTAAACCCGCCGGAACGCTTGCGCGCCGAACATGCCGAGATTGTCGGAGACATGCTAGTTGTCGCCTTTCCTTCCTATGATGCACGGCTCGAACTGCGCCTGACGCCGGGCGGAAAATTGCAGGGGCAAGCCTTTATGTTGCGCAGCACCGGACCCGTGACGGTGGCTGCCAACGGCGTGCGCGGCACCTGGCGCTTTTCGCCCAAGCCGATGCGCGCCGCCGTCGATCTCAGCGGCAAATGGCTGCTCGCCTATGGTGCGTCGGGTGGGCCTGGCCTTGCCCAGTTGAAACAGACGGGCAATCTCGTCAGCGGTTCGGTGCAGTTGCCAAGCGGCGACACACGCTATCTGGCGGGCGAAATTTCGGGGAACCGGCTGTCGCTGTCCACCTTTGATGGCAACGCGGCGACGTTGTGGGTGGCGACGTTCGAGGCGGGCAAGCTGGTTGATGGCCGTCAATTCACCGCGACCGGCAGCGCCGTTGGCACGCCATGGACAGCGCGCCGCGCCGGCAATCGCAGCATCGAGGCAATCGCGGTCGAAAAGGCCGACACGACTCGGCTGGCATTCCGGCTCCCCGCCAGCGACGGCAGCTATGTCTCGTTGAGCGATTCACGATATCGCGGCAAGGTCGTCGCGATTACCCTTGGTGGCGCCTGGTGCCCGAATTGCCACGATGAGGCGGTGTTTCTTGGCCCCTATGCGACGCGGCGCCAGAAGGAAGGCCTGGAAGTTATCGGCCTGCATTTTGAATATGGTGACGACAAGGTGCGCAATTTCCGTCTGATCGACAATTACAAAGCGCGCTACAAACTGCCCTATCCCTTGTTGCTGGCGGGGCAGCCAACGCCCGAATCGACGACTGCGCTGCTCGGCGCGTTGGGCCCTGTAAAGGTCTACCCGTCCACCATCTTCATTGGTCGCGATGGCCGGGTGCGCGAAGTCCATGTCAGTTGGGCAGGCCCCGCCACCGGCGCGTTGAATGAGAAGGCGAAGCGCGATTTTGATGCAACCGTAACCCGGCTTTTGCGCGAACCAGCATAGCGAAACGTCGCCCAAACCGGCAAATGCAGACGGCGAATCGCTGGACGTCGGGCCTTGCGGCATAGCGCCCAATGCGTTCATGGAAAGAGGCGGAGACCGAATGAAGACCATCGCAGCCGTTCTGGACAGCTCAGGAGCGGCGCAGCCCTTTGCCAAATCCCGGCCGCTTCGCATGGCGCACCTCGATTTGTCGCCGCCGCGCGCCGGCGAATTGCTGGTCCGCATCGATGCCGCTGGGCTCTGCCATTCCGACCTGTCGGTGGTGAATGGAGATCGCCCGCGCCCGATGCCGATGGCATTGGGCCATGAAGCTTGTGCGACCGTCATCTCCACCGGAAACGCCGACAGCCGGTTTGCGGCGGGCGACCGGGTCGTTCTCGCCTTCCTGCCAGCGTGCGGCCATTGCACCGCCTGTGTGTCGGGCGAGGGCTGGCTATGCCCGAACGGCGCCGGCGCCAATGGGCGCGGCGAATTGCTGTCGGGCGGTCGCCGGCTCCACGAAGCCGGGCACGATATCCATCACCATCTGGGCCTATCCGCATTCGCCGAACATGCCGTTATCGATGAGCGTTCGGCGGTTCGCATCGATGCCGATATCCCACCCGAAATCGGTGCGCTGTTCGGCTGCGCCGTGTTGACCGGGGTTGGCGCGGTGTTCAATTCCGCCGCTGTGCGCCCGGGCGAGAGCGTCGCAATCTGGGGCCTGGGCGGGGTAGGGCTGGCCGCGTTGCTGGGTGCCGTGGCGGCCGGTGCCGAGCCGGTTGTCGCAATCGATCCTGTCGCGGAAAAGCGGGCGCTTGCCCTTGAGCTCGGCGCTCGCGCCGCGGCTCATCCCGACGATGCGGAGGCCGTCATCCGGCAGGTCAGCGGCGGTGGCACCAATGTCGCCATCGAAAGCGTCGGGTCTGCAAAAGTTCTGGCGGAGGCCTATCGATTGCTGGCGCGCGGCGGCCGCTGCGTGACCGTTGGATTGCCCAATCCGGCAGAGCAACTCAGCATTCCAGCGGTCAGCCTGGTGGGCGATGCCAAAACGATCATGGGCAGTTATATGGGGTCGTCGATCCCGGCGCGGGACGTGCCGCGTTACATCGCGCTGTGGCGTGCCGGGCGGTTGCCGGTCGAACGCCTGTTGTCCGGCACACGCCCGCTTGCAGACATCAACGCGGCGCTCGATGATCTCGCTTCGGGCAGCGCGATCCGGCAGATATTGCTGCCGGGGTGATCGGCGAGGCTCAATTGACTGCGATTTTAGCCGGTGTCGGCGCGATCGTCGGGCTGATTGCCGGCAGTTTCATCGCGGCGCTGACGCTGCGCTGGCCGGCAGGGCGCAGCGTTGTTGGCGTTGGAACGGCCGACGCGCGATCGGCGTGCGATTCATGTGGCCATGGCCTTTCGGCGCGGGATCTCGTGCCTATTCTCAGCTTCATGATATTGCGGGGCCGCTGCCGCCACTGCGGTGCCGGCATTGCGCCGCGCCATTTTTGGGTGGAACTTGCCGCGGGGGGCATCGGGGCGCTGTCGCTGGGCCTGCACCCCGGCCTTGCCGGGCTGGCGGGCGCCATTTTCGGTTGGGCCTTGCTTGCGCTCGCCATCCTTGATGTCGAGCATTTCTGGCTACCGGACCGGCTGACATTGCCGCTCGCCGCTTCTGGTCTGGCAAGCGCGTATTGGATCGAGCCTTCGCCTGTGGATCATTTTATCGGCGCGGTGGCTGGCTTTGCCGTGCTGTGGCTGATTGCCAAAGGCTATGAAGTCGCCGCCGGGCGAACCGGTATGGGCGGCGGTGATCCGAAATTGTTCGGCGCCATCGGGGCCTGGCTCGGTTGGATGGCGTTGCCCTTTGTGCTGCTGCTGGCCACCACGCTGGGGTTGTGCCTTGCGGCAATCGACCGGCTACGTGGCCGCGATGTCACCCGCGCTACGCCGTTGCCTTTGGGCGCATTGTTGGCGGTGGTAGCCTGGCCGCTGTGGCTGTCGGGCGTGCTGCGCTAACACGATCCTTGAGCCAGGAAACGCTGACCGCTATCTATCGACAGATGACCACGGCCCCGATGCCTTCAAAGCCGTTTGCCGGCGCCCAGCGCCTGCCGTCGCGCGAAATCGAGCTTTATGGCCGACGCTTTTTCCTGGCGCCTGAAACCTGTGCGGCGGTGATCGAACGAATCGACGCTCGACGTCGGCCGTCGGCGCTGGCCGATCATGATGGTGACCCCGGGTTTCGAACATCCGAAACCTGCGATCTCGATAGCAGCGACCCGTTCGTCGCCGGGATTGTGGCGCGGCTGGCGGCATATGCGGGGCTCGATCCGCTTCACGCAGAGCCGTTGCAGGGCCAACGCTATGCCGTTGGCCAGGAATTCAAGGCGCACACGGATTTCTTTGAACCTGGCGGCGCTGGCTATGCGGAATATTGCGCGCGGTCGGGTCAGCGGACCTGGACGATGATGGTTTATCTGAATGAGCCTATGGCCGGTGGTGCCACGCGCTTCAAGCATCTCGACAAAACCTATCAGCCCGAAACCGGCAAGTTGCTGGCGTGGAACAATATGCTCGCCGATGGCACCCCGAATTATCGGACGTTGCACCACGGCATGCCGGTTCGGCAGGGCGTAAAATACATCATAACGAGCTGGTTCCGGGAGCGACCCTGGGCAGGCTGAGGGCGGCCGGGGCCGTATGAAAGCGGCCGGTTGGCTCAGGCCCGGCGGTATTTGAAACCTCACCGTTGATTCTCTCGCATATTACCTGGCCGCTGGCCTTGCGCAGCATTCTCGTTCGCTCAGGGTCGCGGCAGCACAACAAGGCGTCAGGAGGCTGGGCTATGGCCCCTATCGCGGTGGCCAACCCTCCCTGCCGACCAGAATCACCGGAAAATATGGCGGTGACATCACACCGATCGACCAACCGCATGGCCTTGCGCAAGATTTCAGCCGCCGCCTTAAGCGTTAGCGCAGCCAAATCAGCAGATAAATCCCCCAAGCTGCCAGACTTAAACATAAAATCAAGAAGTTCAATTTGTGGCACTTTTACTTCAATTTGATGACAAATATGACCATTTTGCAAAATTAAGTACCGGTAACATTTGTGTCATGAACGCATTGTAACGGAGTCTCGCAATCGACGTGGGGCGGCATTTTTCCGCGCAGATTTAACCCTGGGAGCGAGATTATCATGAAAATGCGGGCCATTTTGATGCTTGGCGGTGCGCTGGGCCTTGCGGCATGCAACGGCGCGAACGATGTCGCCTCCCCCGGCACTGGCGGCAACATTACCATCAATAATCCGCCCCCGACGCCGGCGCCGACCCCGACGCCCACCCCGACACCGACGCCTTCGATTACCCCGGCCTCGGGCTGCCCGACGATCGCCGATCCGCAAGGCCTCGCCGATGTCGGAACTATCACTGGTCCCGAAGGTACATGGCGGGTTTGCAGCCTGCCCAGCCGCATCAACCGGAGCATCCAGCTGACCAAGATCAGGGGTCTTTTGTACCAGATGCCCGGCCGGGTCGATGTCGGCACCGATGGCGGCCCAACCGCAAGTTCGGCCGACACCAACGTCACCCTGACGATCGATCCAGGCGTCATAATCTTTGCCAACACCGGCGTTTCCTGGCTTGCAGTCAACCGCGGCAACAAGATCAACGCCGTCGGCACCGCTGCGCTGCCGATCATCTTTACCAGCCGTGACAACGTGCTGGGTCTCAATTCTGACAATTCTTCGGGACAATGGGGCGGCATCGTGCTGCTTGGTCGCGCGCAGATTACCGATTGCGAGGCGAGCGGCGCCACACCAGGGACCGTCGCCTGCGAGCGCCAGACCGAAGGGGCCGTTGATCCGGCACGTTACGGTGGTGCCACGAACACCGACAACAGCGGCACCATGAGCTATGTGCAGATACGCTATTCGGGCTACGTCTTGTCGGCAAATTCCGAACTGCAGTCGTTGACGCCCTCGGGCATCGGCAGCGGTACGAAGCTTGACCACATCATGTCGTTCAACAGTTCGGACGATGGCGCAGAATTCTTCGGTGGCCGGGTCAATCTCAAATATTTCATCTCGGTCGGCGCTGAAGACGACAATCTTGATACTGATACCGGTACAAAGGCCAATTTCCAGTATGTGATCGTTGCCCAGCGCCCCAACATTGGCGACGCGATGGTCGAAGCCGATTCGGATAACGCGGTGGACGGCAACACGCCGCGCCAGAATACCAAGGTGGCGAATTTCACCTTCATCCAGCGTTCGCAAAATTCAGCGACTGATCAGGCGTCGATCCTGCTTCGCGGCGGCACCGACTATACGCTTGCCAATGGCGTGTTGGTCAGCAGCCCGCTCAATCCCTGCGTGCGGATCAGCCGCGCCCAGACCGCTTCGACGGTGGTAGACCCTGCGATTGATGAAGCCGGTGCACCGGTGTTCCGTTCGGTGCAGATGCAATGCGCAACGACCAAATATATCGGCTCGAATGGCGTCACCGCGGATCAGGTCGCGGCAATCTTTGGCACTGGCACCAACAACAACAATGATACCTATGTCCCGACACTGACTGGCGGCTTCATTAACGGTGCGACCGAAACGGCAGTCGCAGCCTTTGATGCCAAGACGCTGGATTCGTTCTTCGACACGACGACCTACATCGGCGCCGTGAAGGACGCGACCGACACCTGGTACCGGACATGGACTTGTAATAGCGCAACAGTTGATTTCGGTGCAGGCAATACCGGCCTTTGCACCGCGCTTCCCACGTACTGAGACTTAAATATCATTGGGTGAGGTGTAGCTGTGGTGCTGCACTTCACTCATTTTTTCAAATTGCCACTTGGGGGCTACAGATGTCGAGGCCGTTGCAACTTGCGAGCCTGCTGCTCATTTCTTCATCGCTCGTAATGCCGGCCAATGTTCGGGCACAGGCCATTCCCGCGCAAGCGCCGCCCGTTCCGTCCGCGTCCAAAGCGGCACCCACCGAAGAAGAGGTCGATATATCGTTGCCCGGCACCGGTGGCGAAATTGTCGTCAGCGCCACTCGTGACCGCAACCTCGCAAAATCGGTGCCGCAAGTTGTCTCTCTCCTTTCGAATGCAGATATCGCGCGCACCGGCGAAGGTGATATCGCCGGCGCACTCGGCCGCGTTACCGGTCTCAGCGTCGTCGGCAATGGCTTTGTGTATGTCCGTGGGCTTGGCGATCGCTATTCGCTGGCGTTGCTCAACGGCTCGCCATTGCCAAGTCCGGAGCCGCTGAAGCGGGTGGTTCCGCTCGATCTCTTCCCGACAACGGTGATCTCATCTTCGCTGGTACAAAAGACCTACTCGGTCAATTTTCCGGGTGAATTTGGCGGTGGTGTAATTAATCTTACGACGACGGCGATCCCGAGGAAAACATTCCTGTCAATTGGTGGCTCGGTGGGCGGTGACACCGTAACGACGAACCAACTTGGCTACACCTACTTCGGCAGTGCGAGCGACTGGACCGGATTCGATAACGGCAGCCGCAACACGCCGCCTGCACTGAGTGACTATCTGAAAAGCGGCGAACGTATCAGTTCCGGCAACGTCGACACCAAGGCCATTGCCAGTCAATTGGTCAGGGCAAAGGACGTGCTTGTCCAGCGTAATAACAACATCCCGGTGAATACGACGGTGTCGGTTACTGCCGGGACGTCGCTGGATGTTGGCAATGACGCAACGCTCGGGATCATTGCCAATTTTGGCTATCGCAACACATGGCGCACGCGCGATGTAACACAACAGACTTCCGCGTCGCAGGATTTGACGCAAACGGAACTCGATTTTCAGCGGGTAATCACCGACGATCGAATCGTCGTGAATGGCCTGTTGGGCCTTGGGCTCGAATTCGGCGAAAACAAGGTGCGGTGGACGAACCTGTTCATTCGCGACACGCTGAAGCAGGCCCGGATCGGGGTGGGCACGCGTCAATCGACGTCGCCGACAGCGACGTTGCAGCAACAGGATACCGCCTGGTACGCGCGCCAGCTGTTCAACACGCAGTTGGTCGGTGAATTCGAGCTGTCCCCTGAGTTCAGCCTCGATACCCGGGCATCCTATGCCAATTCCCGCCGGGACGCCCCCAACGAGCTGAGCTTTGAATATCTGCGCAGCAACAGCGCGGATGACCCCTATGGCGCCCTGTTCACCAACCGGCTCAACAATGGCCAGCGCGGATCGGCTACGGCCAGCTATTCCAAGCTCAATGAAAATCTCTATTCCGGCGGGCTCGACTTGTCCTGGAAGGCGTCGTCGTCGTTCACCGCGACCGTCGGTTACGCCTTCAGCGATACCAAGCGCCGCACCGAACGCCGCGAATTCCAGTTCCTGGCGCCTTCCGATTTCCCCACTGCAATTGGCCTGTTCCGGCCCGATCTCCTGCTGCAGCCGGCGGTGATCTCATATTACAACATCTCGCTTATCGACACGAACGAAGCGAACCCGGTTTTCGACGCCAGCCTGCGTACCCATGCGGCCTATGGCCAGGTGCAAGCTGAACTTTCGTCAACTTTGAGCCTGAATGCCGGCGTACGCTATGAAACGGCCAAGCAAATCGTCGCGCCAGTGCAGGTTTTCAACGTACCGACTGCTTCGCTGGCGTTCACCAGCCTTGATCGCCATTATTGGTTGCCGGCCGCGACGCTCACCTGGCAGCTCGCTGACAAGATGCAGCTTAGGTTCAACGCTTCGAAAACCATTGCGAGGCCGCAGTTTCGCGAATTGATCTATCAGCAGTTCTTCGATCCGGACACGAACCGACTGTATCGCGGCAACCCGTTGCTGGTTGACAGCCAACTTTACAACGCTGAAATCCGCTACGAATGGTATTTCGCCAGCGATCAGCGTGTTTCGCTCGCAGGATTCTTCAAGAGGATCGAAAGCCCGATCGAAACATTTGCCAGCTTCAGCGACAATGTCGTCGTCACCAGCTTTGCCAACGCGCCAAAGGCCGATCTTTACGGGCTTGAATTGGAAACGCAGAAATATTTTAATCTCGACGGCATTTCCGGCAGCAATTTCTTCGCTTCGCGCCGCGCTGTCGTGATCGCCAACTACACTTACACTAAGTCAAAACTGAAAGTCGGCCCGAGCGACACGGTGGCGGTATTCGCAGCCTCTTCGACCTCGGCGACCGATTATTTTCGAAACGGCGCGCCGTTGACCGGCCAATCCGATCACATTGCCAACCTGCAGATCGGGCTGGAGGATCTGGACGGGCTTTCGCAACAGACCCTGTTGCTTAACTATGCCAGCACGCGTGTAACCAGTCGCGGTGCCAGCGGGCAGCCCGATATCGTCGAGCAGCCGGGCTTTCGTCTCGATTTCGTGGCGCGGCAGGGCATAAAGCTGGTTGGCCGCGAGATTGAGCTCAAGCTCGAAATCCGGAACATCACGGGCACAAAATATAAGGAATTCCAGCAAAGCGGTCCCAATCGGGTCTATTTCAATCTGTATAATGTCGGCACGAGCGGGACCATCGGCGCCAGCATCAAGTTCTAGGATATATCCAGCGCCCCTGCTTGGCTGATCGACGCGTCAGGACGCGCCCGGTAGCGGTTGCTAATTGCAGCCGATGATGCCGGCCACCGGGGCGACAACCGCGGCTCCGTTGCTTGCTGTGAAGGTCAGCGTGCCGTCGCGGATGATCGCACCGCCCGATTCATTGGCATCGATGGCGAGGTCAACACCGATGGCATAGCCCTGCGCGGCATAGCGCGAATGCGGCGAGAATCCCAATATTGCCGGCCCATCGGCGCCGGTCTGGGTCAGTGTTGCGGCCTTGCCATCATAAATAACTTTCGCCGTCGCCTGCCGGGCCGTTGCCATCAACACGCGCCGCCGCGTCGACCTTTCCCAAAGAAACATGGCACAGCTGCCCGCAGGCATCACCTGGGGTGGCAATTCACCAAGGGGCAGCGGCGATGAAGTAACGGGTTCCGGCCCAGGCTTGGTGGCGGCCCAGCCGACGTCCGGTGACGCCAGGCCAAGCAGAGTCAGCGCCAAAGTGGCGCGGCGCATGGCGTTATGACTCACAGGCTACCCTCCAGGTTGAGCGCGACACCCTGTGGAGTCGGCTGGAAACCGGCGGCAAGCAGCGCCGGGCGTTCGGTTGCATCGCTACCGGTGACGCTGATCGCGGCGCGGTATCTGCCATCGCCGCCTATTCGAATATCCATGCGCGCCGGGCCGGCCGCCAGTGGCAGCAGCAATTGCCCGGCGTCGCAGACGGGGGTGCCGGCGAAAATTCCGCCCGCCGACGCTGCTGCCAGTGCGCCGGACGCCACAAACCTGATTTGCCCGCTGGCTTTCTTGCAGACGCCACCGGCAAATTCGATGCTGACGCTATCCAGTCCCAGCCTGGCGATGGGCAGCGGCGTGCTGCCCGCCAGCGGTATGTCCCCATTCAATGATTCGACCCCGTTGGTGCGGCCCTGCAGAATTGCGCCGCGTAGGGAAGCCCCCTCGACAGCGAGCCGCAAATGGCCGCCCAGCAGCGCCGTTGGTGCGAGGCCGACGTGCAATTCGCCAAGTTCCAGGCCCCGCCAGCGGGCCGCGGTCAACTCACCCGCCCAGATGCTTCCGGTCGCCGACGCAGATGAAAGGCCGGTCGCGGCAATGCCGGGCGCAAGCCGCAGCGGCCACATGGCGAGCAACCCGACGACAAGCGCAAGCGCGAAAGCCAGCCAGCGGTATATGCGGTTCATGACCATCAAACGCCGCTTTGTAGTATCAGATCGGCGGCAACGGTCTCATCGTCGTTGCGGGTGATGCTCAGCCGGTCAACGACGACCCCGTCGCGCGTCTCCAGATTTGCGATCCAGCACAGCAGGGCGCCTGATTTGATGGCAGCGATCCGGGTCGTCACACGGCCGTCGCCGCCCTTTTCCAGGCGCTCGGTGGTCAATCCCGCCTCTGACGCCCGGCCGCTGACCAGTTCGATCAAGGGCACGCTGCTGTTGCTGCGCCGGCTTTCGGCGCTGCGGATACCGCGGGCCATCGCGCTGACATCACCCAGCGCCATTATGGCTGTCGTGCGGCGCGCTGCCGCCGCCTCGCGCGCCGCCCCTAGCGGCCTGATGATGCCCAGCCAGGCAATGACGACGACCAGCATCAAGACCATAACGCCGATCAACCATTGCTCGCGCACCGAACGGTCGCGCCACCAGGGCAGGAATGTCGTTATCATCGCGGTCGCACCGTTACGTCAACAAGCTGGCGGCCGCCATTGTCGCGCGGGTTGCTGGTTGCGGCATTCAGCCCGGCGGCCTGCAAGGCGGCGATAATCGCGTCCAGATCGGGCGGTGAGGCGCCGGCCAATGTGGCGACCAACCCGGTTGGAGGGGCATAGGTGATGCCATCCAGCATGATCTTCGGGTGGCCCTCGATGGCGGCAAGCAACGGTGCCGTGAGCGACGCAAAGGCCGGGCCATCGCCGCCCAATTCGGCGAGCCGCGCCGTGACCTGGCCATGGGGATCGGTGACGATCGTACCGCGCGGGAGCGCCGCGCGCGCGGCATCGGATAGCTGCATCTCGGCATGATCGGCAGCGAGCGTCTGGCGCAGCAAGCCAGCAAGCTGTGTGCCAAGCAGCAGCACCAACAGCCCGAGTGCCAGTAGCGCGATGCGTCGCAATTGCCGCGGATCGATGGGCCGGCGCCGGATGCGGGTGAACTCCCCCTGGCGCAAATCGATCGGTAGCGCCGCCAGGGTCATTGGCAGGCTGGTGCGCCAGGCATCATCGCCCAGCCGGTGCACCGGTTCCGCACCGATCAATATTTCTGCAAGGCCCGGTTCGGCGGCAAAGGCCAGGTGGGGCCCGCGCACCAGCCACAGCCCGGCGGCTTCGGCCACGGTTACGCCTGCCTCGGTCAATGGCAGCGGCAGCAGCAGCGGCGCCGGCACGATCCGGTCCGGGTCGATTCCGGCCATGGCCAGCGCCGCCAACCAGTCCTGCATGCGCTGGCGTTCGACAAGTGCCAGTGGCGCCATGCCATCGGCGCCGCGTTTGCCGAGCGCGACATGTGTTGCATCGAGAGGGGTCGTCGCGACATCAGCAGCGAGCATGCGCGCTGCCGCCGCCGCCTGTGCCGGGGCAAGCGGCGGCAGTTCCACCCAATGCAGGACGACAACATCGCCCGGTACCACGGCGATGATCTCCCCCGGCAGGGTGGGATCGGCGGGCGGCAGGCTGTCCAGCGAACGGCCCTCGCCGGCGACGCGCCCGGCCTCCAGCCGCAGCCAGGGCGTATCGGCGCTATCGCCAGCAAAAATGAGTGTTTGCATCATTCTGCATTCGTCCAGCGCCGGGCGGCGATGCGCGCCGGCGCGCGCCGGGCATCGACGAGCGCACTTTCCTCAAATTCAGTGCCGGCGACATCGCCGACCATCTCCAAAGCGAACCATCGTGTTGTCACCTGTGGCTGGCTCAGCACGTCAGCGGGCGGTACCAGCGTGCGCAGCGCCGGCGTGTTCCAGAATTCGCCGACGTTCGCCCATCCAGCCGGCGGACGTTCACCGATGGCGCGCCGCGCCGATGCGATGCCGGCGCCGTCGCCCAGCATCATGGCGATCAGCGGCGCCTGCGCGGGGGTAAGCGTGTTGACGTTGATGGGCGACATCTGGACGACCGGCAGGGCGCAAACCCAGGGCCGCAACCGGGCGTAGATTTCCGGGGTAACACCGCTCACGCTCCGCAGTTCGCTGGCTTCGGCCATGATGGTATCGCCGGCGCGATAGGGCGGCGTTGCGCGGCCATAGATCGAATCCTCGGCGCCATTGTTGTTGGCATTGTCATCGCTGTCGATCCAGTCGGCCGTCGCGGCGGCGATGCCGCTGGCGGTGCCAACAGGCAGCCCTAGGATCTGCATCAGCGCCGCAAACTGCGCAATGGCAATGGGGCGCGATACCAGTGAATCCGGAATGCTGCCGGTGACAAGGCTGTTGAGGTTGAAGCAGTTGCCGCCATCGGTAACGCTGGCTTCGGCCTGGCCATCGGGCAGTGGCAGTGGGATGGCGCGGCCCATCCAGCCGCCCGCCAGCGTCGTGCGCGTCGGCGTGGCAGCAACCAGATCGTCGATGCGCGTTGTCACCAGCGTTTCGCCTACAAAGGCGAAGGATCGCGCCGATTCGAGCCCGATGGCATTGCCCGCCAGCAATGTTGCCAGTCGCAGCCGGCCGAAAACAGCCACCGCGATCGCACCCATGATGCCAACCAGGATGAGGACAGTGAGCAGCGCGGCACCGCGTTCTCCATTGCGAGGCAGGGGCGACATCACGGCGCGTTACCCGGCCCGATGAGGAACGTCTGTCGCAGCGACGGCAGGCCTTTGCCGCTGACCGTCAATTCGACCGCATCTGGCATTGAATCGCGGCGTTGCGGCACCCAGCCATCGCGCCAGCCGCCGCCATAGTAATAGCGGAGCCGAACCTGGGTCAGCCCGGCCAACAATATGGCTGGTGCATTGGGCACTCCGCCATCGACACGGGGCCAGGACAAGCGTTCCAGCCGGTCGCCGACATGGCGGTATTCGACCCGTTGCAGCGATGAACGCGGTGCACCGCCATCATTGCGCCAGCCACGGCGAACGAAACGCAACAGGCTGGTGCCGGCACTGCCGTCGCTGGCAAATGCCGGCTGGCTCAAGCCGGTATCGCCGCGCCACAGCCGGGGTGCCGCCTGTGCCAGATCGGCGGTCAGCAGGGCGCGCGTGCGGGTGAGCGCGGCCAGTTCATCGAGCCTTTCGCTGCTGCGCGCTCGGGCATCAACGCCAAATGAAAGCAACGCCGTTGCCGCCGCCGATAGCAGAGCGAAGAGCAGCAGGGCGATCAACAGTTCGACCAGCGTAAAGCCTGCGCCAGCAGCCTTGCGAGAAGGTGTTGCAGCAATCATGCCACACGCCGCACAAAGGTGAGCGAGGCGGCGGTGTCGCCATCATTGCCGGTGACCCGTATATCGATACGAGCGATACGAGCGTCGGGTGTGCGCGCGACAATTTGCGTCCAGCGCCAGTTGCGGCCGGCGTCGTTTGCGGTCCCATTTGTCTGGCCAAAGGCCGGCGGTTGCACGGCGAGCATCACGTCGATTGCGCGGTTGCGGGCGACGATGGCGGCGATGGTCTTTTCATCAAGCCTTGCGGTCGTGCCAAGTGCCGCGCCTTCAAGGCGCAGCAGTGCGAGGGCGGCAAGGCTGAAAATCGCCAGCGCCACGAGCACTTCGACGAGCGTGAAGCCATTGCCACGGGAGGCGACATCATCGCGCATCGATTTTCACGACGCCGGCGCTGTCGACGGAAACCAGCGATTGGGCATCGCCCTGGCGCAACAGGATCTGGGCCGGGGTGACGATGCCGGTGGTATCGAAAACCAGCGCTGCGCCGCCTTCGACGGCCGCCAGCGCTGAAAGACCAGCCGGCCATTGGTGCGGCGCCAGCGCCTTGGCATCAACTGGCTGCCAGCCGTTGCGGTTGCGGCTGCTGAAGCCATAGCCTTGTGCATCAACGGACACGCCGATGTCATGGCCTGTAACGATCGACAGGTCACGCGCCGCGACCAATCGGGCGGCGAACGCTTCGCCTTCGTCGCGCAGGTGGCTGCGACTGTCGGGCAAGGTGCCAACGACGGCGGCTGCCATCAGGCCGATGATGACCATTACGACCATCAACTCGACAAGCGTGAAGCCGGCATCACCAGCGCGCAGAAGACGCCAATCGCCAGCGGGCGACAAACGCCAATTGCCAGCAGGTGAAACCACCGCATCGCCACCGCCGGCGGGGTTATTTCCAATTGCCGATATCGGCATTTTCGCCTGTCCCCCCGGGTGCGCCATCGGCGCCCATAGAATAGATATCGAAGGCGCCATGCTGGCCGGGCAAGGTGTATTGATAGGGATGGCCCCACGGATCGTCCGGCAGCCGCTTCAGATAGCCGCCGCGGCGATAGCGATCCGGTTGCGACAGGCCGGCGGGCGGCGCCTGCAGCGCAGCAAGGCCCTGAGCTCCTGTCGGGTAGTTGAAATTATCAAGCCGATACATTTCAAGCCCCTGTTCGATCAGCGAAATGTCGGCCTTGGTCTTTTCGACCATCGCGCGATCGCGGGTTGGCAGCACGTTGACGATGACGACGGTGGCAAGCAGGCCGATGATGACAATGACAACCATCAACTCGACGAGTGTGAAACCGTCCTCGCGGCGGTTGTTGCTGGGGGGCGGGACGGGCATCTGGCGGGTCCTTATTGGGCGGCGAGTGTATCGAGTTGCAGGATCGGCAGCAGGATCGACAGCACGATGGCGGCAACGATGCCGCCCATCACGATGATGACCCCCGGTTCCAGCAACGACAAGGCGGTTGCGGTGAACGTGTCGAATTCGCGTTCGAGATAATCGGCGGCGCGTTCGAGCATCAGATCGAGCCGGCCGCTGCTTTCCCCGCCTGCAGCCATATAGACCAGCAGCGGCGGGAACACCGCGCTTTTGCGCAGGGCTGCCGAAAGGCTGCCGCCTTCACGGATAACGGTGACGATTTCCTCCGATGCCCGGCGCAAGGCACGGTTGTTGACGGTCGGAATGGTCAGCGCCAGGCCTTCGATGATCGGCAGGCGGCTGGCAACCATCGTTGCCAGCGTCCGCGCCAGCCGGGCGGCATGCAGATCGCGCAAAAGCCGGCCGATGAGCGGCAATTGCAGCATGCGTGTATCGAAACGCAGGCGATAATCTTCATCGCGCATGGCGCGCGCGAACAGGAACGCGCTGCCGAAGATGACGATCAGCAAGGCCCACCACCAGCCGACCAGAAACTCTGACAGGCCGATGACGATACGCGTCAGCAATGGCAGTGCCTGGCCGATATTTTCAAACTGTTCGACAACCTTGGGCACTACAAAGATCATCAGCGCGATGACGACGACGGTCGCCACCACTGCCAGCGCCGCCGGATAGGCCACTGCAGCGACAACCTTGCCGCGCACGGTCGCCTGGCGTTCCTGCAGATTGGCGAGCCGTTCGAGGATTTCGGGCAGTGAGCCCGAGCTTTCGCCCGCCGAGACCATGGCGCGAAACAGCGCCGGGAAGCTTTGCGATTCCAGCGCCATCGCTTCGGACAGGCGCCGGCCTTCGACAACGCCTCCATGGACGCGGCCAAGAATGCGGCGGACATGCTCGGCTTCGGATTGGCGGACGATGGTGCGCAGTGTTTCCTCAAGTGGCGCCACCTGCACCAGGGTGGCGACCTGGCGGGTGAAGAGCGTCAACTGCTTCGGGTTGAGCTTGCGCGAGAACAGGCCGCCGGTGCCGCTGGCGAGCGGTACCGATCGTGCCTCGGCCTTTTCGAGTTTGGTTGCGAACAGTTTCTTGGCCAACAATTCGGCGCGCGCCGCGTCGCTGCTGTCTGCGCTGATGCGACCACGGCGCTCGCGGCCGGTCATGTCGAGCGCGCTGTACTGGAAATCAGCCATCGGCGTTGCTGCTGCGCATGACGCGTACTGCTTCTTCGGGCGTCGTCACGCCGGCCAGCACAAGGCTGCGCGCCGCGCCGGACAGCGTTGGCGCATTGGCAAAGGCATGGGCGGCAATCGCAGCCTCGTCGCCGCCATCGAGGATGATGCGGCGGATTTCGTCGGTAATGCGCACGGCTTCGAACACGCCGGTGCGCCCGCGATAGCCTGTATCGTTGCATTCGGCGCAGCCGGCGGCGGCCATCACGGTTGCGTCGGCGGGGATGCCGATCAACGCCGCCACGGCCGCGCCTGCCTCATGCGGGGTCGCGCAGGCGGGGCACAGACGGCGCAACAGCCGTTGGGCGATGACAGCGCGCAGCGTGGAGGCGAGCAGGAACGGTTCCAGCCCCATGTCGCGCAGCCTGGTGATGGCGCCCGGTGCATCATTGGTGTGCACGGACGAAAGCACGAGATGGCCGGTGAGCGAGGCCTGGATGGCGATTTCGGCGGTCTCGCTATCGCGAATTTCGCCGACCATCACCGTATCGGGGTCTTGCCGCAGGATGGCGCGCAGCCCGGCGGCAAAGCTCAACCCGACCTTGGGGTTCACCTGGGTCTGGCCGACGCCATCCACGGCATATTCGACGGGGTCTTCGACGGTCAGGATATTGCGGCTGCCGTCGTTGAGCAGGCGCAGCCCAGCGTAAAGCGTCGTCGTCTTGCCTGACCCGGTCGGCCCGGTGACTAGAACGATGCCGTTGGGCTCCGCAAGCGCTGCGCGAAACGCGCGTTCGATGGGCGCCGGCATCCCCAGCGCATCAAGGTCAATGCCGGCATTTTCCTTGTCGAGCAGGCGCAGCACGACGCGTTCACCCGCGCGCGAGGGCAGGGTGGAAACGCGCACGTCAAGGCTCTTGCCGCCCAGTGTCAGGCCGATGCGGCCATCCTGGGGCAGCCGGCGCTCTGCGATGTCTAGCCGCGCCATCACCTTGATGCGGCTGACCACCATGCCGGCGACATTGGCAGGCAGGCGGTGGCGTTCGGCAAGTTGGCCGTCGGCGCGCATCCGGACGATCAACGCGCTTTCATAGGGCTCAATATGGATATCGGACACGCCCTGCCGCGCGGCTTCGGCGATGAGGCCGTTGATCAGGCGGATGATCGGCGCTTCGTCCTGTGTGTCGAGCAGATCTTCGGCGGATGGAATATTGTCGACCAGCAGGCCAAGATCGTCATTGCCGGCGATGGACGCGCCGGCGGTGAAGCCCTCAAGCGCATAGTTATCGCTGAGCAATTTATCGAAACGCGCCGGATCAACGACGTCGATTGCCAGCGGGCGGCCCGCAAGCCGTCGCACTTCCGACAGCACCCGCGGGTCTTCGCCGCGGCGCATGCCGATGCGCAGGGCTTCGGAATCGCCGCCGGTTACCACCACGCCGAACCGTTTGGCAAAGCCATAGGGGATCACCGGCAGCGCGGCGACGGTGTCGGGAAGGGTGGTGTCGGCGGTCATTTCGGGGCAGGCGGCGGCGCGGCGGGGGTGTTAGGGGCAGGTGTTTCCGGGCGCGCCGGTGGCGATGTGTGCAGATAATCGCGCACCAGCGCATCGAGCGACGTGGTCTCGCTTTGACCGCGGGCGCGTTCGGCATCGCGGAAATAATCATAGCGCTCTGCCGCCAGCCGCTGTGCATCCGCTGCGCTTTTGACGATCGTCGGCCGGATGAAAACCATCAAATTGGTCTTGGTCTTGTTGCGGCTGCGCGACTGGAACAATTTGCCTAGCCCGGGGATGTCGCCGAGCAGCGGGACCTTTTCCAGCGTCCGCCGTTCATTGTCATCGATCAGCCCGCCAAGTGCGATGATCTGGCCGTCGTCGACGGTGACTGTGGTGGTGATCTCGCGCTTGTTGAGGATGAGTTCCGTCGACCTGGTTGATACCGGCCCGGCGATGGAACTAACCTCTTGGCGGATTGCCAGCTTGATCGAGCCACCGGCATTGATCTGTGGTTTTACATCGAGCTGGATGCCGACATTTTGGCGCTGGATCGTTCGAAAGGCATTGTCGAAATTGCTCGATAGCGCTTCCCCGGTGCCGATGGGGATTTCCTGACCGACGAGGATGGTCGCCTGTTGATTGTCTAAAGTCATGATCGACGGCGTCGACAACACGTTCGACGCTGTATCCGATTTGACCGCGTTGATGACGATGCCGAACAGATCGCCATTTCCCAGATCCTTGCCGAAGCCAAAGGTGCCGCCGGCGGAGGCCAGAAGCGAGGTCAGCGCCGTTTGCTGCAAGGTCTGCGTGCCTGCCGAATTGGGGGCATATTTGGTGCCCGCGATGGCGCCGGCGATGGTCAACAAATTGGGCACCGCATTGGAATAGTTGGTTGCCGAAAACGGCACGTTCGATGATTGGCCGGTGCCGGTCAGCAGAAACTGCACGCCGAGCCGTTTGGCCGCATCATCCGAAATTTCGACGATGATGGCTTCGACGAGCACCTGTTCGCGCCGTGTATCAAGCTGGCGAATGACTTCGCCGAGTTGCCGCTGCACGTCGGCGGGGGCCGCGACAACAATGGCGTTGGCACCTTCATATCGCGCGATTACCGCCTGGCCCCGGCCGATGGTGGCGCCTGGAATGATGCCGGCGGCGCCGCCCGTCGATCCGCCGCTGCTCTGGCTTTGCGCCGGGAACGGCAATTGGCTGCTGGATCCCTGTGATTGGCCGCCGAAGCGCGATTGTCCGCCGGAATAGCTTTGGGCGAAGCCCGAAGTCGAAACCGTCGGCGTTTGTCCGACAAGCTGCTGCAGCACGGGCAACAGCTTTTCGGCGTCGGCGTGCTGGAGGAAGATCACCCGCACGTCGGCGCCGGCGGCAGCACGGCGATCAAGATCGGTGATGGTATCGGCCAACTGTGCCACCGTGCCGGCCTCGCCGCGCAGCGCGACCGAATTGCTGCTGTCGATGGCGACGATGGAAACATTGCCGCCGCCAGAGCCGCCTGTGCCGCCTTGGGAGGCGCCACCTTGCGCATTGCCATTGGCCGCTGCACCACCCGCCGATCCGCCGGTGAGTTGTCCCAGAGTCGCGGCAATCTCGCGCGCGCCGGCGTTCTTCAACGTGATGATGCGCGTGGTCTGGCGATCCTGGTCCAGCTTTTTGACCAGCGCGCGGACACGGGCGACATTGTCGGCATAATCGGCGACGACAATGGCATTGCCGGTGCGATTGGCGGTCAACTGGCCTTCACGGCTGACCAGCGGGCGCAGGCTTTCGACCGCCGAGGCAGCGTCGATCGAACCAAGCGCGATGATTTCGGTGACAAAGCGATCGCGACCGGTGCCGCCACCGCCCGGCTGGGTTGCGGCGATATCGGCCGGGCCGATGCGGAGCGCGCCGCCCGCCGCGGGCGCGACGACATAGCCATTGGCGCGCAGCGTCGAAAGGAACAGTTCAAAATAGGCATCGCGGCCCAGCGGGCGCTCGCTGACGACCGAGACCTTGCCGGTAACGCGTGGATCGATGATGAACGTGCGGCCCGTGGCACGCGACACGTCCTGGATATAGGCGCGTATATCGGCATCGCGCAGGTTGACCGTCTGCTGCGCCAACGCCGCAGGCGGCATTGTAACGCCCGACGAAAGCAGGCCCGCCGCGAGCGCCGCGGCGACCGACTTGCGCAGATAAGTCATCGATTGCCCCTGATCTGCAAACTCACGATTTCGCCGCCCCTTTCAACGCCGACGCTGACACCGCCGGCATCAAGCCGTTGCACCAGCGTTGCCGGATCGCGGATGCTCGAAACCGGCGCGCCATCAACGGATACCAATACGTCGCCCGGCTGCAAGCCGGCGGCACTGAATGCCTTGCCCGACCCCCTTGGCGCAAGCACGAAGCCAGTGATATCGGTGCCCTTCATGCGCGGCACCACCGAAACATCGGCGGCCAGACGCGGTGGCGGTGCAGTGGCAGCCGTTATCGGCACGAATTGCGATGGCGAACCCGATTGGTCAGGCGGTGTCACCGGGGTGCCGCCGGCGGATTGATCGATGAACAACTTTTCCTCGCCGGCGTCGGTGGCCAGTGTGGCGTCATCGAAGCCCACGGCCCGCAGCGTCACACCCGGTGCGATGGTTTCACCGATCAGAAAGCTGGATTGAAGGCCGTCAGGCGTGGCGATGATCGCCGATCCGCGCCCTGAAACCATATCGACACGGGTGCCAAGCAGGGTGAGCGACAGCGTCGACACGCGCGCTGCCCCGCCATCACCACTTGCCCTGAAAAACGGATCAAAGCGGCCCATCACGCTGGCATCGACAGACTGCCGGCCGGTGTTCGACGCCTGCCAATTGCCCAGCGGATCAACCGGTGTGGCGATGGTCCAGATCAGCCGCGCCGCAGCAACGCCCAGACCGAGGATGAGCAGGATCTCGAGACCGGACAGCAGCAGCGCCGGCGAGATAGCAAGGGCGGCCCCATCCGCCTGTCGTCTCAGATTTGCAAGCATGAGTTGGGGCGTTCCTTTGGGACGCAAGCCCGTAGACCGGAATGATGACTCTTCTGTTACGTTCGCAATGTCGAATGTCGGATGCGCCGCTGGCAAGAATAGAGCCCGGCTTGACTTTCGCAAGCCATTCGACGATGTGGACCACGGTTTCAGCGCCCGGCAATGCCCGCGCGCCAACGCCGGGAGCGTGATCGGGCACGGTTTGCAAGCCATTGGGCTTTGCAGGATTGATCGCCCCAGACCCGGATGTTCAGAGGCCAGCCCCAAGGGCCACCCCATCACGCGGGTTGTCAAAACCCGCTCGTCCGGCCGCCCTCGAAGGTGCCCGGCGACCACGCGAATCCATCGCGTGCTCGTTGTAAAGAATTGAAATGACCTATTTTGCTGACTTCGGCCTTGCCGAACCGCTTGCCCGCGCGCTTGCCGACAAGGGGTATTCCGAACCCACTCCCATCCAGGTCCAGGCCATCCCGCCGGTCATGGAAGGCCATGACCTATGTGGTATCGCGCAGACCGGCACCGGCAAGACGGCTGCCTTTGCGCTGCCGATGCTGCACCGCTTGGCTGCCGACCCCAAGCACCGGTTGAAATACGCGACGCGGGCGCTGGTGCTGGCACCGACCCGCGAACTGGTTTCGCAGATCGCCCAGTCTTTCACCGATTATGGCAAATACATGCGGCTGACGGTCACCACCGTGTTCGGCGGCGTGCCGATTCCCCGCCAGGAACGCGCCATGAGCCATGGTGTCGATGTCGTTGTGGCGACGCCGGGCCGGCTGCTCGATCTTGTCCAGCGTGGCAGCCTCGATCTGAAGCTTGTCGAAATCCTGGTGCTCGACGAAGCCGACCAGATGCTCGATCTGGGCTTCATCCATGATCTGCGGCGGATCGTCGGCCTGTTGCCGCGCAAGCGCCAGACGCTGTTCTTTTCAGCCACGATGCCAAAGGCGATCGAGGAATTGGCCGCGCGTTACTTGACCAACCCGGTCAAGGTTTCGGTGAAGCCCGCCGCGACGACTGCGGAGCGTGTCGACCAGGCGGTCATCCACGTCAAACAGGCTGAAAAACCGGCGTTGTTGCAGCTGGTCCTGCGCGACAAGTCGATCGACCGCGCGCTCGTCTTCACCCGCACCAAGCATGGCGCCGACCGCGTTGTACGGCAGCTCGGCAATGCTGGCATCACCGCAGAGGCGATCCATGGCAACAAGAGCCAGCCACAGCGTGAGCGGGCGCTGGCGTCATTCAAGGCCGGCACGTGCCGGGTGCTGGTGGCGACCGATATCGCGGCGCGCGGCATCGATGTGACCGGTGTTTCGCACGTCATCAATTATGAACTGCCGAATGTGCCGGAATCCTATGTCCACCGCATCGGCCGCACGGCGCGCGCCGGCCGCGATGGCCAGGCGATTGCATTCTGCGCCGAAGACGAACGGCCGTTTCTGAAGGACATCGAAAAGCTGATCCGCCAGAAGATCCAGACGCTGGCGCTGCCGGCCGATTTCCGCCAGGCGGTTGTCGCGGCGCAGAAGGTTGAGCGCGCCGCACCTCCGGCACCGCGCGAAGACGAACGCCGCGATTTCGCCCGCCGCCCCAGTGGCGGTGGCCGCCCGGGCCGCGATCCGCGTGCGCAGGTGACCCCGCAGCGCCGGCAGGGCCGGTCCAACGGTGGTGCCAACCATCGCGGCCAGCGATAGGGTAGCATTGGCCGGCACCGGGATGGCCCCAGTGCCGGCCTTTTGTTGTCATGCCAAGGCCGTGAAATGACGATCCTGTTTGATTTCCGGTCAGCCGTGCACCGGTTTTTCACGCAAACGCTGACGCGGCATGACCGGCTGGATGCGCTGACCCTGTTGGTCGCGGTGTTCATCGTGCTGCCGCTTATGCCGGATCGGGCCATTGATCCTTGGGGGTTGGTGAACCCAAGGTCATTATGGCGGCTTGCGACAATCTTGATGGGACTTTCGGCGGTTGGCTATATCGCGCAGCGCAGCCTTGGCGCACGCTTCGGGCTGACGGTCGCCGGGTTTGTCGGCGGCTTTGTCTCGACCACCGTCACCATTGCGTCGATGGGCGCCCGCGCGCGCGCCGATGATCGCATCGTGGCGCCCTGTTCTGCTGGCGCTGTGGCGGCAGTGGTGGGGGCTCTTGTCTATTTGTTCGCGCTTGTTGCGGCGGCCGATTGGGCGCTGATGCTGCTGCTGTTGCCCGGCTTTATCGGCGGACTGGTGCCGACTCTGGGGTTTGCAGTGCTGCTCGGCCGGCACGGCGGCGGCGCGGATGGTGTGGAAGCGCCCGCAGGCCGGGCCTTTGACGTGCGACTCGCCTTATTCTTTGCCGGGCTGGTCGGGGTGTTCGCGCTGCTGGGCAGGTTGGTTACCGAGTGGCTGGGCGGTGAGGGCCTGCTGGCCAGCGCAGCGGCGACCGGTCTCGTCGACGTTCATGCGACATCTGTTTCGATCGCGGCATTGACAGTGGCGCAAACGGTGCCGCCCGAAATCGGTGTGCTGGCGGTGTTGATCGCCATGACAACCAATATGGGGATCAAGGTGCCAACGAGTTTCGCCTTTGGACCGCGCGGCTTTGGCATCCGCGTCTCACTGGGGCTGCTGTTGTTGATCGCCGGGATGTGGGTGGGTCATGCGGCTGGCCAGACGCTGTCCAACTGACCGCAGCCCTGCCGGATCAACCGATCCGGACGCCGCTGAGCAGACCGAAGGTTTGCAGCAGCCAAAAAACGACCAGAATGACCACGACGATGTTGAGGATCGACTTGATCTTTCCATCCATCGGTATGTAATTGTTCACCAGCCAAAGCAGCAAGCCGACGACGATAAGTGTGACGACGAGTGAGATGAGCATGGTTCATCATCCTTGTGGCGATTGCGACTGATTGGCATGCCGGGAGGATAGTAGCCGGAAATGCAAATTTACCCTAAAATTTAATTCATCCGGTGGCGGGGCGCAACAATCCAAGATCTAGATCTGTAGTTCGCCGGCGACCGATCAGCGCCATATCGCGCAGCAGCTCGTCCCGCAGCAGGGTGAGCGCGCGGACAACCCCGGCCTCGCCGCCCGCGGCCAACCCATAGAGATAGGCGCGGCCGACCGAGCAGGCGGTGGCGCCCAGCGCCATGGCCTTGATGATGTCGGTGCCTCGCCGGATGCCGCCATCGACGATCAGTTCCAGTGCATCCCCCACCCGGTCGCGCATCGGCGCGACCATGTCGACGGGGGCCGGTGCGCCATCGAGCTGGCGGCCGCCATGGTTGGAGATCATCACTGCTGTTGCGCCGATGTCGCGCGCGCGGGCGGCATCGGCGGGGGACATCAGGCCCTTGATGACAAAGGGGCCATTCCACTGCCTGATCAGCCATTCGGCATCGTTCCAGGTCACGGTGCGATCGAACTGGCTGTTCACATAATCGATCAGGCCCATCGAGCCACCACCAAGGGCATCGACGCGGTGCGCGACATTGGCCAGCGCGAAATCCGGGTGGCGCAGATAGTTCAGTGACCATTGCGGGTGCGTGGCAAAGCTGGCGAGGCTCTTCAGCGTCCACCTCGGCGGCATCTGCATGCCTGTGCGATGATCGCGCTCGCGGTTGCCGGCGACCGGCATATCGACCGTCAGGCACAGCGCCGCATAACCGGCGGCCTTGCAACGATCGACGAATTCGGTGGTCAGCCCGCGGTCCTTCAGAATGTAGATCTGGAACATCTTGGGGCTGGAGACAGCGGCGGCAATATCCTCAAGGCTGGTCGTGGCGAGTGTCGAGAGCGTGTAAAGTGTGCCGAAGCGCTCGGCGGCGCGGGCGACCGCGAGTTCCTTTTCGTGGTGGAACAGCCGCGACATGCCGGTTGGCGACAGGAAAAACGGCAGCTTCAGGTCGCAGCCGAGCACGCGGGTCGACAGGTCTATTTCGGCGACATCGACGAGATAATCCGGCACCAGAGCATGGCGCTGGAAGGCCGCGCTATTGTTCTTGAGCGACCATTCATCGTCGCTGCCGCCATCCATGTAGTGGAACAGCGGCGCCGGCAGCATGGCCTCGGCGCGGCCCCGCAAGTCCATGACGTTGTAGCAGCGGTTCAGGCTCATGCCGGCCTCCGGCTGGCCCGGGTTTCGCCGGGCCAGCGGTGTTTCTTGGGTCAGGCGGCGACGGCCTTCAGGATCTTGCCGGGCTTTTTCGGGGGTTCGCCGACCGGCAGCGCATCGACATGTTCCATGCCCGACGTCACTTCGCCCCAGACGGTATACTGGCCATCGAGGAAGTTTGCATCGGCGTTGCAGATGAAAAACTGGCTGTTGGCGCTGTTCGGGCTGGACGAACGGGCCATGGAGCAGACGCCGCGCTTGTGCGCTGCCTTGGTGAATTCGGCCTTGATGTCCGGCTTTTTGGAGCCGCCCATGCCGGTGCCGGTGGGGCAACCGCCCTGGGCCATGAAGCCTGGGATGACGCGGTGGAAGGTCAGGCCATCGTAAAAGCCTTCCTTGACGAGGTCGGTGATGCGCTCGACGTGGCCGGGGGCGAGATCGGGGCGCAGCTTGATGACGACATCGCCGCCTTCAAGCGTCAGGGTCAGGGTGGAGGGCAGTTCGGACATTCTGGGTCTCCTGTGGTCTCGCCTTGCCGCATGGGTGCGCAGGGCGGTGCCAGCCGATGGCGGGCGAACGCAGCGGCCTTAGCCTTTCAGCGGGAAAGCCTCAAGCCGTGCGCGCAATTCGGGGGGCAGCGGTGATGGGCCGGTGTCGCTGCGGTGGACCAACACCGTGTCGCCGAGCGCGATGCATTTGCCGGACTGGAACATGCCCATCTGGCAGCGGAAGCTGCTGCTGCCGATGTTGCCGACCGCATAGGTCATCTTGAGCGGTTCGGGGTAGCTGCCTTCACCGAGGAAATCGACCGCGACATGGGCGACAAGGTAGCGCGGCCGGGCCATCGGATCGTTGCGGGTGATGAGGCTCCAGTTGAAGCGCATGCGGGTTTCTTCGAAAAACCGGGTGATGGCGACGTTGTTGAGGTGGCGGTTGATGTCCATGTCGGCAAAGCGCGTCTCCATGATGTCGGACCATGGATAGTTGGCGGCGACCAGCCGCCGGGGGTCTTCCCTCATCGCATCTTGTACCGGATCGGCAAGGTTTTGAGGCCAGAAACGAAGTTGGCCAGCGAATTGCGCGGGGTGCCGGCAAGCTCGATGCTGTCCAGACGCGGCAGTAATTCGGCGAAAAGCGCGCGCAATTCCATGCGGGCGAGGTGCAGGCCGAGGCACAGATGCACGCCGTTGCCAAAGGCAGTTTGCGGGTTGTGGGTGCGATCGACGCGGAATTCACCAGCGTCGGGCCAGACGATTTCGTCACGATTGCCGGACCAATAGAACATGGCGAGGGCTTCACCGGCCTTGATGGTCTTGCCGCCGATGTCGGTATCCTCGGTCGCGGTGCGCATGAAGTGCTTTACCGGGGTCACCCAGCGGATCATTTCCTCGACAGCCATGGGCAGCAACGATGGGTCAGCCTTCAGCTTGGCCAGCTGATCGGGGTTCTTGATCAGTTGCAACAGGCCACCGGCGGCGCTGGAACTGGTGGTATCATGACCGGCGGTGGCGACGATGGCGTAGTAGCTGGTGGCCGAAAGCTCGTCGATCGGTTGGCCATCGATGATGCCATTGGCGATGACACTGGCCAGATCGTCGCGCGGATTGGCACGGCGGTCGGCGGTGACCTCGCGGAAATAGGTGAAGAACATCTGCACGGTGGCGAGCAGATCGACCTGGGGGTCGCCGGTGGCACCGGTCATCAGCCCAGCGCTGCCGGTGGTGACGCGTTTTGAACGGGCAACCACATCGGGATCCTGGGGGCCGAATATCTCCTGGGTCATCTGCAGCATCATCGGTTCGTCCGATTCAGGGATGCCCAGGATCTTCATTATGACGCGCAGCGGGTACCAAAGCGCCACTTCGGCGACGAAATCGCATTCGGGACCAAGGGCCGCCATGCGGTCGACATGGGTTTTGGCGATGGCGGCGATCTCGGTTTCCAGCTTGCGCAGGTTGGGCGGCAGGAACCAATTATGGGTCAGCCGCCGCAATTTCATGTGCTGGGGGTCATCAAGATCGACCAATGTGCGGAACAAATGGCTGTCACCGGTCATCTGCTTGGTCCATTCCTCGCCCTCGATCGGGCTCAGATAGGTGCGCTGACGGTTGATGAAGCGCTCATTCTGCTTGGAAATCGCGGTGATATCGGCGTGGCGGGTGATCGACCAGAACGGGCGAAAGCCGGTTGGCGTGGTCCAATGCACCGGATCGGTAGCGCGCAACGTGGCATAATCGTTGAGAACACTCTCGTCGGCGGTGGTTTCCGGGTTGACCAGCCGGTTGTCGATGGTGGTGCGATCATAGCCGGGGAAGGGTGTTGTCATGGTCTTGCCTTGCAAATCCGGTGGTGGTGGCGTGATTGGGGCGTTGTAGAGCAGGGGTTATTGGCTGCGGCCGCGGGCCTGTACGGCGGTGCGGGCGGCTTCGACGGCATCGCCGGAGACCTTTGAATTGACGGCGGTCGAACGTTCCGCCTCCATCGTCATGCCTTGCGCAAAGGTCGTGGCATAGCCGTCGCCGATCAGCCGCTTGTACTGGGCAGCAAAGCCCGGTTCGATGGTCGCCATGTCGGCGGCAAGCGCGCGGGCGGTGGCCATCAGATCGGCAGCGGGGACCACGCGGTTGACCAGGCCCCAGTCGGCCGCGGTTTTGGCATCGAGGAAATTGCCGGTGAGCGACAGTTCCCGGGCGCGGTATGGCCCGATCAGCCGGGATAGCTTCTGCGACAGGCCCCAGCCCGGCATGATGCCGACGCGGGCATGGGTATCTGCAAAGCGGGCGCGGTCGCTGGCGATCAGCACGTCACAGGCCAGCGCCACCTCGAAACCGCCGGTGATGGCGACGCCGTTGATGGCGCCGATGCAGGGTTTCGACAGTTGTTCGATGGCTTTTACCGGGTTTTCATCGGCGGATTCGGCGTTGGCGGCGCCCAGGCCGTCGCTGCCGAGTTCCTTCAGATCGAGCCCGGCGGTGAAGGCGCGGTCGCCGGCACCGGTCAGGATGACGACGCGGACGCTGGCATCCTTTTCAAGATTGCGCATCGCCGCCGCCAATTGCTGGCGCATGGCCCGGGACATGGCGTTCATCGCTTCGGCACGATTGAGCGTAACGGTGGCCACGGCGCCATCGGTTTCAACGGTTACAAGGTCTTGCGCCATCGTCGGATCTTTCATTCAGGCGGCCGAAACAGGGCCTGTTGCCATCCATTGCACCCTAGCCGATTTTGCCGCCGCGTGACCCCTTCAACAGGATAGGGCGGCAGGCCTAGGCGTTCGCGGCCTAAATATTCCGCCGGAGGATGATGTAAAAGGCACCGCCGCCGCCGTGGCGGGGGTGGGCGGGGCGAAGCGCGGCGATGCGCGGGCGCAGAGACGCACTTTCCAGCCAGCCGGCGAGTTCGGCGCGGATGCGGCCCGGGCGCTCGCCACGGCCCTTGCCGGTGACGACGAGCAGTACCCTGAGACCATAGGCGGTGGCGTCTTCCAGCGCCATCAACAGTTGGTCGTGGGCGGCGGCGAGGGTGTGGCCGTGCAGGTCGATCACCTTGTCGGGGCGGATATCGCCCGAGCGAAGGCGTCGGTCCCAGCCGCCATCGAGCGTGGCGTCGGCGACCGGGCGGGGCGGGATGCGCGCCGGCTTATGGGGTGGCGCGGCGGGTAGCGGCGGTGGTGGAGGGCGAAAGGGTGCGGGCTTTGGCAGTCGCGGGGCCTTTTCAGGGGCGGCTGGCGGTTCCGCGAACGGGGCTTCGGAGACCCTTCCGGCGAGTGGCCGGATGCTGGCGGCAACGCGCGACCATAGTGCCCATTCCTGTGCCGAAAGCCGCCGCGCCATGGCTAGCGCGGTGTGGCGGGTGTGGCGGCCTTGGGCGGCCGGTCGCGCAACCGGGCGGCGGCGACGTTCGGCAGCAGGACCAGCACCCGCGCGGTTGCCGCCTGCGCGCCCGCTTCGGCGCGGGCGTCGCCGCCGGCGCCGCGGAACAGGTCGATGCGGTTGGGGCCCTTTATGGCACCGCCGGTGTCCTGCGCCACCAGCATCGCGGCCAATGGGCGGTTGCCGGGCAGGGTCGTTTCGACGAACAACGGTGCTCCCAAGGGAATGAAGGCAGGGTCTGCCGCCACCGACACCTGCGGCGTGACGGCGACGCCCATGGCGCCGATCGGGCCTTCTCCGGTCAATTCGCGGAAGAATACCACGCTGGGGTTGGCGGCCAGTAGCGCCGGTGCCTCGACGGGGTGGGCGCGCAGCCAGCCGAGGATCGAATCCATGCTGACCTTGCCCTTTTGCAGGTCGCCGCGATCGAGCAGCACCCGGCCGATGGCGACATAGTCGCGGCCGTTCTGGCTGGCATAGCCGATGCGCATGATACTGCCATCCGGCAGTCGCAACCGGCCGGAGCCCTGAATTTCGAGGAAAAACGCGTCATAGGGATCGGCAGCCCAGGCCAATTCGAGGTTCTTGCCCGAAAGCGCGCCGGCCATGATTGCGCCGCGATCGGCATAGGGCACCAATGATGTGCCATCGATACGGCCGCGCAGCTTTCGCCCCTTCAGATCGGCGGCGAATTTGCCCAGATCGGCCTCGATGAGATCGGGCGGGCGGCGATATAGGGGCACGTCATAGCCTGGAGCCCGGGCGCGCGACCCGGCGATTTCTGGCTCATAATAGCCGGTGGCAAAGCCCTTTGCCACATCACCAACGGCAATGGCGGTGAAATTGGTGGTAAAAAACGCAGCGGCATCGCGGGCGGTGGTGGCAGCGGTACAGGCATCATCCCAATCACCGGCCCTGGTCAGCCCGCTGCGATCTTCGCGATTGCGCAGCGCCCGGCAGCTTTTGACAAAGGCGGCGAGCGCGGCCGGCGCGCTTCCGACGGCGGCAGCGGGAATGATCGCGGCGGACAGCGGCAGATCGGCGGCGCGCGCTGGCGCCTTTGGTGGCGGCAAAGCGGCAGGTGGTGGCGCGATGGCGGCGGGTGGCAGGTTTGCAACCCTTGGCGCACACGCAGCGACAAGCAACAGCAGTGTCAGCCAGATCCGGCGCGGTTTGGAGGGGCGGACTGGCAGAGCGGCATGGGACCGCGCGCCAATTGTGGCAGGGTGAATCTGCGTTGCGCCGCCGATCATGGCGTCAGATCGCTGATTGTGCCTGTCGATCAGGCGTCTTCGTCGGTAGCGATCAACAACCAATGGGGATCGGTGCTGCCGACATGGCGGCTGAAGGTCCAGACGTCTGCGGTTGGCGGTGATTCGGTGCCGCCGGTGGTGATACGGGCGATGAAGCGCACGGTAACTTCGGCCATCTGCCCGACCATTTCGGCGTTGGTTATGGCGGCGCTGTCGATCGCTACGATACGATTGTCGAGCCGCTTGCCCTCGCGGTCCTCGATGGCGGCGGCGAAGTCTTCCTGCACTTCGTCGGACACCAGGCCTTCCATGGCGCCGCTGTTGCCGGACCAGAATGCCTCCAGCACCATTGCATAGGCGGCGCGGGCACCAGTGACAAAGCGTTCGGGCACGAATTCGGGATCGGCATCGGCGACGGTCTGCAATGCCGGGGCCAGATCACTGTCCGTACCGGCGGGCACCTTCAATTCGCCACGGCTGCGCATTTCGGTGCTGCGCGCCGGCGGTGCCGTGATTTCGGGCGCGCCTGGCCGGAAGCTGTCGCCAACCGGCCGTTCATGGCCGGTCCGCTTGCCGAGCACGCTGACCAGGCGCAAGCCGATGAAAGCTGCCAGCATCGCCAGCAACACGATCTCGATCCACGAACTCCCGTCAGACATCATCTTGGCCTTACATTCAACTGGGTGACGCATAGCAGCGAAACCATGTTCCGGTCCATCACCGTAATACACCTACGCGATCGAACCTGAACGTTACATATCATCGTGCCGCTGCGAGCCGATAGCAAGGGCCACCGCACCATATACGGCCGGGGGCGCGACAAGATGCGCACATGGTCGACAGCATTCACAGGCTTTGGACGGTCCAAGATGCCGGGCCGTGGTGCGGACGGCGGGACTCGAACCCGCACTCCCTGACAGGGAAGCAGATTTTAAGTCTGCTGCGTCTACCGGTTTCGCCACGTCCGCGCGACGGCTGGCATCGCCATTGGCCATGCCTGCAACGCTGTTGCAAAGGGAAGCAGAATATTTTTCAAAATGGTTCTGGCGGCGGGCAGTGCCGCGCAGTCGATCAACAAGGCCATTGGCCTCGGCTGACGCAATGGCCTTGGCTAACGCAATGGCCTTGGCTAACGCAACGGCATCAACTGACGTTGAGCCGTTCGCGCAATTCCTTGCCGGGCTTGAAATAGGGGACGCGCTTGGCATCCACCTTGACCGCCGTGCCGGTGCGCGGGTTGCGACCGGTACGTGCCTCACGCCCGCGAGTGGAGAAGGCGCCAAAGCCGCGCAATTCGACGCGGCGACCTTCGGCGAGCGCAGACGTTATCTCGTCAAAGATTGTACCGACGATACGTTCGACGTCCCGGATCGTCAGATGCGGATTTTGTTGCGCGACGATTGTAACGAGTTCTGACCTGATCATTGGTTCATCCTGTCTCGGCCTATGATCTTATCCTGCTGTCTTTATAGGGACATGTCAGGCACCGCGGGCCGCCCCCCAGCTATCGCAACTCTAATCCAGCGGCGACCGTGGTCAAGCCGCAATGGTCCGGTTGAGTAATGAAAACGCAATAAAACGTGATATTACCCCCGCCTCCGGGTGTGGAGACGGGGGTAATGTCGATTTTAGCCGTACGGATCAGGACTTGTCGGCGTCTTCCTTGGCCTTGTTGAAGGCCGCGCCGAGAATATTGCCCAGAGTCGCGCCCGAGTCGGTGGTGCCATATTGGGCAACAGCCGCCTTTTCTTCGCTGATCTGCATCGCCTTGATGCTGAGCATGGGCTTGCGACCCTTTTCAAAGCCGATGATCATCGCATCGACCTTCTGGCCGGGCTGGAAACGCTCGGCGCGCTGTTCATCACGGTCACGGCTGAGATCGCCGCGCTTGATGAACACCACCGCGCCATCGTCGCCAACCTGGACATCGATGCCGCCATCGCGGGCAATGACGACCGTCGTGGTGATGATGTCGTTCTTCTTGAGGCTGCTTTCGGCGCCGGCTTCGGTGCTGGCGATGACGCGCGGCCCCTGGCTTTCGTCGAGCTGCTTGATGCCAAGGCTGATGCGTTCCTTTTCGACATCGACTTCGAGGACGACAGCCTTGACGCGTTCACCCTTGTGGTGACGGCCGAGCGCTGCTTCGCCGGTGATGCCCCAGGCGATGTCGGACATGTGGACCATGCCATCGACTTCGCCGTCCAGCCCGATGAACAGGCCGAATTCGGTCGAATTCTTGACTTCGCCTTCGACATGGCTGCCGACCGGGTGGTCTTCGGCGAACACTTCCCACGGGTTGCGCTGTGCCTGCTTGAGGCCGAGCGAGATGCGCCGCTTTTCCTCGTCCACTTCGAGCACCAGGACTTCGACTTCCTGGCTCGTTGAAACGATCTTGCCGGGGTGGACGTTCTTCTTGACCCACGACATTTCGGACACGTGCACCAGGCCTTCGATGCCGGCTTCGAGTTCGACGAAGGCGCCATATTCGGTGATGTTGGTGACGCGGCCCTTGTGCTTGCTGTCGACAGCATATTTGGCGGCAGCGGTCGTCCACGGATCGGCCTCAAGCTGCTTCATGCCGAGCGAGATGCGCTGGGTTTCGCGGTTGATGCGGACGATCTGGACGCGCAGCACATCGCCGATGTTGAGCACTTCGGACGGGTGGTTGACGCGCTTGTAGCTCATGTCGGTGACG
>JBBQYI010000019.1:0-44634 GCA_038208825.1 Sphingomonadales bacterium | reverse complement strand
TCCACCGCCTGCGCCGGCCGGTCTCCACCACGTCAAGGCGCCGAACGCCTCGGAACACATCGTTGATTACGTCATCCATGCCCGCAAAATGGGCCTATCGTCTCCGCTCGACAATGCGGTCGCTATCGGACGCGTACGTTTGCTGGCCATCGGGGCGGCATGGAAACGGCGCGATAAATCGGATGCCGGGAGATTGAGCCGGTCAATATTGGCCATAGCCGGACAGCGTCGCCAAACGCGTCCCATTCGCGATTTCAAGCAGCAAGCGCCGATTTTGAACCTGGCATCAGGACCCGGTCGGCGGGTCTCAAAACGGAAGTTTTAATGTCACAACTTTTCGAAGTCGGAAATTATGAATGTAATTCGGAGATTATGAATGTGAGCCTACAATCGCCATGGCCCGAGCGCCTGCGCTATTCCACGGTTACCGATTTTGCCAGATTCCGAGGCTGGTCGACGTCGGTGCCCTTGGCGAGCGCCACGTGATAGGCGAGCAATTGGATCGGCACAGCTGTGACGAGCGGGCTGATGAACGGGTCCACAGTGGGCATCTCGATCGTCGCGGTGGCGCTGGCGCCCTGGTCTGCAATGCCCTCGGCGTCGGACAGCAGGTAGACAAGCCCGCCCCGCGCCATGACTTCCTGCATGTTCGAAATGGTCTTTTCAAAGCGGGCACCTGAAGGCGCAATCACGATAACGGGAACATTTTCGTCGATCAGCGCGATGGGGCCGTGCTTCAATTCGCCGGCGGCATAGCCTTCGGCGTGGATATAGCTGATTTCCTTCAGTTTCAGCGCGCCCTCCAACGCCATCGGATAGTCGGGACCACGGCCGATATACAGCACATCGCGGGCCTTGCTGAGCGGAATCGCAAGGGCGGTGATGGCGTCTTCGGCAGCCATTGCGGCGTTCATCGCGGCAGGAACTTCGGTCAACAGATGGACGAGCCGGGCTTCTTCCGCGCGATCGATGCGGCCCTTTGCTTTGCCTATCGCGATGGCGAACGCCGCAAGCACGGCCAATTGGCATGTAAAGGCCTTGGTCGATGCAACGCCGATTTCCGGGCCGGCGTGGGTGGGCAGCAGCAGGTCGGCCTCGCGCGCCATTGTCGAGGTCGCGACGTTTACGACCGCGGCAATATGCTGGCCTCCCGCCTTGGCATGCCGTAGCGCCGCCAGCGTATCGGCGGTCTCGCCCGATTGCGAGATAAACAGCGCCAGGCCGCCGGGCTCGTAAACCGGATCGCGATAGCGAAATTCGCTGGCGTTTTCGATCTGCACGGGGACCCGTGCCAGGCTTTCAAGCCAATAGGTGGCAACCTGGCCGGCGAGCAGCGCCGTGCCGCAGGCAACGATCTGGATGCGTTTGATGTCCGCGAGTTCGAAGGGCAGCGCCGGCAGGCTGATGGTTTCAGCAAGCGGATCCAGATAGGCGCCGAGCGTCTGGGCGACGACAATCGGCTGCTCATGGATCTCTTTCTCCATGTAATGCCGATAATTGCCCTTTTCGATCACCGCTGCGGATGCCGATGAAATGATCATCTGCCGTTCGACGGGGGCATCATCCATGTCGAAAATCTGTGCTGTATCGTGGGTCAGGCGGACCCAATCGCCTTCTTCGAGATAGGTGATGCGATTGGTAAAGGGCGCGAGACCGAGCGCATCCGAACCCAGGAACATTTCGCCGTCGCCGTGGCCCAGCACCAGCGGTGAACCGCGGCGGGCGCCGTACATCACATCGGGGTGGGCGCGGAACAATATCGCAAAGCTGAAGGCGCCGCGCAGGCGCTTTAGGGTTTGCGCGACGGCTTGGTCGGGCGTGGCCCCGGCCTCGATTGCCATGCTGAGCAGGTGCGCGACGACTTCGCTGTCCGTCTGCGATGTCAGGGTGCGGCCGGCGGCAAGCACCTCGGCCCGCAGCGGCTTGAAGTTCTCGATGATGCCATTGTGGACAAGCGCCACATCGTTTGTCGCATGGGGATGTGCATTATCGGTGGTCGGTGCGCCATGCGTTGCCCAGCGTGTATGGGCGATTCCGCTACAGCCGGGCAGCGGATCGCGGGCGAGCACGGCGACAAGATTGTCTAGCTTGCCCGAGGCGCGGCGGCGGTCGATCAAGCCATCGTGGATCGTGGCGATGCCGGCCGAATCATAGCCGCGATATTCAAGCCGCCTCAGCCCGTCGACGAGCCTTGCCGCCACGGGTTGGGGGGAGAGGATGCCAATGATGCCGCACATGCGAGCGAGCAATAGGGTGTTGCGGGTGGAAGGCAAGAGGCGCGGCGGCCGGGTTTCAAGCGATTAATGTTGCGCCTGTTTGCGGGCGCCCATCATCCTGCGAAACCGCACGGCCCAACCGGGCTTGGCCAGTTGAGGCGGTCGCACCAGTGCGAGGGCATCGGCTTCGACATCTGCCGTGATCGTGCTGCCCGCGGCGACGATGGCGCCGGCGCCAATGCTGACAGGCGCGACCAGTGCCGAGTTCGAACCGATGAACGCGCCTTCGCCGATGCTGGTGCGGTATTTGAAAAAGCCATCATAGTTGCAGGTGATCGTGCCTGCACCAATGTTGGCCTTGGCGCCGACGCTCGCGTCGCCGATATAGCTCAGGTGATTGGCCTTAGCTCCGGCGCCAAATTCGGCATTTTTGGTTTCGACGAAATTGCCGATCTTGGCGCCTTTGGACAGAACCGTATGGGGTCGCAGGCGAGCAAACGGGCCGATGTCGCAATCCGGGCCGATGACAGCCCCGGCGATATGGCTGTGCGCGCGGATCGTCGTTCCAGAGGCGATGGTGACACTCAGGCCGAAAACCACAAATGGTTCGATCGTCACATCACGATCGATTTGCGTGTCGTGCGCAAAGAACGTGCTGGCCGGATCGATGAGCGTTACGCCATCGGCCATAGCGGTGGCGCGGCGCCGCGCCTGCCAGCCTGCCTCAAGCCGTGCCAGTTCGGCGCGCGAATTGACCCCGGCGACCTCATCGGCCCCGGTTTCGATCACCCGGGCCAGCCGGCCGTCGGCGATGATCAGGCCGATGATGTCGGGTAAATAATATTCGCCGGCAGCATTGTTCCGATCTATCCGCGCCAGCAAGGGCCATAAATCCCGTGCGTTGATGGCGAGCAACCCGGAGTTGCACAGCCCGATGGCGCGCTCAGCGGGGCTTGCATCCTTATACTCCACCATTTTGTGGATGGTGCCATCGTCCGCGACGATCCGGCCATAGGCGCCGGGATCTTCGGGACGAAAGCCAAGGACGACGGCGGCAACACCCGGTCCCAGCACGCTTTGCAAACGGGCCATGGTCGCGGCGCTGACAAGTGGCGCGTCGCCGAAAAGGATGATGATGTCACCGTCAAAGCCGGCAAGTGCTGCTTCGGCCTGAGAAACGGCATGGCCGGTGCCGAGTTGCTCGGCCTGCACGGCAATGCTGATGCCGCGGCCCTTTACGGCGGATTCGACCTGATCGCGACCGGCGCCAACAACAACGACGGTGCGTTCGGCAGACAAATTCGCAAGGCTGTCCAATAAATGCAACAACATCGGTTTACCAGCAATCGGATGCAGGACTTTGTGCAGCCCCGATTTCATTCTCGTGCCCTGGCCGGCGGCGAGGATGATGGCGGCGAGCGGCCGCGCGGTGGGGCTGTTCTGGATGGTCACACCGATCGCCCTGCCATAACGGACTTGCCTTTGGAAGCGTTGCCGACGCATTGGGCATGGGTGAGCCCGCTTCCCGCCACCATTGTCTTTGATCTCGACGGTACGCTCGTTGATACCGCGCCCGATCTATGCGCGGCGCTCAACCATGCCTTGGACGAGCTTGGCCGGCCGGGCGTACTAGCCGACGATGTACGCCACATGGTTGGCCATGGCGCGCGCCGGTTGCTGGAGCGCGGGCTGGCAGCGAGCGGCGTCGTGACCCCGGCGCTGATCGAAGCCGGCATGGCGCCGTTCCTGCGCTATTATGCGGCAAACATCGCCGTCGGATCACGGCCCTATCCGGGTATTGAGGCGGCCATGGATGTGATGGCGGCCGAGGGGTCGGTGCTGGCGATCTGCACCAACAAGCCGGCGGCGCTTTCGGCGGCGTTGGTTTCGGCGTTGGGTTGGGACGGGCGCTTTGCCGCCAACCTCGGCTTTGATTCGGTGCCAAAGCCGAAACCGGATCCGGGGCATTTGTTTGCGGCCATCGAAGCGGCTGGCGGACGCCCAGAATCGACGGTGTTCGTTGGCGATTCGATTACCGATACCAACACCGCTGCCGCTGCCAATATCCCGGTGATTGCCGTCAGTTTCGGGTTCTCGGATCGGCCGGCGCACCAATTGGGCGCTGATATCGTGATTGATGATTATGCCGCGCTCCTGCCGGCGTTGCGCAGCCTGGCGCGGCCGAAGCCATGAGTGCCGGGATGATCGCCATTTTGCTCGTTTGTATCGCTGCGGCGCTGCTGGCTGGTTTGGTCATCGGCCGCCGGCTGGAGTCCGGGACAGAAACGCCGCTGCCAGCACCGGCGCCGATTGCAGCGATTGCACCGCTGTCATCACCGATAATCGCCGACCGGATCAGCATCGAAGCGCTTGGCAATCCCGCCCTTATCGTCGCGGGCGACACGGCGGTCGCTGCCAATGCCGAGGCGCGCCAGCTATTTGGTGAACGGGTTGCCGGCGGCGACATGCGGTTGACAGTTCGTCACCCCGTGGTTCTCGATGCGTTGAGCGAAGCAAGCGGCAGCAGCGTCGCCATCGAACGCGAGATCGCCGGGCTTGGCAGCGGCAACAGCGCATGGCGGTTGCGCGCCGTTGATGCCGGCGAAGGCCGCACCCTGATGATCTTTGACGATATCACCCAGACGCGCCTGACAGAGAGGATGCGGGTCGATTTTGTCGCCAACGCCAGCCATGAACTGCGCACGCCGCTGGCGACGCTGTCGGGCTTTATTGAAACCTTGCAGGGCCCGGCGGCGGAAGACGAGCCGGCGCGGCGGCGGTTCCTTGACATCATGGCACGCGAAGCTGCGCGGATGTCGCGGCTGATCGACGACCTTTTGTCATTGTCTCGCATCGAGCTCGACAAATATGTGCGGCCGGTGACTCGGTTGGACCTTTCGGGGATCATCGCCGATGTCGGCAAGACGTTGACGATGCGGCTGGAGGCAGACGAGCGGCAGTTGATCATCAAAGAGATGACGTGGCTGCCGCCGGTTATCGCTGACCGCGACCAGATATTGCAGGTGCTGCACAACCTGATTTCCAACGCGCTCAAATATGGCAACCATGGCACGCCGATTACGGTCGAAGCGACCGCCGAACCGACGGCGATGGGCGGCACGCCCATGGTGCGGTTGACGGTCAGCGATATTGGCGACGGCATTTTGCCAGAACATCTGCCGCGGTTGACCGAGCGCTTCTATCGCGTCGATTCGTTGCGGTCCCGAAAGATGGGCGGCACCGGCCTGGGGCTGGCAATCGTCAAGCATATCGTCGAACGCCATCGTGGTCGGCTGGAAATTGTCAGCAAGCCGGGCGAGGGCACAAGGGTAGCCTTTACCTTGCCGCAAGCCGCCGGCAACAAGGTTACCGAGGCGATCGCGCCGGAATCTGTTACAGCCCCGGCTGTCTCTGTCATAAAATCGTAACAAAAACGTCATAACGCCCACATCAGCGACAGCTACCGCGAAGAATGCGGTGTTTGACTATTCATTTTCGAGCCTGGACGCCTGCCGCTGTCGTCTGTGGTGAAAGTGTATCGTTGCAATCAACTTTCCGCCATTTTCTGCTGCTCGCCGGTCTTGCCGGCGTGGGGTTGTTGGCGGGCTGCAGCGACCGCGGGCGCACCCAGATACGTATTGTTGGCTCTTCGACGGTCTACCCGTTCACCACCGCGGTTGCTGAACAGTTCAAGCGCAGCCGGCCGCAATTTCCAGCACCGATCGTCGAATCGACTGGTACGGGCGGCGGCATTAAACTGCTTTGTTCGGGGGTCGGTCAGCAGTTTCCCGATCTTGCGGACGCATCTCGCCGTATTAAGCCGGGCGAACTGGCCGAATGTATCCGCAATGGAGTGCGCGGGCTCGTTGAAATACAGATTGGCCTTGACGGTGTCGTCATCGCCCAATCCCGCTCGGCGGACTTTCCATCGCTGAGTGAGCGGGACGTATATCTCGCGTTGGCAGCAAATCCGTTCGGCCAAGGCCTGAACCAGGCGCGATTGTGGTCCGACGTGAATCCTGCATTGCCGGCGATCAGGATCGAGGTGATCGGCCCGCCGCCGACATCCGGCACACGCGACAGTTTCGATACGCTGTTCATGACGAGGGGGTGTGAAACCGAGCCGTCCATGCTGGTGCTGAAGCAGCGCTACGAAGCGCGGTTCAAGGATATTTGCAGTCGAATCCGCGAAGATGGTATTTATGTGCAGGGCGGCGAAAACGACAATCTGATCGTTCAGAAGATTGCTGCCAACCCCAATCTTCTGGGCGTGTTTGGTTTCTCCTATCTTGAAGCAAACAGCGACCGCATCAAGGATGTTCCGCTTAACGGCGTCGCAGCAACTTATGACAACATATCGACTTTTCGATATCCGGCGTCGCGAGCGCTGTATTTGTATGTCAAGCCGCAGCATGAACGCGCGGTGCGCGGGATGCGCGAGTTCCTCGCCGAATTCGCTCGCGATTCCACATGGGGACGGCGCGGCTATCTTGCCAAAAGGGGGCTGGTTGCTTCGCCCGATACGGTACGGGCCCGCAATGCCGCAATCGCCCGCGATCTGACGCCGCTCGACCCGGCGGCGCTCGGATGAGCCTGATCGCAATCCTGTCGTTGTTGTTGGCGCTGGGCGCGCTGGCGTGGTGGCTTGGCACGCGCAAGGCTATCGCCATGCGTGTGGCGCGTGGCTCTGGCATTGGCGCGATAAATTCGCTGCCGGTCTATCATGGCGGCTTTGTTGCGCTGGTAGCACTGGCGCCGGCGTTGTTGCTGCTCGTCGCCTGGGCGGTTTCAGGTGAGCGGCTGATCGAACAGCAGGTGCTGGAAAGGGTGCCGGCGGCATCTCGCCCGGTCGGAACGATCGATCGGGCAGCCTTCATGAGCGAAGTGCGCGGCGTTGCAGCGGGCGAGATCGAGACCCCGTTCAACCCGGCGACTGGCCGGGCTGCGAGCATTTACGAGGCGACGCGCAACACCGACAATCTGGCCATTTGCGGATTGGCTGTGACGGTGCTGGCTGTCGCGGGGCTTTGGGCTTGGTCTCATCTGCGGGCCGAATTCCGGGCGCGGCGCGCGGTTGAAAGGGCAGTGCACGGGCTGCTGATCGTGGCTTCGGTCGTCGCCATCCTCACGACGTTCGGGATCGTGCTGTCGCTATTGTTTGAATCACTGCGGTTTTTTGAACGGGTTTCGCCATTGGAGTTCCTGACCGGCACTCGCTGGTCACCGCAAACAGCCATCCGCGCCGACCAGATCGGATCGTCGGGTGCGTTCGGGGCCGTGCCCCTGTTCTGGGGAACGATATTCATCGGGGCCATCATCGCGATGATTGTCGCCATCCCACTGGGGCTGATGTCGGCGATTTACCTGACGCAGTATGCAGATCCGCGGGTTCGCAGGGTGTTGAAACCCATGCTTGAACTGCTCGCCGGCGTGCCGACGGTGGTCTACGGCTTCTTCGCGGCGTTGACGGTTGCGCCCGCGGTACGTGAATTCGGCGTGGCAATCGGCTTTGCCAACGCTTCCGCCGAAAGCGCGCTGGCAGCGGGCGCGGTGATGGGTATCATGATCATCCCGTTTGTATCTTCCATGGCAGACGACGCATTGACGGCAGTACCGCAGGCGATGCGCGACGGCAGCCTGGCGATGGGCGCGACACGATCCGAAACGGTGCGCAAGGTCATGGTCGCGGCGGCGCTGCCCGGTATCGTTGGTGGCGTGTTGCTCGCCGTAAGCCGTGCGATTGGTGAAACCATGATCGTCGTCATGGCCGCCGGGCTTGCCGCCAATCTGACGATCAACCCGTTCGAAAGCGTCACCACCGTCACTGCGCAGATCGTGGCGTTGTTGACCGGGGATCAGGAATTCGATTCGGCCAAGACACTTTCGGCCTTCGCGTTGGGCCTGGCGCTGTTCGGCATTACCCTTTTGCTGAACATCTATGCGCTGTCGGTCGTGCGCAAATATCGCGAGGCCTATGAATAATGGGCGTTTCGCAAGCCACGCCCTCGTCGTCTGCCGATCGGGTGCCGACCGATTGGCAATCCGCGCGCATGCGCCGGCGGGTCGAATCGCGCTATCGCGCCGAACGCATGTTCAAGCTGGCGGGCTTGGGGGCGCTGCTGCTCGCAGGTTCCTTCCTGGCGTTTCTGTTGTTCACTATCGTGCGCGATGGAGCCTCGGGGTTCCGGCACAGCGAAGTAAGGCTTTCGGTGCACTTCGCGCCGCAACTTCTGGGCATCGATCACGCAGCAGTGACTGGTCCTGACGCTGCGGCGATCATCCAGCGCGGCGACTATGTCGGCCTGATGCAGGCGACAACGGCGCAACTCGGCTTGCCGGTCGACGTCGTCAGCGAGGGCGCCTGGCTGGAATTACGGCGCACCGTTGCTGACGATCCAACTGTGCTGGGCAAGACGCGCACGCTTTGGTTGCCGGTGACGAGTAGCATCGATCAGCTCGCCAAGGACAAGTTCGACCTGACGCAGCCCGTTATTACGCGCGGCGTCAGCGACAAGGATGTTGCCGCTTGGCGCAGCCTCGAACGGCGTGGCCTGTTACGCACGCGCTTCAACACCCTGTTCTTGACCGAAGCCGATTCAACGGCCCCCGAGCTTGCCGGCATTGCAGGCGCGGCGCTGGGTTCGTTGCTGACAGTAGTGGTCGCCCTTGGCCTTGCCTTCCCCATTGGTGTCCTGGCGGCCATCTATCTTGAGGAATTTGCGCCCCGCAACCGCTGGACCGACATGATCGAGGTCTCAATCAACAATCTTGCGGCAGTGCCGTCGATTATTTTTGGCCTGCTTGGCCTCGCGGTGTTCCTGAATTTTTTCAACATGCCGCGATCGGCGCCGGTGGTCGGGGGGGCGACTCTGGCGTTGATGACCTTGCCGGTAATCGTCATATCGGCGCGGTTGGCGATAAAGGCGGTGCCGCCGTCGATTCGCGACGCAGCCCTGGGGATTGGCGCATCGCCGATCCAGTTGGTGTTCCACCACATCATGCCGATCGCGCTGCCCGGCATCATGACGGGGTCCATTATTGCCATGGCTCGGGCTTTGGGTGAAACCGCGCCATTGCTGTTGATCGGCATGCGCGCCTTTGTGACGGATTTGCCCCAAGGTCTTGCCTCGCCTTCGACAGCGCTGCCGGTTCAGATTTTTCTTTGGTCAGACGACGTGCAACGCGGATTCGTCGAAAAAACCTCGGCGGCGATCATTGTTCTGTTGGTGGTGCTGCTGTTGCTGAACAGTGTCGCGATCTATTTGCGCAGCCGGTATGAGAGGCAATTGTGACCGAAGTCTCCGGGCGTCAGCCTGAAACAGGCAATGCCGCGCCGCTCAAGATTGCGGCGCGCAATGTCAGCGTATTCTATGGTGCCAAACAGGCGCTGAAAAACGTCTCGCTAGACGTGTCGAGCGAACAAGTAACGGCCTTTATCGGCCCGTCGGGCTGCGGGAAATCGACGTTCCTGCGCTGTTTCAATCGCATGAATGATACCATCGACACGGCGCGTGTTACCGGCGAAATCCGGCTGGACGGGCGCGACATACATGGTCCGGACATGGACGTGGTGCAGCTGCGCGCCAGAGTTGGCATGGTGTTTCAAAAGCCCAATCCGTTTCCAAAATCAATTTATGAAAACATCGCTTATGGCCCGCGGATTCATGGCCTTGCGCGGGGCGGGGCGGAGCTTGACGAGATCGTCGAAAATGCGTTGCGACGCGCCGGCTTGTGGGAAGAAGCCAAGGATCGGCTTGGCGAAAGCGGAACGGCGCTGTCGGGCGGGCAGCAGCAGCGGCTCTGCATCGCCCGCGCCATCGCCGTCGATCCGGAAGTCATATTGATGGATGAGCCATGTTCGGCGCTTGACCCCATCGCCACTGCCAAGATCGAGGAATTGATCGACGATCTGCGCGGGCGATACGCCATCGTCATTGTTACGCACAACATGCAGCAGGCAGCGCGGGTGAGCCAGAAAACGGCGTTCTTTCACCTCGGCTCGATGGTCGAATATGGAGACACCTCGATGATCTTCACCAATCCGGTCCAACGGCGCACGAAGGACTATATCACCGGCCGCTACGGATGAGCGGCCAGAGTCGGGAACCGAAATGAGAGAACTCAACGCCCACACCGTGAAGTCGTTCGACGACGATATCGCGCTGTTGCGATCGATCATCAGCCGCATGGGGGGGCTGTGCGAAGCGCAGATCGTCGGCGCAGTCGATGCGCTGGTAACGCGCAACATGGAGGCGGCAGCGCGCGTCGTGGCCGATGATGCGCGTATAGACGCACTGGAAGCCGAGGCCGAGGCCTTGGCGGTCAAGATCATCGCGCTGCGGGCGCCCTTGGCCAATGATCTGCGCGAGATCGTGGCAGCGTTAAAGATTGCCGGCGTGCTGGAACGCATCGGCGACTATGCCAAGAATATCGCCAAGCGGGCGTCAGTGGTGGCGCAGGCGCCACCGATCGGGCCGGTGATCATCGTGCCCGAAATGGCGCGCGTCGTGGTCAGCATGATCCGAGATGTGCTCGATGCCTTTGTCGATCGCGATGTCGATCTGGCGCGCGCCGTGTGCGAGCGGGACCGCGGTGTCGACGATTTCTATAACAGCCTGTTTCGCTCGCTGCTGACCTTCATGATGGAAAATCCGCACTACATCACGCCGTCGACGCACCTTTTGTTCGTTGCCAAGAACCTGGAACGCATTGGCGACCATGCGACGTCGGTGGGTGAGATGGTGCATTTTGCCGTGACCGGCGAGCATCTGACAGATCGTCCAAAGTCGGACGATACGTCGACCTATCTAAACAAGACGACTGACGACACCGGCTTTTCCGACGAACCCTGAGCCACGCCCCAATTTCTGGAGGAATGACCCATGCGCCCCAAGATACTGCTGGTTGAAGACGATGCCAATCTCGTTGAGCTGGTAACCTATAACCTTGAAAAGGAAGGTTTTGACGTCATTCGCACCGATGATGGCGAGGAAGCGCTGGTGCTGGCGCAGGAGGACAAACCCGACCTGGTGATTCTCGACTGGATGATCGCCAACCTGTCGGGAATCGAGGTGTGCCGGCGGCTGCGGCGGGCGCCGCTGACCGCGAACCTGCCGATCGTCATGCTGACGGCGCGGGCCGAGGAAGCGGATCGTATTCGCGGGCTGGAAACCGGCGCCGATGACTATGTGACAAAGCCATTCAGCCCGCGTGAATTGGTCGCCCGGGTTCGCGCCGTGTTGCGGCGGCTGCGCCCGGCGCTTTCCGGCGGCAATCTGGATTATGCCGGCATCAGCATGGACACTTCGGCGCACAAGGTGACCCGCGAGGGCCGCACGCTGCAATTGGGCCCGACCGAGTTCCGACTGCTGCGGCATTTCCTGGAGCATCCGGGCCGGGTGTTCTCACGCGAACAACTGCTCGATGCGGTATGGGGCCGGACGGTCTATGTCGAGCAACGCACGGTCGATGTGCACATCCGGCGGTTACGCAAGGCGGTGAACACCACCCTGGATGGTGAGGAAATGCCCGATGTCATCCGCACTGTGCGCTCTGCCGGCTATGCCCTGGATGTCGATCCGGTGTCGGAGCGGGTGTAGCCGGTAGCGTGACCGACGCGTTTCCGGTGATTCCGGGCCTTTGCGGCGGCGCCAAGCTCGGTTACAGGCTGTGGCCGAAGGGCGGCAGTGTCGCATTGCCCCCTGCCGACAATTGCAACAGGGCTGAATATTCCGATGACACTTCGTTTTGACAATCGCGTTGCCATCGTCACCGGTGCCGGTGGCGGTCTGGGTCGCGCCTATGCGCTCGAACTCGCCAGCCGCGGCGTCAAGGTGGTGGTCAACGATCTGGGCGGTTCCCGCGATGGATCGGGCAGCTCGCTATCGGCTGCGCAGGCGGTGGTCGATGAAATCATTGCCGCCGGTGGAGAAGCGATGGCCAATGGTGCCAGCGTTACCGATGCCGCCGCGGTCGAAAAGATGGTAGCCTTTGTCAAGGAACGCTGGGGCCGGATCGACATATTGATCAACAACGCCGGCATCCTGCGCGACAAGACGTTCGTCAAGATGACGCTCGATGATTTCAGGCTGGTGACCGACGTGCACCTGATGGGCAGCGTAATCTGCACCAAGGCCGTGTGGGAAGTGATGCGCGAACAGGCATTTGGCCGCATCCTGATGACGACCTCCTCGACGGGGTTGTACGGGAATTTCGGCCAAGCCAATTATGGTGCGGCCAAGGCTGCGCTGGTCGGCCTGATGAAGACGCTTTCGATCGAAGGTGCCAAATATAACGTCAAGGTTAACACCATTGCGCCATTGGCCGCGACACGGATGACCGAAGACCTGATGCCGCCCGAACTGCTTGCCCGCATGGGGCCGGAAACCGTGGCACCGGCGGCGGTTTTCCTCGTTTCCGACGACGCGCCGACGAATGCCATCATCAACGCCGGCGGCGGCGGGTTCGAACGCGCCTATGTGACGCTGACACGCGGCATTCATGTCGCGCCCGAAGACATGACCGCCGAAACGGTAGCGGCGCGTTTTGAGGAAATCAGCGACCGTACCGGCGAAGTGGTGCCGGACAATGGTGGTGGCCAGGGGGCTATGGCCTTGGGAGGTCGCGGCTAAGCCGTGCCGATCGGCCGGCTCCTTGCACGGCTGAAGGGGGCGTCTGCCCGGCTGACCGCGCTGGATGCCGCGGTCGAGAAAGTGTTGCTCAATCAGGGCCGCAACTTGTCGGCATCGTATGGCAGCAGACCGGCGGCCGCCCTGCGCGATTTCGAATTTCGGATATTCTCGCAGTTCGGCGAGGATGGCATAATCCAACGGTTGATCGCTCAGGTTCCGATCGGCCATCGGACGTTCGTGGAATTCGGCGTCGAGGATTTCAGTGAGGCCAATTGCCGGCTGTTGATGATGAAGGATAATTGGCGCGGGCTGGTGATCGACGGCAGCCGCGACAATGTCGATCGGATCCGCGCTGCGCCATGGTTCTGGCGGCATGAATTGCGCGCAACGGCGGCTTTTATCACGCCGGACAAGATAGATGATCTGATCGCCGATGCAGGGTTTGATGCCGATCTGGGCCTGTTGTCCGTCGACATCGATGGCATGGACTATTGGGTGCTGTCGGCGATCAGCGTAGTGCGCCCGCGTATTCTGGTCGTTGAATATAATGCGGTGTTCGGTGCCGAACGGGCGATTTCGGTGCCGCTCGACCCCGGTTTTGTGCGCGGCACCGCCGGCCGGTCCAATCTGTATTTCGGTGCGTCGCTGGGTGCGTTTGATCATTGGGCGCGAACAAATGGCTATTCGCTCGTCGGCTGCAACTCCGCCGGCGTGAACGCGTTTTTCGTGCGCGAGGATGTGCGACCGGCCACATTGGCGGCGATGACGGTTGCCGACGCGTTCGTCGACTCACATCACCGGGAGAGCAGGGATGCTGACGGTGCGCTGACCTATCTGTCGGGCGATGCCAGGCTGGCGAGCCTTGCGGGGATGCAAGTGGCCAATGTCATTACCGGGGCAATCGAGACGCTGTAGCGACGGTAAACCGCGATTCAGGCCTCGACGAGCTTCACTAACCGGCGTTCGATCGGAGCCAGTACGCCGGCCAGATCGTGGCCGCGCTTCAGCACCACGCCACCTTCGCCGTAGAGAATCCATTCGCCCTGTTTCAGACGGAGTGACGGGTCCTTTACGATGCGGACTTCCGGGTTTTCGGCTGTGCGGCGAAAGGCGGAAAAACTTGCCATTTTGGCGCCGAGATCCATCGCATAGTCGCGCCAGTGCCCGGCCGCGACCATGCGGCCGTACAACGACAGGATGCGATCAAGCTCGATGCGGTTGAAGGCGACCTGGGGCGACGACAGGCCGGCAGGGAGCGGCGTAATATTGTCCAACCGCGCCTTAGCCTCGTGCAGAGCGCAGGCGCTCTTCCTCGGTCAGCGCGTCCAGCCGGGCGCGCAGGGTTTCCACTTCGCAGCGAAGCAGTTCCAGCTTTTGCGTTTCGGGATCGAAGCGCTGCGAACAGGGCGTGCCATAGGGCAGGAAGGTCTTGGCATAATCGCCGGCATCAACTGGCACCGGCTTTGCCGGGATGCCGACCATGGTTGCGCCCTCGGGCACATCGCGGGTGACGACTGCATTGGCGCCAACACGGGCACGTACGCCGACGGTGATCGGCCCCAGCACTTGTGCGCCCGAACCAATGATGACGCCGTCCTCCAGCGTTGGGTGGCGTTTCCCGGCTATCCCATTGGCCGGATCAGTACCGCCCAGCGTCACGCATTGGTAGATAGTCACATTGTCGCCGATCACCGCGGTTTCGCCAATGACGACAAAGCCGTGATCGATAAAGAAATTGCGGCCGATGGTGGCGCCGGGGTGGATGTCGATCGCTGTCAGGAAGCGGGACAGGTGATTGACGATGCGCGCGATGAGGAACAGCCGGGCTTTGAACAGTGCATGGGCAATCCGGTGCATCCCAAGCGCCAGAACGCCGGGGTAGGTGAGCACTTCCCAGCGCGAACGCGGCGCAGGGTCTCGCGATTTGATCGAATCGAGGTAAGCAATAAGCGCCATGGCATGTCTCCGGACGGCGGCCGTGTGCCGCTCGCTATGTGGTGCAATCTTATCTGCTTCCGTGCCACGGCGCCACCCATCGGCGCGTCAGCCGGCGTTCATCCCGGCGATCATATCTCCAAACAGATTTGCGGCTGCGGGCGGTGGCTGGCATTTTGGGAGATTCCATGTTCTGTTTCAGATGGTTGACGATGGTGTTGCCAGCCATGTTGCTGGGGACTGTGGACGTTTCGGCAGTGCGCGCTGCCGACAGCAATTTTGAGCGGGATGTACTCGCCGAAATCAACTTCGTTCGCACTCAGCCCCAGGAATACGCGCGCGAACTGGCGCTATATCGCCAGGATTTTGAAGGTCGGCTGGTGCATGGCGACACTGCAACAGGCGATATAATGACTCGGGAAGGCGTCGCGGCGGTTAACGAGGCAATCCGCGAGTTGAACGGCCAATCACCAGTTCCGGCACTGAACGGCGGCGCGACGCTGGCCGATGCAGCTTTCGATCTGGTCGACGAACAGGGCCGGCGCGGGGATACTGGCCATGTTTCGGCAGGCGGGATGACGCCCAGCAAGCGCGTTGAGCGGCGTGGCGGCGGCCCCTACGTCGCCGAAACCATCTCCTATGGCTCGCTGACGCCCGCCAGCGTGGTGCGGCAGTTGATCGTCGATGATGGTGTTCCCGATCGTGGACATCGCAAGGTGATCTTCACCGCCCGGTTTCGCTATGCCGGCGTCGGTTGCGGCACCCATGCAGTGTACCGGTTCATGTGCGTCGTCGATTATGCCGTTACCCCCGATGGCCGACCGCAATCGGCCCAGCCATCGGCGGGGAGTCGCTGAAGCGGGTTTCAGCTAATAGCCGCTAACGTGGCAGGCGGCAGGCTGCTGTCAGACGGCCTGCAGCGTCCGTGAGACCGCATGCACGACCGAAGCAATACGGACGGACGCCTGGATTTTTTCGGCGCTGACGCCATGCCCGGCGAGCACCTTGTCATGGGCGTCGATGCACATGCCGCAGCCATTCACCGCCGAGACCGCAAGGCTGAAAAGCTCGAAATCGGCCTTGTCGATGCCAGGTGAGCCGATAACGTTCATGCGCAGCTTTGCCGGCATCGTTTTGTAGTCAGGCCGCGATGCCAGATGGATGAAGCGGTAGTAGATGTTGTTCATTGCCATGATCGAAGCGGCTGCCTTGGCGGCATTCATTGCCTCGGGGCTGATCTTGTCGGCGGCTTCCGCCTCGGCGGCATCGATCATTGGCTTGTACGCGCAGGCATGTGCAACGGCGACCAGCGTCCCGTATTTCTGCTGATCGGTCAGCAATTGTTCGGCGAGCAGGCTGCTGACGTTCAGTCGCAGATCCTTGGCATGGTCTGGAAGCGTTTTGGCGAGTTCGGAAAAGAGCATGGGGGTTCCTTTGCCAGTCACCCTTATCGGTGACGGGATGGCCGCGCCCTTTTCGGCGCGTGATTATGAGAGCGATTGATTGGAGCGGCGACCACCAAGGATCGCTGCACCCTTATTGGTGGATGGCCGGGCGCTACTGGCCCGGCCATTGCGATCAGGCCGCAGGCTTCAGCACGTCCTGGCCTTCGGTCCAGTTGCACGGGCACAGCTCATCGGTCTGGAGCGCGTCGAGGATGCGCAGCGTTTCCTGCGGGTTGCGACCGACATTCAGGCCATTGACGGTGATGTGCTGGATGACGTTTTCCGGGTCGATGATGAAGGTGGCGCGCAGGGCAACGCCGGCATCCTTCACGACAATGCCGAGCGCATCGGCAAGCAGCTTGGAATTATCGGCCAGCCACGGGAAATCACAGGCGGCGAGGCGCTCGTCGGACTTGCGCCAGGCGAAGTGCACGAAATCGCTGTCGGTCGAAGCGCCGATCAGCACCGCGTCGCGATCTTCGAAGTCACCCTTCAGATCGCCATAGCCGATGATCTCGGTCGGGCACACGAAGGTGAAATCCTTGGGCCAGTAAAACAGGATCTTCCACTTGCCGGGATAGGCGGTGGTGATGTCCAGCGTTTCGCCGCCGGGCAGGGCAGCGACACCCTGCTGAACGGGCAGTACGAACGATGGGACGGTATCGCCGACGGTGAGAGCCATGATGGTTTTCCTTGCTGTTGGTGAGGGGGATTTGCTTCGCGGGTTGTGACATGGCCGCCGCCGGGCTAGAAATCCAATCGATAATTTCAACGTTACAGATCGATTTCGTCGATGACCTTCCTGCCGACGCTCAAGCAGCTTCAATATCTGACGGCGCTGCATATTCATGGCCATTTCGGTCGCGCCGCCGATGCGTGTTTTGTCACCCAGAGCACGCTTTCGGCAGGTCTGCGCGAGCTTGAGAACTTGCTTGGCGTCCAGCTTGTCGAACGCAATCGGCGGGTTGTGCGTTTTTCGCCGCTGGGCGAACGCGTCGTCGCCAAGGCTTATGACGTGTTGCGCGAAGCCGATGCGCTGACCAATCTGACCAAGGACGCCGGCAAGCCATTGGCAGGCGAACTGCGGTTGGGCGTCATCCCCACGATCGCGCCCTATGTGCTGCCACAGCTATTGCCCCATGTGCGATCGCAATACCCTGACCTGAAGCTGTATCTGCGTGAGGACATGAGCGCACAGGCCTGTGAAGCTTTGGCGCGCGGCACGCTGGACCTGGTGTTGCTGGCGTTGCCTTGGGACTGTGGCACGGTCGATACGATGCCGCTGTTCGACGATCCGTTTTTCCTGGTTTTTCACCCTGGCGACATGATCGATCCGCCGCCGTTCGTCTCGCCGGATGCCATCGATGATTCGCACCTGTTGCTGCTGGAAGACGGGCATTGCCTCAAGGATCAGGCGCTTGCGGTGTGCGGCCGCCCTGAATTGCGTGCCGATCCTTCGGCGCGCGGCACATCGCTGGTGACATTGGTCCAGATGGTGGCGGGGCGACTGGGCCAGACGCTGTTGCCCAAGCTGGCGCTGGATGCTGGGATCATCGCCGGATCCGGTCTGATCGCGCGGCCGGTCAGCGGCGCAGCGCGGCGGGTAGCGCTGGCATGGCGGGTGGGCAGCCCGCGTGAACCCGAATTTCGGCTATTTGGCGAGGCGTTGCAAGGCGCGATGGGGCTGCCCGCCGGGGGTGTTGCGGGCTGAGCAACGGTAGACAGGGGCGTTACCCCCGTTATGGTGCAGGCCGTTCAGTAGATGCTGCAGGCGACAGTCGTTTGGCGACGGCCGCTGCGCGATGGGGAGTGACGATAATGAAGGCAGTCTTGTGCGTCGAACACGGGCCACCCGAAAAGCTGGTGGTGAAGGACATTCCGACCCCGGAGCCCGGCAAGGGGCAGGTGCGCGTCAAGGTGCATGCCGCCGGGGTCAATTTTCCCGATACGTTGATTATCCAGAACCTGTACCAGTTCAAACCGGCGCTGCCGTTTTCGCCTGGTGGGGAAGCCGCCGGCGTTGTTGATGCGATCGGCGAAGGCATCACCGATGTCGCCGTAGGTGACCGCGTCGTCGCGATGACCGGCAATGGCTGTTATGCCGAACAGGTGATCGCCAACCGGTCGCAAATCGTGCCGATTCCGGGCGATATGCCGTTCGACATCGCCAGTGGTTTCACAATGACCTATGGCACCTCGCACCATGCGCTGAAGCAGCGCGCCCGTTTGCAGCCCGGTGAGACGTTGCTCGTGCTGGGCGCTGCCGGCGGGGTTGGGCTGACCGCGGTGGAGCTTGGCAAGCTGATGGGCGCCAAGGTGATTGCGGCCGCGTCGTCCGATGAAAAATTGGCGCTGTGCCGCGAATATGGCGCCGACGAAACGATCAACTATGCGACCGAGGATCTGAAGGATCGCATCAAGGCTTTGACCGGCGGCAAGGGCGTTGATGTGGTTTATGATCCGGTCGGTGACCGTTACGCCGAACCGGCGTTCCGCGGCATTGCGTGGAATGGCCGCTATCTGGTTGTCGGCTTTGCTGCGGGTGCCATCCCGCAGCTGCCGCTCAACCTGCCGCTGATCAAGGGCGCGTCGATTGTCGGCGTGTTCTGGGGCGCGTTCACGCAGGCCGAACCAAAGCTGCACCGCGAAAATATGGCAGAACTGCTGGAATGGTATCGGGCGGGCAAGCTGAAGCCCCATGTTTCCAAGCACTTCAGCCTTGACGAAGGCCCCGCGGCGATCCGCTGGATGATGGACCGCAAGGCGACCGGCAAGGTCGTTCTGACAGTCTGAATAGGGGAAAACCATGACCGGCCTGCGCGCGACCTATCCGCTGTATCTCGCTAACAAGGCAGAACAGCCCAATACCGACCTGGTAGTGACCGACAAATATACCGGGGAGGTTGCGACGCGCGTCGCCATGGCCGATGCGGCGACGATCGATCGCGGCATTGCGGCGGCGGTAGCGGCGACGGAGCCGATGGCGAAGATGGCGGCCTATGAACGCCAGGCCGTTCTGGCGCATTGCGTGACGCGCTTTACGGAACGCTTTGACGAACTCGCCTATGCACTGTGCATCGAGGCCGGCAAGCCGATCCGCGATGCGCGCGGCGAGGTCGGGCGGTTGATCGATACGTTCCGCATCGCGGCCGAGGAATCGGTGCGGATGACCGGCGAGGTGCAGCCGCTTGATATTTCGGCGCGGGCGCGTGGGTATCAGGGCATGTGGAAGCGAGTGCCGATCGGCCCGTGCAGCTTTGTGTCGCCGTTCAATTTCCCGCTCAACCTTGCTGCGCACAAGATTGCGCCGGCGCTGGCGGTTGGTTGTCCGTTCGTCATGAAACCGGCGTCGCGCACGCCCCTGGGCGCCATCATCATCGGCGAAGTGCTGGCCGAAACCGATTTGCCGCCGGGAGCCTTCTCCATCTTGCCGGCGCATCGCGAAGGCGCGGACCTGTTCACCACGGATGACCGGCTGAAGCTTCTGTCATTCACCGGCTCGCCCGATGTGGGTTGGGATCTGAAGGCCCGCGCCGGCAAGAAGAAGGTCGTGCTGGAACTGGGCGGCAACGCCGCAGTGATCATCGACAAGGACGCTGATCTGGACGATGCGGCGGATCGCACGGTGTTCGGCGCCTTTTACCAATCGGGGCAGTCCTGCATCGGCGTGCAGCGGATCATCGTCCATGATGCTGTTTATGACGCGTTCAAGGCCAAGCTGGTCGATCGCACATCGAAGTTGATCGCTGGCAACCCGGCCGATGAGGCGACGTTCGTTGGTCCGATGATCGATGTGAAGGAAGCCGTACGGCTGGACAATTGGATCAAGGAAGCGACCGCTGCCGGTGCGACTTTGTTGTGCGGCGGCAATCGCGATGGCGCGATGCTGGCGGCGACACTGCTGGAAAATGTGCCGCGATCGGCCAAGTTGAACACCGAGGAAGCCTTTGGTCCGGTCGCTTTCTTTTCGCGCTTCAGTGACTTTGATGCGGCGCTGGCCGAGGTCAATGACAGCAAATTCGGCTTGCAGGCCGGCATTTTTACCCGTGACCTGTTCCACATGCTGAAGGCCTGGGACGTGCTCGATGTCGGCGGCGTCGTCATCAACGACGTGCCAAGCTACCGGGTCGACAACATGCCCTATGGCGGCGTGAAGGATTCGGGGCTGGGCCGCGAAGGCGTGCGCTTTGCGATGGAGGACATGACCGAAATCCGCAACCTGGTCATCCGCCGGCGCCCGCAGGACATCTAGGAATAGCCGGTGGCAGGCGGCTTCGACGCGCGGCCGCTGGTGCTGACGGCGTTGCTTGAACCAGGTGTGCAGGCGCGGTTCGAGGCACTGCGCCGGCTGCATTTTCCGGTGGAACGCAATCAGGTGCCGGCGCATGTGACTTTGTTCCACCAACTGCCGGGGCGCGAGCTGGATGCCGTGCGGCGCCGGTTGAAGGCGGTGTGCGGGCAGGTGCCGCCCCCGGCGGTCGCAGTCACCGAGGTGCAGTTTCGCGGTAGCGGCGTTGCCTTCAAACTGCGGTCGCCTGGGCTTGTCGATGTTCGTGCCGAGCTCGCCGATGGCTGGGACACACTGTTGATTCCGCAAGATCGCGCGGGGTTCCAGCCGCACATGACAGTACAGAACAAGGCAGAACCGATGGTAGCAAGGGCGAGCTATCGGGCGCTTTCGGCTGATTTCCGACCCTTTGATGCGTTCGCAACAGCCATCGCTCTATGGCGCTATTGCGGCGGGCCATGGGAAGCCTTGGGCAGTATCGCGTTTCGTGGCCGTTGAGGTCGTTGTCAAAGCGCGCGCCAGGATCGGCGCACCGCTCGTCGCGTGCCGCTTGGCGCAGGCCGCGGCTTGGTCTAAGGCAGGTGCATGCTGTCATTCCGTGCGTTCCGCCCTGTCCTTCTCCTGCTTGCCGGGTCGCTGGCGTTGTCCGCCTGTGCAACCAACAAGGGCAAGAAGGACCAGAGCTATGTCGCCCGCGACGTGGAAACGCTGTACCTCGTGGCGCGCGCATCGCTGGACAAGCGCCAGTACAAGCAGGCCGCTGCGGTGTTCGACGAAGTCGAGCGCCAGCACCCTTATTCGGTGTGGGCGCGCCGGGCGCAGTTGATGAGTGCCTACAGCTATTACGTAGCGGGCGATTTCAGCGAAGCGATTTCATCGGCGCAGCGCTTTCTGTCGCTGCACCCCGGCAGCCGTGAGGCGCCCTATGCCTATTACATGGTGGCGGTCAGCTATTATGAGCAGATTTCCGGCGTGCAGCGCGATCAACGCATCACGCAGCAGGCACTGGATGCGCTCAGCGAGTTGATCCGGCGTTATCCGAATTCGGACTATGCCGCCGATGCGCGGTTGAAGATCGATCTGGCGCGCGATCACCTTGCCGGCAAGGAAATGGAGATCGGCCGATTCTATCAGAATCAAGGCCTGTTCCTGGCGGCGATCACCCGGTTCCGCAACGAAATCGATAATTACGATACGACCAGCCATACGCCTGAAGCCCTGCACCGCCTGGTGGAATGCTATCTGGCGCTGGGCATCCCCGAAGAGGCAAAAAAAGCCGCTGCGGTGCTCGGGTCCAACTATCCGGGCTCGGTCTGGTATCAACGCAGCTATGCGCTGCTGCAAAAGAAACTGCCCGCGCCGGCCAAGGTCGCGTCCAACTAAGGTAAATGTTGCGGCGACCGGGGCGTTGCCGCCCGGGTCGCCGCAGTTTGTTTAATCGTCAGACTTCAGCGCGTCCTTGATGCCGCCAATGGCGTTCTTGACCTTGCCTGCAACCTGATCGGCCTTTCCCTCGGCCTGCAGCTTGCTGTCGCCGACAAGCTTGCCAACGCCTTCCTTGATCTTGCCGCCGATGTTTTCAGCGGCGCCTTCGATACGTTCTTTGCTCATGTCGCGCTCCTATCGGGTTGCGCCCCCATCGCTTCATAACAAACTGGACGTGGTCTGGTCGCCGGCATAGGGCTGAAACGAGACAAACAAGGGACGAATGATGGTCGTGACGCTGTTGACCGCCGGGCTGTGCGGCCTTGTCTATCTCTGGCTGTCGGTTCGGGTGGTCCAGACCCGGCAGAAGTCCAAGGTTTCGCTCGGCGACGGGGGCGATGCGGTGTTGTTGCAGCGCATTCGGGCGCACGCCAATTTTGCCGAATATGTGCCGATCTGCCTGATCCTGATCGCGGCGATCGAGCTTTCCTTCGATATTGCGCCGCAACCGCTCTGGTTCCCGGCGGTTGGGCTGGTGGTCGTGCGGCTTTGCCATGCCATCGGTATGTCGCAACCCGGCGCCAATATCTGGCGGGCAGTCGGCGCCGTTGGCACCTGGATCGTGATGCTATCACTCAGCCTTTGGGCGGTCTGGATCGCGCTGACCTAATCCAGAGCAAGAACCCGGTCCGCAACATAGGCGTTGCTCTGCCGTTCGTGGGCAAAGGTCGACATCGGGCCATGACCCGGCACAAAGGCGGTGTCGCCACCCAGGGGCCACAGGCGGGAGGTGATCGACCGGATCAAATCGCCATGATTGCCGCGCGGGAAATCGGTGCGGCCGATCGAGCCCTGGAACAACACATCGCCGACGATGGCAAGGTTCGATGGCGCGTGGTGGAAAACGACATGGCCCGGCGTGTGGCCAGGGCAATGATAGACATCGAGGATGAGTTCACCCACGGTCACCTGATCACCATCGAACAGCCAGCGATCGGGGGTGAACGGCGCGGCGCCGTCGATGCCATATTGCGCGCCGACAAGCGCCGCCTGATCGATCCAGAACTTGTCATCGGGATGCGGCCCTTCGATCGGCACGCCAAGCCGCTCCGCGAGCACACCGGTCAGCCCGCAATGGTCGATATGGCCATGGGTAACGAGCAGCTTTTCGATGGTCACGCCGTGCTGCTTGGCAACGGCAAGCAGCCGGTCGATATCGCCGCCCGGATCGGTGAAGGCGCCGCGCATGGTTTTCGTGCACCACAACAGGGTGCAATTCTGCTGAAGCGCGGTAACGGGCACGATCACGGCCTGGAGCGGGAGTTTCTCGGTCATGCGCCAGATGTGGCGTTTCGCGCCCGGCGTGGCAAGCCCGCCGTAAAGGCGATGGGCGTGGATCACATCCACCGGTGCCGACGCGGCGGAATCCGCCATTCGCCGGCGCGTCAACTGGCCTCGAATGCTGCGAAAATCAGGCGGCAAAGGCCGGAATCGATCGCCGGTGTGTCGAGAATCAAGGCGGCCTTGAGGCGTTCGGATCAGCCTTCGTTGCGGGCGGGTTCGAGCCGGGCGTCCATATTCGGGCCAATTGCGAGGCCGAGCCGGACCTGGCCGTGCTTCAATGGCCGTGCGGCGGCGAAGGCGAAGCGCCGCGACCAGCCGGTAAAGCCCTTGCGCTGGCCGGTGACGCTGCCCGGCATGGTCTCGATTTCGGCCTGCAGCGCAGCGCGAATGGCATTGGCGGCGGCGCCCGCCCATAGCCTGGCCGCGAGGATTCGGGTGCCCGGTCCGACGTCCCCGCGGAGGCGGCGAGTTCGGCGATGATGATACTGGCGTAATTCTGGCCAAGGCCATGGTGTTCCTTCAGCCAGAGCTGGCGCGCGGGGCCTTGTTTCCGGGCATATTGTGGCAATTTCCAGCCATTCTGCCATCGGTCGGCCGGTCTTTTCGGCAAGGCTTGCACGGACGCTGGCGAACCACTTCTGCTGCTGTTCTGTCATCCCGTCCCAGTTCATCGGACGGCAATTTGGCAAGCCAAGGTTGGGCGAGCGAGGCATGGCGGCAGGGGCATGATGCGGTAAATTCAATCACCGGCGCCGATAAAGATCGATGCCGATGCGGGCCTGCCTTGTCCGGCGGTGCCATTGCGATAGGAAGGGAGGGTGTTCGATCCCGCCTTGCCCTTTGTTTTGCTCGACGATGTGGCGGCGGGGCGGGCGCGGCTGTTTACCGGGCTTGTGGAAGCCGTGGTTGCCGATGTGCCTGCCGAGGTGCTGCCGACGTTGCAGCGGCTGCGTGAAATGGGTCCATGGGCGGGATTTGCCGGGTTCGAGGCGGGTTATGCGCTGGAACCGCGGCTGATGGGGCTGGACCGGTCGCCGCCGCCGGGTGAGCCGTTGCTGTGGTTCGGGCGGTTCGCGCGGGAGGAAAGCGTGGATGCCGCGGCGTTGGGCGGTGGTCCGGCGGCGGTTGGCGCGGTCGTGCCGGGGCTGACCGAAGCGGATTATGCGGCGCGGTTCGCCGAGGTGCAGCGGTTGATCGCCGCCGGCGACATCTATCAGGCCAATCTGACCTTTGCCGCGGCGGTGGCGGTGGGTGGCCATCCGTTGCAATTATATGCGCGGCTGCGGGCCGGGGCGCGGGCACCCTATGGTGCATTGGTGTTCACCGGGTCGCTTTGGTTGCTCAGTTTTTCGCCCGAATTGTTCTTTCGGCTGGATGGACGCCGGCTGATGGCGCGGCCGATGAAGGGAACGGCGCTGCGCGGCGGTGATGCGGCGATGGATGCGGTGCGGTCTGCGGCGTTGCAGACGGACCCCAAGAACCGCGCCGAGAACCTGATGATCGTCGATTTGTTGAGGAATGACCTGTCGCGGGTTGGCACCGATGTGCAGGTGCCGGCGCTGTTCGAGATCGAAACCTACCCGACCGTGCTGCAGATGACGTCGACCGTGGTGGCCGAGGCGCGGCCCGGCGTGGTGGCGGCGGATGTGCTGGGCCGGCTATTCCCCTGTGGATCGGTGACGGGGGCGCCAAAGATTCGGGCGATGGAGGTGATTGCCGACGTCGAAGCCGGGCCGCGCGGTGCCTATACCGGCAGTATCGGGGCGATTTCGGCGGGTGGGGATGCGGTGTTCAACGTCGCGATCCGGACATTGGTGGTGCAAAATGGTGCGGACACGGCGCGGCTGGGGCTGGGTTCGGGGGTAGTGGCGGATAGCGAAGCGACGGCGGAATGGTCGGAGTGCCTGGCAAAATCGGCGTTCCTGTACCGGCGCGCGGCACCCGATCTGATTGAAACGATGCGGGCAACGGCGGGTGTGCTGCCGGATCTCGAGCGGCATCTGGCGCGGATGGCGGCGAGCGCCATGTTTTTGCAGGGCAAATTCGATGTGGAATCGGTGCGCCGCACGGTGATTTCGGCGGTTCCGCAGGGTTTTTCGGGGCGTGTGCGGTTGCTGGCGGCACCGTCCGGGGTGGTTTCGGTGCAGTGTTCGGTGGGTCCAGCGGTGGTTTCGGATGGTGTTTCCGGTGGTGTTTCCGTGGTTTTGGTGCCGCTGCCGGTGGGTGTCGATGACTGGCGGCTGCGGCACAAGACGACCGATCGGGGGTTCTATGATACGGCGCGCATCGGTTCGGGAGCGTTCGAGGTGGTGTTCGTGCGGCCCGACGGGCAGGTGACCGAGGGCAGTTTCACCAGCCTGTTCGTGGCGCGGGACGGGATGCTGCTGACGCCGCCGCTCACCGCCGGATTGTTGCCGGGCGTGTTGCGCGGGGCGCTGATCGATGCTGGCCGGGCGGTGGAAGCGGATTTGACCTCGGCGGACCTGGCCAGTGGCTTTTTCATCGGCAATGCGCTGCGCGGGTTGATGCCGGCGCAGCTGGTTTGAAGCGCCGGCGCCGCCGCTGACGGTGATCTTTGCCCTGGCGCTTTTTTGGGCGCCTTGCGGTTCAAAATCATCGCGTTCGCGTGTTGAGAAATGCGTGCAAAGCGCCTAGTCGGGGCCGTCCCCGTCGATCCGGAACCTTGCCAGCCATGTCTTCGCCCGCCCGCCTCTCTGCCGCCATCCAGCGTATCCAGCCAAGCCCGACCATTGCCGTCACCAACAAGGCGGCGGTTCTGAAGGCGGAAGGCCGTGACATCATCGGGCTTGGCGCCGGCGAGCCGGATTTCGATACGCCCGATTTCGTCAAGGATGCGGCGATCGAGGCCATCCGCGCCGGCAAGACCAAATATACCGCCGTCGATGGCACGCCAGAGTTGAAAAAGGCCATCCAGGCCAAGTTCAAGCGGGATAACGGCCTGCATTACGCGCTCGACCAGATCACGGTGAATGTCGGCGGCAAGCAGACCATCTTCAACGCGCTGCTGTCGACGCTCGATCCCGGTGACGAGGTGGTGATTCCGGCGCCCTATTGGGTCAGCTATCCCGATATCGTTGCCTATACCGGGGCGACGCCGGTGATCATGCAATGCAGTTTCGACCAGGGTTTCAAGCTGATGCCCGAGCAGCTGGAGGCGGCGATCACGCCGAAGACCAAGTGGCTGATCTTCAATTCGCCGTCCAACCCGACCGGCGCCGCCTATAGCCGCGCCGAATTGGGGGCGCTGGCCGATGTGTTGATGCGCCACCCGCAGGTCATGATCCTGGCCGATGATATGTACGAGCATATCGTTTACGACGATTTTGAGTTTTCGACGATCGCCGAGGTGGAGCCGGGCCTGTTTGACCGGACGCTGACGGTGAACGGCGCGTCCAAGGCCTATGCGATGACCGGCTGGCGCATCGGCTATGCCGGTGGCCCGGCCTGGTTGATTAAGGCGATGGCCAAGCTGCAATCGCAATCGACGTCGAACCCGTGCTCGATTTCCATGGCGGCGACGGTGGCGGCGTTGAACGGCGACCAGTCGTTCCTGAAGGTGCGCAACGCGGCGTTCCAGAAGCGCCGCGACCTGGTGGTATCGATGCTGAACCAGACGCCGGGCCTGCGTTGCCCGCGGCCTGAGGGGGCGTTTTACGTCTATCCCGATTGCAGCGGCCTGATCGGCAAGACGACGCCCGATGGCAAGGTGTTGGTGGATGACGAGGCGGTGGCGGCCTATCTGCTGGATGCCGAAGGCGTGGCGGTGGTGCATGGCGCGGCGTTCGGCGGGTCGCCGGCGTTCCGCATCAGCTATGCAACATCGGACGATGTGCTGGAGGATGCCTGCAACCGCATCCAGCGGGCGGTGGGCAATCTGCGCTGATCATTGTGTGGCGCGGCGGCCCATCGCCCGAAGAAAGGCGTAGAGGTCATCGACTTCGGCGTCCGTCCAATGGACGAAGCGGCCCCGGGCGACGCGGCTCATCAGGCCGACTTCGCGGTTGCCGGCGGCTTTGCCGGTGCGCATCAGCCGGATGAAATCGCCGCGATCATAGCTGGCGGCGATGGCCAGATCCGGCGGGCCGCCGCCCGGTCCGTTGAACGGATCATCGCCGCGCAGGGTCAGGCCATGGCATTCGATGCAACTGGTCATCGCCAGATATTCGCCCCGGCGCACGGCTGGATCGGGATTCTGCTGCCAGCCGAGTTGCGGGACCATCGCCACGACCGGCGTAACCGCCATGTCATTGCCCGTAGCGAGGCCCCAGCGCGTCCGCCATGCCAGTCCTGGTTTGGGCAGGGCGGTGGTGACGACCGGTGTGTGACGCAAAAAAGCAATGATGGCGGCGACATCCGTATCCGTCAGCCGGATGAAATTGTAGGACGGCATCGAATAAAGCGCGTGGCCATCATGGCCGATGCCGTGGCGCAGGGCGCGCTCGATTGTGGCGGGCGATTGTTGCCGGGCGAGCAGCGCGAGGTTGGGCGCAACGGCGGTGCCCCCCCAATCATGCACATCCCCCTGGAGTTGATCGCCATGGCACCCATGGCAGCCACGGGTGCGGGCCAGATGTTCGCCGCGGGCGAGCGTTGTGGCGTCGGACGGTATCGCGGTGGTGAAGGCCGGCGGACTGGCAAAGCCCTTCAGATAGGCCTCGCTGCCGAACCAGGCGAAGCCGGCGAGGCCCAGCGTGGCGATGCCGGCGATGAATGCGAGACTGACGGCGATGCGGGCGAAGGATCGTGCGGTAACAGCCACCATGATGCTCGCCCCCTCCGGCTAATGCTTCTTATAATGCCACCGTTACCGCGTGGATGGCCAGCCCGACGGTGCCGCCGATGATGGTGCCGTTGATGCGGATGAACTGCAGATCACGGCCGACGGCGGTTTCCAGTTTTTCGGTGACGGTGCCGGCATCCCAGCCGCGGAACGTATCGCTGACCAGCCCGACGATTTCATCGCCATAATCATGGACGAGGCCGACGGCGGCGCGGCGCAGGTGCAGGTTGATGGCACCGCGCAGGGGGGCATCCGTTTCCAGCCGCGTGCCCAGCGCCTGCAGGGCGGCGGCGAATTTGCTGTTGCCGGCGGGGTTGGGGTTGTTGAGGCTGGCGACCATGCCGGCGCGGGCGCTGTCCCACAGGCTGGCCAGCCATTGGCCGAGCGCCGGGTTGGCGATGAGATCGGTCTTGAAGCCTTCGACGGTCGCCTGGGTTTCGGGGAAATGGCGCAGATCGAACGCATAGGTGCGCAGGCTTTCGGCGAGGCGGCGGCGGACCGGGTGGTTGGGATCCTCGCTCATTTCCACGAGCAGCTTGCGGGCGCCCTTGATGAGTGATTCCGACACGCTTTCATCGACATTGACGAGCCGCAGGAACCAGTTGGTGCGTTCGCTGACCATATTGCGGATGGTCGATTGCTGATCATCGAGCATGCGCAGGCCCCAATCAATGGCGCTTTCGATCAACGGTTCGTGGCGGCCCTTGTCGAGCGTGGTGTCGATGGCGTCGGCGACGATGGGGGACAGCGCCATGGCGCGCAGCCGGTCGCTGGCCGCCTCCCGCACCAGATTGCCGATGGCGGTGTGGTCGAGCGCTTCGATGAGCCGGGCGAGCAGCGGGCCAAGGCCGCGGGTGCGGCGGCGGGTGGCGGGGGTGGCGGGTATCGGTGAGGCGGCGGGCAGGGCGGCGGCCGCAATGCTTTCACCGGCGGCGGGTTCGGGGGCGGGCAGCAGCGCGGTGCTTGGCAGCGGGGTGGCTTCACGGCCGGCGGCAAGGCGGCGGGCGACGGCACCGGCGATGTCGAACTCCTCCAGCCGCCGGGCGACGACGGACGGGGTGAGGAAGTTTTCCTTGAGGAAGGTTGCCAGGCTGTCGCCGATGCGATCCTTGTTGGCCGGGATGATGGCGGTGTGCGGGATCGGCAGGCCGAGCGGGTGGCGGAACAGCGCGGTGACGGCGAACCAGTCGGCGAGGCCGCCGACCATCGCGGCTTCGGCAAAGGCGCGCACCCAGGGCAGCATTGGGTGGCTGCCCTGCCAGATTGTTGCCGCGGTGAAGACGAAAGCCATCGCCAGCAGCAGCAGCGTCGCCGCAAGCCGCATCCGGTGAAAAGGCGTCGCCGGTAGCCGAAACGGGCTGAAGCGTCTTGGTATCGGCTTACTCCGCCGGTTGCTGTGCCGGCCCGCCGGGATTGGCCTGCCGGTCTTCGGCCGACAGCTTGCCAGTTTCGTTGTTGGTGAACCAGCGCTTCATGCGCGGGGCCAGCCAATTTTCGGCGCCGACCGCCAGGCTGAAACCCGCCGGCACGATCATCAGGGTAAGCGCGGTGGACATCAGCAGGCCGCCGATGACGACGATGCCCATCGGCGCGCGGAAGCTGCCGTCACCGCCCAGCGACAGCGCCACCGGCAACATGCCCGCCACCATGGCGATGGTGGTCATGACGATCGGCTGGACGCGCTTGTGCCCGGCTTCGAGGATGGCGGCGGTGCGTTCGACGCCCTTGCCCATTTCCTCGATCGCCATGTCGACAAGCAGGATGGAGTTTTTGGCGACGATGCCGAGCAGCATCAACAGGCCGATGAACACCGGCATGGAGACCGCCTGGCCGGTGAGGTGCAGCGCGATGCCGCCACCCAGCGGCGCGAGCAGCAGCGAACCCATGTTGACGAAGGGCGGCAGCACCAGCTTGTAGAGGAGGACGAGCACGGCAAAGACGAGAAGCACGCCCGAAATCACCGCGACGATAAAGTTGAGCAGCAGTTCGCCCTGCCATTTTTCATTGCCCTGACGGACACGCTCGACGCCCTGCGGCAGGTTCTTCATCACCGGCAGCGCGTCTATCTTTGGCGAGGCATCGCCGGTGACGAGGCCGGGCGCCAGATCAGCGCCGATGACGACACGGCGTTGCTGGTTATAGCGGCGGATTTCGGTAGCACCGGCACCGAAGCTGACCTGGGCGACGACCTTCAGCGGCACGGAGCCGCCGTTTGCGGTTGGCACCGGCAGGTTTTCGATGGTCGAAATGTTGCGGCGCGAATCCTCGGCTATGGCGACGCGGATCGGGATCTGGCGGTCGGAAAGCGAGAATTTGGCGACATTCTGATCGATGTCGCCCAGCGTGGCAATGCGGATGGTTTCGGACAGCGCCGCCGTGGTCACGCCCATCTGCGCCGCAACGTCAAAGCGCGGCTTGATGGTGATTTCGGGCTTGCGCAGGTCACCTTCGATCCGCGGCTGGCGCAGTTCGGGCATCTTGCGCATCTGCTCGATGATGCCGAGCGCGGTTTTTTCCAGCACTTCCGGGTTGCTGCCGGCCAGCACCACCGAAAGGTCACGGCCTGAAAAGCCGCCATTCTGCGATTGGAAGCCGACGCGTGCATCGGGGATTGCCTGTAGTTTTGGCGCCATCGTGCGTTCGAATTCGACGCTGGTGATCGGCCGGTCCTTTTTCAGGTTCACGAACACCGTGGCGTTGCCGATATCGACATCCGAAAATACTGACGCGACGATCGGCGAGGTCTTGATCACCCGTGTCGCCTCTTCGGCGACGGTGCCGGTCTGTGCCAGCGTCGTGCCCGGCGGCAGGGTGATCTGCACCTGCGAGAAGTCCGAATCCCGCGGCGGCTGGAAGGTGAGCGGCAGGGTGCCAAAGCTGATGAAGGTGGCGACCAGCGCGGCAAGCCCGATGCCCATGGTTTTCCAGCGGTTGCCAAGGCACCAGCGCAGGATGCGCATGTACCAGTGCACCCATGCGCCATCGCCATGGACGGCGGTGCCGTGGCTTTTCAGGAAAAACGCCGCCAGCATCGGGGTGATGAGCCGGGCGACTGCCAGGCTGAGCAGCACCGAAACCACGACGGTGAAGCCGAAGTTCTTGAAGAATTGCCCGCTGATCCCCGGCATCAGGCCGACGGGCAGGAACACCGCGACAATGGCCATGGTGGTGGCGACGACGGCGAGGCCGATTTCATCGGCGGCGTCCATCGACGCCTGATAGGCGGTTTTGCCCATGCGCATGTGGCGGACGATGTTTTCGATCTCGACGATGGCATCATCGACGAGCACACCGGCGACAAGGCTGAGCGCCAACAGGCTGAGCGTGTTGAGCGAGAAGCCCAGCAGGTCGAGGAACCAGAAGGCCGGGATCGCCGACAGCGGGATGGCGACCGCCGAAATCATCGTCGCGCGCCAATCGCGCAGGAAGAGGAAGACGACGACCACGGCGAGCAGCGCGCCTTCGATCATTGCCGAAATGGCGGAGTGATATTGCTGCTTGGTGAATTCGACCGAAGTGAACAGCACGTTGAATTTGACGCGCGGATTGTCCTTGGCAATCTTGGCGAGGGCCTTTTGCGCTTCTTCATAGACGGTGACGTCGGACGAGCCCTTGGACTTGGTCATCGAAAAGCTGATGACCTGGCGGCCGTCCTTCATCGAGAAGGAGCGTTGTTCGCCAAAGCTGTCCTTCACCTCCGCCACATCGGCGAGCCGGATGGTGCGGCCGCTGCCGACCGCGATCTGGGTTTCGCCGAGCGCCCGGGCATTGGCGGCGTTGCCGAGCACGCGCACCGATTGTTCGGAACCGGCGATTTCGGCGCGGCCACCGGCGGCGGTGATATTGACCTGGCGCAGCTGCGCATTGACCTGCGATGCGGTCAGCCCATAGGCCTGCAGCCGCGCCGGATCGAGGATGACCCGGATTTCGCGGTTGACCCCGCCGGAACGGCGGACCTGGGCCATGCCGGGGATGGCGAGCAGTTTCTTGGCGACGCTGTCATCGACGAACCAGCTGAGCTGTTCCAGAGTCATGTCGACGGCTTCGACCGAGATATAGGCCATGGCGCCGCCGGAAATATCGACGCGCTGGATCTGCGGTTGCAAAATGCCCTGCGGCAAGTCGCTGCGGATGTTGGCGACGGCATCGCGGACATCGTTGACGGCGCGGTCGATCGGCGTGCCGATGGCGAACTGCACCATGGTCCGCGATTGGCCTTCGCTGACATAGGAGCTGATTTCGTCGATGCCGTTGACGCTGCGCACGGCGGCTTCGATGCGCTGGGTGACCTGGTTCTCCAGCTCCGCCGGGGCGGCGCCGGGCTGGCTGACGATCACCTGCGCCGCCGGGAAGTCGATATCCGGGTTATCGTTGATGTCCATCTGGATGAAGCTGACGATCCCCGCCAGCATCAACATAAAGAACAGCACGAGCGGCGGGATCGGATTCTTGATCGACCAGCTGGAAATATTGCGCATGTCTGGTGCCTTAGCCTGCCTTGCGGGCGATGACGGGGGCGATGGTCTCACCGGGGCGCAGGAAGGCACCGGCGCTGACCACCACCCGGTCGTTGCCGGTCAGGCCCGACGCGATGCTGACGCCGGCATCGCTGACGGTGCCGACCGTGACGGCGCGGCGGGCGACCTTGTTGTCCCTGCCGACGACAAAGGCAAAGCTGCCCTTTTCATCCACCAGCACTGCCGATTGCGGCACGACGGGCGCGGTGGTTTCGCCGGATTCGATGCGGACCCGGGCAAAGGCACCGACGCGCAGACCGGGCGCATAGGCCAGCGCGACGCGGGCGATACCCTGGCGGCTGGCGGAATCGATCACCGGATCGAGCAGCCAGACCTTGCCGGGATAGGCGGTTGCAGAGCCGACGGGCGTGACGCTGGCGGCCATGCCGGGCCTCAGCCGGGCCATGTCCTGTTCGGCGACCTGGGCGCGCATTTCCAGAACGCCGCCTTCGGCAAGGCGGAACAGCGCGGGCGAACCGGGGCTGACGATCTGGCCGGTTTCGACGTTGCGCGCTAGGATGAGGCCGGCCGCCGGGGCGCGGATATCGAGCCGGGCGAGGCGTTGCTGTTGTTCGGCAAGCTGGGCACGGGCCAGCGCGACCCGGGCGCGGGCGCCATCGCGGGTGGCCGTGCGCTGATCGATGTCGGCCTTTGAGATGAACCCTTTGGCGACAAGGCTGAGCGCGCGCTGGAGATTGGCCTCGGCCAGCGCCGCATCGGCTTCGGACGAGCGCACCGTTGCTTCGAGCTGGCGAACCTGCTGCAATTGCACGGCATTATCGATGCGCGCCAGCACCTGGCCGGCGCGAACCGATTGCCCGGCATCGACGAGCACCTGGGTAACCCGGCCGCCTTCGCCCTGCACGCCCACCGCCGCGTCGCGGCGCGCCGCGATGGAACCGGGCGCGGTGACGACATCGGCGACGATCGTGGTGCCCGGCACCATCACCGTCACTTCGGGTACGCTATCGGTGGCGGCGGGTGCAGCAGGCTTTGCGCCGAACATTTTCCATGCGCCGAACGCCACTGCCGCAACCAGCACAACGGCAAGCAGCGGCCACAGCCAGCGGTTTTTCGGCCGGTCCGAATCGACCGACGACGGCGCGGGAAACGCATAATTCTGGGCCATGGCCTCGGCTGGCAACTTGTTGTGCATATTCATGCTGTCGGGTCCTTGGTGCAGCACTGTATTAGCTGAATACGTCACTGCCTGCAAGCGCTACATAGCGCAAGATTGCTGCGCTGCGAAGGGACCATGCCACGGCGCAGGCGGGACAATTCTGCCAACGGGGCCACTGTGTCGATGAACGACCGGCCGCTCGTCGATTGGCGCTTGCCTGGCGCGTGATTGCCTGCCGGGTCTGAATCGCCCACGATGCGCCTGTTCCAACAGCAACCGGCGGCAACGCGCCCGCAAAAATTGGGAGTGACCATCATGTCGATCATCGGGCTTATCGGAACCGCGGTTGTCGGGCTTGTCGTCGGGGCGATCGCCAAATGGATTTCGCCGGGGCAGAATCCGGGCGGCATTCTGGTCACCATGCTGATCGGCATAGCCGGGGCGTTCCTGGCGCGATTTGCCGGCCAGTCGCTGTTCGGCTGGTACAGCGACGGCAGCGCGCCGGGCTGGATCATGTCGATCCTGGGGGCTGTCGTGTTGTTGTGGTTGTACAGGGTCGTGCAGCGCGATCGCGGCTGAGCCGGGTTCGGGGCGCTTTCAGGGGCGTCGCCGTTAAGGTCGGGGAAAGCGCCGATGCGTCAGAAGCGCGCATGGCCCGCCGGGCCGGCGCCGGGATTGGCCGCGCGCGCGATTGGAGACGACCGAACATGAACAAGCATGGCATTCTGGCAACCGCCGTCGGGCTTGCAGCGATGGCCGGCAGCGCCGCCGCCCAGGTACCGGCAGCTGCACCGACTGCGGCGGCACCGGCGCCGACGACACTGATGATCGTAGCCGAAGGGCGGGTGGCGCGGGCGCCCGACATTGCCGAGCTTTCGGGTGGCGTGATGACCATGGCGCCGACCGCGGCCGCGGCGATGGCGGACAATGCCCGGCAGATGACCGCGGTGGCGGCAGCGGTGAAGCGCGCCGGCATCGCCGATCGGGATATCCAGACGACGGGGCTGAACCTGCAACCGCAATATCGTTATGGCGACAACCAGCCGCCGGTGTTGACGGGGTATCAGGCATCGAACACGGTTTCGTTGCGCATCCGCAAGCTGGCCGAGGCCGGGCGTATTGTCGATACGCTGGTGGCGGCCGGGGTGAACCAGATCAGCGGGCCGAATTTCCGCGTCGATGACAGCAGCGCGGCGCTCGATGAGGCGCGGTTGTCGGCGATGAAGACGGCGCGGTCGCGGGCGATGCTGTATGCGGCTGCCGCGGGCATGAAGGTGAAGCGCATCGCCGCCATTTCGGAAAGCGGCGGCGAACAGCCGGGCCCGCGCCCGATGATTATGACGATGCGGGCCAAGGAAGCCGATTCAACCCCGATTGCGCCGGGCGAAGTTGCGCTGACCATCAATGTGGCGGTGACGTTCGAGCTGGAGTAGCGCGGGCGGGCTTTTTGGGCGGTCAGGTTTGGACTCGGGGGGCCGTGATTGCCCCCCGTGACCCTCAGCTGATCGTCGCGCCGCCATCGATGACGAAGCATTGCCCGGTGGCGAAACCACCGGCCTTGCCGGCCAGCAGCACCGCCATGCCGGCGATTTCATCGGGGACACCGATGCGGCGCAGCGGCGCGCCCGATGTGCTGGCCTTCAGGATATCGGGATTGTCCCACAGCGCCTTGGCGAAATCGGTCTTGATGAGGCCCGGCGCGATGCAATTGACGCGGACATTGTCCGGCCCGAATTCGGCGGCGAGGTTGCGCGCCAATTGCATGTCGGCGGCCTTTGAGATGCAATAGGCGCCGATGACGGTGGAGGCTTTCAGCCCGCCGACCGACGAGATGATGGTGATGGTGCCATCCTTGCGCGCCCGCATCGCCGGGGCGACCATGGCGATCAGCCAATGGTTGGACACGATGTTGTTCTGCAGGATCTTGGTGAACTGATCATCGCTGATGCCGGCCTGGGGGCCGAAATAGGGGTTGGACGCGGCGTTGCAGACGAGGTGATCGATCTGGCCGAACCTGGCGATGGTGGCATCGACAAGCGCCTGCAGGCTGGCCTTGTCGGCGATGTTGGCGGGGATGCTGACGGCGGCGGTGCGACCGACGGCGGCGTTGATTTCGGCGGCGGCGGCCTCGCAAACGTCCGCCTTGCGGCTGGAAATGATTACATTGGCGCCGTGTTCGGCCATGCGGTGCGCAATCGCCTTGCCGATGCCGCGCGAAGAACCGGTAATGAGCGCGGTCTGGCCGGTCAGGTCGAAAAGTGCTGGCATTGTCATCGTGCTACTCCCCTTGATTTTGCGGCATTGGTAGGCGACTAGTGGCCCCATGGGCAAGGGCCGCCCTGGAGCACCCCATTGAATCCGTCACCCGCCGTACGATCGACCGTTCTTGCCTGTCTGTTCTTTGGCGGCTTTGGCTGCCTGATCCCGTTCCTGCCGCTGTGGCTGGAGCGGGTGCACGGGTTTTCGGGCGCGGAAATCGGTGTCGTGCTGGCCATTGCAGGGTTCAGCCGGGCGCTGGCCGGGCCGTTGACGGCGGCGTGGGCGGATGGCCGCAGCGACCGGCGGGCACCGCTGTTCATGTTCACGATATTGCTGACGCTGGGCTTTGCGGCGCTGTATTTCCTCAATGTCTTTGTTGCGGTCTTTGCCGTTATCCTGGTGCTGGACATTGCGTATTGGGGCCTGTTGCCGGTGGTTGAAACCGCGCTGTTGCGGCTGACCCGGACCGGCAGCCCGAGCTATGGCGTGGCGCGCGGGCTGGCGTCGGCAGCGTTCGTTGTCGGCACCACAGTCGTTGGCGTGATGAACGATTGGACCGGCAGTTTCTGGCCGATCTGGGGCTTCATGCTGTTCATTTCGGCCGCGATGATCGCCGGCAGCGCCTGGATGCCGAAGGAGCCGGTGCTGGCCCGAGCCGAAATCGCCCAGCCGTTTATCGAGCGGCTGTCGGGCGGGCTCGGCATGTTGCGCAACCCCAATTTCACGCTGTTCATCTTTGCCGCCGGGTTGATCCAGGCGAGCGCGGGTTTCCTTTATACGTCCGGATCGCTGGTCTGGGCCAATCAGCAGCACATGTCGTCGTCGCAGATTTCCATGCTGTGGAATGTCGGAACGCTGGCCGAGGTTGGTTTCCTGATGTTCCTTGGCAATTGGTCGGCGCGGTTCAAGCCGGAAACGCTGATCGTCGTCGGCGGTATCGGTGCGGTCGTGCGCTGGACGGCGCTGGCGGCGCTGCCGCCGTTCTGGGTGCTGATCCCGTTGCAATTGCTGCATTCACTCAGCTTTGCGACGACGTTTCTGGGTGGCATGCGGTTTATCCAGACCATTCATGGCGATGACCGGGCACCGACGGCGCAGATGATCTATATGGGCCTGGCCAATGCGCCGACCTATGCGGCCGCCGTGCTGATTTCGGGGCCGTTGTACGATCGGCTGGGTGCGCCGGGCTATCTGGCGATGACCGGGGTGGCGGCCATTGGCCTGGTGCTGGCGGTCATGCTGTGGATGCGCCGGGTGCCGATGGAAGCGGTGCAGCCGGTGACGGCGGAATAGCAAACAGCCTCACCCGGGCCACCTTGCGGGCGTCTCCCCCCGCTCCCGCAGCCGGGAGGAGGGGAATCAGTCGGCGCCTTCGACTTGTTCGGGCTGGCTGGCGTAAACGGGGAGCGGGATGGCGGCGGCGGCGGCGCGCAGGGCGTTTGACCAGCGATCGTTGATTTCGCGGAAATAATCATCTTCATTGTCGATGCGATAGGCGATTTCGATCGCTGATGTGCCGTTGCGGATGGTGATGAGGTCGATCGGCAGGCCGACGGCGAGGTTGGATCGCATCGTCGCGCTGAAGGAAATCAGCGCGATCTTGATGGCTTCGGCCAGCGGCGTTTCGAAATGGATCATGCGATCCAGCACCGGCTTGCCGTATTTATGCTCGCCGATCTGCAGGAACGGCGTGTCCGATTGGCATTCGATGAAATTGCCGGCGCCATAGATCAGGAACATGCGGGTCTTGCGGCCGTCGATGGAGCCGGCGAACAACAGGCTGGCGTCGGTTGAAACCTTTTCATCGCGCACCACCAGGTCGATCGACGATTTGGCTTCGGACAAGGCCTGGCCGATGATCTGGGCGGCGCGGAACACCGTGGGTGCGGATTTCAGATTTTCCTTCTTTTTGCTGTCGGGCATGGTGATGCCCAGCGCGACGCGGCTGAGCGCCGATTGGGTGACCGACAGGCTGCCCGCCGATGCCACGGCAATGGCGCGATCCTTGCCGTTTTCGAGCACGCGCAGCTTGCGATAGGTCGAGATATTGTCGACCCCGGCATTGGTGCGGGTGTCGCCCATCATGACCAGCCCTTCGCGGACCAGGATTCCAACGCAATAGGTCATCGTCGGCGTTTCCCCACCCAAGCCGCTGAATTGTTCCTGGCCATAATCGCTCATGCTTGTGATTGCGACTGCGATTGTGAATGGGCCCGCTGGGATTGGCTCATCGCCGGCGCCTGTGAATCGCTGGCGGTGACGCTGACCACCATGGTTTCATCGCCGCCGCCGCGCCGGGCGCCGCGCACCGGTGCGGCATCGAGATAGTCGAGCCCGACGGCGACGCGCAGATAGGCCTCCGTCGTCGATTGGCCATTGGTCGGATCGAACCCGACCCAGCCGAGATCGGGCACATGCGCTTCGACCCAGGCATGGCCGGCGGGTTGGGTGACAAGGCCATCGGCGCGCACCAGATGGCCGGAGACATAGCGCGCCGGAATGCCGATGTGGCGGGCAGCGGCGGTAAAGATATGGCTGTAATCCTGGCAGACGCCCGCCGAAATGCCAAAGGCGTGGATGGCGTCGGTCTGGCTGTGGGTGACATCGGCATCGAAGGTCATGCGATCGTACAGGCCATTCAGGATGGCGTGGCAGCTGTCGAGCGGTTCGGGTTGCCGGCATTCGCGGGCAAATTGCTTGATGGCATCATCGGCGGTCGACAGCGGTGTGGTGCGCAGGAAGATGCCGGGCGGCATTGGTTCGGCGGTGCCGCGCAGCACACCATGGGTTTCCGACGTATCGACTTCGCCCGACACGTGCAGCGCCAGCCGGCGGATCGGCGCATCGGCGTAGAACATATGGGTGATGTTGCCGAACGCATCGGTGCCGCGGCGCAGATGGCCGTCGGTATCGGTATCCAGCCGCCATTCGACGACATGCTGGTCATCATGGCCGCACGGTTCGACGCGCAGCATCTGGACGACGTCGCTGGCCAGCATCGAATAGTCGTAGGTTGTCGAATAATCGACCTTGATACGCATGTTTTCCCCGGATCGGCGCGGCAAAATCTGGCCGCCGCAATCCCTTTTCTAAAAGTGATATTGTTCGGCGATGGCTTCGCCGAGCTTGTTGTTTTCAACGATGAAGCGCGTCAGATATTCGTGCAAGCCATCGGCAAAGATCGCATCGATATTGCCGTGCGACAGCCGCGTGTGGCCGGCGGCGGCGAGCCGGTGCGCCGGGCCGCGCTTGCCATGGGCGCTGCCCAGAAGATCGAGATGGCGCAGGATGTCATCATAACAGGACGCAAGGCTGCGCGGGATCTGGCGATTGAGGATCAGCAGATCGGCGACCAGCCAGGGCTTTACCGAATCGCGATAGACCCAGCGATAGGCTGTCATCGCCGAAACGGTGCGCAGGATGGTCGTCCACTGGAAATAATCAAGGCTGCCACCCACCGATTCCCCGCGCGGCAGCAGCAGGTGGTATTTGACATCGAGCAGCCGCGCCGAATTATCGGCGCGTTCGATGGCGCTGCCCAGGTTGAGAAACCAGAAGGCATCGCCGCGCAGCATGGTGCGTTGCGCCGCCCCGACAAAGGCCGCGGCGGCGTTCTTGACGATTTCGAGCATGGTTTCGAGCGAATCCCGTGTGTGGATCTGCCCACCCTGCCGGGTCATTTCCAGCCAGGCGCCGTTGATCGCTTCCCATGCCGGTGACGACAAGGCGGTGCGCACCGAACGGGCGTTGTTCCGCGCCGAATCAAGGCACGACCACATCGAGCTGGAATTGGAGCGGTCGAGCCCAAGGAATTCGCAGACCGGTTGTTCTTCAAGGCCCAGCCCGCGTTCCTTGTGGGCTGCCGTCATCCATGTCGCCGCCAGCGCCGATTCCCAGGCATTGCTGGCGCCGCCATAGGAGGAGGGCAGGGCGGCAAGGCGCTGCGTCGCTTCGATGAGGCGCGCGGTGAAATCGGCGCGTTCAAGGTAGCGACCGACCCAGTAAAGGCTGCCGGCGGTGCGGCTCAGCATGGCGAGAGGCCGGTTTGGAAGGGGCGTGCTGCTCCCTCCCCCCCCGCGAAGCGGAGAGTGGGGAGGGCCGGGGTGGGGGTGGTGAGGGTGAACTGCTGCAAAGCGCCGCGGCAGAGCCGCGTCGTGACGTCAGACGGGTTCGGCCGGCAAGAGCGCCGGCCGCCCCGCTGGCCGTGCTTGCGCGAGTCCGCGCCCTGCGCTGCGCGCTGGTCGCTGGCCGCGCTACGCATCATCCACCACCCAGGTATCCTTCGTCCCGCCACCCTGGCTGGAATTGACCACCAGCGAGCCGGGCGTCATCGCCACGCGGGTAAGGCCGCCGGGGACGATGGTGGAGCCGTTGGCACCGGTCAGCACGAACGGCCGCAGGTCGACATGGCGCGGCGCGATGCCGGCATCGGTGGCGGTGGGGCAGGTGGACAGCGCCAGCGTTGGCTGGGCGATGAATTTTTCGGGGTGGGCCTTCAGCTTTGCGGCAAAGGCGGCGAGCGTGGCCTGGGGCGCTTGCGGGCCGATGAGCATGCCATAGCCGCCGGACCCATCGACTTCCTTGACGACCAGTTCGGCGAGGTGATCGAGCACATAGCCCAGCGCTTCGGGTTCGCGGCAGCGCCAGGTCGGCACATTTTTGAGGATGGCTTCCTCTCCGGTGTAGAACTTAACGATTTCAGGCATGTAGGAATAGATTGCCTTGTCATCGGCAACACCGGTGCCGACGGCATTGGCCAGCGTGACATTGCCGGCGCCATAGGCCGCCATCAGGCCGGGGACGCCGAGCATCGAGGCCGGGTTGAACACCAGCGGATCGATGAAGGCATCGTCGAGCCGGCGGTAGATGACATCGACGCGTTCCGGTCCTTCGGTGGTGCGCATGTAGACGATGTCGTCGCGGACAAACAGGTCGGAGCCTTCGACAAGCTCGATCCCCAGCTTGTCGGCGAGAAAGCTGTGTTCATAATAGGCGCTGTTGTGGCGGCCGGGGGTGAGCAGCACGCAGACCGGTGCGCCCTTTCCATTGCCATGCCGGGGTGACACGGAGGCCAGCGCCTCCAGCAGCATTTCGGGATAGGTTTCGACGGGTGCCACCTTCACTGAATCGAACAGTTCGGGCACCAGCTTGAGCATCACCTCGCGATTTTCGAGCATGTAAGACACGCCCGACGGGGTGCGGGCATTATCCTCCAGCACGAAAAATTCATCGGGGCCGGTGCGGACGAGATCGATGCCGGCGATGTGGGTCCAGATGCCGCCCGGCGGCTTGCGGCCAGCCATATGGACGCAATAACCGGGATTTTCGAGCACCAGCGCTTCGGGCATGATGCCGGCGCGCAGGATTTCGCGCGGGCCATAGATATCGGCGAGAAAGGCGTTCAGCGCGCCGACCCGCTGTTTCAAGCCGGCCTCCAGCCCTGTCCATTCGCTCCGGGCGAGGATGCGGGGCACGATATCGAAGGGAATCAGCCGTTCGGTGGCATCCTTGTCACCATAGACGGCAAAGGTGATGCCGATGCGGCGGAAGAAGAGTTCGGCCTGGCGCCGGCGTGTCGCCATCAGTTCGGGCGGCGAATTTTCCAGCCAGCCCTGGATGGAGCGATAGGCCTCGGTAACCGGGGCACCATTCGGTCGGGCCGTCCCGAGAGGGAGGCCGTACATTTCGTCAAAGGCTGCCGTCGCCTGCATTCGCGCTCCTGATCATGGAGCGCCATTTGGGTGCAGTGCGGCGCAAAGCGCAAGTTTATTGTGACAAGCCCGGCGTTTTGGCGCGGATCGTTGCGGATGGTGGCGGGCGCGGCGGTAGCAGTCCGTCGCGCCCTGTGCCTGATGCTAGTTTGGTTGCGTGCGGGGCCGATCGCCGGAATCGTTGCGGCGGTTGCCCGAATCATCGCGTCGCGGCTGTGGCGGCGGGCTGGGCTGGGCCTGTGGCGGCGGCGGTGGCGGCGCCACATAGCTTTGCGCCGGGCGTTGGTAGGTTTGGGGCGGGGACGCTGCCTGGGTGCCGCCATAGCCGCGGTTGCCGCCGGTATTGCCGCCGCCATTATAGCCGCCATCGCCGCCAAGGCGCCCGCCATCGCCGCCAAGGCGCCCGCCATCGCCGCCGCGGCGGCCGCCATTGTTCGGCGGCGGCGTGTTGCCGTTCTGTGGCGCCTGGAAATAGCCGCGCTGGCGCGGCGGCTGGGCAAGTGGCTGCTGCGGCGTGGCGGCAGGCTGGCCGGCCGGGTTCACGCCGCGATAGACGGTTGGCAGATCGCGGTTGCCGGCGCCGCCATCGCGGTTGCGCCGATCGAAATAGCCGCGGTCACCCCTGCCGTTGCCGTTGACGTTGCCGTTGCCGTTACCGGTGCTGTTGTCGGTGGCCGGTGCGTTGTTGCGGCCCTGCTGATAGGGCGGCACGATGCCGGTATTGCCGGGCTGGTTGCCGAAGCGGTCACCATTCGGGCGCTGGCCCGGTTGGTTGTTGCGGCGATCGTAATAGCCGCCGGTGTCGCCGGGTTGGCGATTGTCCGGCTGGCGATAGCCGGGCCGTTGGCCATCGGGCCGCTGGCCATCCGGGCGTTGCCTGTCGAAGCGATCGCCATCCGGGCGCTGGCCATCCGGGCGCCGGTCCGGCTGGCGATAGCCGGGGCGGCCATATTGGTCGTTGCCACGATATTGGTCGCGGTCGCGCGGTGCCCAGCCGCCGGGGCGGTTGTAGCCGGGGCGGCCGTTCCAGCCGCTGTTGTAGTTCCACTGGCTGCCGCGCCAGTAGTTGCGGCCATAGTTCCACGGCAGCACGCGGCCGCCGAAACCGCGCTGGTAGATATTGGTGCGCGGCACCCAGACCCAGCTTGGCGCATACCAACTGTTGAAATCATCATAGTAGAAGCCGGAACCAAAGCCGACGCCGATCGAATAGTTGACGCCTGGCGGGATCGGCGCCCAGCCGACCACGTCCTGACCATCATCTTCGCGCCAGGCGACCCATGACGGCGCCCATCGCGTGCCAGGCACCCAGACCCAGCCGAAATCATCGTCAAAGCCCCAGCGGCCATAGTGATCGGTGGCCCAGCCCCAGGAATCTTCGCTGATCCACAAGCGGTCTTCGCCCCAGTGCCCGTTGACATAGGGGCGGTAGTCCTGCCCGGCCTGCGGCTGGAAGGCGCGGCCATATTTGCTGTTCACCCAGCGGCCATATTGCGCCAGCGGTTGCAGGAACACATCGATGGAAGCCACATCCTGGCCGCCGAAAACATCGCCCGGCTGGACATATTCGCCGCCGCCCAGCCCGGCATCATAATCGGACGGGTAATTGGGCGCCTGGCCGCTGGCGTAATCATAGGCGCAGCCGCTGGCGAGCAGCAGCATCGAAAGTGACAGCAGATGGCAGGGTTTGAGATTGGTCTTCACGGCGCGAAACCTTTCGAGAGTGCTGCGTGTTTGCGCGCGTGCGGGTGTCGGCATGATGAACAACGAGTGCAGCATCTGTTCATGCTTGTTAACCCGGCGGGGTATGGCTTTCGCTGCCAATCGACGGCCAGAAATTGAATTTCGTTGCGCGGGCGGCGGTGGTGCATATCGTGGCGCAACACCCGCAGGCGCGGGGCGAAGCAGGGGGAGGCGGCGCCATCGTGATTTCACCACCGGCAGCGGTGCCAAACCCGGCGCCGGGCGGGCGCCGGCCGCTTTATGCGCAGTTATATGTGCAGGTGCTTGCCGCGATCCTTGCGGGCGGGTTGATCGGGCATTTTGCGCCCGATACCGGCGTGGCGTTGAAGCCGCTGGGCGATGGTTTCATCAAGCTGGTCAAGATGGTGATCGCGCCGGTGGTGTTCCTGACCATCACGACCGGCATTACCGGCATGAAGGACCTGGGCGGCGTCGGGCGCGTTGCGGCCAAGGCGTTCGGTTATTTCCTGGTGTTTTCGACGCTGGCGCTGGTCGTTGGCATGGTTGTTGCCAATGTCGTGCAGCCGGGGGCGGGGCTGAATATCGATCCGGCCAGCCTGGATGCCGGGGCGGTGAGCGATTACGCCGCCAAGGCGCATGATTCGAGCGTCAGCGGCTTTTTGCTCGGCATCATCCCCGAAACCATTGCGGGGGCGTTCGTTGATGGCAATCTGTTGCAGGTGCTGTTCTTTGCGATCAGCTTTGGCATCGCGCTGGCGCTGGCGGGGGCGCCCGCGGCACCGCTGGTGACGCTGCTGGAGGCAACCGCAGCGGGGTTTTTCCGGCTGGTGGCGATCTTCATGCGGGCGGCGCCCATCGGCGCGTTCGGGGCGTTTGCGTTCACCATCGGCAAATATGGCATCGGCTCCATCGCCAATCTGGCGGCGCTGGTGGCGACATTTTACCTGACCGCGGCGATTTTCGTGCTCGGCGTGCTGGGGATCGTGGCGCGGCTCGCCGGCTTTTCGATCGTCACGCTGCTGCGTTATCTGAAGGCGGAACTGCTTTTGGTGCTGGGCACGTCATCGTCCGAAACCGCGCTGCCCAGCCTGATGGAAAAGCTGGAGGCGGCGGGGTGCCCCAAGCCCATCGTCGGGCTGGTGGTGCCCACCGGTTATTCGTTCAACCTGGATGGCACCAACATCTATATGACGCTGGCGGCGCTGTTCATCGCGCAGGCGACGAACATTCACCTGTCA